>NZ_JAKZGB010000005.1:0-233867 GCF_022549545.1 Acinetobacter sp. ANC 3882 | reverse complement strand
CTGCATCACCGCCGATGGATGTGCATTCTACAGCATTTCAGACCAGGCGCAACCCCATTTTTCAAATAATCTTAAATTATTAATCCAAGCGACTATTTTTTGCACAAATAAGGTTGAAAATGCGGTATTTGGTCCATTATTTGTTCAGTTTTACTTTTTTCTTGCCAATGAAGAGGCCGACAGTCGATATATTCACAATACCCAGAACCCTCGTAGCTCTGCTTATTCCATAATAGCTGGTAGTTAAAACTACCCACGTAGCCTGCGGCTAAGCCAAATTTATAGTCACCACGGCTTTGCGCCTGTAATTGAAAGACAATCTCATCATTTTCTTGATATTGCCAAACAAATTCTCGAGGCAAATACATCTCCCTTCCATTAGGCGTCTGTACTTTAGGATAAACACGGGTAACATCCAAAATTACTTGATGATCATAAAGAATCGACTGCTGTTCATTTGACTGAATTTCAATTCTAGAAAAAATAATGTTATTCCATTGATTTCTAAGTTCAGACAAGATGATCTGAAAGTCAGCATTAACCTGAATGATTTGATAAGTAAAAAAATGAAAAGCGATAAAAGGTAAATAGATGGCTCTGGCGTGTTTTAGTATCCCTTGCGCCTCGATTTGATATTTTTGTTTTTTATAAATGATTTCGCCTTCGCATTGGCAGCGAACATACCAATAATCCCCAACGCCCCATTGTAAGGCTGAATGATTTTCTATTTCAGTCCCAATATTCACTTTGAGTTGGCAACTGAGTTCTTCATCATCACGCTTAAAATAATAGTTTGGGAAATCAACCTGGATCTGATCTATATCTAAAAACTGATAGCGGTCTTGCTCTAATTGACACTGCTCTTTGGCACTATAACTTTTGAGATGCCCGACAGTTGAAACACTACTCCCTACCAGAACTGTCGCAGTATCAATTGCCGTCGTAGCAATAGCACTGGCGTTATAGCAAATAGGGATACGGGGTTGCCCAATC
Organism: Acinetobacter sp. ANC 3882; assembly: GCF_022549545.1. NCBI lineage: Bacteria > Pseudomonadati > Pseudomonadota > Gammaproteobacteria > Moraxellales > Moraxellaceae > Acinetobacter > Acinetobacter sp. ANC 3882. Next base: position 232,874 of record NZ_JAKZGB010000005.1, on the reverse strand, counting down.
AGGCTGATGAAATTTAAATAATGAAAAGGTTCAGGCAAATTCGGCAGGATCAACGCCTGGTAAACAATTTTAAATAGACCTTTAGGTGGATGAAAAGTTAAAGCATCTGACTTATTGAGGTTCAGCTGCTTTAATTGATTGTTATTCATCAATATTGGCATACTGAACCTCCGTATTTTAAGTTGTTATTTTTGCATCATTCTTTTTGGCAAATAATGTCGTCACAAATCCTGAAAGTACATAGAGGATACAGACAATTAAGATCCCTACAGGAATGTTGTACGTGATTGCAGCAAAAATCAAGACCACAGGTAACATCACGACAAAAGGTACACGTTTGCGATCCATTTGTTTAAATGAATAGTATTTGATGTTGGAAATCATCAGTAAACCAACCGCAACCATGACCACTGAATTGATCACTTGAATCACAATATCTTTTAAATCAAAGATAAATGGATAATCACGACCGACCCATACCAAGGAAATGACTGTCACCGCAGCGAGTGGGCTGGCAATACCAATAAAATAACGCTTATCCACAACACCAATTTGCACATTAAAACGTGCTAAACGGAAAGCTGCACAAGCGGTATAGATGAAGCAACATGCCAAGCCAATACGACCCAAATCATGCAAACTCCAGCTATACATCAAGATTGCAGGCGCAACACCAAAAGCTAACAAGTCAGAAAGCGAATCGTATTGCTCACCAAATGCACTTTGTGCACCAATTGCACGTGCAACTCGCCCATCCAAACCATCAAGCAATGCCGCCAAGAAAATGGCATAAATCGCTTGATTAAAGTTGCCATTCATACTGGCAATAATGGAATAAAAACCAGAAAGAAGTGCAGCAGTTGTAATCAGGTTAGGCCACAAATAGATACCACGGCGTTTCACTTTTTGTCCTTCGTGCGTGTGTTCTTCTTCTTCTACTTCAAAAGTGATCCCGTCAAAAGAATGATCATCTTTATTTAAATCAGAATCAGGTTTAAGAGAATTTGTCATTATTTTCAATTCCTCGAGAATAGTTTGACATTGATGGGTTATTCACCCACCAACCAACGCACAGCAGCATGTCCACCATTTTCACTCATGCGTAAATGTGGAAATAACCATTGTAATGCTTGATCTGCATCTTCTGAGAATTTCCAAGGTGGATTAATCACCAATAAACCACAACCATTCAATCCTACTGGCGTGTCATCGGGCCATACACAAATTTCACAGATGAGCTGACGACGAATACCCGTTTTAAACATTTTCTTTTCAAAACGTTCAATCATGGCGCGGTCTTTAATCGGATACCAAACAGCAAATACACCTGTTGGCCATTTTTTATGAGCGGCTTGGAGTATTTCAACCAATTGCGGAAAGTCTTTACGCTCGATTTCGTAAGGCGGGTCAATCATGACCAATCCACGTTTTTCTTTAGGTGGAATTACCCCCATAAGACCTTCGTAAAAATCACGCTCATGCAAACCCGCACGTTTATCACGGATATTAAAATACAATTGTTGAAATACATCACGCTGCATTTCAAATATAGTCGCTTTATCAATATCACGCATGCCTTCAAGCGCAAACCAAGGTGAACCCGGATAAGCACCTTTACCAGAACCTGCACGCATATCTTCAACGATTTTAAGATATTGCTTTACACCTTCAGGCGCATTACGCTTAATCGAATCGTCAAGCTTGACCAAACGATGGATACCCGTTAAGAATTCACCTGATTTTTGTGCTTCAGAAGTAGATAAATCATATTTACCTGCACCACCATGGGTATCTATATATCGATAAGGTTTATCTTTAGCATTTAAACGAGCGAGCAGTTGAAGCAAAAGTACATGCTTCATAACATCGGCAAAGTTACCCGCATGGAAATGGTGACGGTAATTCATGTTGACAATTATTCCTCAATTCAGCACATAGTTTAACATGAAAGAAAAAAGTATTCTTTAGCGTTGATGTGATCGACTAAAATTGCACTGTAATCAAACCAATGTTCAATGGAGCTCTATGCAACAACCCTCTCAATCTTTAAATCTCCAATCATGGAATTTAGATAAAATTTTGGACGATTTGAATGAATTTGGCTTTGCTTTGATTGATGATGTCTATTCTATTGAGTATGTCCAATCACTGGTGCAGGAATGTAGCTCGCATTTGGCTGAGTTTAGAGCCGCAGGTGTGCAAAACGGTGTCGTCAGCCATATTCGTAGCGATCATATTTTATGGATTGATGGACAACTGCCGATTGCACAACGACATATTCAAGCTTTGGAACACTTATCTCAGACCTTAAACCAAGCGTTTTATCTTGGGATAAAAGAAGTTGAAGCACATTTTGCCTGCTATAACGCAGGTGAGTTTTATGCCTTGCACCGTGATAACCCTCAACAGAAAAATGATCGGATCATCTCAACCGTTTTCTATCTACATGAACACTGGCAAGAAGATTGGGGTGGCCAATTACGCTTACAAGACAAAAACGATCAATGGCATATCATCCAGCCGTTGTCGAACCGCCTTGCCATCTTCCAAAGTGACTTAATGCATGAGGTTCTTCTGTCAAAGCAGCAGCGTTTATCCATTACCGCATGGCTCCGTGGCGGAAACTCGATCTGGAATAACTAGGCTCTATTTACTTTCCAGCCTTTAAATTCCTAAAAATAACCTTATATATCACGCATAACTGACGATTTTGGATCAATAATGTCGAATGAAACTCAACAAGTGATTGCTCGAATTGGTGAAACAGACCAACTCTATTTAGACAGCAATACCCCCGAACTTGCTTTAGAACGTGCTGACCTACGTTTGCAATTGGTGGTACTGAGCCATATTCGTCAGGAACAATTGCATTTCTTACAAGAAGCAATCGTACTGCTTGAACAAGCTCGTGTTGAATATGATGAAATGCCATTAAGCTTGTATTTGAATTTGTCTTTATGTTTAGCCAAAGCCTATATGATTTACTTTGAGCTCACTAAAGAGCAGCGTTTTGCTTTAATTACACAGCAAATTCTTAAACCTTTGGCATATACAGAACACTTAGATATTTATTTCTTCTTGGCTTACGCTTCGGCTGCTAAGCAAGAACTAGCATTAACACGACATTGGCTAACGAAATACGTATCTTGCTTGGATCATGATTTAGAGTTATTACAGCTGCACCCTGCTTTTACTCAAGCACGTCAAGAAGACTGGTTTGCAGCCCTTATAAAAAATAAAGCTCACTAAAATGTGAGCTTTATTTTACTGATTCATTATTTTGTGCTGTCGAGATGTAATTGCTGATTAAGCTCATCGATCACAATGGCCCATTCATCATCTTTATCCCAATGACTTTTTAGAAAATCACGCTGTCCTGCACTCCAAAACTCAGCTTCATGTAATTTTTGATCGGCAGGTAACTGGTGGGCTTTGACAAAATTTTCAATTGCAGCATCATCAGCCCCAAGCCCGAGTTGCTCAAATAAAAGTTCCAGTGTCGGTTGCTGTTCAAACATTGTTGTTCTCCAAATCATCTCTCTTATAAAAATAATTTAACAGTAAACACCATTATCATGCAGATGTATGTCTATATTTTCTTGTTGTTTTTTGTTCGTTGTCTCATAAAAAAAGCACTCTCTGGGAGAGTGCTTTCAATTTATCAAAAAGATAAATTATTTTAACATGTCAGCAATCGCTGCACGCTCATCTTCAAGTTCTTGAAGCGTGATGTTCATGCGCTCACGGCTGAATTCATCAATTTCAAGACCTTCAACACGTGTGTATTCGCCATTTTCACAAGTAACTGGCACACCGTACATTACGCCTTCTGGAATACCATAAGAACCGTCAGATGGGATACCCATAGTTACCCATTTGCCGTTTGTACCCAACGCCCAGTCACGCATATGGTCGATTGCAGCATTCGCAGCTGAAGCAGCTGAAGACAAACCACGCGCTTCGATGATCGCAGCACCACGTTTACCAACAGTTGGAAGGAACGTATCTTTGTTCCATTCTGCATCGTTGATTTTGTCTTTTAAGCTTTCGCCATTTGCAGTTGCAAAACGGTAGTCAGCATACATTGTTGGAGAGTGGTTACCCCAAACAGTTAATTTCTCGATATCAGAAACTGCAACACCCGCTTTTTGAGCAATTTGAGTTAACGCACGGTTGTGGTCAAGACGTAACATTGCTGTAAAGTTTTTCGCTGGAAGATCTGGCGCAGATTTCATTGCGATATAGGCATTGGTATTTGCAGGGTTACCTACAACCAATACTTTAACATCACGGCTAGCAACTTCGTTAAGTGCTTGGCCTTGACCAATGAAAATTTCACCGTTGACTTTCAACAAGTCAGCACGTTCCATACCAGGACCACGTGGACGTGAACCTACCAACAATGCATAGTCAGCATCTTTAAATGCAACTTTAGGATCATCAGTCCCGATCATACCTGCCAATAATGGGAAAGCACAGTCGTCAAGTTCCATCATTACGCCTTTAAGCGCTTGTTGAGCTTTCTCAAAAGGAACTTCAAGCAATTGTAAAATTACTGGTTGATCTTTACCGAGCATTTCACCGCTTGCGATACGGAATAATAAGCTATAACCAATTTGACCAGCAGCGCCTGTAACGGCTACACGAACGGGTTGCTTCATGTGATATTCTCCAATGAGATGCGTTTGCACGATTGAACGCTATTATTATTCAATCGAATTATCATAAACGGCAAAGATTGTACTCTAAAGCGAATACAGATGCATGTAAAAGAGAATGAATTTCAACAAAAGTCTAATAGAAAATACAAATCAAACTAGGTAAATCTCTAATAACTTCCTTTAATTGTAAACTCACTTGGGCAGCCCGTCACAATATGGCTTGCACATTGTTTATATTGACCATTTTTCTGATAACAGACGCGAATCTCAGTTAATACCGTATCAAATCTTGATGACTGGCAAGTAAAGCGAATCCCGTTGGGCGGTAAAGATGGATTGAGCTTGGTAAATTGCTGTCTCAAATTTTCTTTTTGAACTTCAATCGTATTTGGACTGGTCAAATCGGCTGGTATTTTCAACCGCTCAGCGAAGTTAATCACCGTTCTAAAATATTGACTGGCATTCATGGGCATACATCCACCGACATCCTGCCACAGTTGCACACGTGCATTTTCATCAGGCATTACCCGCGCAACCACTTTGGCTTGTAATGGTGAGAGTTTGGCAGAGCTTTTGGTTGAACAATCCCGATTTAAAGGCACTTCAGGCAATAAGCTTGCAATGGTCAGTGAATAACCTTCCAAACATTTACGTTGTTTTTGTCGTGATGAATCAAAGGCACACGCTGCTGGTGTCATTTGTACATGCATGACATATCCCGCCACATCTTGATCACTTGCAGCATGTAAGGGTGCAGTAAAAGACAAGACCGAATAACAGATCAACACCTGTAGAGATCTCATCAACTGCCCTTTGAGTAATTGGACGGGTTTCATCAAATGCAAAAACTTCATTGTTTCACTTAAACATCTTGGTGTGTCTTAAGGCCCACTGCGTACAGGAATCGTGCTCATTCGTTTTTCTAACGATTGCGCCCCTTGCCCTAATACCACGCCATAATGCGTGGCATTGGTCATGACATGTTTTACATAGTCACGTGTTTCCAGTAACGGAATGGTTTCAGTGTATTGATCCGCTGCCATGGTCTGAACATCAGGCTGCCAACGGCGTGCACGATTCGGACCAGCGTTATAACCCGCAGTTGCCAATACAGAACTACCGCTCAATTGACTTTGGATCATTGAAAGGTAATAAGTCCCGTAACGAATATTGGTATTCATTTCACTTAATGCCGCGGGGTTATAAGTTTCACCCATTTGTCGTGCAATCAGTTTTGCCGTGTTTGGCATGATCTGCATTAAGCCGCCGGCACCCACATGTGAACGTGCAGAAGTCACAAAACGGCTTTCTTGGCGCATTAAACCATACGCCCAAGCAGGATCAATACCAGCATTGTAACTATGGCTGGTTACATTGCTACGATGCGGTGTCGCATAACGGTAAGTATCATTATGACGAGATGTGGTACGGTCCGCCGCATAAATTGCGCGATCATACCAACCTACATCATGGGCACGTTTTGCTGCTGCGAGAAGCAGACCATCGTCGTGTTGCAAATAGGCTTGGCGAACTGCCCAGTTCCACTCACGATTGGTATAGTTGGCTGGGGCATTGACATCTCTTAATGCAAAAGCACGTCTAAAATGAATATTTTGATTGAGGCGCTGCGTATCTTGGGCACTTGGTTGTTCATTATAAGGTTGATGATTATAGCGTTCGCCTAAACGATCTTTGGCGAGCAGGTTGTGATAGTCATCACCACTTTGTGCAAGCTTGCGATAAATCTGCTGTGCCGCTTGTTTTGACCCGCTATCCGAACGTTGCTCCGATGCACGTGCTAACCAATACTGCCAACGATCTTCCTGCTTTTGGGTCACAGACATCGCATCAATGGCACGAACTAAACTTTCCCAAGCACCAAAACGAATCGCCTGACGGGCATAAATCTCTGCTTCTTCTGGACTCAATGGGTAACCATAGCTTTGGTCAAAAGCATTTAAGACTTCACGATTAAAACCATTCTTCATCACCGTGGTACCACCCACATAACCAATGGTACGGTACAAATATTTCTGTACAGGTTGCGGCGTATCTTGTGCAACTCGCTGGATATTACCCAATGCGTTGGTTAAATCGCTATCTGCAACACGTCCTAATGCAAAGATCAAATAAGCATAATCCGCATCATTTGCTTTTGGCGCACTCCACAAATACCCTAATGGATTGGCTTGAATTTGATTGAACTGCGCTAAAGAAAGGTTCAAACCCATGGTTTGAGCTGTCGCAATTGCGGGTCCAGATTGCCCTGCGCGGAGTTGCCCCCATAATCTTTGCTGGCGATCTTGAGCAGTCATCAGTGGACTAGACAACATCAAACGGCCTAAACCATTACATGATTCAGGCTGAGAATTGGTAGTGAGCCAAATATCTTTATATTCGGCAAAAACCAGACTATCGCCTGTTTTTGCGCGTACCTGTGCCACTGCACAGCTTTCTTCTTGATCTGGATTGGTCACATAACTGAGGACAGGTTTTGCATCGGTGAAGCTACCCAGTTTTACTTTTTCTTCAACAAAATCGGCAGCCAGTTTTTCTGCCATCGCAGATTGAGGATAACGTTGTGCAAAACTAATAATTGAGGATGCTGGTTGAAACCCCAGATTGGTATTCAATTTCCAATACTCAGGATAATAACCCAGTGCATCATTTTGCATTTCAAATTGGTATTGATCGAGCAAAGCCGTATTACTTGCATTGGCAGCGCGCAACGCGTCATTAAATTGTTCATCTAAAGCATAGACAGCGGAACAAGCAATCATGCCGCCCATTGCGATAAAACAACGGAGGCTGTTCTTGTTATTCAATTTATGACTTTCGGTTGTTCTAAAATCACGCTGCTTTTTCATCTTCATCAATATATATGCCCAATTTCGCCCTGCCATTATAGTGTAATAAGTCTAGCCTTCTACTATTGTTGTGTTATGTAAATTACTGATTCATATTCATTAAAATTCACGCAATTTTATTCACAAACTGTCCATTTTTGTCAGTTTTTTATTCTCTGCGTTCAGTCTAAAATACTGCTATAATCCGCCGTTTATTTAAATCCACCTTGTTTAGGAGCCTGCATGACGGTTCAAACATTCATTCCCAGTGCTGTAAAAGCTGCTTCAGAAAACACTGTTACCCAGCCAATGCACACCGCTGATGTTTCAATCAAGAAATTGTTTATTGAAACTCAAGGGTGTCAGATGAATGAGTATGACAGTCATCGTATGGCAGATTTGTTAGGTGATTCACACGGCTATGTGCTCACTGACAATCCGAATGAAGCAGATATCCTGCTCATGAACACCTGTTCAATTCGTGAAAAAGCACAAGAAAAGGTATTTAGTGGTTTAGGCCGCTGGCGCAAGCTTAAAGAAAAAAATCCTGATCTGGTCATTGGTGTAGGTGGTTGTGTCGCTTCTCAGGAAGGTGACAACATCCAAAAACGTGCACCTTATGTCGATATGGTATTTGGTCCGCAAACCTTGCACCGTTTGCCACAAATGTTAGATCAGCATAATGAGCAAGTGGAAAAACCAAAGAAAGAAAAAATCAAATTGGTTGATATTTCTTTCCCAGATATCGAAAAGTTCGACTTTTTGCCAGAACCACGTGTGGAAGGCTTTAAAGCATTTGTTTCAATTATGGAAGGCTGCTCTAAATACTGTTCATTCTGCGTCGTTCCCTATACCCGTGGTGAGGAAGTCTCTCGTCCATTGGATGATGTATTGGCAGAAATTGCTGGCTTGGCTGAAAAAGGCGTGCGTGAAATCAGCTTACTCGGTCAAAACGTGAATGGCTATCGTGGTGAAACCTTCGAAGGTGAGATTTGTACCTTCCCTGAGTTACTCCGTTTAGTCGCAGAAATCCCAGGCATTGGTCGTTTACGTTATACCACCTCTCACCCGCTTGAATTCTCTGAAGATTTAATTCAATGCTACCGTGATTTACCGCAAATGGTTTCGCATTTACATTTACCAGTACAAAGTGGTTCAAACGATGTACTGCAAGCTATGAAACGTAACCACACTATTGATGTGTACATCGATAAAATTGCTAAATTGCGTAAAGTTCGCCCAGATATGCATTTATCCAGTGATTTTATTATTGGTTTCCCTGGTGAAACCGATGCGCATTTTGCTGAAACATTGCAATTCATTAAAGATTTGGATTTCGATCATTCTTATAGTTTTGTTTACTCAAAACGTCCTGGTACGCCTGCTTCTGATTTACCAGATAGCACACCTGAACAAGTGAAAAAGGACCGTTTAGCACAAGTTCAACAGGTGATCAAAAAATCAAGTATTGATAAAACTGATGCAATGCTTGGCAAAATCGAGCGTGTTCTGATTGAAAAAGTATCGGATAAAGATCCAAATGTTTTAATGGGTACAGCTGACAATACACGTTTAGTTACTTTTATTGGTGATGCCACTTGGATTGGGCGTTTCGCAGAGATTGAGATCACTGAAATTAAAACTTTAAATTTAGTTTATGGCGAACTCTTGAATCTTGAACCTGACGTGGCGTAATGTAAGGGGTATTCCTACAAAGCAACAAAAAGGGTTTATCTTGACTGCAGCGATTCGACGTACAGTAACGTTCCCTGAGATTTCAATGGAACGTTTGAAAAGCATGCTCGGTGCGTATAACGGGCATTTAAAACAAATCGAACAACGTTTAGATGTCAAAATTACTCACCGTGGCGATGCCTTTTATCTCGATGGTGATATAGAAGCGGTCGAAAGAGCCGAAGCATTATTGCAACGGCTCTATCAAGAATCAGAAATTTCCTCACAAATCAGTGCCGATGCGATCCATTTGATGATCCAAGGTTCACAGACAGACCGTGAACTGATGGATGATTCAGATCAAGAACATACGGGTTTAGATAATGTTTGGTTGCAGACCCGCAAAGGGCGCATCAACCCACGTGGCGCCAATCAAAAGCGTTATGTACAGCGTATTTTACAAAGCGATATTTCATTCGGTGTTGGTCCAGCAGGTACGGGTAAAACCTATCTTGCTGTTGCGGCAGCGGTAGATATGTTGGAACGTAATGAAATCCAACGGATCTTATTGGTTCGTCCTGCCGTAGAAGCAGGTGAAAAACTCGGTTTCTTACCAGGCGATCTCACTCAAAAGATTGATCCTTATTTACGTCCACTTTACGATGCGTTATATGAAATGCTTGGCTTTGAAAAAGTCGCCAAACTGATCGAACGCCAAGTGATTGAAGTTGCTCCTCTTGCTTATATGCGTGGACGAACACTCAATCATTCCTTTGTAATTTTAGACGAAGCGCAAAACACCACCCCTGAACAGATGAAAATGTTCCTCACTCGTTTAGGTTTTGGTTCGCGTGCCGTGATTACAGGTGACGTCACCCAAGTTGACTTACCTCGCGGACAGCAATCGGGCTTGGCACATGCCTTACGTGTCATTGAAAATGTGCATGAAATTCATATTACCCGCTTCCATTCTCGAGATGTCGTCCGTCATCAATTGGTACAAAAAATTGTAGAAGCTTACGAAGGTTGGGACAGCGAACAGCAACGTTTGTCTGCTGAAGCCCGCGCCGAACGCAAAGCTCGACAAGAAGCACTCGTTGCAGAAAATGATTCTGCCGCGGATGCTCAACACTTTTAGAAAAATCCCCCTCACTCCCCCTACGATGCTTTAGTCACATCGTAGGGGGCGATTTTAAGGATCTATTTTGAAAATCAATTTAAGTCTTCAACAAGACTTTCAAGCTGCTGAACTGCCACTGAAGCGTGGTCAAATTAAAAAACAAATTGAAACTGCACTGCGTCATGTTGGTTTCGATGTCAATTGTGAAATTGGGATTGCCTGTGTTGATCTCGCTGAAAGCCATGAGCTCAATCTGCAATATCGTGAAAAAGACAAACCCACTAATGTGCTGTCCTTCCCAAGTGATATCCCCGAGGAAATGCTCAGCTTACTCGATGCAGAACCTCTCGGTGATTTAGTGATTTGCATTCCTGTCGTATTGCAAGAAGCTGCCGAGCAGCAGAAAACGCCAACTGATCATTTCGTCCATTTACTGGTTCACGGCGTTCTCCATTTGCTTGGCTACGATCATGAAACCAGTGAAGTAGAAGCAGAAGAAATGGAAGCTTTGGAGATTGAGATTCTGAAAAAATTAGGTATCGCCAATCCTTATCAAGCCGATGAGCAGTAAATAATAGGACGCTATGTATATCGTTATTTTTAAGGCCACGATCAAACAACTCGATACGACTTATTCAGAAATGGCACAAATGCTGAGAAATAAAGCATTGGGCACATACAACTGCCTAAAGTTTGAAGCATGTAGTGAAAATGGTTTTGAAATTGCGCTGTCTTACTGGAACAGTCTTGAAGATATTAAACATTGGCAACAAGATGCAGAACATCTAGTTGCCCAGCGTTTAGGTAAAGAAAAATGGTATCAAGATTTTAGCGTCGAAATCTGCAAAGTTGAACGCGCTTATTCGACTCAAAATGCTTGTGAATAACCCAAAACTTATCCACATCTTCAATAAAAAAACGGCTGAATTCAGCCGTTTTTTTATTTATTAAATTTTAGAATTGATAGCGTAAAGCTAAAGTGGCATTCCTTGGAGCTCCCCAAGTCGTTTGGCCATAAGCAGGGAAAATTCCGTAATACTCTTTATCAAATAAATTATTGATATTTAGCTGTGCGGAGAAGTCTTTGGTTAATTGATAGCGAGCCATTAAGTTCACTAGTGCATATGAGCCCTGATCAACCTTTTCAGTCACTTTCAGTGGGTTCACGGCTTTAACATAAGTACTGCTTTGCCAGTTTACACCTCCACCAACTGTGAATGCGCTGAATGTACCTGGTAATTTATAGGTTGTAAAAGTCTGTATCATTTTACGAGGTAGTTCAGAGTTAATGTCATCTCCATTAACATCAGTCGCCTTAAACTGACTATAACCTGCTGTTAACTTCCAGTCTGGTAAAATCTCACCACTCAACTCTAACTCAAATCCTTTACTCTCGGTTCCTTTTGCAGCGCGATAATAAATATCTTTATTCTCATGAACACCAGCCTGTTGCGCTAAATTATCTTGTTCAATTTTAAATAAAGCCAAGGTTCCATTTAAACGCCCATCAAACCAGCCTGATTTCAAACCGATTTCGGTACTGTTACCTTCGATAGGATCAAGAACTTTACCATTAATATCTTGCTCAGCCTGAGGTTGAAAGATACTGGTATAACTTGCATAAGCTGAAATTGCATCGTTAATATCATAAATAACACCCGCATAAGGCGTAAATTCGTTGCCATGTTTAATGTCGTAAGCTGGTGTCCAAAGCCCATTTCCTGTTTTTTGGAAATCTGTTAAACGGCCACCTAAAATCAGCTTTAATGGGTCTAACAGAGTCCAACGTGTTGCAACATAAACCGCATCTTGTTTGGTCTTGCTTTTCTCATAGAAGCTCGCATTCTCCCATTCAGGTGCAGGATATGAACCATTCCAGTTATTAAAATTTATAACGGGCTGTGTTACGTATTTTGCATTTCGACTATCAGAATTAAAGTCCTGTGTAGAATGAACATAACCAAGGGTTAAATCATGCTGTTTACCTAATAAATCAAACTTACCATTCACCTGCAAACTAATATCATCTTGCTTCGTATTGGTAATATAAGAGCCAGTAAATGCCCCCAGACCTAGACCCGTATTTTTATCTGGGCTGCCAGACAAGTACAATAATTTCGAGTCACCATTACGGTCCCCTCGACTATATGACAATTTGGCATTCCAATTTTCATTAAAACGGTGGGTTATATCTGCAAATAGATTGGTGTAATCGCTATCCCACTGTGCCCAATTTGTGCTTGTTGTTTTACTACGATTCCATTTGGCACGACTGCCATCGCTATACCAAACAGGTAAGCCTCCCCACATTGGACTATCGCCTTTATTTTCTTGATAACTCACACCTGCTGACAATATCGTATTCTCAGTCAGATCAGCTTCTCCAGTAAGCAAGGCAGTCAATGCTTGTTTATTGAGTAAATCAATATAACTATCGCCCTTTTCATACTGGGCAACGGCACGACCTCGTACTGAGCCTGATTCGTTTAAACTATTAGAAACATCTCCCACAACACGATAATTGTTCCAGCTACCGCCACTCACCTCTAAATTACCTGTTGGGACTTTGCTGTTCGCTCGCTTACGAATCATATTAATTGCTGCTGAAGGATTCCCTGGCCCTGTCATTAAGCCTGTTGCCCCGCGTACAACTTCGATACGATCAAATAGAACTGCACTTGTTGCCGTTTCACCCGAACTCCAAGGTTGTTCATAGCGCGTTGGAACGCCATCTATTTGATAATTATCAATTTGAAAACCACGTGCATGTAAACTATTACGATTAGTTTCATAACGTTGAGCATTAATCCCTGTTACATTTTCAGCAACATCTACTAGGCTGGTAAGCCCCTGATCTTTCATTCTCTGCTCTGTAACAATAGAAACTGATTGGGGTGTTTCCTTCACAGATAATCCTAATGGCACTGCTGTTGTTGTTTTTTTTACGGTATAAGCTGTTTTCTCTTTGTTTTGATCATCCGCTTTTACTGTAATCGTTGGCAACTTTGCATTTTCATCATTTTCCGCAAACGCGAATGAAGGTAATAGGATCGCAGCCATCGCCAATACAAGCGGGCGCGCTTTAAACACATTTAAAGTTGGATTTTGATGCATGAAATATGTCCTTATAAAAAGGGAACGTATTTGAAAACATGCACCTCATTCCCCCGAAAAATTTTAAAGAAGGATGCATTCATTTCCAAAAGGAGAATTAACCAAAAATACACTGCAAATGATAATCGTTTTTATTATCAATTCAAGTTTAGATCGATAAATTTAGTTATTTGTTTTAATTAAACTTAAAAGAAGACTTACCGTTATTAAAAAATAATCAAATGATTTTTATTAATATTTAATTTTCAGTTTATACATCATTATTTTCTAATAAGAAGTGCAGCTTTGATTAGTGCACTTCAAATTCTGCATCGACTGGATCAAACCGCCATGTACGAATGATACGTAACTCAGAAATATCTTTTTTCATCTTGGCATCAAAAGGGCCAAATGGTGCACCACGGCGCACTGAGGCTTTTGCTGCTTCATCCAAAATTGCATGCCCAGAACTTTCGATGAGACGAATGGCTCGAATTCCACCTTCAGCATTTAAAATCACCATTAAACGGACTTCACCCGCCAAATGCTGTTGTTTGGCTTGATCGGGATAATAACGGTTGCCATATAACTCAACTTTCTGACGGAACTTATCTAAGTAAGTCGCAGATGCATCTTGTTTGGCCTGAATTCCATCAATGGTTTTAATCCGCTGCTTACGGCTAAAATTTTGTTGGCGTTGTAAATATTGCGCTTCCAAACTTGCCACCATCGCTGCTTTGGCTTGGAATTGGCTCTGTAAGTCATCTAAAGTCTTTTTACGTTCGCTTTGTTCAGCCTGTTTCTGCCAGCTCAAAACCGTCATTAATACTTTTTCTTCGAATTTTAATTCACGTTTTTGCTGAACTTTTTCCAGACTTTCTAACTCTTTTTCACCAGTGGTTGCATCCGCCTGCATTGGCGAAGGCATATCACTCGACATGCGATGTGCTTCACGGAAATCTCCAGAACCCTTTTGATCTGCTTGTGCCAAAAAATCAGCATCCTTAACGGAGTCTTGGCTTGGACGAACCGTTATCGCAATTTCTTTGGTTGACGTGTCAGAAGGTGATGGCATCGTAAAGTGAATCGCCAACACCGCGCCATGCAGAAGCATCGCCAAAGCCACTGCCCCAACAAAAATTGGATCTTGCCACCAATAAGGAGACAGTTCAGAACGAAAATTTATTTTATTCCACATGGTATTTAAGCGACAAAAAATGTCCCATCCCCAACGGTATAACCGTATAAAAACCAAACCAATATTCAAAATTTTACAAAAATGTGATCCACTTATAGTTACAGTGTTTCCATACCATCATTTTATGAAAATGTAGCAATTAATTTTGCTACACTGCAAGTCAGAAATTTATTTTTATTTTTTTAGTTAATACAAAGATCGTGGCATTGCATGACCCATCAATTCACTTTCTGGAACAACTTTTATGCAAACGCTAATTTCGTCCGTTGTTAAACGTCTACGTAAAGTTTACCAAAAAGCCGAAGAATTCATCGAAGAAGAAAGAGAGTTTTCGCTTTCACAAGTTTTTGTGAATGCCACCATGGAACGTTACGTCACAGAAAATGTCGAGATTATGCAAGACCTGCATGCCGATCTGTATGATGGTTGGTTACGGTTATATACGACCTTAGATGTGAAAGGTTTGCATACCACCTTATCTGTCGATTTAAAGCTGATTCAAATGGAAATGAATCAAGACGTACAACTGATGGTATTCGAGCAAATCAGCAACACCCAAGTGATTGAAGCCAAATTTAAAAACATCTTTCAGAAATGGGGCTTTTATGTCGCGATCTGGTATTACCAAAAATTTCGTGAAGAAGATCCGCTGGGTAAGATCTTAGAACACTTTGAAGTAGTCAAAGTCAAAGATGATTTACTTTATCTTGATCTCAATCGTTGGTTAGGTAACAAACCAAGTATTATTGAGACCCTGAGTAAAGTGCATGTCAACCGTGCCCGTGTCCGCCCTGCTGAACTGATTGTCTGGGGCAATGTCAATCTGGCTGCGATTCTATATCCATCGAATGATGATGACCTGGATGAAGATGATTTAGATGACACAGAAGTCACGCCAATTCAGCAAAAAGACAAAAAATAGCAACCTGCAGTTTATGTAGTATTTAACTCCATGCTACATAAACTGAAATATACACCCTCATGATTTATACGAAAATTAACAAGTGCTTAGTAAAAAACCTGATCTTTTCTTCATAATCTACAGGCATAATATCCTACAAATCGTAATGATAAACGAATGATTGATTCAACCTAATCATTCAAAGGATAAAGTGTTATGACAAAGAAATTATTGAAAGTCCTTGGTATTACTTCAGCTGCCATTTTCAGTGCAAGTATCTCTAGTCACGCCTTAGCCATGGCGCCATTCCAAGCCAGCTATCAATTCAGCTACAACAATAAAAACTTAGGTTCTGCCACACGTACCCTTTCTCAACAAGGTAACAATTGGACTTATCAATTCAGTGCTAAGGCTGGCGGTATTGCATCAGCTTCAGAAACCAGTCAATTTAGTTTTGCTGATAACAAAATTACATCGCAAAAGTTTAGTCGTAGCAGCAAGGTTTTAATTCACAACAATACAATGAATATCAGCTTCAATCCAAATAGCAAAGTTGTGAATACCAAGAAAGATGACACTGCTCGCTCATTTGCATGGCAGGCAGGCGCTTTGGATGAACTCAACGCTGAATTGCAAATCCGTGAAGATTTAAAAAACAATTCGTTGAAAACCAAATATCTGATTGCAGATGCGAAAGCATTGGACGAGCGCCGTTTTGTCAAACAAGGTAACGAAAGTATCAAAACCCCTTATGGCACATTCAATACCATTAAAGTGGTAATGCAGCACGATAAACCTGAGCGTAATACCGTGTTTTGGTTAGCACCTAAATTGGATTATCTCCCTGTAAAAATGGCGCATAATGACGGAAAATCATCATATGGCCTGTTATTAACGGGTTATTCAGGTAAAACAAACTAAGCATCTGGTCAATTTTGGCTTGCATTTTTTTAGATGCTTTTTAAAATATGCCTTTGCTTGAATAAGCATCCGTTTAGAGGATTCTCCCGTGTACGCTTTAGAACAGAAAATCTTAAATGAAGGTATCGTTCTATCTGATCAGGTTTTGAAAGTTGATGCTTTCTTAAACCACCAAATCGATCCGGTGTTAATGCAACTGATTGGTAAAGAGTTTGCCGCTCGTTTTAAAGATGCAGGTATTACTAAAATTATTACCATTGAGGCTTCAGGTATTGCACCTGCAATCATGGCAGGTTTAGAACTTGGTGTTCCTGTTATTTTTGCGCGTAAATATCAGTCATTAACATTAAAAGACGACCTTTACCGTTCTAAAGTGTTCTCGTTCACCAAACAAACTGAAAGCACCATTGCGATTTCCAACAAGCACATCAGTTCAAGCGACAAAGCGCTTGTCATTGATGACTTCTTGGCAAATGGTCAAGCGGCACTCGGTCTCATCGACTTGATTCACCAAGCCAAAGCTGAGGTGGTGGGTGTTGGTATTGTGATTGAAAAATCATTCCAACCAGGTCGTGATGTGTTGCTTGAAAAAGGCTATCGCGTTGAATCGCTGGCACGTGTTAAATCTTTAGAAGATGGTAAAGTTACTTTTATCACTGAATAAGATTCAAGACCCAGAAAAAAGCGGATGAATGTTCATCCGCTTTTTTTATTTAGCAACAATCCCAGTTATATAGCACTTTGGAAAAGTCTCGTTTCTTTAAGTCCTCTGGGTGAATAAAAAAATTACCCACGCCTGAATCGCCCCACATAATATCGTTCTCGGCATCATCGGTATCAAGCTGAAAAAGCAGCACATAATCTTGAACTTTTTCATTATATTGACGTGGATCAGTTTGGGTAAAATAAGGATAACCGCCTAAACGATGTCCACTTGCGGAAGCCAATTCATCATAAGGCTCGATAAAATCATCTTCGAAATCCCCACCTTCAAATTGATCTTCAAAATCATACAATTCATCGACGCCTAAAATCTTTGGTGCAAAGGCAAAATCACTGAGGCTAATTGGCTGAGAAGTAAGGCTAAATTCAATCGAATATTGTCCCGTAAATGGCAAATAATCATCTTCACTCAGCTGAACTTCAGAGAAGTCCTGTTTTAATTGTGAAGCATCTTCAATAATCTGCTCGAAGTACAACACTTTAAATCCAGATTGCTGTTGTTGGTCATCGAAATTCATGCCATACAAATCATCAGCCGCGATATAGAACTGCAAAATGCCCTTGTCTGGAAAATGAGGCAGATTTGGAGTTTCAGCACAATTAAACTGTGCCAACAAAGCCAATGGATTACCTTCTGAGTCGACAGGATACGTGACATCTAGCGGTAAATAAGGTTGCCCTCCAATCTTACTTTGCCATAAAGTTAGTGTGTCATCAGACTTAAGCTGTAGAGCTACACTCGGCAAAATTGTTGCTGAGATTTTTTCTAGGTATGGATGTAAAGTGTTCGGTAAATTTTCAGGTTGAAGATCCATTATGCTGATTGTCTCTGTTGTTATTTATAGAACTTAATATAAAACAAGCAGCTAAATTAAAATAGAGAACAAAGTCTATACTACGACAATTAATGACGCTCAATTGACCCATTATTTATCACCTAAATTCTGATAAGATGAGCCCGATAAAATTTGCGATTAG
Organism: Acinetobacter sp. ANC 3882; assembly: GCF_022549545.1. Lineage (NCBI taxonomy): Bacteria > Pseudomonadati > Pseudomonadota > Gammaproteobacteria > Moraxellales > Moraxellaceae > Acinetobacter > Acinetobacter sp. ANC 3882. The sequence continues at coordinate 214,759 of NZ_JAKZGB010000005.1, read as the reverse complement.
GAATCACGATGCGCACTTACTTAGACCTTTTACAACATATCCTCGACAATGGCGGCGACAAAGGCGACCGTACTGGCACAGGTACACGTTCAGTATTTGGTCATCAAATGCGCTTTGATCTTTCCAAAGGCTTTCCGATGTTAACCACCAAGAAAGTCCATTTTCGCTCTATTGCCATTGAATTACTTTGGTTCCTCAAAGGCGATACCAATGTTCAATATCTCAAAGATAACAAAGTTTCAATTTGGGATGAATGGGCAACAGCGGAACAAACTGCACGCTTCGGTCGTCCTGAAAGTGAACTTGGTCCTGTTTATGGTCACCAATGGCGTAACTTTGGTGCGACTCAAAACGAAGATGGCAGCTATCAGCAAGATGGCTTTGACCAGATCAAATGGTTAATCAATGAAATTAAAACCAATCCAAATTCACGCCGTTTGATTGTTTCAGGCTGGAACCCGAATGAAGCGGGTAAAGTCGCATTACCGCCTTGCCATACCTTGTTCCAATTCTTTGTTCAAGACAACAAACTGTCATGCCAACTGTATCAGCGTAGTGCCGATGTGTTTTTAGGTGTGCCATTTAATATTGCCAGTTATGCCCTACTGACCCATATGATTGCGCAGGTTTGTGGTTTAGGTGTAGGTGATTTTGTCTGGACAGGTGGCGATACTCACTTATATGCCAATCACTTTGAACAGGCGCAGTTACAGCTGACTCGTGAGCCGCTACCGTTGTGTCAATTAAAACTAAATCCTGAGATCACCGATATTTTCGACTTCAAATTTGAAGATATTGAAATTGTCGGATATGAATCGCACCCAGCAATTAAAGCACCCGTCGCAGTTTAAGTAGAGTAGAGAGCATATAAAATGGCATGGCAAGGCACTGAAGTTGTCCACGTAGTTGCAATGGATAAAAATCACTGTATCGGTAAGGGCAATGCTTTGCCTTGGCATATCTCTGCTGACCTGAAACACTTTAAAGCCATCACCCAAGGCGGCGTGGTGATTATGGGGCGTAAAACCCTTGAATCTATGGGACGTACCCTACCCAATCGTGTCAATTGGGTGATTACGCGTGATCCTGAATGGCAGTTTGAAGGCGTTAAAGTCGCACACAGTATCGAAGATGCGCTCAACGGCGCACTTACAGATGTACAACACGCTGAAAAAGCATCCTTATTTATTATTGGTGGTGGAGAGATTTTTACCCAAACGCTCGCGATTGCTGATCGTTTAGAGTTAACTCATGTTGACCTAGATGTCCAAGGTGATGCGCATTATCCAAGAATCTCTGAAGACTTCCGTAAAGTAGATTCAGAACAACATACTGATGAGAAATCAGGTATTACTTTTGAGTTTGCGACTTATCAAAAATAAAAATGGATTGCATTTGCCATGCAGAATATTGGATCACGTGAGTTTTTCATCGCTTTAGGCATTGGGCTTTTACATAGTCTGTTTACCTTATGCGTGATCCTTTCAAGCGTTTGGCTCTGTCTCGCATTATGGATTCAGCAGCCTTTAGGTCCATTTTTCAGCCGCATCGCCATCATTCTTTGGAGCTTGTTTGCGCTTAGTCTGATTGGTGTCTATGTCAGTGGCCATCTTTTTAGCCGTCGTACTGATATCATTATTTATTGTTTGGCATTTGCCTGTTCAATGATCTGGTATTTTTCATTAGATGCAAGACAGGACCGTGACTGGAACCCAGAAGTCGCTGAACAGCTCCATTATGAAAAACAAGGCGACATGGTGCAGTTGCATAATGTACGCAACTTTGATTGGCATGCAGATGGAAGCTATGACATTCGCTGGGAGGACCGCAGTATTGATCTGAATAAAATTACGGGCATCAATGTCATCACCTCCTACTGGATGGGACCACAGATTGCACATACGTTGGTGAGTTTCGATTTTTCCGACCAGAAGCCTTTGGTGTTCTCCATTGAAATTCGCAAAGAAAAAGGTGAAGATTTTTCCGCAATTGGTGGCTTTTTTCGTAAATATGAACTGAGCCTCGTGGCTTCAGATGAAAAAGATCTGATTTATACGCGTAGCAATGTTCGTCACGAACAAGTCTATATCTTCCCGATCAGAATGCCTGCACCTGAACGTAAAGCCCTCTTTATTGAATATCTGCACAAAGCAGATGAACTCCGTGCAGAAGCCAAATGGTACAACACGCTGACCAGTAACTGCACCACGCTAGTATTTGATATGGTACAAGCGATTAATCCACAACGCTTGCCCAAGGATTATCGATTGCTAGCTTCTGGCTATTTGCCGAATTATCTCTATGACTTGAAAGCACTCAACCAGAGCTACAGCATGAAAGAATGGTATCGCTTGGCGCATATCAATCCACGTGCAGAGCAATATGGACAACAAGCCAATCAAAGCAGTGAATACTTTTCACAGATCATTCGCTCAGGCCTACCCAAAACTGAGTGATTTTTCCACTAATTTCATTAAAAACATCTGAACATTTACAAAAGGATACCGAATATCCCGTTCAGCTCCACGTTGTTTTATTTTAATTCCATCTATAGAAACACAATGATTCGGATTTAAAATCTTATGTTAAAGCCTTTTTTAACGTCTTGTACTTTGGCAATTGCCGTAGCAATGACAGGTTGTGCGACCACAGAATCTCTGCAAACCTCACCGAATGCATCTCAGAAAGAAAGCATCGGTCTGTATAACCGCAACTGGATCGCTACACAAATCAATGGTGTAGAGATTAAAAGCAATGATCTTTCTGGCAAACGTCCAGCCATTCAATTCGATGCAAAAGGCAAACGTTTCTTTGGTGCAGATGGTTGTAACCAGATTCAAGGCAGCTTTGAAAGCCAAGGTTCTATTCTTCGTTTAGGTCCAGTTGCGTCAACCAAGATGGCATGTATTGGTCAAGACAATAGTGCGCTTTCTCGCCAATATGCCAATGCTTTAGCGAGTACCACTACTTATGAACTCAAAGGCCATGAATTGAAGTTCTTGGATGCATCTGGTCAAGTTTTAGTAAGTTTTGTAACGGTGATTCAACCGCTTCCATAATTCTTTATCGTTAAAAAGTAAAAGCTCGTTTCGAACACGGGCTTTTACTTTTTCAATACTTCGTTTACTTTAGTAGCATTCTTAAAATTAAAAATTGGGGAGTCTCATGCAACAAGCACTCGTTGGTGGTGGATGTTTTTGGTGTGTAGAAGCAGTATTTCTACAGCTTAAAGGTGTAGAAAAAGTCGTCAGTGGCTATGCTGGCGGGATTAGCCAAAACCCGACCTATGAGCAAGTCTGCCAAGGTACAACGCAGCACGCAGAAGTGATTTTGATTGATTTTGATGAACAGCAAATCACCTACTCACAACTACTGAATGTGTTTTTTACGACGCATGACCCAACCACGCTAAACCGCCAAGGTAATGATATTGGCACGCAATACCGCTCTGTTATTTATTACTTTAATGAAGAGCAAAAGCAGCAAGCAGAACAGATTATTCATGATCTGGAAGATGAAGGTCTGAATATTGTGACTGAGCTTAGCCCAGAATCAACCTTCTACCCAGCGGAGGAATATCACCAAAACTTCTTTGCACGCAATCCATCACAAGGTTACTGCAACTTCAGCATTCCGCCCAAGCTTTCTAAACTACGCGCTAAATATCTCGATCTACTCAAAACTGAATAGGCATAAAAAAAGCAACTCTAAGAGTTGCTTTTTTCTTGGTATCACGTTGTTTTAGTTTTCACTGACAAACGCAATATCACTTAAACCTGCTTCGCTGGCACGAGACATCACTTGTGCAACCGTATCGTATTTTGATTCTTTGTCCGCACGTAACTGTACAGTCGGTTTGGTTGCAGCCTGACCCGCTTCTTGGAAACGCTTCTCTAGCTCTTCTAAGCTAATAATCTGCGCATCCCAAGCTACTTCACCTTTATCATTAATACTAATAGTGATCGCTTTTGGTGGTGGATCTACAATTTCAGCAGTGGTTTTTGGTAAACTTAATGGAATTGATGGGTTAGCAACCGTTGCTGTGACTAAAAAGATAATCATCAATACCAACATAATGTCGATCAGAGGAATGAGGTTCATCTCATTCATGCCACTGTCGTGGTCTTCACCCAATTGAAAGCCCATTTTAAGCTTGACCTCCAACTAAACTTTGTTGAGTCGCTTTAGTTTCTGTCTTTGCTACACTGTCTTGCTGCAACATGGTATCGATTAACAAGCTATGCGCTTGGTCTTGTAAATCATGTGCCAAGCCACGATTGAAACGTACACAGATGTTATACGCCATCACCGCAGGAATCGCGACTGCCAGACCAAGACCTGTCATGATCAATGCCTCACCCACTGGGGTAGCGACTTGAGCTAAACCAGCTTGACCACTTTTACCGACTGCCACAAGCGCGTGGAAAATCCCCCATACTGTACCGAATAAACCCACAAACGGTGCAAGTGAAGCAATTGTCCCAAGAACTGAAACACCTTTTTCAGCTTGAGATTTCTCAGCAGAGATTTGGCGAAGCAATGCTTGCTCAGCGACCGCTTTACGTTGTTCAAACGATAAAGGCTGTAACTTTGATTTAAGGGTAGCCAATGCTTGAACAAGTTGAGTATAAGCTTGTTGTTTTAATTGGCGTGTTCCTAATAGGCGCAGAATGAAAATAGTCCACGTCGCAATCGACATTGCTAAAAGGATGAAATACAGTGTTTTACTTACTGCATCTGCATGTTGCCAATAAACTGAAAAGTTCATATACGAACTCCTGATTTAATCTGTCGCAAGGACTCAAATTTATTAAGGACTAAGATCAAACGGCTGCTCTGCTCGAATCGGGTAAGCAACACCATTTTCCATATACGGTTTAAATTTCGCACTTCTTACAGCACGTAAAACTTTTTCATCGAGATTCGGTATACCACTACTACGTGTAACACGTGCATTGGTAATTCTACCCTTCTCATCAGCTTCAATCAGTACCATCACTGAGCGTGTTTGGTTATCTAAATCTTTTGCTGTAACAGATAATTTCGGTGAACGACTCCATTGAACCCCTGAACCGCCAATCGATACACGTTTTGGTGATGGATCAGCAGCAGGTTGAGGTTTCGCGACTTCCTGAACAGGTTGTGGTTTTTCAACCACTTTTTCAGTTACAGTGGTCACGACTTTGGTCTCAACCTTCGGTTCAATTTTTTGTTCGGTTTTTTGAAGAACAGGTTTTGGCGCCTCTTTTACCTGTTGAACCTTTTCAATCTTTTTCGGTGGAGGTAAAGGTTTTTCAACGACTTTAACTTCCTTCACTTCTTTTTTAGGTTCAGGTTTCGGCTGTTCTTTTGGTTTAGGCGGTTCTGGTTTAGGTGGTTCCTTAATTTTAACGAACTTCACCTTAAGCGGTTCTTTTTCGATTGGTCTTAACTCAATCGTTTTCATGTGGCTAACCGCCCACAAAACTCCTACATGTCCAATCACAACGGCAGCTAATGCAGTGATGATTTTCTTTTTCATCGGGTGTGGCGTATTGAATGTGGCAGGAGATTGACTCATAAGAATCTAAGTACCAATATAGATGGTCAAACCTTTAAAAAAACGATTTCACTCATCGGATAGAACAATTAAAGTGCCGTAATAATAAATGAGAAGTGTTTTCATTTGCAACTGTTTTTTTATTGTATATTCGCTAACCATTGAAAAATAGACATAAAAAAACATGCCTTTCGGCATGTTCTCTTTACATACTGAAACAATACGATGATTTAGAACACCACTGTTTTGTTTCCATCAACAATAATACGGTCTTCTAAATGCCATTTCACAGCACGTGCCAATACATTACGTTCAACGTCTTCGCCTAACTCGCGTAACTGCTCTACATTGTAATCATGGCTAACACGTTCGACATCTTGTTCAATAATTGGACCTTGGTCCAAATCAGCAGTCACATAGTGTGCTGTTGCACCAATCAGCTTCACCCCTTTCTCATAGGCTTGCTTATATGGATTCGCACCCACGAAAGCTGGTAGGAAAGAGTGGTGAATGTTGATGATCTTCATTTCCCACTTGGCAACAAAGTCTTCACTCAGAATCTGCATATAACGCGCCAAGATCAACAGATCATTGCCTTGCATCATTTCATCAATTTGAGCATAAGCTTCAACTTTATTGTCTTTATTGACCGGCACAACATGGAATGGAATACCGAAATTTTCAACCGATTCACGTAAATCTGGATGGTTTGAAATGACCTGAGTAATTTCACATGGCAATGAACCACGTGCATGACGCCATAACAATTCCAATAAAGCATGGTCTACTTTAGAAACTAAAATACCGACCTTTTTCAACTCGCCAACAAAAGTAAGCTTCCATTGCATCTCATAACGTTCTGCAACATTGGCAGCAAAGGTTTGCATCAACGCTTCTTTACGAGATTGCAAATGATCAATCTCAAATTCAACACGCATGAAATAACGCCCGCCTGAAGCTTCTGTTGCGTACTGATCAAGTGCGGTAATGTTTGCTCCCTGATGATACAAAAAGCTCGATACGGCTTGCACGATCCCCGGCTTGTCTTCACAAGTAATCAGTAATCGCGCTGTGTGGGCTGTAGTCGTGTTCATTTGGTTAATATCACTTATTCGAATCAAATTAAAATCAAGCCGAGCATTCTAACCCTTTTTTGCTATTGACTAAATAGCTGCTGACGATCTATTCGTCATCATTTTTAAGATTAGACAAACTCGCGAACAAGTCCGATGGCCCAAGTGATTTAAGTAACTGCTCATAGGTTTGGCGACTTTCACCCATTAAATACGGGCCTTCTAAGAACACCATTTGTCGCAATGCTTGCCAAACCCACTTTTCTTCCAGACGATTGTTATCGCTGATATGGCCTGACATGTATAAGAAGTTGGTCCAGTTAGTCAGCACAATCCACAAGTTGATAATCAAGGCTTCAATTTCTGAATCAGTCATTTTCATCAGGCCTGCATCCACGAAGGCACGATAAATTTTTTGCCCCTGTTGCATCACCTGTCCAGCAAAACGCGGATAGATTTTTCTGAAGTCTTCATTATTTTCGACCAGATGATAGACATCACGATGAATAAAGCGATAGGCCCACAACTGATTGCTGAGTACTTGGAAATAACTAATTTTATCATTGGCATTCAATGGGCGATCCGTTGGTAATGCCAGCATTTCCAAGGTTTCTGCCTGATATTGCTGTGCCAGTTCTTTGATAATTTCCTGCTTGTTACGGAAATGATAATACAAGTTGCCTGGGCTAATCCCGAGTTCAGCCGCGATGTGGTTGGTTGTGACCGAACGCTCTCCACGCTCATTAAACAACTGCAAACTGATTTGCAGAATTCGATCTTTTGTTTTATTCGGTTTAGCGTGCGACATTGATTTTAACCATCTATAACATAATCAATAGGTTATAAAACAAACCTATAAAGCGACTTGACACTTTAGAGTATTTACTCTAAAAATTAAAAAATAATAAGCTTTCTTTTGGTCCACTCCTATGAACAGTCAAACAAAAACAACCGCTATGACACCTCATGTTGATGTGAAACGGCTACATGATTTGCTTGAGCAGCAAAAAGCAGCTTACCAACGCCATCCTGTGCCAAGCGCCAAAGAACGTATTGAACGCTTAGCTCGACTTAAAAATATCTTGATAAAGTATCAAGATCAATTTGCTAACGCAATTAGTCAAGATTATGGCAACCGCGCCATTATGGAAACCAAAATTGGCGAAGTTCTGACTTGTCTAGAACATATCAAATACTACAGCAAAAACTTAACTGAATGGATGAAACCATCTAAACGCCATATCAGCATGTTACACCAACCAGCAAAAGGCTGGGTAGAATATCAACCACTGGGTGTAATCGGAGTGATTGCGCCATGGAACTACCCTTTATTACTTTCAGTCGGCCCATTAATCTGTGCATTGGCTGCGGGTAACCATACCATGATCAAAATTTCGAGCGCCTCTTCAAATTTTGGTTATGTGCTTGAAAATGCGCTTTCAGAAGCATTTCCACAAGAGTTGGTTGCTGTCGTGAATGGTGGTGGTGTTATTTCAGATGCATTCAGTCACCTCGCGTTTGATAAGATGATTTTCACAGGCTCAACCTCTGTCGGTAAAACTGTCATGGCGGCGGCGGCAGAAAATCTTGTTCCAGTGATTTTAGAGCTCGGCGGAAAATCACCTGCCTTGGTCCATTCAGCGATGAATATTCGTGATGTCGCACAACGTATTGCCGTTGGTAAGCTATGGAATGCGGGTCAAACCTGTGTTGCCCCAGACTATATGTTCTTGCCTAAAGGTAAAACAGCTGAGTTCACCAAACACTACAACGACTTTGTGAACACCATGTATCCAAGCTTGCGTGACAATAAAGACTACACCTCAATTGTGAATGATAAACAATACAACCGCCTGCAAGGTTATTTGGAAGATGCCCGTGATCAAGGTGCCAATATTGTTGAACTCAATGCCAAGAATGAGTCTTTAACTGAAGTTCGTAAAATTGCGCCGACCTTATTAACTGGCGTGACCACTGAAATGGAAATTATGAAGAATGAGATCTTTGGTCCAATTCTGCCTATTTTAGAATACGACCATATCGACGATGCACTTCAGTTCATTAATAGTCGCCCACGTCCATTGGCTTTCTATTACTTCGATATCGATACTGCACGTGCTGATTATGTGGCTGGACGTACCCATTCAGGGCATTTTGGTATCAACCAAGTACTTACCCATGTGGCACAGGATGATCTGCCATTTGGTGGCATTGGTGCATCAGGTATGGGCAAATATCATGGTAAAGAAGGTTTCTTTAGCTTCTCACATGAACGTTCAATGATGTCAAATCCTGTGAGCCCTAAACTTTACAGTTTGAAATTCATCTTGCCGCCTTATAATAAAGCAACACATAAGCTGCTTTTAAAAACACTATTTCGCTAGAAAGGGGCTGTTGACATATCAACACACCCTCACTTGGTTAAGGCATGAGCTATCACACTAGATCATGTCTTGTTTTTACCAAATTCGCTTGTCTTTTAATCGTATTTTTGGTATAAAACGCCCCTTGAATGATTTCATCCGTTTACTTGAATGGCTAGTTGCACGAAACGGTGCTGTATAAACTAGCAATGGAGTTCACCATGTCTAAGGTTTGCCAAGTTACCGGCAAGCGTCCAATCGTTGGTAACAACGTATCGCACGCAAACAACAAAACCAAACGCCGGTTCGAGCCGAACCTGCACCACCACCGTTTTTGGTTAGAAAGCGAAAAGCGTTTTGTACGTCTTCGTCTAACCACTAAAGGTATGCGTATTATTGATAAATTGGGTATTGAGAAAGTTGTTGCTGATCTCCGTGCTCAAGGTCAAAAGATTTAAGGAGTCTGAACAATGCGTGATAAGATTCGCCTAGTTTCTACAGCTGGTACAGGTTATTTCTATACCACTACTAAGAACAAACGTACTATGCCGGAAAAAATGGAAATCAAAAAATTTGATCCAAAAATCCGTCAACACGTAATCTTCAAAGAAGCTAAAATTAAATAATTTTAGCTCTTAAAAAAAAACGACTTCATTTGAGGTCGTTTTTTTTGCCTAGAAAATGTATGTTGATTAGATAAAATGCATAAGCGACTTACATGATTTTTTTTGATAATTAAAAAAATTGTCATCAACAAATTCGATTTTACTTGTTACAATTTATTCGCTGTTTTCTTGGCATGTTTTATGCTCAGTTATTTCTACCTTAACCGCAACGATTAAGGAGTTTCGATGCCACATGATGTTGATTTAATTATATTACTTGCTGTTGGTTTTGGTATGGCCCTTATTTTTGGCTATATCGCAGCACGTCTACGCCTCCCTCCTTTAATTGGTTATTTAGTTGCAGGCATCATTATTAGTCCAAATACGCCAGGTGTGGTCGGTGATATACAACTTGCCAATCAGTTGGCCGAACTTGGGGTCATGTTTTTAATGTTCGGTGTAGGGATGCACTTCTCCCTCAAGGATTTACTACAAGTCCGCCGTATTGCCTTACCAGGTGCAATTTTGCAGATTGCCGTTGCAACCTTACTCGGTATTGCTGTTTCCATGTTCTGGGGCTGGAGCTTTGGTTCAGCACTGATCTTTGGTTTAAGCTTATCCTGTGCCAGTACAGTTGTGTTACTCAAGGCTTTGGGAGATCGCGGCTTACTGGACTCTGTGAATGGAAAAATTGCCGTTGGCTGGCTCTTGGTTGAAGATCTGGTGATGGTGTTAGCCTTGGTACTTTTACCTGCAACAGCGGTATTACTCGGCGGGAAAGCACTACCTGGGACAGATACATCGCAAAGCATCTGGATCACCATCGGCATTACCCTACTTAAAGTCACAGGCTTTATTGCATTCATGCTGATTATTGGTAAACGTCTTGTACCAATGATTATGCAATTTGTGGCACGTCTAGGTTCCCGTGAACTGTTTACGCTCACCGTCGTGGCTGCTGCAGTTTCAATTGCCTACGGTTCTTATGCGGTCTTTGGTGTTTCGATGGCACTTGGCGCATTCTTTGCGGGAATGGTGGTTAAAGAGTCTGACTTTAGTCACCGTGCTGAAGAAGAGACCCTGCCCTTACGTGAAATCTTCTCGATTCTATTCTTCGTTTCGGTCGGTATGCTGTTCGACCCAAGCATCTTGGTTGAAGCACCATTAAAGATTTTAGCGGTTGTTGCCATTATCATGGTGGGTAAGACCTTAGCAGCGATGGCTTTGGTGTTATTCTTCCGCTATCCAATTAATACCGCTCTAACGGTAGGTGCAAGCTTGGCGCAAATTGGTGAGTTCTCCTTTATCTTGGCGACACTGGGTTTATCCCTCGGTTTACTCACACCTGATGCACAAAACCTGATTCTTGCAGGGGCATTATTCTCGATTACCCTAAATTCATTTGTGTTCTCTGCAATCGAGCCTGTGCAACGCTGGATTCGTGAGCGCTCGCATTTGGCACGTATGTTAGAACGTAGTGGTGACCCACTGGCCATGTTGCCAGATGAGGTAGATCAAGCTTATCTACGCGATCAGGTGGTGATTATCGGCTATGGTGGCGTTGGACGTCGCATTAGCGAAAATCTGATGCAACAAAATATCAAAGTCGTGATTGCAGAAGAAAATCGTGAAATTGTTGAAAAACTACGTGCTCAAGGCATTGCTGCTGTCAGTGGTGAAGCAACCGAACCCAATGTATTAATCCAAGCGCATATTCAACATGCCCGCCTGTTGGTCATTTCACCGATGGATATTCTAGATATTCATCGTATTGTGGATATTTCCAAACAGCTCAACCCTGAAATTCAGGTCCTTATTTGTGCGGAAAGCAAAGAGGAAGCGGTGATTATCCGTGAGGAAAATATCGGTGAAGTGTTCTATGCCAAAGAAGAGATGGCAAAAAATATGAGCCATCATATTCTTAGTCAAATCGAACTGGCGCATCAGTCCGAAGCTCACTAAATATTTCCAGAATAAAAAAAGCGTACTTAAAGTACGCTTTTTTTATTCTTTGAGATTAGCTCAAGTGTTGAGGTTGCTCATCAACTACTTCTGCTTGCCACTCATTCATCTGCTTCTCTAACAAACCAAACAAAGCGGCTTGAATCATATGTTGTGCGACAGTTGCTGTTTGATCGCCAAGGATGGCTTTGACCTCGTCACTAAACTGTATCTTAACTAAAGGCTCATTTTCAGAACCCGCATTGCGCAAAGCAAGCTCACCACCTTCGAGTTGAACCAACTCAAGAACTGCTTCCTGATTACCAAATAATTCTTTTAACTGTTGCATTGACATAAATTTTCTCCATGATTCAACATGGTGGCAAAGTATTTTGCGCTCACGTCTTATTTATATAAGTGCTGTTGGCATAGATTTCAAGTCGACTTAAACATTCGACTTAGAACTCCACCATTTCATTACGGAAACCATCAATTAAATGACTCAATTCACGGTGCCATTCACGTAAAATTTTGGCATCAGGTAACCAAGCCTGTGGGCTTTGTGTGACTTTAATAATGAGATTTGAAGAGGTCTCGTTTTCAGGTTCAGGTGCCGTTGGCTCAGGTGCATATTGGCACATACGGTAAGCACGCTTCAACTCTGCCACAAAACCATCTTTTGCGAGCTGTTGTAACACCAAAATTTCTGGAGAAACCTGCCCTTTATCTGCCATCTGCTCCTCAATCGATTTAAAGGTCGGCTGTAAGTCATTTAAACGGTAGTAACGTACCAGCTCTTGCAAGAATGCTAAAAGCGCCCCATGCAGATGAAACACTGCCCCTTCACGATATGCTTGTGCTTGCTGAATATGTTCGGTTTGCTCAGCTTGTTGACATGCAAGTCGGGCAAAATACAGTTTCTGATTGGTACGATCTGCATGATAACGAGCAACACGGGACATAATATTTTCCTTAAAGATCCTTTCTATTGGATAGCTTAAGATTAAATGCTTTAATGATAAAATCAATATCTTTTGAGCCTGCTCATGCGTCATATTCAACAAGCCATACTGAGCTTAATATGCTGTATGGTCATCTCAACCGCTTATAGCTGTGAGCCAGCAGGTTTAGACTGGGAAAAACTCTATTCAGATTACGACTCTAATCGCGATCAAATGATCGATCAAAATGAATGGAAAAAACTGATCCTTTTACAAGGTCAACCCGTTTCCTGGCAGAAACAGATTCTTGCTATCGATTCTAAAAAAATAAAAATCTTTAAAGCCTTAGATCTCAATCGCAATGGTCTAATTGATCAACAAGAGATCATCAATATTTACCAATACTTTTCCAATCCCTGTCAGGGTTGGGGTTCAACCTGGGGCAAATAAGCCGAAGACGAATTACCCAATATCCAGCTCAAGCAGATAGAGTTTTCGCTTGGCCATAACTTGAATCGGTGGATCAATCGGTCGGATATTCCGAATAACCCAAGCCAAATACCCTTCAGTCCAATCCGTCGCACAAGCAGCATCAACTTCATCAGATTGCCACGGATGCACTGATTCAATATCTACAAGTGCAACTGCAAAACCAGTTTCTTCATCACCATCTTTCAAAAGAAAATTTTGATTCTCTACAATCATCAAATCTTTCAGTGGCAACATTTCAGGTTGCCATGAGCGAACTTCAAGTGTTTTAATTTTCTTGGCTATTCGCTCAGCATTTGGCTCAACCATTGATAAAGCAGTATATTGCTTTAACATCAATAATTAAGCTTTGTCATCCGCAGCTTTGACACGAATGCCTTGGCTTTTTACTTTCAAGGTGTTTAAACCTTTAATTGCTTTAATCGCTTCACGAGGGTTTGGCATTTCAACAAAACCGAAACCTTTCGATTTACCTGTTCCTTCATCTTTGACCACGACACAAGACTCAACTTTTCCATATGCTTTGAATAAGTCGAGAATTTCCGCATCAGTCACATTACGGTCTAAATTACGAACTAAAATTTTCATGCTAAAACCTAAAAGATGATTCATCTGTTTAATCAATGAATCAAAAGAAATTGAATCTGCCTAGTTTAATCGAAATCAATCCCAAAACCTAAATTGATTGCAGCAGCGCGAGAACGATTACTTTGACCATAGGCACGTGGAATATCTCGATGAATCTGAATATCGACTAAATGTTGAGGTAAATCATTGAGGAAGTAGCTTTCTATTTTTCTCCCCAACTCATCATATTGATCTTGTGACCATAAATTTAAATTCTGTTTGGTCAAAATCAATTCATCCTCTGCACGTGTTAAGGCCACATACAGTACGCGACGCTCTTCTTCGACGTCATCAAAATCACCTTGTGCCCGTGCATGAGGATATTGATTCGGTGAAACATGCGGGACATAACAGACTTTTTGTTCAGTACCCTTCGCTGAATGGATGGTAATCAGCGTCACTAAGTCTTGATCTGGGGTTTTATCAATTTCTGAAACAGAAATTGGATCAAGTACATATTCCTCTAAGAACTCACCAAGAGCGCTATGTTTACGTGCCAATTGCTTGACCAAGTCAAAGTCTTTGACACGGCGCGACCAATCTTTGGTTTTATAATTATTTTCTAGCTGTTCATTCAATGCATCCATTGCCAGACCGATGCAGGCTTCGACATGTTGCTGTAACACATCCAGCTGCATCAAAATTAAAATCGCTTGTTGTGGTACTTTGCCGTGTCGTTCCAGACGTTGGCAACGCGCTTCGATATCAGGAAGCTGTATTAACTCCTGTGCCAACTTGCTGGCACCGACATCACCGACCCCATCCCAAAGCGTCAGGAAGCGCATCCACGCTAAATCATCCTGAGGGTTAACACTCACCCGCAGTAAGCTCAATACATCTTTAACATGCGCAGATTCAAGCAGTTTTACCCCACCAATAAAGCGATAAGGAATATTCGCAGCAATCAATGCACCTTCCAGATAACGTCCACTAAAACCAGAACGCAGTAGCACCATGTGCTCTGCCCAAGCAGCACCTTGCATATGACGACGATTCAAATCTTGGATAATCCAATTGGCTTCTTCAAACTCATTGCTCAAGATATACAGTTGTGGCTTTAAACCTTTACCGCGATAAGCCTGTAAATGCTTGTCATATTCAATTTGGCTCTGCTCCAGCAACCAATTGGATAAATCTAAAATGCCTTGAGTCGAACGATAATTCATTTCCAAAGTCAGTACTTCGGCATCAGGCACTCGTTCTTTAAAATGATGAATATTTTCAAAATCTGCGCCTCGAAAGCCATAAATTGACTGCGCATCATCTCCGACACAAAACAATTTGACCTTGCCCACCAGCGGCTGTAACAAAGCCCATTGCAGTGGATTGGTATCCTGCATTTCATCAACCAATAAGGCAGAGCAAAAACCAGTGACCCACTTCACCAACTCAGGTGAACTTTGTAAATGCACCGCGACAATCGCCAGAATATCGTCATAATCCAAGAAATTACGTTCTTGCTTGCGCTGCTCATAGGCTTTCATCAATTCAGCAATTTGAGCTTTATACTCGACCGCTTGAGGTAATTGCTCAACTAAGGCATCCGACAGTTTGGTTTTGGTATTACGGGCATAAGAATAGAGATCGCACAATTCGGCCGCTTTCGGCAACACATTACCCTTGTCTTTACCGCGTAACAGACGGAACATCAGCAATTGATCATCTCGATCAATAATACTGAACTGGCTCAGACCAAACGCACGTGGATTACGGCGTAGTAGATACATACAAAACGTATGGAACGTCGATGCGCGTAAGCCTTTGGCCTGCACGCCCATATGCTGTTCTACACGCGTCACGATTTCGCTTGCTGCACGACGGGTAAAGGTCAGAATCTGGATCTGTTGTGCTGGCAAACCTTGATCAATTAAATACGCTGCTCTCGCCACAATCGTCTTGGTTTTACCACAACCCGCTCCTGCCAAAACCAAACAATTTTGTGCCACTGTTGTGGCTGCCTGTCTTTGTTGCGGATTCAGTTCATCAATTAGCTTGGCAAGCGTCATAGAATTGGTCAATTAGAAATGAAGCGCTATTTTAACAGACTAAAGCAGTCGAGATGTTTTCTGCTACAAAAACAAAAAGAGCATGTATGACACATGCTCTTACTTCTAGTTTGGTTACTTAAACTGTGGTTGAACTATGCGGCAACTGCTTAATTGCACCCGCAAAAGTCAGGTAATTAATCCCTTGGAACAGAATATCAATCGCCAGGAACATTCCCAACACCCAGAACGGTGAATCAGGCGATGAGAGAATCAGAATCCCTGTTAATAAGGTCAATATACCCGAAAACAGTACCCAACCCCAGCCTGAAATTGGTCGTAAAATAAAGGCATTTACACTACGAATAATCCCCGCAATAATGAGGGCAACAGCCAAGAAACTGGTGAGCACCACTGCGGTAATCACCGGTGTGGTAAAGGCAAAATAACCCGCCGCCAAATACAGCACACCAAACAAGGCCCACAACCAACGCGTGCCCCCTTTAAACACCATAAATGCTGCAACAAAATGCAAAATACCACCCAACATCATCAACACACCAAACAACAAGACGGCAGACAATGTCGCAAATGGTAAAGCTGCTAAAAGAACTAGGCCAAAAATAACCAATAACACACCCAATAACAGATACCATTTACGATCAGCGTGTAGCTGATTGCGAATCAGATCGTTACCCACTGTTTTCATCATTATTTACTCTTTTATCATCAATGTTATATCTCCATTCTGAGCGAATTTTCCGCTCAGTTCTGTATAAGGCATGTTGATAATTAATGATGTAATGTCAGGAAAACTCGTGTTTTATTTAAGCATTCTCTCGTTAGGCCACGATTCTATTCATCAAAGTCCGTCTCTGGATAAGTCTGGACTTATCCACAATTTATTTTATCCAGCCAATTTCTTGGGCGGTCAGTACACTCAATACTGTCTGTTCTAAATTATTTGGCATTTTACTTTTGTGTTCTGAGAGTGCAATACGCCCACCCATAATTTCAGCCTCTGTTTGAGGAAATACAGGTTGTTTATCTGCTTGTGCATAACCAATAGGGAAAATAGGCTCGCCATTGCTTAAATTATATTTATCTGTCGCGCCAAAACCATGCAGTAACTCATGCACCAGTACCACATTGTTTTGTTGTGCTTGTTTTACTGAGGCAAATAAATTGACCGAACCAATTCGCCCACGCTCCAATGCTGTAGAGTGCTTCAACTCACGTGTCTGTGTTGGATCATAGAAATTCAAATATAAGGTTAGGCTCGGTGACCCATCGACCGATTGGTGCTGTTTCCATGCATAAAAGCGAAACTTTAGGCTCCACAGAATATTATTCAGAATACTTGGCTGTTCAGACATCTTCGGTGGTGTTTGCTTTAATTCACGTCCGATTTGAATCACAAAGTAGCTGCTTTTCCCTCGATATTGCTGACTGTTTTTTTCCAGATATTGCTTCACCTCAGCAAAATCATCTTGCTGTAATTGTTGAATATACTGCTGCGTTGTGGCTAAGCCATCCGCGTTAATCGGATGAAGTAAGATAGTTATTGGCTGATTCCAATCCTGATTTTGATCACGATAAGCATTGATCGCAACAATCAACAACACTAGCAATAAGCATGCAACTCGGATATTTTTCCACATGAATTCCCCCCCGATTAGAAATTATTTTTTTCTTGTTATTTGTTCCATAAAAAATGCCAGCAATTGCCAGCATTTTTTACACATCAATATTTAAGCTTCAACCCATTTCCCATTTTGGAAAACCAGACTCCACTTGGTTTGCTTGCCTTCTGCCGTCTCAGAGCCCACATATTGCGACTGATTCTTACGGCTAAATTTCACCACTGTTGGATTACCTTCAGGATCTACATCTGGCGCTTCGAGCAAGAACTGATATTTCGGATCAAGTTGATCTGCAACACTTCGTAGCTCAGCCACTTTCGGTGCACGCGTTTCACGAATTTTCGGGAATTTACTTGCCGCCAAGAACAGGCCAGCCGCACCATCACGTAGCACAAAGAAATCATCATGTTTGGCTGAACGTAAATGTTCCATTTTGATTGGATCAACACGCGGTGGTGCAGGTTGACCGCTCTTTAACACTTTACGGGTATTGTCACAGCTTGAGCAGGCAAAATATGGACCAAAACGACCCGTTTTCAACTGCATTTCACCATCACATTTATCACATGGAATGGTTGGACCATCATAGCCCTTAATCTTAAACTCGCCTTCTTCCAGTTCGTAGCCATCACAATCTGGGTTGTTACCGCAAACATGTAGTTTACGGCCACCGTCCACCACATAGCTGTCCATTGCAGTACCACATTTAGGACAACGATGTTTAGACATCAAATCTGCTGTTTCAGCACCATCATCATCTGACAATGCAGCCAAAGACTCGACAGGCGTTAGATTTAATGTGCCCTTACAACGTTCTTTTGGCGGTAAATTATAGCCTGAGCAGCCTAAGAATACCCCTGTTGTTCCAGTACGCACTTGCATTGGACGCGAACATTCAGGACAAGGTACATCAGCAACTTCAACTGGCTGATTACGGCGCATACCGCTTTCACCCTGAGCATTGGTCAAACGTTTCTTGAAATCACCATAGAAGGTATCCAATAACTCTTTCCAATTACGCTCACCCGTTGCAACACGGTCTAACTGACCTTCTAAATCAGCGGTAAAGGCATAATTCATCAGGTTATTAAAACTTTCATCCAAACGGTCTGTAACGATCTCACCCATCTTCTCAGCAAAGAGACGACGGTTTTCGAGCTTCACATAACCACGTTCCTGAATAGTGGAAATAATTGCAGCATATGTCGATGGACGACCAATGCCTTTTTTCTCTAATTCTTTCACCAAAGAGGCTTCGGTAAAACGTGCAGGTGGCTTGGTAAAGTGCTGGCTCGGATCAAGTTTTTCCAACTTAAGCACTTCGCCTACTTTTACCGCTGGCAGTAAAATATCATCATCCGATTTATTGGCACCGCGAACGCGAGTAAAACCATCAAATACCAGAGTACGGCCTTTCGCCTTTAACTCAACATTTGAGGCTTCAACCGTTAAGGTCGAAGACAAGTATTCTGCTGGTGTCATTTGACAGGCAACAAATTGACGCCAAATCAAATCATATAAACGTTGCGCATCACGCTCTACGCCAGCAAGCTTATCGCCTGTCAATCCGACTTCAGATGGACGAATCGCTTCATGCGCTTCTTGTGCACCCGCTTTATTGCCATAGCGATTTGGCTTGGCAGGGACATATTTTTCACCAAAATTTTGTTGGATATGGTTACGGACCATATTCACTGCGTCATCACTCAAAAAGGTTGAGTCAGTACGCATATAGGTAATAAAACCACCTTCATACAAACGCTGCGCCAGCATCATGGTTTTCTTTACAGAGAAGCCCAAACGTGTACTCGCTGCTTGCTGTAAAGTTGAAGTGATATACGGGGCACTCGGATTGACTTTGGTTGGTTTATCTTCGCGTAATGCCACTTTGTATTCAGCATCTTTTAACACGCTGAGTAAGGCATCAGTTTCGGCCTTATTTTTAAGCTTGAGTGTTTTACCTGCTTGCTTAACCGCTTCTAAGCGAATGTCATCTTTCTTTGACGTGGTATCTGCAAAAACTTGCCAGTATTCTTCTGGAATAAATGCACGGATTTCACGTTCACGTTCAACCACCAGTTTCACAGCAACGGACTGCACGCGACCTGCCGATAAACCACGGGCAATTTTTTCCCACAGCAGTGGTGACACCATAAAGCCCACGACACGGTCGAGGAAACGACGTGCCTGTTGAGCATTGACACGGTTTAAATCAAGTCGTGTTGGCTGTTTAAACGCTTCTTGAATGGCATTTTTGGTAATCTCGTTAAAGACCACACGATGGTAACGGCTATCATCGCCCCCAATCACTTCTCTCAAATGCCAAGCAATCGCTTCCCCTTCTCTATCCAAGTCCGTTGCGAGATAGATTGCATCGGCATCTTTGGCGAGTTTTTTCAGTTCGGCAACTACATTTTCTTTGCCTGGCAGCACTTCATAGTGCGCAATCCAATCATGCTCTGGGTCGACACCCATACGGTTAATCAGGGCAGATTGAGCTTTTTCAGTTTTCTGCTGTTCAGTCAATTTGGCGCGCGTTGCAGGCTTCTTTTCCGCAGACTTTGCACCACCTCCCGTCGGTAAATCACGCACATGACCCACCGATGACTTCACCACATACTGTGAACCCAAATATTTATTAATTGTTTTCGCTTTTGCAGGCGACTCCACAATCACTAAGGCACGTTTCTTTGCAGCAGATGCGGAAGCTGCTGTGCTTTCTGAAGCAGAGCGTGGAGTATTCGCCATAATAAATCGTTTTTCCTATGATCAATCAGAGAGTTAGCGCTGTGCTAAATCATGTAAATAAGCTTTTATCTGTTCAAGCTGTGTGGCTCTTAGGTCAGTTTCTTCATCCCAATACAGTCCGACACAGTTTGCCTGCATATCAATAGCATAAACTCCTTTTAATGCAATGGTTAAATCATTAAATTTCTGATCACCTTGCACCACCTGAAGTTTGCCATCGACCACACGCGCACGCATTAACGCCAAACGGGCATCTGGAATAAGTACACTATAATAAGCCACCATACTGGCACGTTTTTCCGAGGCCATTGGGATCTTTGTCCATTCTGGCGCAACGATTAAACGAGGATGCAATCCCATTTTACGTGCTTGGTCACGCATCATACCCAATGCTTTTTCACGCGGGCTGACACGTAAGCCAAAAATCGAGCCAAGTACAAACAGTACAATCGCGACCGTGATCCAAATTCCAATATTACTCATAAAGTAGCCCAAAACTTTCTTTTATTAGCGTTACATAAGTTGAATCCAAAAGGCAAGTTACAACGTAAAAATAATCTTGGATTCAACTGTGGCCTTTGAAGCATCCCTTTGCAGACCGCTCAAAGCCTAACAATACACAATGCATTTAACACTCTTACTTTATTCAAAAAGCGTTAATTTTCCGAATTGATCAAGATGTGCATCGCCCCAATTCTTTAATGCAACAATAATCTGCTCCAGACTACGGCCTAAATCAGTTAAACAATATTCAACTTTTGGAGGAACCTGAGGATAGACCTCTCGATGCAACAGACCATCTTGTTCTAATTCACGCAGCTGATTGGTCAGCATTCTCTGGGTAATACTCGGTACACGCTTGCGAATTTCGTTAAATCTCAAGGTGCCCTCATTAAATAAATGCCAGAGAATGACACACTTCCATTTACCATCAATCAAACTGATGGCTGCTTCCACGGAACAACCTGGGGAACAATCAAAACTCGAATGTCGCATTTTTGCCATTTTACAGTATCCTTTTTGACACTATGAGCGTTATTTGTCTGTAGTCACCAAAATTAAGCTTAAGTTATGCTGAGATTCCAATCAAGTGGAAGCATAACGATGAAAGCTGTGGCATATCAAAAGGCAGGTGCAATTACATTGGACGATGCACTTATCGACATTGAACTCGACTCACCTGTTGCACATGGACATGATTTACTCGTTCGTGTGCAAGCAATTTCCGTCAATCCAGTCGATACCAAAATCCGAAACAATAAAAGTGCGGAAGACCATCAATGGAAAGTTCTGGGCTGGGATGCGGTAGGTATTGTTGAGGCGACTGGCGAACACGTCACTCAATTCAAAATTGGTGATCAAGTCTGGTATGCCGGTGCACTCAACCGAGCAGGCAGTAACAGTGAACTACAATTGGTTGACGAGCGCATTGTTGGACATACACCCCAATCACTGGATGCAAGCGAAGCAGCAGCACTACCTTTGACCGCAATTACCGCATGGGAAATGCTGTTTGATCGATTACAAGTTCCTCAAACTGCCGCTGAAAACACGTCGATCCTCGTCATTGGTGGTGCAGGTGGCGTTGGTTCAATTACCATTCAATTGCTGAAACAATTAACCAATCTGACCATCATCAGTACCGCATCTCGGCCAGAGACGTCTGAGTGGGTAAAACAATTGGGCGCTGATTATGTATTGGACCACAGCCAAGCTTTAGCCCCACAAATTCAGCAGCTCGGCTTAAACGCGCCTTTATATGTATTTTCAACCACGCAAACAGATCAGCATCTCGCTGATATTGCAGAACTGATCGCAGCGCAAGGACATTTCGGTTTAATTGATGATCCTGAGCAACTCAACATTCAGCCCTTTAAATCAAAGTCTGTTTCGGTTCATTGGGAGTTTATGTTCACGCGTTCTATGTACCAGACCGAAGATATGATCAAACAGAGCCAACTGTTGAATCAAGTTGCAGGTTTAGTTGATGCAGGAAAAATAAAAACCACTGTGAGTCAGGTTCTATCACCAATCAATGCCGAAAACCTGAAACGTGCACATCAACAAATCGAAAGTGGAACAACCAAAGGGAAAATTGTGCTGCGTGGTTTTTAAACGCGATTATTCAAGCTAAATCTTACAGCAATGCAACTCCGCATTGCTGTATACATTATTAATAATGAGGGGGTTTATCATTCACAGGGTCAAAAGCGGCAATTCCTTCCGATAAATCTGAAGATTCAACGCGACGATATAAAAATTGCATTTGTTTTTTTAAATCAGCAATTTCCTGTGTTTGAATTGCGAGCTGTTGATTCAATTGTTCAACTAAATCATCTAAAAATGCAATTCGGACTTGCAAATCTTCAATGGGTGCGGAGAATGACGCGTGATTATCAAAATTTTGTGGTTTAGTCATTTCAGACCTCATCTGAACTTTTAGGAAACATTATGGCCTATATTACTTTAAGGGATGTCCATCTCGCATTTGGCGGACCTGCCCTACTCGACGGCGCGAACTTCAGCCTAGAACGTGGCGAACGAGTCTGTTTAATTGGTCGTAATGGCGAAGGTAAGTCTACTTTATTAAAACTGATTGAGGGAAGCCTGTTACCCGATAACGGTGAAGTTTCAATTCAAAATGGTTTAACTGTTTCAATGTTAGCCCAAGACGTCCCAATGGACTCAGGCAAAGTCGCCGACATCGTAGCCGATGGTGCAGGCGAAGCAGCCATTGTGCTCAAAGAATATCATGAAGCAAGCGATGCCTGCGTTTTGGGTGATATGGATGCCTGTGATCGCATGGGGATGTTGCAACATAAACTCGATCAACTCGATGGATGGGCATTAGAAAATAAGGTCAACTCGATTCTGAGCAAAATGGGACTTGATCCCGATGCTGATTTAGCCGATTTATCAGGGGGGCGTAAACGTCGCGTATTGTTGGCGCGCGCCTTACTGACTCAACCAGATGTACTCTTACTCGACGAACCAACTAACCATTTGGACGTCGAAAGTATCGAATGGTTAGAAAAGTTTTTAATGGATCAAAATAATCTAACCCTGTTGTTTATTTCGCATGACCGTTCATTTGTCGACAGCATTGCCACCCGTATTGTTGAGCTTGATCGCGGTGTTTTGCGTAGCTACGAGGGGAACTACTCTCGTTATCTCGATCTCAAAGCCCAGCAAATGGAAGCAGAAGAAAAACAAAATGCTTTATTTGATAAAAAGTTGGCTGAAGAAGAGGCTTGGATTCGTCAAGGCATTAAAGCACGTCGTACCCGTAATGAAGGTCGTGTCCGTGCGTTGAAAGACTTACGTGAACAATCTAAAGCACGTCGCTCACAACAAGGCAAGGTCAGCATGGCAACGCAAGAAGCCAATCGCTCTGGTAAATTGGTATTTGAGATTGAACATCTGAGTGTCAGCTATGGTGCGCAGCCACTGATTAACGATTTCTCGGCTATCGTCCTCCGCGGTGATCGTATTGGTTTGGTGGGTGACAATGGTGTCGGTAAAACCACATTGATCAAAGCCATTTTAGGTGAAATCGAGCACGGCGGTTTGGTAAAAACAGGAACACAACTCGAAGTTGCCTATTTTGACCAGTTGCGTAATGCCTTAGACCTTGAAAAAACCGTCATGGCCAACGTGTCTGAAGGTTCTGATTT
Organism: Acinetobacter sp. ANC 3882; assembly: GCF_022549545.1. Taxonomy (NCBI): domain Bacteria; kingdom Pseudomonadati; phylum Pseudomonadota; class Gammaproteobacteria; order Moraxellales; family Moraxellaceae; genus Acinetobacter; species Acinetobacter sp. ANC 3882. The sequence goes on along the minus strand of NZ_JAKZGB010000005.1, from coordinate 191,131 downwards.
TGTTGATGTGAATGGTAACCGTCGTCATATTTATAGCTATTTACAGGACTTTTTATTCTCACCAGAACGTGCACGCACACCTGTTAAAGCACTTTCAGGCGGCGAAAGAAACCGTATCTTATTGGCAAAACTATTGCTCAAACCTTCGAATTTAATCGTTATGGATGAGCCAACCAATGACTTGGACATGGTGACACTTGAGCTACTTGAGGAAATGCTGTCTGACTATAAAGGCACTTTACTATTGATCTCACATGACCGTGCTTTTATGGACAATGTCGTGACCTCGACATGGGTATTTGATGGTAAAGGTAACATTGATGAATACATCGGTGGCTATCAAGACTATTTGGAACAACGCCCAGATCAGAAAGTGGTGGATCAAAAAAGCGATGTGAAAAAGGCCCAAGCCAAAGCAGAAGCCGCAGCAGCACCTAAAAAAGTAAAACTCAGTTATAAAGATCAACGTGAGCTTGAACAACTGCCTGCTGAGATTGAAAAACTGGAAACCGAGCAAACAGAATTATCCGCTAAATTGGCAGATGGTTCATGGTTTGTCAGTGATGCCAATGCAGCAACTGCAGCGAGTCAACGTCTGGCGGAAATTGAAGAAGTATTGCTTGAAAAATTGGAGCGCTGGGACATTTTAGAAAATATGTCTAAAGGCAATTAAATCGATGAAGCATTTACTCTTTCGAGGGTAAATGCTTCACTGCATCCCATTGAATTTACACTAAATCAAAATTTTGTTTCAAAGATTGATAAATATTAAAATTTTCATCATCAAAACAAACAAAAACAACCTCTTGTACAAACATTCCCGTTCTGAGTTGTTCAGCAGTGGTTTTTAACGCGATCTGTGCAGCAAGCTGTTTAGGAAAGCGATAAATCCCAGTTGAAATATTTGGAAATGCAAGGCTTTGTAATTTCAACTCTTCTGCTAATTTAAAACTATTCCGATAGGCATTTTCTAATAATAAAGCTTCATCGTGCTGTCCATCGACCCAAGTGGGCCCAACGGTATGAATGACATATTTCGCAGGCAGATTTCCTGCGCTGGTCACGACCGCTTCGCCAACTGCACAACCACCCTGCTTAGCACGGATTTTTTGACAATCTGCCAAAATCGCTGCGCCACCACGACGATGAATCGCGCCATCCACACCTCCACCGCCTAACAGTGAAGTATTGGCTGCATTCACAATTGCATCTACCGTTATTTGAGTAATATCCCCTTTGATGATATTTATAGTTTTCACCGTGACCTCCTGATCGTAATAATTTTCTTTCGACAAAAGCATGTGCTTGATCTTACAGCCAATCCTCAACAGCTAAATCATCGTAGAAGGGTTGCATCACTCAAAGCCAAACGAGCTTTTATCATCCCGTTGCAGAATAAAAAAATAAGGCTGGGATTGTTGTTTTAGATCCATCCATCCCAATACGGTATTTTCATCTATCTTTCGAAAAACATCATGAATGGGCTTTTCATCATAAATCATCGTCGCCGATATTTTCCCTCTAAACTCAGTCATTCTTAAGCGAGCTTTACTGTCTTTGGTCTTTAAGAGTTTCAAACCACTGGCCAGATACTTACTATTCTTTTTCAAAAGGTTAAAATCAAGATTTAAAGGCAGCCATTTGGGATCAAGGAAAAATAACGCTGTTTTCTTAGCGTTGAGTAAAACCAGTGGATATACCGTTTCCTGATCAACAAACAGCTTCCCATACCAGTTAGCTTGTTCCAATAAACCATTCATCGGATGACCTGTTACCACCTCAAATCCTTTCCAGCGACCATACATAAAGGGACAGTCGACCCCATCTAATTGATCATAAAAGTCGATTATTTCCTGAACATCGACGTTCTTTCCTTCTGATATTTCCTGAATATTCATCATCCTTTACCTTTTTTGTTTTATTGGTCCTCAACCCAATCTCGATTGAGTCAGGTGTGACCTACATTGTATTACAGCTGAGGTAGAAGCAAAAATTTCTCATTCAATTTCCGTTGAGTAACAGCCGGACAAAAGCTTGTTCGCATATTCTCAGGCTCACTTCATGTTACAATGCTCTGAAATTCAACGTTATTCATTCTACTAAGTTTATGAGTCAAAAACCGTCTTATACACCTGGCGAATTTCAATGGGAATTTCTATTACCCAAATATTGGAAAATTTGGATCGCCATTTTTTTTCTTATGTTATTGGCCATTCTCCCATGGGCAATTCAGTGGCGCTTAGCACATGGTTTAGCTGCTTTATGTTGGCGCTTGCTTCAATCACGCCGTAAAACCACACTTCGAAATTTAGAGCTATGCTTTCCAGAATGGTCTCCTACTGAAGTTGAAGTTCAAGCAAAACAAGTGTTTGTGGACATGATGCTTGGGATGTTTGAAACACTGAATGCTTGGTATTGTCCAAAATGGTTTAAAGACCGTCATAGTATTGAAGGTTTAGAACACATTATTGATGCAAAAGCACAAGGCAAAGGCGTGTTATTGCTTGGAACACACAGTACCTTACTGGATGCAGGCGGTTATATTTGTTCGCAATATTTCGAACCCGATGTGGTGTACCGCCCACAGAACAATCCGATGCTGGATATGCTGATTTATCGTTGCCGTGCCACCATTTATAAACACCAGATTGATCATGATGATATGCGCGGATTGATTCGCCGACTCAAAGATGGCAGTGCGATTTGGTATAGTCCAGATCAAGATTTTGGATTAAAACAAGGGGTTATGGCCCCATTCTTTGGTGTTCCTGCTGCAACTGTCACTGCACATCGCCGTTTATTAAAAATTTCGAAAGCGGTTGCGATTCCCTTATATTTCTACCGATATGGCGATGTCCGTAATCCACGATATAAAGTGCTGATTGAACCCATTGTCGAAAACATGCCAAGTGAAGATGAAGTCGATGATGCTGTTCGCGTGAATAAAATTATCGAGGCTCAACTTCGTATTGCCCCAACCCAATGGATGTGGTTCCATCGTCGCTTTAAAAACAGAGCTGAAGGTTACGATAAAATCTATTAATACAAAAAAGAGCCACTGCATAACTAAATGAGGTGGCTCTTTTCTAAAACAATAACAACAATTTAATTCGGGAATATAACTCCAGTACTTAAATCAAAATAAGTTGGCGTGTTGCTATACACTGAACCGAGTTTGACATTAATGAACCAACCTAAATTCCCCTGATCTTGTAAGCGATTTTGGATTTCACTCGGAAGATCAAGTTTATAAATCGCATCTTCTTTAAATACTTTAGATTCAATATTGGCAGTACTAGCACTATCGCGCTCAAATAAATAGCCGCGTTTATTAAAGAAAGCGATAGCATTGTCTTTATCAATTAAATGATAACCTTCAGCTGCTTGCTGTTTCAGTAGCAGATCCAGCTTGGTTGGATTGTCATCATAGAATCCAGCTGGCGTGGTTGGCATTTCAAAGTAGCGATACGAATAAGTTCCATTGTGGGTACTACTGTTTACACAAGTTGGTACATAGAAAGTTCCGTTGGTTGTGCCATTATTGGTAAAGGTACTACCTGCAAAAATCAGCTTACAGCCTTGACCACCCAACTCGTTAAATGTTGCCAAAATACTATCACGGGTTGTATTGCTCAAGAAACGATTATCATAACTATAAGTTGCTGTTTTTTTGTTATTTTTTACAAATAGATATTTATAATTATTGCTCGGTGACTCACCCAATGATGACTTATAAGCCAAACCTGATTCACCTTGTTTTTTGATCTCAGCCAACCAGAACAAATAAACATTGGCGACCACATTAGTTTTTACATCGACAATCTTATAGCTATAAGTATCAGTTGAAGCGTTATTTTTAACGTATAAATTTTTAGGTTCAGGAAAATCACTATTTGGCTTCGCGACATCAACAGAATTGCTTGCTAAAGCATAGCCTTGACCTCCTTGTTCATTGGCTTGTGTAAGGAAGTTATCAAAGGAAGTTTGATTGTCTAACAGGCGATAACTTGCCGTTGCCTTCTTCGCTGTTGGTTTCAATAAGCTATAGCCTTCGACATTAGTACGGGTATAGCACGTCACTGTTTTTGACGGATCAACTGCGTCCATATAGGTTTGAATATCTTTTACACTTGCCTTTTCGTTCACTGCGCACATGCCATCACCCTTAAAGCCATACGCTGAGGCAAAGCCATTAGGTCGATGTCGATCACTATATTTCACCCGGTTGACGGTGGTTGTACCACTGGTCTCTGTAGCCGAAATTTCACTAATAAGCGCATCATCAGAAGCAACATCATAGGTTTTAATCACGGCTCCCGTACAATCCTCTTTTTCGAATTGACGAGTTTCAGTGGTAAAACGAACACTCGTATCTGACGTCTTATGCACTGTTAAATTTGAACGGCGTCCTTCAAAGCAAAAGCCGCCTAACCATGAACCCACAAAACGATCAGCCACGACTGGGGTCGGTGTAGGCGTCGGCGTAGGAGTTGGAGTCGGTGTTGGTGTGGGTGTTGGTGTGGGTGTTGGAGTCGGTGTTGGGGTTGGGGTTGGGGTCGGTGTTGAATCCGAATCGTTATCAGATCCACAGCCCACCAAGATTGCGCAAGTCACGCTCAGTGCTAATTGTGTCCATATTTTTTTCATTGCATCACCCTCTGTGTGATTTTTTCACATATTTGTGTATGTGAAAATTTAACACTTTTCTGCTTGAGTGCAAATATGTTTATGCGTAAATTAATAACGAAAGGTCAAAATCATTTTTATTGATGGTTCAAATCTATGGATATGCAAGAGAATTTAGCTAGACAGTTCAGTGTCTTACCGCAGGAATGGCAACTATGGTTAGAAGAAAACCTAGAGCGAGGCTGTGCTCCAATCGACTTGGCTAATATTCTATTGCGTGAAGGATTGATTGATCTCAATAAAGATTTTTCTACTCAAATACAAATCGATGAGCAGCACTATCGTGATCTCGAACACAGTGCAACAGAAAAACTAGCTCAGTTCAGCAGCGCTTTGAATCTCCAACAAAAAAAATGGTTAGCACAGGTAGTTTTAGATGGATCTGATAAAGCTTATATTTATCAATCTTTGCAGCAACAGGGCTTGAGCGAAATTGAGATTGCTGTTGAATTTGTACAGTTAAAACAACATCCTTATTTTCAAATCGCTCAAGAACAGCATTTTTTAGTCAAAAAACGTAATTGGTTGCTGAATACATTGGATCGCTTTGCTCGTTTAAATTCTGAATATCAACACATCAGTCGCATTGAAAAACCCACTTTTGCCGATTTTATTCAGCATTATTACAGTCGAAATTTACCTGTGATTTTGACCAATGCGGTCCAACATTGGCCAGCTCTGCAAAAATGGTCACCCCAATATTTCAAGCAAACCGTAGGTACTCAAGAGATTGAAGTGCAATTCAATCGTGAGCAAGATCCCTTATTTGAACGCAACTCGACTCAACATAAAACTCAAATGCGGATGAGTGATTTCGTCGATTTAATTGAACAAACTCAACATTCCAATAATTTTTATATGACAGCAAATAATGCCAAAGCCAGTCAGTCCAGTTTGGCCGCATTATTTCAGGATATTGACCACTTTCATGGTTATACCGACCATAGGCAGGTTTATGACCGTAGTTTTATTTGGTTCGGGCCTAAAGGCGCATTTACCCCATTGCACCATGATCTGACCAATAACGTTCTAGTACAAATTTATGGTCGGAAAAAAGTAACACTGATTCCTGCGCTACAAACCCCGCATCTCTATAATGATGTTGCAGTATTTAGTAAAATCGCGGATCCCCACCACCCCAATGTGCTCGAATCATTTCCCGACTTCGCTCAAAGCAGTAAACTTGAATGCATTCTCAATGAGGGTGAAGCTTTATTTATTCCTCTCGGCTGGTGGCATTGTGTTGAGAGTTTAGATATTTCCATGAGTGTCTCTTTCACTCATTTTAATATCGACAATAGCGGGGCAGAATCATTTCCCTCTCCAACTTATGCTTAAAGTAATTTATATCGAAATCCATGGTTAAGGTGATTGAATGGTAAAACCAACAGAACGAGTCACGATAAGCAACGATCAATCTGGGCTTAATCTACAAGGCGTGATTCCACAAGATGCGGAAACGACATTGGAAAGTATCTTTCCAATGATGCAGCATATTGCACGTTGGCTGATTCATTCTGGTGTGGGCTATACTGATTTTGTGGCTGCCTTAAAGCCAATTTTTTATGCGCAGGCACTCGCAGAATTAGATCGAATTCAACAAAACAAAACCGATTCGGCCGTCAGCTTATTGTCAGGTCTACATCGCAAAGATGTCAGTGCTTTTAGACAGCAAACCCATCAGAATGAAACCGAAACACCCAATTTTGCCATTAGCGTGCCTGCACGTGTTATTGCGCGTTGGATTGCGCTTGATCTGCCTCATCAAATCCCTATTTCTGGTGAGGAAAATAGCTTTGAGGCGTTGGTTAGGCATATTTCGACCGAGAAACATCCACGTTCAATCTTATTTGAATTACAACGTTTAGGGGTCGTTGAACAAACTGGGCAGAATGTCATTCTGCAACAAAATAGCTTTACCCCAAATAATCAAATGCAAGAAAGTAAAACCCTGTTTTCAGCCAATCTGAGTGATCATTTGGCCGCAGGAATTGATAACTTTATTAGTGAAAAGCCCTTTACGCATCTCGAACAAGCCGTACATGCGGAGAAATTAACCGCCCAATCGGTTGAAGCACTTCGACAGTTAAGTCTTGAACTTTGGCAAAACATGGCAAAACAACTTTTAAATGCCGCGATCCAGCATTGTGAACAAGACCAAGAAAAAGATGATGCAAATTATCAATTTCGATTTGGCGTTTACCAATACGATAGTCAGATAAAACTACAAGTGCCTTATATTTTTAAGGATAAATAAAAATGAGAAGCTTATTGCTCCCTACTATTTGTTTAATTTCCTCAATTGGATTAACTGCTTGCGGAGAAAATTTTTCTGTTGCCAATGTCAGCCTTGGTGGAAGTGGATCTGGTACCCAGAAGCCACTTCCTGGCGGTGGAGGCAATGGTGGAATCTCAAATCCATCTACGGGTGATAAAGATGAAGCCTATGAATATGTAGTGACTGTGCCTCAAGAAACTCAACATACGTGTCTAGGAATCCAACGTAACATGCGTTTTATTGATGGTGAAACTAAACAAGCTTTACCAATTGGTCGCATTCAACGGCTTAACCTATCCCCTCTGCAAATCGAAATTAAGAACACCACACCAAACTATGTGTATCAGCTAATCCCTCTTTGTCGTCCAATTGAATTTCAGGTTGGTGATATGACAATGTTTCAAGGTGAGTCATTAAGATGTGGTATAGATCAAGATGAACTACAAGTTCTGCGTCCATACGAAACGCGCACTTATGAACTTGATCTCACTTTTGCAGAAACCGAACTTCCATTCATTGTGAATTACAATGCATTTTACCAAACTGAATTACCAAAGGCTGATACAGCTTGGGAAAAATGTGATGCAGCCAAAATGATCGTCCCTGTTCATAAGCGTCGTGTTCCAAAAGTAATTGGAACAGAAGAGCCAACTGAAACTATTCCTGAAATACCTGTTACTGAGCATCCAGAAATACCAATCGGTGAAAAGCCAGTCTAAGGGATATAAAAATTAAAACCCGAGTTCTGCATCCTGCAAAACTCGGGCAAATGAGGTTGTGCTTTCACATATTTTTTATTATCTTGCGTCCATCGCATGCATCATATCCATGATGACTTTTCCATCTCAGCGTTGCTATCCGTAATCGGAATTCCATTCCTGCTTCCCTGTGCTGATGTATTTAGAATAAACCTTTTGCAGATGTTGCACTATGCGTTACAGACTTAAATCCATGTACGAAATAACGTACATTAATTAGCGAAACTTTAAAATCCCCCTCACCAGCCCGATCAGATTTGATTAACTTTGCATCTGCTGCTTATGCGGTTGCGCTAAAGGATCGACCACTTTTTTCTCTTCTTTTTCAGCCTTTTCTATCCCCTCTTGGATCGCGTCTTGAGCATCCTGCTCATCCTCAGCCGTCTGTTCCAGCGATTGTTGCTGCTGTTCAAACACTCGCCCTGTTTGCAATACTACATAAACAGGAAAATGATCTGAACCGATATGAGATAAGCGTTTCATTTCGACTAAACCAAAATCGGTACTATGAAAAATATGATCGAGTGACCATCTTAATAAAGGATAATCCGCATGGAAGGTATTCATAAAATAGCGTCCTACTCGAGGGTCAAGTAAGCCACTAATCCGCTGAAATAAACGTGTTGTTCTCGACCAAGCCACATCATTCAAATCGCCCATGACAATGCAGCTCTGATCTAAATCTTTAATTTGATCCCCCACAATTAATAATTCTGCATCTCTTAATGTGGAATCTTTCGCCTCGGTTGGGCTTGGTGGTTTGGGGTGCAAACAATACAACTGAACCTGTACACCCGACTCCAAAGTCAAGCACGTATGAATAGAGGGAATTTCATCACTTAAGATGAATTTAACCTCAGTATTGTTTAAAGGTAAACGGCTATACAGATGCATCCCATATAGATTTTCTAAAGGAACAGGCACGCGAAATGGATAATCCTGCTCAATCTGACTTAGTGCTTGCTGCCAAGCTGTATTGGATTCAAGCGTGAGTACAAGATCAGGTTTTAAGGTATTGATATGCTCGATTAACAGATGATATTTATGATTTGGTGTCAGTACATTGGCGACCAATAAGGAAATTTGTTGCTCAGGATTGGCTTGTTCCTTTTTCACTTTCTGGACCTGTTTTCGCCACAACGGGGTATAAGGCAAAACCATTTTTAATTGATAGGCAACTGCAGCCACTAATCCTAGAAAAAGTAACTCTGTACTTAGAGTCCAGTCAGATAGGCCAAACAACATCGCAAGAAGTGTAATGATACCCAGTGCTAAAATCTGTAATCTAGGAAAATCAGCACCCCGAATCCACCATTCATCTCTGGGAATCAAAGACCAAAATGAAAGCCATATCACCAATGCTGCGCAAATCTGAATCCATATCATGTTCATTTTTCTCTTAGACGTAGCATAGATTTACAATAAAGTTGCCGCTTTATCAATTTTCTATCTAATATAAACAAGTTATTCCACTCAATAAACGCACTGTTTTATTTCGGTAAAGCTTGCAGTTGTGGGCACTTTTGATACACTCAAACCCCTTTAAAATTTTTTACATACCGAGGCACAATGACATGAAAGTAGGTCTGGTCGGTTGGCGTGGGATGGTTGGTTCTGTCCTCATGCAACGTATGGTTGAAGAGAATGATTTTGCTCATATCGAGCCATTCTATTTCTCTACCAGTAATGCAGGTGGTGAAGCACCTTCATTTGGTGGTAAGACTGCCCCAGCACTTATGGATGCAACGGACATTAACAGTCTGAAGCAAATGGATGTCATTTTAACCTGTCAAGGTGGTGATTATACCTCTGAAGTTTTCCCAAAACTCAAAGCTGAAGGCTGGGATGGCTACTGGATTGATGCAGCATCGACTCTGCGTATGGCTGATGATGCGATTATCGTTCTTGATCCAGTCAACTTAAATGTGATCAAAGATGGTTTAGTCAACGGCACTAAAACCTTTGTTGGCGGTAACTGCACCGTTTCATTGATGTTGATGGGCTTGGGTTCACTGTTCCAAAATAATTTGGTGGAATGGGCGACGTCTATGACCTATCAGGCAGCGTCTGGTGCAGGTGCACAGAACATGCGTGAACTGATTACTGGCATGGGCTATTTGTATAACAATACCAAGACTTTATTGGATGATCCTAAATCTGCAATTCTTGATATTGACCGTCAAATTGCAGACTTGCAACGTGGTGAAGGTTTCCCGAAAGCAAACTTTGGCGTGCCATTGGCTGGTTCATTGATCCCATATATCGATAAACAGCTCGAAAGTGGTCAATCAAAAGAAGAATGGAAAGGTCAAGTTGAAACCAACAAGATCTTGGGTAACCAACAAATCGTTCCGATTGATGGTCACTGTGTTCGTATTGGTGCAATGCGCTGCCATTCTCAAGCAATCACATTGAAATTGAAAAAAGATGTGCCACTTGATGAAATCGAAGACATGATTCGTAACTCTAGCCAATGGGCAAAAGTGGTTCCAAATACCCGTGAAGCATCTATGACTGATCTTACACCTGTTGCTGTGACTGGCACATTAACAGTACCAGTTGGCCGTTTACGTAAGCTCAATATGGGTAAAGAATACCTCGGTGCATTCACTGTTGGTGATCAACTACTTTGGGGTGCTGCTGAGCCATTACGTCGTATGCTTCGTATCTTGGTTGAATATAAGAACGCTTAAGCAAAAATTCCTAAAAATCAAAAGCCGATCACATTTGATCGGCTTTTTTATTGCGATGAAAGATGATTAATTTACAATTCATTTACATCACGGTAATGTATACTTTTTCCTGACATAACATCACTTTTTCATGGATCGAGATGACTGTTTATAACAAATTAAAAATTGCCATTTTAGCCATATTTTCTTCGCAACATCTTTATGCGATTACACTTGATCCAGTACAAATCCAATCTGCGCCTGGTGAATTACTCTATGCAGAAATGAGTTTCCACCAAGCAGATGCCAACTCGAAATTAGATGTGAGTTTGGCGTCACCTGAAGATCTATTGATGATTGGCGCTGCGCATCAGCCACCCTCAAGCCTTAATTTTTTTACGCGTCGTAATAATCAAGGTGAAGGGGTGATTGTGATCACTTCATCACGTCCAATGACCGATGCTGAACTGAATATTATTTTAAAAATTCAGGAGGGCGGCGCATCTCATTTAAAGCATATTCGTCAACCAATGCGTCAGATCGCAAAAATACCTTCAGTTAAAAATGCAAATGAAAAATCACTGACCCCCAAGTTTATTGTCAGTGAAAAAGACATCGCCTTGAACTTACCAGAAAGTACACGTTTCAATGTTGCAAACGCCACACCGCAGCCACAGGGCTTAAAACAGGAAAAACTCCTCAACGCACCGTTTGCCCTACCACCTGTATTAGAAACATCAAAACCAACGGTCACAGCATCTGTAAATGCCAGTGCTATTTCGATTGCTCCACCTGCTAAAGTCGCAACAACAGCAGCTTCAACAGTCGCATCGCAGCAACCAACCACGCCTGTTGCAGAGCAAGCCAAACCTCAGCCAACAACAGTGGCACTTAAACAAGAAACAGCTCAAGCAACTTTACCGCCAACAACCAAGAATAATGAATCACTTGAAACTAAATTAAAGACTGCGGATCTAAAATCAGCCACAGAAAAAGAGCAAAATAAAACCCAAAATCAGGTGAAAGAAAGTGCCCAATCTACCAAGAAAAAAGCACCGACAAACCCAACATCAGCTCCAAATGATGAAAAGAACCAACAACATGTAGTTCAACGTAATGAGTCGTTATGGAGTATCGCACAACGTATTGCAGGGCAAACACACCAGCCTGTCTCTAAAGTCATGACGCAAATCAAAACACAAAATGAGCATGCTTTCATTGGGGGCAATGCCAACCGACTTAGACAAGGCTCTCATTTAAACTTTAATCTGGCTGCAACATCAACACAGCAGAATAAAAATACCAATCAAATGGCAGCGCAGGCACAAGGTCCTGCAGTAGGAAAAGCCAAATATCGTTTACAACAAGCTGAAATGTCTTTGGTCGCAGAAAGTAATCAAGATTCCAGTACTGGAAGTGCCAAAAAAGACACATTACAGCAAAAAACCAGTGCCGATTTATCATTAAAAGTTATGACAGCACGAGAAAAAACCGTTACATTACAAAGAAACGTAACACAGTTAGAATTGGCAGTACGTCAGAAGGAACAACGTATTCAGCTGCTAAATGCTCGGCTTGCCGAACTCCAAGATCAGCTGAAAGCGCAACAGGACACTAAAAAGCCAACACGCTAAGTTACGAGAATATTCTCATAAATTTACATAAAAGCGGCTCTATCTTTAAGGGGTATAGATCATGTCAACTATAATCATTGTACTGCTCGTCATTGTACTGATTGTAGCTATCGTTTTAAAAAAACGTGAAAGCAATCAAGCCAATACTGTACCTAAAAAAGGTGCAAGCAAAACGACAAAAAAAGCAGCGACAAGATCGGCTTCTCGTACCACGCTGGTCCGCGAAGAACAAGAATATGCCCCACCAACGACAACTGCTATATCTGAAAGTTTACGTCAAAAGCTTGAGCAACAAATCCAAAGTGGTAATTTCCAATCCGCTGAAGCTCAAATCAATCAAGCTTTAAAGCAAGATAACTCTCAACATGAGCTTTATCTCTTTTTACTTGATCTTCATTTGAAGCAAAAAGATGATTTAGCTATTGATCAATTGATCAAGCATATTCATGCCTTAAAACTTGAAGATATTGCACAAGCAGCCGAAGCAAAACGTCGGGAATACGAACAGAATAAACAACCTGATTCAATTGAATTTAATTCAGCGGCTCATAGTTTTCATCCAACTCACACTGAGACTGAATCGCATACGCAAAACAGCGCTGCAGATTTCGATGCTTTAGTTCAAACGCCGACAGCACAGTCTTTTGATGACTTACAGTCAGAATATGTTGCCCCTGCCGAAGATGCAAAGCCTGTTGAACCTGTGCCTGAAGTTCAACCTTTGGACTTCGATTTTTCTTTTCAGCAAAAAGAAGCTGTTGAACCAGTACCGGCTCCAGTTGAAGCACCTGAAAGTAAGCAACAGCAGCCACTTGAGTTTTCTTTTAATTTAGAGCCAAATACTGCCGCTCCAGTTGAAGAAAGCAAAACTGAAGAAGCGACACCTGAACTCGACTTTAATTTTTCAAATTTAAGCGTCGACTCAAATCAAACAAAATCACCAGAGCCTATTGCAGAAACGGCACCCAGCTTAGATTTCAATTTTGAACCGACACCAGCGAAAACAGAACAACAACCTTCACTTGAGACCCCAGCATTTTCATTTGAAGTTGCAGAACCTGCTGCGGTAGCTGAACCAAAAATTGAGGTTGCTGCCCCTGCTGCACCTACACCTCATGTTGCAATTAATGATCCTTTAGCACAATCATTTCCCGACCTTCAACAACTTGATGAAGCACAGCTCAATTTAGAGCTTGCTGAGCAGTATATTGAACTGGGTGCTTATGATTCTGCCCGTGAATTGTTAAAAAACAACCAGTCGTTTAATGCAGAGCAGCAACAACGCTCAGAAAATTTACTGAATAAAATAGCTTCCTGAATTTGATCAGTCTAATATAAGCAGTCTCTCAGACTGCTTTTTTTATGATGAAAACAATCGCTTTAATTTATATGGGTGGGACGTTTGGTTGTATTGGTGAACCGCTGATGCCAATGCCTGAGCAGCAATTTTTACCTTTATTAAGCAAGGTCATTCCACCGCATTTACAAGTTGAATGTTTCGCCGCTCCAAGCATTAAAGATAGCAGTGCCTGCACAGCAACCGACTGGCTTGCACTGGTACAACAGATTCAACAATTACAACTGGATGGTTTTCAGCATTTTGTCATTATTCATGGTACAGACACGCTCAGTTATGCTGCTGCAACACTGGCACGTTTCTTAGGACATTCCTGTCATGCCATTATTACAGGCAGCCAATACCCTTTACTCAATATTGAAGGTAACGATACCCGCGAGTTTACTGATGCCATGGGCAACCTGTATTTAGCCCTCGAAAACGTCTTAACCTTAGCCAGTGGTGTCTATCTTGCCTTTCATCAGCAAGTCTTTCATGCTCAAACTACTCTAAAAGCGCATACCACAGAACTAGATGCCTTTGTCGGTATCAAGGCTGAGCAAAACTGTCCAACAACTGCTGACTATTTTGTGGTTCAAAATGAACATCTTGAACGGGCAGCGCAACTCAGCATACTGAATCTGATGCTGCAACCCATCGCCAAAGAGCAACTGGTTTTACAATTAAAAAATAGCTTAAACTCGCCTCCTGACTTTTTAGTTCTGCAAGGATTCGGAACGGGTAATATTGCGGTAAATGATGAAGTGATTGAACTATTTGATCGTTTATATCAGCAACAATGTCTGCCAATTATTAGCACGCAAGTGACTTTTGGTCAGCTCGATCAACGTTATGCCATCAGCTCTTGGATTCAATCTGCTAAGGTTTTGGTCAATGATTGCCATAGCCATGCCGATTTATATGCAAAAGCCCTGCAAATGTATTTAAAATACCCGACCCACGAACAATGGTTCGAACATTGGCATCAACACTAATTTTGAGGTTAGAACATGCAGCGTTATGCAATTGGTATTGAATTTTGCGGTACTCAATACCGTGGTTGGCAAACCCAACAGGCTGGCGTTATCACTGTTCAGGAAACCATCGAAAAAGTGCTCAGTACCATTGCCAATGAACCTATCATGTTGCATGGTGCAGGCCGTACCGATGCAGGTGTGCATGCAACCAATATGGTGGCACATTTCGACACCGAAGCAATCCGTCCTGAACTTGGCTGGATCCGCGGTGCCAATAGCCAACTTCCCAAAGATATTTCCATCCAGTGGATTAAATGCATGGATGAAAATTTCCATGCGCGCTTTAAAGCTGTGGCACGACGTTATCGCTATGTGGTGTATAACGCCCCTACTCGCCCCGCTTTATTGCACAAGCAAGTCACGCATCTCTACCAAACGCTTGATGTCGCCAAAATGATTGCCTCAGCGAGCAAATTTGAGGGTACACATAATTTTGAAACCTTCCGTGCTGCGGCTTGCCAATCCAATCAACCGGTTCGTCATGTGAAGCATTGCCGCTTATTTGAGCATGGTCGCTATCTAGTTTTAGATATTCAAGCCGATGGTTTCTTGCACCATATGGTCCGTAATATCATGGGATGCCTACTTGAGATTGGGCAAGGTCTTTACGAGATTGATCATATTGATACCATGTTTGCCGCAGAAGATCGTACCGCCGCAGGTATTACCGCACCACCAGATGGCTTATATTTTATTCAATCTTATTATCCTGATGAATTTGACTTGCCACAGCTGCCTTTAGGCCCGCATTGGTTAAATTTGCCCGAATAAACAAAAGCCTTATCAAGTTGATAAGGCTTTTAAATTTATGCAGCGCTTAACGTTGTTTTCGCTTACGGTATTCGACTGGCGTTTCATTGGTCCAGCGCTTAAAGGCACGATAAAAAGTACTTGGCTCAGAAAAACCTGTTAAATACACAATACGCTCTACACTTTCATTGGTATTCGCCAAGAGTTTTTTTGCCAAACGGCAGCGATAGTCAGAAAGAATTTGCTGAAAACTGGTATTGGCTTCGCTCAACTGCGTTCTTAAGCGACGAGGCGTGATATTTAACTGGGCAGCAACCGTTTCCAAGGTTGTTTCACCACTCTCTAGCGTTGAACCAATCGCACGGCGTACTTCACCGACTAAATCATAGCGTGCCAACTCTTGTAATTTTTCAATCGCAAGTTGTTCATGTAATTGAAGCAACTCAGGTTCAGCTTGCCATAATGGATAATCCAAAACAGCAACATCGAAATAAAGCCGTGTCGCTTTTTGCCCTAAACTTACAGGGCAACCATACACTCTAAAATATTCATCGTCAGCAGCACCCTCACTGAAATTAAAATCAATGTAAATCGGCTGGAATTGACCTTCAGTAATAAACTTAAAGAAACGTAAAATGCCTGACATGGCACATTCAGAAAAATGGCGGTTGACTAAATTATCTGACCAAAATTGTTCAGCATTGGTCAGATAGCAGCGGCCATCTTCAACAACCAGCTTGGCATCAAATGCATCACTGATCAAACGCTGGTAAGCCAACGCCCGTTTCAAACCTTCGCCAAAGGTTTCACTACTGATAAATAAGTGTTCAATGACTTGGCCACGATACAGGGGGAGATACTCGCCTAAATGCAGTCCAATGTCTGGATCGTGACTGACTTCCTGTGCAGCAATCCAAAATGCATTTTGCGCACTTAATGGCGTTCTCGCATTGGTATCTATTTGATTTAATGCCACGCCGGCCTTTGTTAAAATCTCTTCAGTCGGTAATCCGGCTTTACGAATTGCCTGATAACCAAAGCGCAATACAACTGATGCATCTGTTAGCTGACCCACGCCGTGCCCTTCCCTGTAGATACGTTATTATGACAATGAACAACAATTTTAGATTAACGTTGATTGACCAAACTGACAACAATATTCTGCTTATTTTGTTAAAAAAAATCACGAATTGTCCGACAGTTCCTTTCGGTTAATATCTGACAGCCTCTCGCAGACTTGATCTTGTAAATTTTAAATAAATTGACTATAATTTGCGCCTTCCCAATTTGATCTCAGGTAGGCTATGGCCAATAAAGAGGAACTCATTGAGTTCGAAGGCGTTGTCACCGAAACGCTTCCTAATACGATGTTCCGTGTACGTTTAGAAAACGGTCACGAAGTTATTGCTCACATTTCTGGTAAAATGCGTAAACACTATATCCGTATTTTGACAGGTGACAGTGTAAAAGTTGAAATGACACCTTATGATTTAACTAAGGGTCGTATCACTTATCGTGCGCGCTAACTCAGATTAGTGAATGCAAAAAAGCCACATCATGTGGCTTTTTTTATATCATTGACTAGAGTTTATTCACTCAAACGCGTGGTTTTACAGCCCACTGTCTGACATTCGCGTATACGTTCTTGCAGCCAGTTATTACGGTCTTGCGTAGTCGTTAATCGACACTGCACATTCACAGAGCTTTGCACGTCGTCCGTACATTCTGCATCACGGTGGCGAATCCAAGCCAGTTGTGATTTCTTCAAAATTTTTTGTTGTGTTTCATTCAATTGTTTTCTTAATTGCTGATAGTTTTTATTTAAATCGGCATCAGCACTGGCATAAATTTTATTGGTACAGTAGATATCATCATAAGTATTGCGAGCGTTATCGCAATTATCTGCATAGCTCAATGTCGCCATCGCGCCACAGATCAGGCTCAATATTATTCTGCGCATGAAATTTCCAAATCGCTTAATTATCATCACTATCTAAACATATTTTGCTGAACTTGAACATTGTCCTAAAGTAGACAAGTTTGTACATTTTTGTCTTTATCTTTTATTATTAGACTATATTTATGGACGATAAATTAAGGAAAATAAGATGATAAATTATAAAATATGTCTGGTTGCATCCGTTTTAGCATTACAAGGATGTGCAACGTCTGGATGGCAATCGGTGCGACTACAAGACTATTTACAACCTTATATTGGTCAATCAGCCGATCAGATTCAGCAAAATCTTAACTTGCGAACTTTAGGCTTCCAGACGCTAAAACAACCCCAAAGAAGCAATCAAAATTTAGTTTTTACCGTACTTCGCCCAATCAATATTCCAGTTCCAATCGCACAGTCTTATGGCGATGCAAGTTCACCCATGAGTGGCTCTGTACGTTTAGGCTCTGTCTCGACCAGCCAACAATCCTATGATGTGAACTTCTATTGCCATATTATTTTTGAACTTGATCAACAACAAATTGCGCGCTCAATTCGCTATGAAGGCAAAGCTTGCTAATTCTCCAATAAAAAATGCAGCCAATGCTGCGTTTTTTATTGATTTAAATACTTAGCTCAGTGCTGCAACAACAGCCTCACCCATCGCATCTGTACCTACCTTACTCATGCCTTCAGACATGATATCCGCTGTACGTAGACCTTGATCCAAGACCTGACCGACTGCATCTTCAATCGCTTTTGCAGCAGCCTCTTCACGGAAGGTATAACGCAACATCATCGCGACAGAAAGTACCGTCGCCAATGGATTGGCAATGTTCTGTCCTGCGATATCAGGTGCAGAGCCATGACATGGTTCATACATCCCTTTGCCATTTTCGTCTAAAGAAGCCGAAGGCAACATGCCAATTGAACCCGTCAACATGGCTGCTTCATCAGATAATATGTCGCCAAACAAATTGCCTGTAACAATCACGTCAAATTGCTTTGGAGCACGAACCAATTGCATTGCTGCGTTATCGACATACATATGTGATAACTGAATATTTGAATATTGAGCTTGTTGTAAGTCAGTGACGGTTTGCTTCCATAGTTCAGTCACTTCAAGCACGTTCGCCTTATCGACAGAACATACTTTTCCACCGCGTAATCCTGCAAGCTCAAAAGCAACTTTGGCAATACGCTTGATTTCACTTTCTGAATACACGTCAGTGTTATAACCTTGCTTTTCACCATTTTCGAGTTCGCGGATACCGCGTGGCTGACCAAAGTAGATCCCGCCTGTGAGTTCACGAACAATCAAAATATCAAGGCCTGCAACAATTTCAGGTTTCAAACTTGATGCATCTGCCAATTGCGGGTACAAAATTGCAGGGCGCAAATTGGCAAATAAATTCAATTCGCTACGAATTTTTAATAAGCCACGCTCAGGACGAATTGAACGTTCAATCGTATCCCACTTTGGACCACCAACAGCACCTAATAAAATTGCATCCGCTTTTTTTGCCTGTTCACTGGTCACAGCTGGATACGGTTCACCATGTGCATCAATCGCTGAGCCACCCAGTAAACCATGTTCCCATGTCAAACCTAGATTAAATTTATCATTGACCTTGGTTAAAACCTTTTCTGCAGCAGCCACGATTTCAGGGCCAATGCCATCACCCGCTAAAATTAAAATATGTTTAGACATCTATTTTTCCAGTTTCCCTATGTGCAGCTTTGAGACTGCGAGCCGATTAAATCTTTTTCTCAACAAATTCACCAAGCCCGGTACTGACATCAAAAGGACGGCAGAAACGGCGAATGGTGTGTTGCTCTTGCTGTAAATCTACACACAATGGATCAGGTACAGAAACATTCAACAAACTACCTGATGCACGACGTGTTCGGTCTCGATACATTTTAAAGGTATAGCGCACGTGCGGTTTAAACGCATGAATGACATGGAAAGTCTCCGCACGATCTGGAGAAATTGGATAGAAACGGATCACGACTTCATATTGCTTGGCAGGCATACTTAAATAGACCTGCTGTTTCCGGCTAAACACCGAACCATGTAATCGTACAATGCCACGTTCCATTGCCTGCTGGCTAATCCGGTGTGTCTTTGCATCAATGACCGCAATATCACCAACTCGTTCAAACTCACAATTCTCAACACCTGAACAATATAAAGTCGTGTTGTCCGCTTTGCTTTCTAACGTGTTTTGTGCGATACGAACTTGATCAACCACATTGGGTGCGTTTTGACACGCAGTTAAAGTCGTAGCAGCGCATAGACACAGTAAAATACTGCGAGCGAGTCTTCTTTTCATTATTCAAGCCCAGTCCTCATGTCTTGTTAACATGTAAGCAAAATATTATCCGCTAGCATGTTAACAAGAGTTCAATCTCTGCGCTATGGCTATGTTACAAATGTCCAAGACCAAGTCTTATTTCTTGTTTCCAAACCTAAGCTTGGATATCCTGAAATACCCAAGGACGCGATTGTTTTGCTTTCTCTTCATAAGCACGGATATCATCCGCAACTTGCAAAGTTAAGCCAATATCATCCAATCCATTCAACAAGCAATGCTTACGGAATGGATCGATTTCGAATTTAAATGCCTCACCTTTCGGTGTACGAACTTCTTGAGCATCCAAATCAATCGTAAGTTGATAACCTTCTGCTTCAGCACATTCTTTAAATAACTGATCGACAATTTCTTCAGCCAAAATCACAGGCAACATGCCATTTTTAAAGCAGTTATTAAAGAAAATATCTGCAAAGCTCGGTGCGATTACGGTACGAAAACCATATTCATTCAATGCCCATGGCGCATGCTCACGGCTTGAACCACAACCAAAATTCGTACGCGCCAATAAAATGCTTGAGCCTTGATAACGTGGTTTATTTAAGACAAAGTCAGGATTCTTCGGGCGTTTGCTGATGTCTTGGCCTAAGAAACCTTCATCTAAATAGCGCAATTCATCAAATAAATTATCACCGAATCCAGTCCGTTTAATCGATTTCAAAAACTGCTTTGGAATGATCAAATCGGTATCAACATTGGCACGGTCTAAAGGTGCAACAACACCTTGCTCTACAGTGTATTTTTCCATGATATTGCTCCCTTAGAATGAACGAACGTCAACAAAATGGCCTGCAATCGCTGCTGCCGCTGCCATCGCTGGACTAACTAAATGAGTTCGCCCACCATTGCCCTGACGGCCTTCAAAGTTACGATTCGAGGTCGAAGCACAATGCTCACCAGGTTGTAACTTATCAGCATTCATTGCCAAACACATTGAACAACCCGGTTCACGCCATTCAAATCCCGCCGCCAAAAAGATTTGATCTAAACCTTCCTGCTCAGCTTGTTGTTTCACCAAGCCAGAACCTGGAACAATCATCGCCTGCTTAATACTTGCAGCAACGGTACGACCTTTCACCACATCCGCAGCGGCACGAATATCTTCAATACGCGAGTTGGTACATGAACCAATAAAGACACGGTCTAACTGAATATCAGCCAAAGCTTGACCTGCAGTTAAGCCCATATATTGATAAGCACGGGTCCAGTCATTGCGTTGTACATCATCCTTAGCTTGTTCTAATGTTGGCACCGCTTGTGAAACAGGAATCACCATTTCAGGAGAAGTTCCCCACGACACCTGTGGCTCAATCTCGGCACCGTTCAATACCACGACCGCATCAAATACGGCATCTTCATCCGAATGCAAGGTATCCCAGTAGGCTACCGCTTGATCCCACTGTTCGCCCTTTGGTGCATAGTTACGATCTTTCACATACGCAATGGTTTTGTCATCAACTGCAACCATCCCGACACGGGCACCCGCTTCGATAGCCATATTACATACGGTCATACGGCCTTCGATTGACATATCACGGAATACTTGTCCGCCAAACTCAATAGCATAGCCCGTACCGCCCGCAGTACCGATCTTGCCAATAATGGCTAACACGACATCTTTTGAAGTCACGCCTTTGCCTAATACACCATCGACACGAACCAACATGTTTTTCGATTTTTTCTGCACCAAACATTGTGTTGCCAAAACATGCTCAACTTCTGAGGTACCGATACCATGCGCCAAACAACCAAAAGCACCATGAGTTGCTGTATGCGAGTCACCACAAACCACGGTCATACCCGGTAAAGTCAAACCTTGCTCTGGACCAACCACGTGGGCAATCCCTTGACGGATATCATTAATCCCGAATTCAACGATATTAAAGGTTTTACAGTTATCGTCTAAGGTTTGGACTTGGATACGAGAAGTATCATCTTCAATCCCAGCAATCCCCTGTTCACGCTCTTTTTTAGAGGTCGGTACGTTATGATCAGGTGTTGCCACATTGGCACTTAAACGCCAAGGTTGACGATCGGCAAGTTGTAAACCTTCAAATGCTTGAGGGCTTGTCACTTCATGTAATAAGTGGCGATCAATATAAATTAAGCTCGAACCATCATCGCGTTGTTTTACTAAATGGTCGTTCCATAATTTGTCATATAAAGTCTTGCCTGCCATGTCGTCGCCCTCCATCGTGCTTGCCATTGGTCTGGGTATTTTTCATCTTGAATTAATTATAGCAATCACTTCACATAAATCTAATTTATCATTTTTATAAATTAAAAAACTTTTAGGAATAATAAATTAAAATTTTATATCTTGATCGTCTCATTAAATTAAAAAAATTTAAATAATCTTAGCTTAGTGCATTTCATACACACTATAGCTTTGAGCTACTTATTTGAAATGAATCATCTCATGATTTATAAATCCAATCGTCCTAAATTGAAATTTCTTTTTTACATTGCAGTCGATAATGATTATTATTTACAAATATAGAAGTTCTTAAGGACATCACCATGACTCGTATTAAAAGATTTGTACATAACAATCGTCGAACTTTTAAAAAAACTTTAAGTTATTATATTGTGCATATCAGCGTTGCAATGATGGTTGCTTATGTGATCACAGGCAACTTTTGGATTGCAGCAACGTTAAGTTTACTTGAACCAACGGTACAAGCCTTTGCATTTTTCTTTCATGAGAAAATTTGGAATCATTTTGAATTTAAACTAAATAAAGATACTCAACAGCTTTAAAATTTCTTTGGATACTTTTGTATGAATCTCGCTGCTTTTGAAGCATTTGTAAAAGTCATGGAAACCGGTTCAATTTCCATTGCAGCAGAACAATTATTTATTACCCAACCTGCAGTCACCAAACGGATTCATAGCTTAGAAGACTATTTTGGGGTCAAACTGTTTGAATCTGCAGGTCGGGGAATTCAGCCCACCCATGCAGCACACTCTCTATTACCGAAGGTTCGTACTTGGCTCAATGAACTGGGAGAAATTCACCATACCTTAAGCCATGAACAAGCACAGGTCCAAGGTCGTTTAAAGATTGGTACCAGTCATCACATTGGTCTGCACCATTTGGGTGAACTGCTTAAAAATTTCGTCCAACATTATCCTCAAGTGACCTTAGACGTGCATTTTGTCGATTCTGAACAGGCCCATGAACAAGTCTTGGCCGGTGAACTTGAACTCGCATTTTTAACCTTGCCGCCGGTTGGAGATGATCGTCTTAAATATGTGACGATTTGGAATGACCCTTTGGTTTTTGTTGCTGCGCCCTTCCATCCATTGGCACAACAAACACCACTTAAACTCGAAGACCTGATTGCCTATCCAAGCCTATTACCTGCGGCACAGACCTATACCAGTCAAATCACTTTGGCTGAATTTGAAAAGAATAACTTAAAACCCAAAATTACCATGAGCAATAACCCTTTAGAATCTATTCGAATGTTGGTTTCAATTGGTTTAGGTTGGTCGGTTTTGCCAAAAACCTTGGTCAATCAGGATTTAAAACAGCTCGATTTGAAACTGGATATGCAACGTCAACTGGGCATGGTTTGGCATCCTGCGCGAATTCAGTCTAAAGCGGCAGAAGAATTGATTCGAATGATGCATGTTGGCTAGCAGCATCGATTAATCTCCGCCGCCCCCACCACAGCTGCTGCAACTGCTACAGCTATTGCTACTACTTCCACAACTTGAAGAAGATGACGAGGACTGAGCTTGCAAGTATTGGGCATAATCCTTGGTCATCAACTCTAAACTAAAATATTGCCCCTCAGGCCAATGGAGTGCTTGATCAATTGCAAACAGTCTAGGCAACGAAGTGGTATTTCTTGGCTGATAAGCATGTAAAGTGCAACTCATTCGCCATGCTTCAAACAATTGTTGCGTTTGCTGCTTAGACGTGGTGGTTGCATCATAGGGATTATGATGCAACGGTCGACCTAGCACCTGCTCACATAATTGTTGATATTGTTTTGGAAACTCCAACATCACATGCCATAAGCTATCCACCGCATGCGAAGGCATTGCATAGGCTTGTTTTTGCATGACATGTAATGCCAAATAATCTTTAAACCCAGCTTCAATAAGTTGTCGTTGTTTTAAACTAAGTTCGGGATAATAGAATCTAAATTTATTCCAGAAGATCGGGTCAAATTTGAATAGCTCAATTTTTTGCAACTTCCCTCGTTTGGACCGAGCAATCAGGGCTAAATTCAACACAATGATTAACCACAGAAAAGGAAGTATCACCCAAGCACTAAAAACCTGTTGCCGCCAACTGTACATCAGCAGTAACACCACGATTGGAACGACGATCCATCGTGTTTTGATCATTGGCTGTTGTCGTTCTAATTTCAATAATGCATCAAGCAAATTGGAAGTCTGTGCTTCCTGATTTATTTTTATTTTCATGCTTTGATCTTAAAAATAAATGATGACAGTAATATGACAAAAAAACCTCCCGTTGGGGAGGTCAAATTAAACAGATCAGATTTGTAATAAACGGCGAATTTGTTGCTCCATCTGGTCGACATCCAGATTGTGATGCAACAAGGTCATGGTGAGTAATTGATCGGAACGAAAGTGGCGATCAACTTCAAGCATGACATGGGTTTGAGTTGCTTCGGCGACAAAAGAAACTTCAACCTCATTAAAACCACTGAACATATGCGAAGAAACAAACTCTAGCTCTTGGTAGCAACCGATTGTTGAACTAAAATTTTGCCCAGTAAGTTGACCTTTTTCCACATCAACAGAAGAAAGTACAAAACCACATTGCTGCATGGCCTGTAAAAACTCGTGCATTGCTGGGGTGGGTAATACACTCAAGTAGTCTCGATCCGTGGCATCTAATCCCCAATCCACATCCATGTGGGTATTGATCCACACCCGCGTACCATTACGGCGACAAATCACTTCGGTGATCGGCGTTTCATGCGGCAAATCTATGCTAAATGGAACATGGTGGGCTTGATGTGCTGGTAAAGAAAAATTTGAACTGATTAACCATTGGACAAGCACCAAAGGCTGATTAAATTCATGCTCTCCCGACTCAACTTCTGCCATGGTCATCAATTGCAAATATAAACCTTTAATGTCCTTATCGGATGAGCCCCCTTTAAAACTAATCTCTCCCTGTAATGTTGCACCTGCTTGTACTGTTGGATTATGCAAATGTGTTTCAACAGTGACGCCTTGCAAGCCTAAACCCGACATAATTTTATTCAACATTTTTCTTTCAGATCCTGACGACGATTTCATCTTTAGCGGCAAACTTATGATTAAAGTGCTTCCTCTCCAGCGAGCTGAATTTTACCATCGGCAATCGTATTCATGAATTGCAGATAATCACTTAAATTTCGCTCCGCGTACTGCGTCGCATAGTCCTGCAAGATCTGGATTATCGTCCCGCCTTGCCCCAGATATCCAATCAAAACGTCGGCATTACCTGCTTTGGCATGCGCATGTGCCAAAGCCAAACCACAGCTATCGGCATATTCATAAAAAAATGCATCATCCATCCCAGCCAAATCGATAGACACTTTCATATCACGTAATTGACGGATCAAATAATGTTGCTGCTGGGCACTGGAATAACCCAAGAAAATATCACTGGCGGCTTGCATAAGTTGCTGACCATATACCACCCGTTCACCTTCATGAGGCACTTTCTGCAAAAACAGTGGGCTTAAAATCGAAGGGTTGGCCTCTTTCATTTGTAAAATAAGCGGTTCTCGATCAGCATCTTCAAATAACGCAATGGCTGAGCGCGTTCCCACACTCCCGACACCCACCACTTTTAATGCGATGTCAGTACATTGGTAACGATCAAATAAAACTTGGCGATCATATTTCAGCGTGCTGCGATAGCACTCAAAAAATGCATCATTATTCTGACTAAATGGCTCACCTGCTTTGGGATGCCAAAGTAAAGGCTCATCCTCTATAAAATGCCGAAATCCGGTCTCATCATCCTGTTGAGTCAGTTTTGGCAACACCGAAGCACTGTCTCGAGCTGAGGCACTATTCACTTTCTTTGCTAATTTTTTACGGACTTTTTGGTTTTCAGTTTTTTCCAATAAAATACTGGCATCAATTTTCTCATACCAGATTTGCAAAGGAGACAATGCAATTTGTTGATCTAAATGCGAGATATAGGCATTGAGCATGCGCTGAATCGCTTTTAAACCCGTACTTTCGCCTAAACCGATCTCTTTTACTGCAATAACAAAGCTAGTGACTAAGCGCTTGAGATCCCATTCAAATGGCGCAACCAGCGTTTCATCAAAATCATTAATACCAAATAAAAGATTACGTTCTGGACTGGCAAATCCACCAAAATTACTTAAATGGCAATCCCCGCAAATCTGTTGAAATAGGCCTGAATTGTGCTGTTCCCACACTTGGTCAAACAACATCAGTGCAGGCATCCCTCGATAGAAAGTAAATGGAGATACGCTCATACGCTTGGCACGAATGGGTTTTAGTCGCTCTAAACGACCTTCATTACTCCAATCATAGAGTGTTAAGGCCGTGATATCTTTGGGTCGCTCGGACAAGTGAGCCAATTGCTCACGTGGAATTTTTTTACGTTGTGCTTTTCCCAAAGTAAAGCCATCACTTTTAGTAAGCAATTTACCTTGGTAACGGTGTCGGGTGAGATCAATACTTTGTTCTGTCCAAAGTTGTTTTGGTAATGCAATGCGTTGTTTGGGCATATCACGCGCTCAATCTATTTAGTTATATTTTCTATATTTCTCTAAACTATAATGCGTCATTCAATATTTTTTATTGTTGTTCATACATTGCCAAATATCCCTTTGCTTAAGGTGATATTTGGCATTAAATCATGGCTTATATCGACCAGTCCTGAATTTCCCAAGCCTGTTCTTGTGCCAATTTTTCTAAGCGATCATCAGGATTTACGGCAATCGCATGCGTCGCATATTCCAATAAGAAACGATCATTGATTGAATCTGAATAGGCCCAAGATTCATTGACCGTCCTTCCAGCCAACCACTGATCCAAACGCGCCAACTTGCCTTTTTGATAGCAAGGAATGCCTTTGACCTTGCCTGTATATTGACCATCAATCACTTCGGCATTGGTGGCAATAATTTCAGTAATGCCAAATTCACGAAAAATAGGTGCCGTAATAAAATCACTGGTCGCGGTAATTCCAACCAGCTCATGACCCAGTGCTTGATGTCGTTTAATCGCCTCAAACCCTTTAGGTCGCATCTGCGGACGGATTACTTTCTGCATAAATAACTGATGTAACTCAGTTAAATAATCATTATCGTGCTTGGTTAGAAATTGAAAAACAAATTCATTATAGGCAATTGGATCAAGTTGCCCTGCTTTGTAGTCTTCATAGAACTTGTCATTCATTTGGCGATGATGAATTGGATCAACCAAACCTTCATTGACCAAAAATTCACCCCAAGAGTGATCAGAGTCAGTATTTAACAGGGTGTGATCTAAATCAAACAAAGCCAATTTCATATAAATGCTCATTTAAATGCAAATTAAAGAAAAAAAACGTAAATCTATTTCCGT
Organism: Acinetobacter sp. ANC 3882; assembly: GCF_022549545.1. Classification (NCBI taxonomy): domain Bacteria; kingdom Pseudomonadati; phylum Pseudomonadota; class Gammaproteobacteria; order Moraxellales; family Moraxellaceae; genus Acinetobacter; species Acinetobacter sp. ANC 3882. Next base: position 164,079 of record NZ_JAKZGB010000005.1, on the reverse strand, counting down.
AAGTCACTAAAAATTCGTTAAGATCATAGCAATTTAAACATTTTACTTTGACCTTTTTCGAGTTGGACATGGAAGATAGTCTGTCCCCGAGATCAAAGTCAACGATATAGATAAAATTTAGGTAGCCAAATGATCGACTCAGAAGGTTTCCGACCCAACGTCGGGATCATTTTGGCAAACGATGACGGACAAGTTTTATGGGCAAAACGCATTGGTCACAATGCTTGGCAATTTCCACAAGGAGGGATCCAATTTGGAGAAACCCCTGAACAGGCACTTTTTCGTGAACTGAGAGAAGAAGTCGGTTTATTGCCCGAACACGTCCAAATTATAGCGCAAACAAAAGGTTGGCTGCGTTATCGTTTGCCACATCGGTACATTCGGTCAGATTCAGATCCGGTATGTATTGGACAAAAGCAGAAATGGTTTTTACTGAAGTTAACGGCCTCGCCGCATCATATTCAGTTAAACCTATCCGACCCACCCGAGTTCGATGAATGGCAGTGGGTAAGTTACTGGTACCCATTGGGTCAAGTGGTCAACTTCAAACGTGATGTTTACCGTAAAGCCATGATGGAATTATGTTTACAACTACCTCAGCGCTAATTGTCGTGAAATCATCATTTTAAGCAATGATTTTTGACAACAGAGCTGTTATAACTAGGCCTATAACGATTCAATAAATTGGAGTAAACATCCATGTCAAACATGCAACTCGACACGCTTAGACGCATTGTGCAAGAAATCAATGCGTCCGTCAGTTTGCATGATTCCTTGGACATTATGGTCAATCATGTGGCCGATGCCATGCATGTCGATGTCTGCTCGATTTATTTATTGGACGAACGTAATCGCCGCTATGTGCTGATGGCCTCAAAAGGTTTAAAACCTGAAGCAGTTGGCACGGTGTCGCTCAGTGTCGGTGAAGGTCTGGTCGGCCTGGTCGGTCAACGTGAAGAAATCGTTAACTTAGACAACGCCCCCAAACACGAACGTTTTGCCTATTTACCTGAAACAGGTGAAGAACTGTTCAACTCATTTCTGGGCGTTCCAGTAATGTATCGCCGTAAGGTGATGGGTGTCTTGGTTGTTCAAAATAAAGAATCTCAAGACTTTAGCGAAGCGGCTGAATCCTTTTTGGTCACACTGTGTGCACAACTGTCAGGTGTGATTGCCCATGCACATGCTGTGGGAAATATTGATGTTTTCCGTAAACCCAGCAATGGTCCTAGCTACAAGACCTTCCAAGGGGTTTCAGGTGCAGGTGGTGTCGCTTTAGGCCGTGCCATTGTTCTTTATCCGCCTGCTGATCTTGGTGCGATTCCAGATCGTGAAGCAGAAGACATCAGCGATGAACTGGAATTATTGGATCAAGCTATTGCTGCAGTACGTTTAGAGATTCAATCTCTAGATGAAAAAATGCAAGATTCGCTCATGTCTGAAGAACGTGCCTTGTTTAGTGTGTTCTTAAGAATGCTTGATGAAAATGCCTTACCAAGCGAAATCAAAGACCACATTCGTGCAGGCAGTTGGGCCCAAGGTGCCGTGCGTAAAGTCATCGATAAACATGTTGCGCTATTTGCTCAAATGGAAGATGACTACCTACGTGAACGTGTTTCAGATCTGAAAGATCTCGGTCGTCGAATTCTGGCTTGCTTGCAAGAAAATGATACCAGTCACCGCGAACTCAGTCCCGACAGCATTCTGATTGGTGAAGAAATCAGTACCGCAGCATTGGTAGAGCTTCCAGTGGATAATATTGCGGCAATCGTCACTTCTGAAGGTGCTGCCAACTCACATATGGTGATTGTGGCGCGTGCGCTGGGCATTCCAACCGTCGTCGGTGTGACCGAATTACCGATTACCACACTCGATGATATCGAGATGATTGTCGATGCCTATCAAGGGCGTATCTTCGTCAATCCTCCTCGTCGCTTACGTCAACGCTATAAAGAAGTTCAAAAAGAAGAAGAACAAATTGCAAAAGATTTAAAGCAATACGAAACCAAAGACGCAATTACCCCAGATGGCGTGTCGGTTCCATTGTTCGTCAATACAGGTTTGATGATTGATGTGGTCCGTGGCGTACAACGTGGTGCCAAAGGTGTTGGTCTCTATCGCAGTGAAATTCCATTCATGCTACGTGAACGCTTCCCTGGTGAAGAAGAGCAACGTGCCATTTACCGCCAGCAGCTCAGCCATTTTGCCAATAAACCCGTAATTATGCGTACCCTCGATATTGGTGCGGATAAAGACTTGCCTTACTTCAGTATTGAAGAAGAAAATTCGGCATTGGGTTGGCGTGGCCTTCGCTTTACACTGGATCATCCAGAAATTTTCTCTGCACAAATCCGTGCCATGCTCAAAGCCAGTATCGGTTTAAATAATTTGCATATCTTGTTGCCCATGGTAACGAGCGTCAGTGAAGTCGAAGAAGTTCTGTATCTGCTGGAACGTGACTGGATCGCAGTACAAGAAGAAGAACAGGTCAAAATTACCAAACCGAAGATCGGCATTATGGTCGAAGTGCCAAGTGTGCTGTTGCAGATTGATGAGTTTTCCGAACTGGTCGATTTCTTCTCTGTGGGTTCCAACGATTTAACCCAATATTTACTGGCAGTGGATCGTAATAACCCACATGTGGCCAACGTCTATTCGCATTTCCATCCATCCATCCTGCGAGCCTTAAAACGTTTGGTACAGGACTGTCACGACCACCAAAAACCCGTCAGCATCTGTGGTGAAATGGCAGGAGATCCATTGTCTGCGATTCTCCTGATGGCAATGGGTTTTAATACCTTATCGATGAGTTCAAGTAATATTCTGAGAGTCCGCAAAGCAATTTGTCATGTTCCGATGAGTGATGCCAAGAAACTCTTGGATGATGTTCTGCAAATGAATAACCCGCTGGTGATTAAAAGCTGGCTCGAACATTATTTTAGAACCCACGGTCTGGCTGATATGGTGAAATCAAATCGGATGTTGAACGTATAACTGTCTCCATCCAATACAAGCAACAATGCTAAAAAAGGGCGATCATTCTCGAATGATCGCCCTTTTTGTTGATGTGCCTATTTATTTGGCAGAACGTAGATAAATCTGCTGTTTGCCACCATTCAAGGTCACGCTTGGAAATTTACGATCATAATCAATCACGATCGCATCTTTACCCGTCAAATTCTTGGTATCCGATTCCAACGTCACGTAGTACTTGATATTCGCATCATCGCGAACTGAGGGCTGAATAAGCTTACGGTGATCAGCAGGCACCGTAAAATCAACCGTAAATGGAACTTGAGAGATTTGAACTTTTTTCTGCTGAATCAAAGTCGCTGGTACATCAGCAATCTGGCTATCCACCGCATATAAACTGGCCGTACCTTGCTGTTGCTTCACGCTATACGTACCTTCTCCCACAAACTCAACACTGAATGAGTGTGAAGCGTTGGTCTTGGTATCCTCATTTTGCTGTGTGGCACTACAACCTGCTAGAACGGTTAAAGATAAACCTAAGCCTAATGCTAATTTTTTCATTTATTTTAATCTCATAAAAGTAAGCTAAAGCAATATGCTAGCAGCTAAAATCTGATGATTTACATATCTCCTACTCATGCTTTCTGTTTTGAAACTTTAATTGCATAGGGGCAGCAATCATCTTTTTAGAATGCGGCTCAAGCAGCGTTAGCGATACGGCAAAATTAATTCTAGAAATCTATTTAGGCCTTTTTACATAACTGCAACAGGCAAAAGTCATCCTTCTTAGAACAAATTGGAGTCTATTTACTCCCTCTAAATGATGCCGACACTGACTTTATATTTAACCTGACCAAAACAGTAAGTCTTTATTTTTTCATTATCTTTTATCTTTTTTTAACAATTTTCATATCCACAAAAGCATGACTCATGTTTAAGATTCAGACAGCTTCAATCGAATAAAGCATTTATGACATCAACTTTAATCCATTGGAAAAAAAGCTTTCATCAACCTAGAGTAAAAATACAAAGGCTGAGCTTAATCATTGCAAATCACACTTAGGCATCTGAAATTTCGATACCCAATTGATGAATGATACGGCGAAGCATTCATATCTTAGAACGGTCCAACAGTTGAGATGACCTAGCTCACAGGTCATGTTGACGGAGATAGAACATGAGCCAAGACGATAAAAAATGTCCTTATAGCCACTTAACCACTGATTTTGGTGCACCGGTCGTTGATAACCAAAACAGCATGACCGCTGGCGCTAGAGGACCATTATTAGCCCAAGATTTATGGCTAAATGAAAAACTTGCCAACTTTGTTCGTGAAGTCATTCCTGAGCGTCGTATGCATGCCAAAGGTTCAGGTGCATTTGGTACGTTCACGGTCACCCATGATATTACTCAATATACCCGCGCGAAAATCTTTAGCGAAATTGGTAAAAAAACTGAAATGTTTGCACGCTTTACCACGGTTGCAGGGGAACGTGGTGCTGCGGATGCGGAACGTGACATCCGTGGTTTTGCTTTAAAGTTTTATACCGAAGAAGGTAACTGGGATATGGTGGGGAATAATACGCCTGTGTTCTTCCTACGTGATCCTCGTAAATTCCCTGATTTAAACAAAGCAGTAAAACGCGACCCTAAAACCAATATGCGTAGTGCGACCAATAACTGGGATTTCTGGACTTTATTACCAGAAGCCTTACACCAAGTCACAATTGTTATGTCTGATCGGGGTATCCCTTCAAGCTACCGTCATATGCATGGTTTCAGTAGCCATACCTATAGCTTTATCAATGCTGCCAATGAGCGTTTCTGGGTGAAATTCCACTTTAGAACTCAACAAGGCATTAAAAACTTAACCGATGCTGAAGCTGGTGAATTGGTGGGTCAAGATCGTGAAAGCCATCAACGTGATTTATTCGATGCAATTGAACGCAAAGACTATCCAAAATGGACTTTAGCTGTACAAATCATGCCTGAGCAAGATGCAGAAAAAGTTCCATATCACCCATTCGATTTAACTAAAGTTTGGCCGCACGGCGACTATCCATTGATTGAAGTTGGTGAGTTTGAGTTAAACCGTAATTCTGAAAACTTCTTCTTAGATGTGGAACAGTCTGCTTTCGCACCAAGCAACTTAGTGCCAGGGATCAGTGTTTCACCAGACCGTATGTTACAAGCACGTTTGTTTAACTATGCAGATGCCCAACGCTACCGTCTGGGTGTGAACTACCAACAAATTCCAGTCAACGCAGCACGCTGCCCTGTACATAGTAATCACCGTGATGGTCAAGGCCGTATCGATGCCAATTATGGCGGTTTACCTCACTATGAGCCAAACAGCTTCGGCCAATGGCAAGAGCAGCCACAGTACAAAGAGCCTCCATTGAAAATCAATGGTGATGCTGATTTCTGGGATTATCGTGAAGATGACAATGACTATTTCAGTCAGCCACGTGCGTTATTTGAATTGATGACACCTGAGCAACAACAAGCTCTGTTTGGTAATACAGCACGTGCGATGGGTGATGCTTTGGACTTCATCAAGTATCGTCATATCCGTAACTGCTACGCATGCCACCCAGCTTATGGTGAAGGTGTTGCCGCAGCATTAGGACTCACTGTTGCAGATGCTCAGGCAGCGCGTGAAACAGATCCAGCGCGTCATTTACCAAGCTTTCTATAAGCTTTGAAATACTAAAACAAAAGCCATCTTCGGATGGCTTTTGTTATGCAGTTAGGTGACAATTTCTTCAATGTCCAATTAGAAAAATAACCATGCAAAAACCATTAGAGCAACTGATTCAAGACCATCACATCATCTTATTTGATGCAGAGTGTGTGCTGTGCTCAGCATGGGCTGACTTTATGATCAAGCAGGATACCCACTATCAATTTAAACTGGTGTCTGTGCAATCCCGTATCGGACAACAACTCCTCACCTATTGCCATCTTCCGACTGATCATTTTGAAACCATGGTATTGTTGGAAAATGGTCAATGCTATACCGAATCAACCGCCTTTCTACGTATCATTCAGCGCCTAGATTCCCCTTACGCCAGTTTGAAATACGCCAGCGTCATTCCAAAAACCATCCGTGATTTTGCTTATCGCCGAATTGCACTTAATCGTTACCGCCTCTTTGGGAAAAACCAACAATGCTATCGCGTCACCCCTGAAACTCAGCAACATTTTCTATTAGATGAGGCCCTAATATGAACAGAGAGAACCCAACCCTTCAACAGATCTTAAGATTTTGTCAGTTGATTATTGCAAGTCTTTGGATTTATCAAGGGCTGATTCCCAAGTTGATTTTTCAGGTGCAAGATGAGCAGTATGTCTGGCAACAACTCAATATCGCTCCAAGCTATATTGATTGGATGATTTCATTCTCAGGGATTGCTGAAATGATTTTTGGCAGCCTGTTTTTATGGATTAGCCATCAATATTTGCACTGGCTCAACATCATCAGTCTGATCGGCTTATTTATTTTCGTGTTGTTCATTTATCCAGACAAGATTTATCAAGCTTTCAATCCCGTTGTCATGAATATTGCGCTTGCGAGCCTTTCAGTGATTTCACTGTGGTGTATCAAAACCATGCAAAATGCTAAGCACGAATAAAATGTCCTTCACGGATGCAATAAAATGGATTGACCAATTTGGAGGATGATTTCATGGCTTGCTGTAGTTCATGCTCAGGGTCATCACGATCTTCATCAGTCAATTGAAAGGTTCGGTAATGAATCGCCAGAGAGCGGTGGGAATGTAAATCAAGATGCGCATGAAATGCATCTTGTGGATTCATATGCACATAGCGCATCAGCATACGTGGTTCATAAGCACCAATCGGCAATAAGGCCACACGGACATCTCCATAACGCTCATGGATTTGCTTAAAGTGCGTGGAATAACCCGTATCTCCAGCAAAGAAACAATGTCCAGTTTTAGCAACTAATGAAAAACCGCCCCACAGTGCTCTATTTTGATCACGAACACCTCGTCCAGAAGTATGCTGTGCAGGTGTGTAGGCAATCTTCAACTCATCATGAAACGGAATTTCCTGCCACCAATCCATCTCGATCACATGCAGATGCTTCGGCAAGTAATAGGCATTACCCAAACCAGTATAAATCGGCATTTCAAATTTTTGATGCAGCCATTCTAATGTCGCCAAGTCCATATGATCATAATGATTATGACTCAACAGCACGCCATGAATCGTTGGCAGGTGTTCTAAAGCAATCCCCGCAGGACAGACACGGCGTGGACCATTTCCCTGTTTCGGGCTGACATATTCACACCAGACGGGATCAGTAAGAAAATTATAAGGGCCAATTTGAATTAAAACGGTGGCATGTCCAACAAACCAGATTTGCCAGTCATTCAGATCGGCATGCGCACGGTTTTGTGGCAGCTCCAACATGTGGTTTCGCATATTCCACTCATGCGAGCGATCTACAGTCCAAGTGGATGATTGACGAGTCGCCAACCATTTTAACAGGCCTTTACGATCAAAAGGTGTGAGCGGTTTCTGCAAATTATAGAAACGATCTATGCCACAATGATCAGAAGCCTCGTGTGGAAATGGAGGTTTCCCCCAAGTATGGCTCAAGCAAGATTGGGTCGGCAATTGGTAGGTTAATGTCGGCTTATCTTTCATGTACGTCTTCTTTGGTGGAATCTCATCGCATGAGGTGGGTAATGTTATATCCCGTTCAGATTATCAATCCTGTTTAAGCTGAACCTTTCAAACCATGATGATTTTTTTAGGATTCTCGTCTTATTCCAGATTCATAAAATCGGTCTTTGATCCTAACATAAGCTTGTTAGTTATGCTGATTTTCTGATGCAGAGTCAACACAATTTTACCGAACTAATAAACCCTGCTGACAATTCAGGCCAATCTGTAAGCATGAGTTTTTTATCTTTTTTTATATTTTATAAAAAAGCATATTGTATATAAAACAGCCTTGGTTATAATGCGCCAATAGCATGGTGTTCTCATCACTAAAACTACAAAAACAGTCAGACACCTTTGGACCTGCCTTATGGAATTACGTCATTTACGCTATTTCATTACCGTTGCTGAAGAGCTCAGTTTCAGTAAAGCGGCACTCAAATTACACACGGCTCAACCCTCTTTAAGTCAGCAAATTAAAGATCTTGAAGATGATGTGGGCGTGCAGCTTTTACATCGTACTAAACGAAAAGTTGAATTGACCGATGAAGGTCAGGTTTTTCTGGAGCAAGCGCGTTTAACGCTGACGCAAGCAGATAAAGCCGTGACCATGGCAAGACAAGTTGCCGCAGCCAAAGTGCTGTGCTTAAGAATCGGTTTTGTGCCTTCTGCTGAAATTCGTATTTTCCCTTATATCTTGCCGCGTTTGAGAGTCAGGCTACCCAAACTACAAATTCGCAGCCTCAATCTCAAAGAGAGTGACCAAATTGCCAAACTGAAGAAAGGTGATTTAGACATTATTTTTATTAATCAAAAATTTGAAAATGAAACTTTTGCCAGCCAACTGGTATTAAAAGAAGCGTTGGTTTTGATGCTACCCAAGCAACATCCGCTAGCCCAATGTTCAGAAATCACCACAGCCCAATTACAAGGCCTGATTCTCACCATATTAACTCACAAGCTTTCTCAGCCCCTCGCCAAAACGATTACCCAGTACATCAAACAGCAGCAGATCCATTTTCAAAGCATCGATGAAGCCAATACGATTGGCGAAGCAATTCAAGCGGTACACTCTGGACAAAGTTGTGCGATTTTACCAGCATACATTCAAGCCTTGGCCACCGATCAAATCGTGGTACGACCATTAGAGTCTGCTCTTCCCTACCTCGATGTGTTTATGAGTTACCCAAAGCGTGAATCCAGTACGGCAACACAGCACCTCATCGATGAAATCCAAACTGTATTTGGTTTAGAAAAGCCGTTTGCATCCAAGCAAAGCCACATAAAGTAAAAAAAGCCGAATCAATCGGCTTTTTTACTGCGATTTAATCTCTACACATTACTAAAAAATGCTGCAAATTTCTGATAGCTTGGCCGTTGTTTGATATTTTCCAAATAGTGCTCAATAGCAGGATGAGACTCAACCTCTCCCATTTTAAGTTGCCAAAATAACATCGCGGCAACGGATACATCCGCAGCGGTGAACTGCTTACCACATAAATACGGATCAACCTCAGTTAAACCCTGTACAAACGCATTGTAAGCATCTTGATAGTCACCATACCCTACCGATGATTTTTGCTCAGGTTTAACCTCGACGCCTAACATTTTGTTGGTCGCCGCTGCTTCCCAAGGACCAGAAATAAAAAACAGCCAGCGATAATACACACCACGTTTTGGATCATTCAGAGCAGGCGCTAAACCTTTTTCGGCAAATTTATCTGCCAGATAAGCACAAATTGCATCCAGTTCATACACCACAATATCACCATCAACCAAGACAGGCACTTTGCCAAATGGATTAATTTTTAAATATTCCGGTGCTTTCATTTCGGTTTGAAAAGCGACTTCGATGCGTTCACATTCAATGCCAAGTTCGATCAGCAACCAATCTACGACCACACCACGCGAAAAATTATTGGTATAAAGTTGAAGTGCCATATTGATATTTCCTTGATGAGTTATTCTTATTTCAATGTAATTGTTTTGATTGTCAGTTTTTGTCAGTAGTCGAACGACACACCTCTTGTGTCCACCATTGTTGAAATAGTTGTTGTTTGAATTGAGGATACACTTCCTGACTCAAACTTAACTGCCGCATACGATCGATCCGAAAATGCCGAAAACTCTGCCTTAGCTCGCACCAAGCTGCCAGTACAATCCGATCATTAAAATAACCTAAAGCAAACGGCCAAATGGTCCGAGAACTCACACGTAGCTGCTCGTCAGCATAATCCACCACAATTTTAACTTGTTGACGGATGGCCAAACGTACCTGTTCCACCAACATTTCATCTACGGGTAACCAAGTGTTGATTGATCGTAAAGTGGTATGTTCAAGCTGGTGCTGACAATGCTCAGGCAATACCGCATTGAGCTTGGCCAATACTGAAGTCGAAGCTGATTTCAAAGCCAGATCAGGAATTTCACTTAACCAGTTTAAGGCCAAAAAGATGGCCTCGATTTCAGTTTCATTCAACGTCATGGGAGGTAATAAGAAATCTTGTTTCAGTTGAAAGCCTAATCCAGCCGCAGCATCGATACAAACGCCTTGCTCACGCAAGGTATCAATATCGCGATAAAGACTGCGCTGACTAATCTGCAAACGCTCTGCCAATACCTGTGCGGTCACAGGATAGCGATATTCTCTGAGTAGCTGTAATAGATTAAGCAAACGGATTGAACGACTCATACGGTCCCTATTGTTATTATGGATGATGGGACAGCGCACTCTCCCATCATTGTTGTTTTATCTCAATAAACAGTTTAACTTGCAGTGGTATCAACTACAGGCAAGATGCTTTGCAAAGCAGCATGTAGGTCCTGCACATTGTGCGCAATCACCAAAGGTTGGTACTGCTGCAAGGTTTCAATGCTATGCACCCCATAACTCACACCAATACGTGGCATATTCAGATTTCGAGCCATTTCGAGGTCATAACTGGTATCACCCACCATCACAGCACGATCAGCCGCCACATCCATCTCGGCAAGAATTTCCTGCAACATCAATGGATCAGGTTTGGATTTAGTTTCACTAGCTGCACGGGTAATGTCAAACAGCGCATGGCTATTGGTTTGTGCCAAAACTCGATCTAAACCCTTACGGCTTTTGCCTGTTGCCACCGCGAGCTTTAAGCCTTGCTGTTTTAAATCTGCGAGTAATTCTGAAACACCATTAAACCAAGCATCACCTTTTGAGTTCGCAACATAATGATCTGCATAACACTGCAAAATATCTTGCTGTAGGTGTGGTACCTGCGGGAATAAAATCTGCATCACTTCAGGCAAGCCTAAACCAATAATGCTTTTTGCCGCGTCATCCGTGAGGGGTTGCTCAAACTGTTGTGCAGCATATTGCAGACTTGCCACGATTTGACCCACCGAATCAAATAAGGTGCCATCCCAATCGAAAATAACGAGTTCGATATTTTGGTTCATTTCTGCTTTCTCAATTCGTTAATCACCTGTTGCATATCTTCAGGCATTGGCGCTTCAATGGTTGGATAGTTTGGAATGTCTAAACGCATGGCATGCAGGCACAAACGGCGTGCCTCAGGACCTGCATATGGCGTGTTGTGTCCATATTTATCATCACCCACCAAAGGATGACCGATACTCAAACCATGAACACGAATCTGATGGGTCCGACCCGATAGCGGAGAAGCATGAACCAAAGTCGCTGCTTTATAACGCTCAACCACTTTCCAGTTAGTTTTACTTGGCTTGCCTTCTTTGGTCACACGAACACGACGTTCACCATTGGCCAATTCATAACGCAATAGTGGCGCGTCAATCATTTGCTGATCTAAACTGACCTGCCCTTTCACAATCGCAGCATAAGTTTTTTGAATTTTATGCTCACGTAATAAATCTTGCAGCAATTTTAAGGTACTACGCTTTTTACTGATCATCACCAGACCCGAAGTGTCGCGGTCAATACGATGAATCAATTCTAAATATTTTTTGCCTGTCGCAGCACGCAATGCTTCGATCAAGCCATAGGCCACACCACTGCCGCCATGTACAGCAATCCCTGAAGGTTTATTAATCACCAACAAACCTTCATCTTCATAGACCACGCGGCTCAGTAGGCTTTGAGCCACATCATCACTCACGGGCACATCAGATTCATCTTTTTGTTCGTAACGAATTGGAGCGACCCGAATTTGGTCACCAATGCTCAAACGTGATTCTGCTTTTATTCTTTTTTTATTAACGCGTACTTGCCCTTCACGAATTAAACGATAAATGCGACTTTTTGGAACACCTTTTAGTCGGGTAAATAAAAAATTATCTATTCGCTGCCCTTCTTGATGTTCATCCACGTCAAACCAAGTGACACTTTGCCATTGTTGTGTAGAATTCATACGCTCGATTAATCCAAGATTTGTTAAATATGATTAAAAATTGATCATTTAGCTAAGTTATTTCACAAGAAACCTAAACTTAGCCCATAGGCAGATGCCGCAAGGTTTGATATATTCAGCGCACGGATACCACCGTAAGTGAGCATCAAATCAAAAATTTTATTTAGATAAAATTTTAAATCGATGAGATATTCACCAACAACTCGGATAGGTCCTAAAGAATTATGCCGACGCCGAAGGCTTATTATATCGGCAAAATGGCAAACTGTTGCGTTTAATTGTGCATCTGCACATACAGTTTGTTCAGAAAAAATATGTCGCCAGCAATTTGCTGGTTATTAAACGTAAACTGATCCACATCAGACAATTTGCTCCCTGATGTCGCATTCAGGCTAAAGCGTTGATGCATTGGAACTGCTAAGCAGAGATACGATGATCATTCCGTATCAAGACTTCCAGATGGATCGACTTCAATGCTTAATGACAGTGAAAGTCACCATCCAATGCACCGCTCACCCGCCAGTGAAGCGTACAGGAAACTTTGATTATGTCGGATCTAGTGATATTTCACAGATGTAAGACATACATGAAATATCAACGGATTCAAGATTGAAGCAATATTGCTGACATCGAAGTAACCGTATCAAAACCCAGCTGGATATTTACAGTCAGTGGTTTCAGAGCTGCCTACACAACGTTGCTTCTGAGTCTTGATCGCGCCAATTTGATGTCTGCTCAAAATATTGAGCCGGTTGTTTGTGTGCATCACTATTAGGTGTCACACCCATGAAACGTATGTTGATTAATGCAACCCACGCAGAAGAAGTTCGCGTTGCACTTATCACTGGTAATCGTCTTTACGATTTCGACTTAGAGAATCGTACACGCGAACAAAAAAAATCAAATATCTATAAAGGTCATGTCACTCGCGTTGAACCGTCTTTAGAAGCGGTTTTCGTTGAGTACGGCGCACAGCGTCAAGGCTTTTTATCAATGCGAGAAATTGCAAACTCGTACTTCAAAGCTGACCCTCGTCAAACCTCAAATATTCGTGAACTCATCACTGAAGGCACTGAATTACTGGTTCAAGTTGAAAAAGAAGAGCGCGGCAATAAAGGTGCTGCCCTGTCTACTTTTATCTCACTTGCAGGTCGTTATTTGGTACTTATGCCAAACAACCCGAAAGGTGGTGGTATCAGCCGTCAGATTTCTGGTTCAGTTCGTGAAGAACTAAAAGAAATTTTAGCGTCGTTAAATCTACCACGTGGCATGAGCGTCATCGTTCGTACCGCTGGTATTGGCCGCACCCAAGAAGAGTTACAACTCGACTTACAACATTTGCTTGATCTCTGGGCACAAATTCAAGGTTCAGCAAGCTCTGGCCCATCACCAATGCTGGTTCATCAAGAAGCGGGGGTAGTTACCCGTGCGATTCGTGATTATTTACGCGATGATGTTGCTGAAATCCTGATTGATAGTGAGCAAGCCTACAACGAAGCTTATAACTTCGTAAAAGCAGTGATGCCTCGTCAGCTCGACAAATTAAAAACCTATACCTTGAATGAGCCTTTATTTGCTCACTTCGGTATCGAAAGTCAAATCCAGACTGCATATGAACGTGAAGTAAAACTTCCTTCTGGTGGTTCAATCGTGATTGACCAAACCGAAGCATTGGTATCGATTGATATCAACTCGGCAAAATCAACACGTGGTCATGATGTTGAAGAAACTGCGCTCAACACCAACTTAGAAGCCGCTGAAGAAATTGCACGCCAATTGCGTTTACGCGATATCGGTGGCTTAGTCGTGATCGATTTCATCGACATGACCAAAGACCGCAACCAGCGTATGGTTGAAGCGAAATTACGTGAAGCAACGCAAAGCGATCGCGCACGTATCCAGTTCGGTCAGCTTTCACGTTTTGGTCTCATGGAAATGAGCCGTCAACGCCTACGCCCTTCTTTAGAAGAAGCGACTGGCTATGTTTGCCCACGCTGTCATGGCACAGGCATGGTACGCGACTTACGTTCACTATCACTTTCGATTATGCGTAAAGTGGAAGAAATTGCTTTACGTGAGCGTCAAGGTGAAGTGCAAGTTGAAGTCCCAGTTGAAATCGCTGCATTCTTACTGAATGAAAAGCGTCACAGCTTGGTTTACCTTGAACAAACATCCAATGTTCGTGTGACGGTATTACCTCACCCGCACTTAGAAACACCACACTATCAAATCCAGTTCAACCCAGATGGTTTTGCACCTTCTAGTTATGAACGTACAGAAGCAACCCGTTCAAGCGAAAAAGAACTCGGTTATGAATCTTCTGACTGGCATTTAGAAGATGCTGAACACCATCATGCTGCACCAACACAAAATAATGCAGCGCCACAAAAGAAAGCAGCACAACAGCAACAAGCTGCTCAAGCAAAACAAACACAAGCAACGACACAAAAGTCAGCAAGTCCTTGTGCATGGTTAGAGAACTTATTTGTTCAAAAGCAAGCGCAAACGACTGACCAAGCACGTTCTGCACAAAATGCAGCGGCGGCCATTGAGCAAATGGTGAATAATGGTGCTGTAAGTCGTGGTCAATTTGGTCAGGTGAATGCACCTGCGGTTGCTGAAGTCGCAGCTCCAACAGCTAACAATGCTTATATTTCGCAAAACCCTGTGAAACAAGAAGCGCGTGAGCAATTTGATAAAGACGAGAAATCAAACCGTCCAAATCAAAATCAGAAGAAGCGCAAGCACAAAGAACAACGTGAGCAACACGCACATGCACATGAACAACAGGCTCAAGTGCATGAAGAAGTGGTACAGCTTTCACGTCAAGAACAGCGTCATGAGCAACGTGAACTAAAACGTCAGCAAAAACGTCAGCAACCTCAAGAGTCACAAAACCAGCAACAGCATAACAACGATGCTGCACACGCTAATGAGGCAGCGCCGTTACCACGTCGTGACCGTAATCAACAACGCCCAAATCGCCCAAATCGTCATCGCGACCAAAGCGTGTTGAATGAAGCTCCTGCGACAACTGAAGCACCAGCCAATCCACAGCAGGTCAAAGTTGATGTGGTAGATGCACCACGTTCAGCACCAATGAACACAGCATTGATTGTGAACATTGATCAAGGTCAAAGTGAAATTGTGGCACTCAACGCACAACAGGCACCTGCTCCAACAGCTAAAGTTGAAGCTGCTGCTAAGGTTGTGGAAAAAGTTGAAGCTGCACCTGAGGTTAAAGCAGAAAAGGCGGTGGTTGCTGAACAAGCACCTGCGACTGAAACTGCTCAAGCACCTGTAAAACGTGCTGCCAATGACCCGCGTTCACGTCGTCGTCAACGTGGTGCGCAAGCAGCTCAAAAAGCAGCACCTAAAGTCGTTGTGGCACCATCGCAAATCCCAACTTTAGGTCAATACACGGTCAGCAGCTTGATTCGTCATGTGTATGGTGAAGATTGCACCATTCTGATTGACCAATTTGGCTTAATCACTACGTTTAACCGCGCGCTACAAAAGTTTGCTGAACAATATGCAAGCTCTTTAGTGGTGGAGACAACAGTTGAAGAAGACAAGCGTCCTGTTACGCGTGATGCTGAACTTCCAAGCAAAAAAGTAGTGGAAGAAGCAGAACCAGCGCCAGTATTAGCACTGACACCGCCTGAAGCTGCAGCGATTCGTGTTGCCAATGACCCACGTGAACGTCGTCGTTTAGCGAAAATGGCTGCAGAACAAGCAAAAGAAGCACATGTTGCCTCAATTGCGACACCAGTTCCTGTAGAAAATACTGAATCGAAAGAAGAAGTGAAAGCAACAGAAGAAGTCGCGGCTGTTGTAGAAGAAGCTGTTGTTGCAACACCTGAACAGCAACCTTTGGAACTTGCCAATACTGAAGTTGCTCCAGCAGAATCGGCAGCAGTTGAAACAGTATCAGAACAACAACCTGTTGTTGCTGATAAGGTTAAAGCTGCTCCAGAAGCCGTTGTAGACGTTACTGAGACAGCTCAAGCTGTTGAAAAAACTGAACCAGCGACAACTGCGACAGAAGCAGAATTAGACGATGAAGCAGCGAAAGCTGAAAAAGAAAAGTCGAGCCGCCCTCGTCGTCCACGTGGTCGTCCACCTAAAAAAGCCACAGCTGAGTGAGTAATTTGCTAAATTGCACTCAATAAGGCTAAGCCTAGTCATTTCGATGACTAGGCTTTTTTGTTATTTTGTCAAATTAGGTTGATTGCTCTAGGCACTTACCATTACAAAACAGCATCAACAACAATGGTGTGAATGGTTGTGTTCTAACGGATAGCCATTTCTTGGATTGATCGAAAAATAAATAGGATTGATATGAGCCAAACTACGCAGACCGATATTATTACCCTTGGTGATGTCGCTACTCGACTTCCGAACTTCATCACTAAAGTCCCTCATATCCTGAATGGTCTTAAACAAGCATATTTGCGAACGCCAACATCTCCCGCAGGTTTAGGCATTGCCTTTGAAAAAGCAGTCAAGCGTAACCCTCAAGGCATCGCACTGTTATTTGAAGATCAAAGCTATAGCTATCAAGCACTCAATGAATGGGCAAACCAAATTGCACATTACTATTTGTCACTTGGAGCAAAAAAAGGCGATGTTATTGCCGTGATGGTTGAAAACCGTCCTGAGCTGATTGCCTCTATCGTTGCTTTAGCAAAAATTGGAGTAACCATTGCGCTTGTGAACACCTCGCAAGTCGGTAAGGTACTGGCGCACAGTATTAATTTGGTCAACCCAATTGCAGTCATTGCAGGTGAAGAAGCTCGTGCTGCAATTGATGAAGCCCGCCAAGACTTAAAGGTTGCTCAAGATCGTTTCCACTGGTTTGCTGACCAAGAAACCCGTAAAAATGCAGGGACTGCACCACAAGGTTACGTGAATCTTGCCCAGCAAATTGATCAATTTCCAAAATTCAATCCATCAACCACACGTACAGTGACGGGTAAAGATGGTTTGTTCTACATCTACACCTCAGGCACTACGGGCTTACCAAAAGCTGTGATTTTCACTCATAGCCGTTGGACGCTCGCCTATGGCACCTATGGTCACATTCTCAATCTGGGCAAAGATGATGTAATGTACGTGACCCTACCGCTTTACCATGCTACGGGTGTGGTAGTGTGCTGGTGTGGCGTAATCGCAGGAAGTGCAACACTTGCGGTGCGTCGTAAATATTCAACCAGTGCATTCTGGAAAGACGTACAGAAATTCAATGCATCTGCGATCGGTTATGTGGGTGAACTATGTCGTTACCTCATCGATGCACCTGTGACAGTAGAAGATCGTGCACACCGTGTGACCAAGATGATTGGTAATGGTATGCGCCCAAATATTTGGGGCAAGTTCAAAGAACGTTTTGGTGTGGAAGAAGTACTTGAGCTCTATGCATCAAGCGAAGGTAATGTGGGTTTCAGCAATATCTTTAACTTTGACAATACCGTTGGTTTCTCACCAACACCATATGCCATCGTTGAATTCGATAAAGAAAAGAATGAGCTGGTACGTGATAAGAAAGGCCACTGCAAAAAAGTGAAAACAGGCGAAGTTGGCCTACTGATTGGTAAGATCACCAGTCGTTCACCATTCGATGGCTATACAGATCCTGAAAAGAACAAATCTGTGATCTTGAAAGATGTGTTTACTCAAGGTGACTCTTATTTCAACACTGGTGACTTGGTTCGTGATATCGGTTTCCGCCACGCACAGTTTGTGGATCGTTTAGGCGATACGTTCCGCTGGAAAGGTGAAAACGTTTCTACCACAGAAGTTGAAAACATGGTCTGCGAATATGAAAAGATCGTAGAAGCGGTGGTGTACGGCGTGGAAATTCCAAATACCAATGGTCGTGCAGGTATGGCAGCAATCACCTTGGTTGATGGGGCCGAACTGACTGACGCAGATTTAAGCGACATGGTCAATGTGTTTAAGAAGTGCTTACCTTCTTATGCCATTCCCGTGTTTTTACGTGTTCAAGAGAAAGTTGAAACGACTGGTACATTTAAATACCAGAAGAATAAACTCAAAGAAGACTCATTTAATCCGAGTAAAACTTCTGAACGTTTGCTGGTTTTATTACCAGGTTCAAGCAGCTATAGTGATGTAAACACTGAGATCTTTGATAATATTCAAAGCTATCAATACCGTTTCTAGTTTATTTTTTAGCTAAACAAGAGGAAATCGTGCTTTTTATAAACAATCATGCACATGTTTTTGAATTTCCTCTTGTGTTAGCTGAATAAGTTGCTAGAATACGCAACATCAAAACGAAGACGCATTTAGAACAAATTAGTTTTTCTTGCGTAGCATATTTAAGCGATGCTTAAATACTTGCTTAGGGTCGTTAGCTCAGCTGGTAGAGCAGCGGACTTTTAATCCGTTGGTCCCGCGTTCGAATCGCGGACGACCCACCACTTAATGTTTTGATACTCCTGAAAAGGATTGATAACCGAAAGTTATCGAGATTTGTAAGACTACGCGCTTTGCTTGTCTTGCAATAATTTTAGAGTGTTACTCTAAAATTCTTTCAGGGTCGTTAGCTCAGCTGGTAGAGCAGCGGACTTTTAATCCGTTGGTCCCGCGTTCGAATCGCGGACGACCCACCAAATTCTAAAAAGCCTCATCATTGATGAGGCTTTTTTATTTGCTTAATTGAATCTTTTGTTGATGTGTTTGAATATTTAAATGGTGAGTATTTGCCACCATTGTCAGCGTTTTTTCTATATCCTGTGTCGAATAAGAACCCGAAATCAAAATATTATCCAATGCTGGCTCAAGTTGAATCTCACCTTGATAATGCGGCTTTAATTCATTTACAAACTGCCCGAGTAACATACTATGTACGACGAGTAATTGTTGCCGCCATAACATTTGAGTGGCTTGATAAGGTTTTGTACGAATGCTGTCCTGATTAAAAATGGCCGCATGTTGCGCAGGAATGTCTTGTTGAATTTGTCTGTCTTTAGTGAGTATGCGAACAGTACCTTGTTGTACCAGCAATTCGGTTTTCTCAGGGAAATATCGCACGTTAAACACGGTGCCAAGTGCAACTAAATTACCGTGCGAAGTCTGAACACTAAATTGACGCTTGAATGGATCTTTATGGGTTTCGATATAAATTTCCCCTTTTGCCAATTCAATACGACGCTGATGCTGATTGTATTTAATCCTAATTTTACTATTACTATTCAACCAGACCCGACTTCCATCTGCTAAGGTAAACTGTCGCTGTTCTCCTTTCCCTGTATTATAGATGGCAATGGGGGCAAAACTCCATAATTCAGGCAAGTAGTCCTGTTGGCGAATCGCTTGATAAACATAAAGCACAGGAAACACAGACATAAATACAAGACTTAATTTACCTATATTCCATTGCTTGGATTCTAATTGCTGAAATGTTTGATCAATTTGATGCTTAGAAACACGATTGAGCTTTTCATCAAACATGGTCACATTACGCCATACCTGTTGATGTAATGGTTCAGCAGTCAACCATTCTTCAAATTCAGCCTGCTGCCGCTCATCTAGCGACTTTTCATGTAGCTCTATATACCACTGCGCAGCTTGCTCATATGCTTGTTGCTTGTCTTCTTTGGAATATGGTGCATCTGTCTTCCTTTTCATTGTATGAGCTGTATTCTATTCCATTGCCATAAAACAAATTGCCATCGCTTTAGTCAGATCACGCTTAATGGTTGAAACTGAGATATCTAATTGTCTGGCAATCACGTCATACCCCAAACCTTGAAGTTGAGACAAAATAAATACTTGTTTTTGTCGTTGGGGCATATTCTCAATAATCTCATATAATTCAGACAAAGTTTCAATCAATAAAATATGCTGTTCGAGTGGAATGGTCGCTCGCTTTTGTTCTTCAGTCAGCGTACTTAAATAGGCCATTTCAATTCTTTTACGACGATAATGATTCGACATCAAGCTTTTGGCAATGGTAGTGAGTAATGCACGTGGTTCCTGATAATAGTAATCTGCGTAATGCAACATAATTTTGACAAATGTATCTTGGGTGAGATCAGCCGCATCATGTTGATTCTGCATTTTTCGGCATAACCACCCATAAAGCCACAACTGATGCTCTTTATATAACCCATTAATATGTTCATTGAACAGAGCTGGTTCAGGGGGCATAACTATCAGACTAAATAGTAAATAAGAATCATTATTGATATTTCCTTTTAGTATGTAAAGATAGACAAACTTGACTGCTTGTTAAGTTGCTCTATTTGCAATATAAAAATTTAATTTTTTGAGCTGTTTTTTATTCTCAAGTGTTAAGTCAATAAAGGACAACAGTTTGTAAACCTTTTTAGGCTTATTTACAGGGGAAATCAGATGCTTCACCAGAGAAATCGTTTAAGTCAGTCCATTCAACTCATACTATTGAGCACCTCACTCCTGACCATCTCCACATGGATACTGGCAGCACCAACAGCATCAATTAAAAATATTGAAATTAGCGCGGGTAATCTCGATCAGGCACTCGCCCAATTTGCAGGCTTATCAGGCGTGCAATTGGCCTATGACCCTGCACTTGTTGCTGGCCAGAAAACTTCAGGTTTAAAGGGTCAATATACTTTTGAAGAAGGTATAGCCAAATTGCTTAACGGGACAGGCTTACAACTCCTTAAACGTAATGATGGTACGTGGCTCATTGTAAAATCACACAATCAAGTGCATGAGGTTGGAACACTAGAAAATATTAATATTCGAGCAGCTCCATCAGAGCAACAGCAAAACAATGGTTCGGCACAGTTGCCTGTTATTGCTGTAAAAGCGAATAACAAGAACACAGAAGGTACAGGATCGTATACAGCTAAAAGTTCCAGTACCTCAACCAAACTGGATTTATCGCCGCGAGAAACACCACAAACTGTAAAAGTGATTACCCGTGAGTATCTGGATGACAAAAATATCACCTCTTTTACACAATTAATGGATCAGGTCACTGGGGTAAATCTGGGGCGTATTGATGCAAGAGCCATCCCCTCGTCACGGGGTTTTAGTATGAATTACATGCTCTTTGACGGTAACCCGTTGGGAGGAGCAGATTCTTCAATGGATGTTTCCGATCCGAATCTTGTAATTTTTGACCGTGTCGAAATCGTAAAAGGGGCCAATGGTTTAATGACAGGTGCGGGCAACCCCTCCATGGGGATGAACTTTATCCGTAAACGGGCCAATGCAAAAGAGCTAACGGGTTCATTAGATATGTCGGTAGGTTCTTGGGATGATTACAGCAGCAGTGCAGACCTATCTTTTCCATTAAGTCAAGATGGTTCAATTCGTGGACGAACAGTCGTCAATTATCAAGATAAAGACTCATTTCAGGATGTTCGTAGTACCACCAATAAAACTGCCTATGGTGTAGTCGATATGGATTTAACGGACACGACTTATCTATCTGTAGGTATCAGTTATCAGGATTTGGTCCGTAATGGCATAACTTGGGGGAGCTTACCTGCATTTTACAGTGATGGTACGCGTACTGATTTTAAGCGTTCTTCCAATATAGGTGATGATTGGACAGAACGTAGTTATCGTCGCACTGCCGTATACACCGACTTTAAACAAGAGCTATTTAATAATATTAGTTTTAATCTAAATAGCGTTTATGGAAAATCAAAAACTTGGGGGAAAATGTACGGTGCTGGTGCCCCGATCGACAAAGAAACGGATCTAAGTACAAAAGATTCAAATACCTCTGCTAGGTATAATAATGATAACGACCTAAATATTGATGGCTCTTTTAAAATTCCATTTAAATTATTTGGACTCGAACAAGAAGCGATCATCGGTGCCAGCTTTAATCAATATGAAGTCGAAGATGACTATTCCGCAGCAATTACACTCACCCATCCCAAAGAAAATTTTAATCATTTGAATGATAATCCCATCATTTCAATCGCACCTTACAAACGAAGTCCTGCGAACAAGGTTACACAAAATGCGACCTATTTTGCGGGTAAGTTTAGCCTGCTTGAATCGCTCAAACTCATCGCAGGTACGCGTCTGTCTAACTGGAAATATGAACAAGACAATAACGTCGGTAACCGAGAGTTTAATAATCAACTGACTCCGTATTTTGGTGTCATCTACGATCTCAATCAAAATCATTCTATCTATGCCAGTTATACCGATATTTTTAGCCCGCAAAACCGCAAAGATGTGAGTGGTCAATATTTAGACCCAATTATAGGTAAACAGTATGAAACTGGTATTAAAAGTGGCTGGTTTTCCGACCATTTAAATACCTCACTGTCTATATTTAAAATTCAGCAAGATAATGTAGCCGAAGCTATTGATGGCGTTTATGTTCCCAATACGACTGAACAAGCCTATCGAGGCGTGAACGGTGTCGAAAGTAAAGGCATTGAATTAGAAATTGACGGAGAAATCACTGACAACTGGAACCTTAATTTTGGTATAGCTAACTTTGAAGCTAAAGATCAAAAAGGGAATAAGATCAATACCAACCAAGCGAGAACCACAGCCAATTTATTTACCAAGTATAAGTGGAATCAACTCTCTGTTGGTGGAGGCCTAAGTTATAAGAGTAAGTTTTATAATGAGGTTGCCGCTTTTAATCAGCGTGTTGAGCAGAATGCTTATGTCCTAGCGAATGTAATGTTAGCTTATGATATTGATCAGAATATTAAGACCCAGCTTAATATTAACAACCTGTTTGATAAAACTTATTATGAATGTGTCGGCTCATCAATTTGTTATGGGACACCTCGTAATATTACCTTAAGTTTAAGATATAACTTCTAATTAACTCTCAAGACTTTGCTCTTTGGCGCTATCATGCCTAAATCTCTAGGCATGATAACAACCTCCACAGGCTACAATTATGACTCAATTCATTTATATGAAATTATCAGCTTGTTGTACTCTTAAATTATAAAAATTCTTCCAACACCGAATTTAAAAAGATATGCCCCTGCTCAGTACAAGCAATTCGATTGGTATCGGCAATCAATAATTTTTTCTCACGCAATTGCATGAGCATTTGATTCAACTCATCCAATTCAAGTCCAGTACGCTGAGCATAAGTTTCCGCAGCAACGCCTTCATTTAAACGCAATGCATTCATCATAAATTCAAAAGGCAATTCTTCTGCTTCGATACGCTTCATTTGCACATGTTCAGCAGGCACTTTAGCCAAATAATCTTTCGGCAATCGGGTCTTCTGAAAACGATAGACGCCATCTGCGCGAGTGACCTTGCCGTGTGCGCCTGCACCAATTGCCAAATAATCACCAAACTGCCAATAATTCAAATTATGTACAGAGGGCTTTTCCTTACGCCATGCTGAAACTTCATAATTTACATAACCATTGGCTTTCAAATAAGCCTCACCCTGTTCCTGAATATGTTCTAAAACTTCATCTTGTGGCAATACAGGTTGGGTTCTAAAAAAAACTGTATTGGGTTCAATGGTGAGCTGATACCAGCTAATATGCGTCGCACCATGCTCCACTGCCAATCTGAGGTCCTTTAAGGCCTGTTCTTGGCTTTGTTTGGGTAAGCCATGCATTAAATCAACATTGACTCGCTCAAAGCCTGCTTGACGGGCTTGCTGAATCGCATCTAGTGCATTATTAACCGAATGAATTCGCCCCAAACGCTGTAAATGCTCTGTATCAAAACTCTGCACCCCAATCGACAACCGATTAATCCCTGCGGCAAGATAGTCTGCAAACGGATCATGCTCTATCGTACCCGGATTGGCTTCCAGTGTAATTTCACAATCTTCTTCGAAATTTAAGCGAGCTTTGAGCTGTGCAAATAACCACACATACCCTTGTGCAGAAATCAGTGAGGGTGTTCCACCGCCAATAAAGACACTGTGAATTGAACGACCTTGCGCCATTTCAACCTGAGTTTCAAAGTCAGCCACCAACGCAGCAAGATATTGCTGTTCCAAGTCCATCGACAATTGTCCATCAGGCACAGCATGCGAGTTAAAGTCACAATAAGGACATTTACGTACACACCAAGGCATATGGATATACAAGGACAGTGGAATATTTGCTGGATTTAACGGACTCAAAATACAAGCTCAGTGACAAAACCTGATTATTTTAACATGACTCGACTAGGCGCGGTTGCGGCTTCAACACAGTACACGGCTTATCATCCCGTGCGTATTGGGTTAGACTGAGAAAATAAAGAACAATTAGACCAATAATATGATGAAAATTTCCAGCCAGTTGCTATTTATTCTTCCGCTTGCTTTAGGGATCGGGATTGCAATGGCCTTTCAAACGGCCATCAACGCACAACTTCGAGAATATCTTCATTCCCCTCTGCAAGCGGCGTTACTGTCATTTTTGATTGGTACGCTTATTTTGGCATGTCTAGTTTATTTTCAAGGCGCAACAAAACCCAGTTTAAGTGAACTTTCACAAATTCCATGGTTTCTTTGGTTAGGTGGCTGCCTTGGGGTTTATGCAATCAGCATGAGCATTTATACTGCACCTAAACTCGGATTTTTAACTTTCTCAGGTTTAGTTATTTTCGGGCAATTGGTGATTTCGATGTTAATCGATCACTTTGGCTGGTTAGGTACAGACAAAACACCCATTAACTGGCAACGCCTACTGGGCAGTATTGTGATTTTTATTGGTGTGTTATTAACACTACAACGCTAATCCTCCCACATTTTAATAAGAGTAATTTTTGTGTCCCATGCCACAACCAAGCGATTTGAACTTAAACAACTATTTCATTTGATGTTTCCAATCCTGATCACACAGTTTGCCCAAGCTGGATTAGGTTTAATCGATACCATTATGGCAGGTCATCTTTCGGCTACCGATCTGGCAGCCATTGCAGTCGGTGTAGGCTTATGGATTCCAATCATGCTGTTATTTGCAGGAATCATGCTGGCTACCACGCCATTGGTGGCTGAAGCGCGTGGTGCCAAAACACCTGAAAAAATTCCGACCATTGCCCGTCAATCCTTATGGGTTGCAGTGATTCTCGGTATTGTAGCGATGTTGATTTTGCAATGTATGCCAATGTTCTTACCGCTATTTGGTGTGCCTGAAAGTTTATTGCCTAAAGCAAGCCTGTTCTTGCATGCGATTGGCTTTGGTATGCCTGCGGTGATGATGTATGCAGCCTTGCGCAGTTATTCTGAGGCATTGGGTCATCCACGCCCAGTGACGGCGATTAGCTTGATTGCCTTGTTGGTACTGATTCCGCTGAATTTTATGTTTATGTATGGTTTTGGGCCAATCCCTGCCTTGGGCAGTGCAGGATGTGGTTTTGCAACTGCAATTTTACAATGGTTGATGTTTATTACCCTTGCCATTTATATTTCAAAAGCCAAAGCCTATAAACAAGCACCTATTTTCACCAAATGGGAAAAAATTGATCCAACTTGGGTGAAGCGCATTCTAAAGCTTGGCCTACCAATTGGCTTAGCGGTTTTCTTTGAAGTCAGCATTTTCAGTACAGGTGCAATTGTACTCAGCCCTTTAGGAGAAAATGCGATTGCCGCGCATCAGATTGCAATTTCAGTCACCTCACAGCTATTTATGATTCCGTTATCCTTAGCGATTGCCTTGACCATTCGGGTTGGAATGTATTACGGCGAACAAAACTGGCACGCGATGCGTCAGGTTCAGACGGTAGGATTGATTAGTGCAACGGTTTTTGCAGCTTGTACCATGACGCTAATTGCGCTTGCACGCCCTTATATCGTGGCGATCTATACCACTGACCTGAATGTCATCCCTGTTGCAATGTATCTACTTTGGTTCGCGATGGCTTATCAGTTAATGGATGCATGGCAAGTCGGTGCCGCAGGTTGCTTACGTGGCATGCAAGATACTCAAGCACCCATGTGGATTACCTTAATGGCCTATTGGATTATTGCGTTCCCGATCGGTTTGTATCTTGCCCGTTATACCACTTGGGGAGTCGCTGGCGTTTGGCTCGGTCTGATTATCGGCTTAAGTATTGCCTGTGTTTTACTGATTGCTCGTTTATATTTCAACAATAAACGCTTGATGCAAATGACAAATCCAAAACTATAAGCAACTTTTTCTACTGAGGCGGCATGGATGCCACCATTCTTAGACTTCACCTACGATCAATTTTAATCGGTCAAAAATAAAATAAATGCCGATACATCCTAGATTCAATTGTCATCATCAAAATTGAATCATGCAAATTTTTGATTATTCAATGCAGCTCATTCCATGCTTACATCACTTAACATTTTGTTATAGGCAATTTAAGTTTTGTCGCCTATGATCAAGGTATCACTTTGAAACTAGATCGATCGAGGTCAAGCGCATATGGCAAAGCATGCAAGCTCTCCCAGTAGACGTTTTTTGAAGCTGGCTGGCATGACCGCAAGTATTGCCAGTAAAAGTGTTGCCAATTCCATTCGGAATCTCACCGCAGATGAAGAACAAAAAAACGCTGCGCGTAGTAAACTGTTTCAGGACATCGGTTTGCAGATTGCAGACACCTTGGGGGAAATGAAAGGCGCAGTAATGAAAGTTGGGCAAATCGCCTCGCAATATAAAGATATTTTCCCACCAGAAGTGGCGAAAGCGATTGCAAAATTACAGCGTCAAGCACCTGCCATGCCCTTTTCAGCCATTCAGCAACAAGTTGAAAAAGAGCTGGGTAAACCGTTAAACCAGATTTTTAGCTCTTTTGAAACAGAGCCTTTTGCTGCCGCCTCAATTGGACAAGTACATCGTGCAGTGCTGCCAGATGGTCAGGCTGTAGTGGTGAAAGTGCAATATCCTGGGGTTGATCAAGCCTGTGAAAGTGACTTAAAACAAGTACGTCTTGCCTTACGCTTAATGGGCGTTTTAAAGATTGATAAAAAATTGCAAGATCAACTGTTTCAAGAAATCCAAGACAGTCTCTCTGCCGAATTAAACTATGAAATCGAAGCGCAAAATCTAGAAGTATTTAAAACCTTCCATGAAAAGCTCGATGATCAAATTATTATCCCAACCGTATATAAAGACTATTCTTCTCGTCGTGTACTGACTCTCAGCCTTGAACAAGGTGAATCCATTGAAACAGCAAGCACATGGTCGGTTGAAACACGTAATCAAATTGGTCGTCGTCTGATTCGTGCTTTAGGACAGGAAATGTTTTTCTTGAAGCGTTTCCATTGTGACCCGCATCCAGGCAACTTTGCATTCCGTGAAGATGGCAGCGTGATTATTTATGACTATGGCAGTGTAAAAACCTTATCACCTGAAATCATTCAACACTTTAAAGCATTGGTGAATGCAGCGCGACAAGAAGATATTGCCCAAGTTGAAGATTTACTGGTGGAACTGCATTCCATTGCCGAAAAGCAGAAATTCCCAACTGAGCTGTATACGCAATGGATTGAAATTCTATTGCGTCCTCTAAGCACACATTATGATTTTGCCGAAAATTCATCGCATCATGATGGTATACGTCTGGTCAAACAATCATTGAAATACTGGGATGTGTTTAAACCCTCTCCAGACACGCTCATGGTCAATCGGACCATTTCTGGGCATTACTGGAATCTCATTCACCTCAAGGTGCATGACAATCTCAATGATTTATTTGAAGAATTAGTGCCAAACTAATACATATAAAAAATGCCAATCACCTGATTGGCATTTTAGTTATTCTTCGATTTCTTAGTTAGTCAATTTTCACTTTATAGGGATAGTCTGCACTCGTCTTATTTTCATCTACTTTAAGTGTGACCTCTCCTTTGTCCTTTTCACCATAAACTTTCAAGTAATATGTATACCTATTCTTAGCTTTGTAATCCCCAAATTGAGTTGTAACTCTATGTATTCGATAGTCTCTAATATGACCAAATTGCGCTAAGATCTCAGGATCCTTCTTAAGGATAGGCTCTATCCGATTGATATTCGATTCAGAGTACGTGCATTTATAGATTAAAGCGAAAAATGCAATAAAAAAAATCAAGGCTGGAATAAAAAAAGGTGAGTCAGAGTTAATCTTCCTTATTTTTGCTCATACTCGGTACATACCTGCTAATTTAACAAATGAAATCACCTGATCAAAGCTCCATTTTTTCCATGCTTGCTGATTCACTCTTCGCAAACAAGCGCCAACAAAACTTGAAATTAGGAAGATTGACTTCACGCATTGTTATGTTATAACATTGCAATAAATAATAGGAGTCATTCAAAATGCGTAAAGGTATTCATCCAACCTATCAACAAGTGCTGTTTCACGATACCAATGCGGATACTTACTTCTTAATTGGTAGTACCCTGCAAAGTAAACAAACTCGTGAATATCAAGGTAAAGTTTATCCTTACGTGACCCTTGATATTTCAAGTGCATCGCATCCGTTTTATACCGGTGAAGTACGTCAGGCAAGTAATGAAGGCCGTGTCGCAAGCTTTAACAAACGCTTTGCACGTTTTAACCGCAATAGTTAATCTTCAGTTAAGTTTCACACACTAGGCTGTAAACATTAGAAGTCTAAGGTTATCTCTCCTCCACTTAGACTTCTTTTTTTATACCTAGATTCCCCTACCTTAAGAATCTGTAGCGGCTCTCCCAACGACACCAAATTCAATCGGTGTTTTGACATAAAACAAAGAGATTTCTTTGTCATTCAAATAATTCATTAATTCTGTTGCCTGCTCATTTGTCACTGCAAACTGAATCTGCACAGGTCGATCCGCCAACTCAAAGAAACTGGCGGAATGGAATAAACCATGATGATCAACACCTTCTATTCCAGCGAGTACTGTCGCACCACGCAAATTCATTTGTTTTGCGACAGACAATAACCATTCGCTGATCGGTTGTCCCTGATAGTTACGATTCTGGGCGGTATAAAACGTAATTAAAAATCCATTCATTATAGTTACTCCTCAACTATGCAGCACTGAGCCATTGATGCAGACTCATTCCCAAAATAGTAAACAGCAACGACCCCAGCACATGAATCAAAATTGCTGCGCAGGCATAACCCAACTTACCGCTTTGTAATAAGGCAAGAATCTCGGCAGAAAAGGTCGAAAATGTCGTTAATGCACCACAAAAGCCTGTAATCACGAACAGTTTATAATTGGGACTCAGTGAACTTTGAGAAAAATATGAAATTGCAAAACCAATAATAAAGCCACCGACAAAATTAACCGTGACAGTCCCCAA
Organism: Acinetobacter sp. ANC 3882; assembly: GCF_022549545.1. Classification (NCBI taxonomy): domain Bacteria; kingdom Pseudomonadati; phylum Pseudomonadota; class Gammaproteobacteria; order Moraxellales; family Moraxellaceae; genus Acinetobacter; species Acinetobacter sp. ANC 3882. The sequence goes on along the minus strand of NZ_JAKZGB010000005.1, from coordinate 134,836 downwards.
AGGAATATTGGGAAAAATCGGATTCAGCTTTAGACCTAAGAACCAACGCAGCCATGCACCTAATACAGAACCAAGTGCAATTGAAAGTAATGGATAGTACATAGTTTACTCCAAAGACAAGATTGGAGTGAAAGCGACAATAGACATAGAATTATAAATATTGTTCTGAAGATTTTTCATGGGCGAACTCCAAACATGGGAACAGAGCACGCACGAACCTACGGCCCCTGTTCAGGGTAACGTAGGCATCATTAGCCATTATGGCGGTTTGTAATAGGAAGAATGCCATCTCCTCTGTTCTAAAATAACATATTTTTTAAGCAACTCAACCCATGTTTTCAACTCACATCGAACTGTGTATAAACATAAAGTTATCCACAGCTTAGTCTGAGGTAGACAAAATCTTTTCCCCAGCCACATAAAAGTCTAAGGTGGGTACAACAAAAGCAAAGGCTTCTGCGGTGTCATCTAAACCAAATTGTTGCAATAATTGCGGAGCTTGCAAGGTACGAATCTTGACGGCCTGAATCTGCTGAAACTGAAACGGCATTTTGATATCGCCTTGCGACATTCTTGTAGGTTGATCGACCCATTCTGCCCATGCATGATCTTGGTCTACCAAAAATCGAACAGCTTCATCCCATGACGGAAATAGCATTTGCCATGCCGTCGGTAATTGCTTCTCCTCCGTAATTTGTACATCACTGATCAAGCCATAGTCCTCATCTACTTTAAGTTCAGTGCGAATACTCTGCATTTGCTCATCGAATTGATGATGAAATACCGAAGCATATTGTGCTGGCATCACATCACTGGCAAGGCGACCACCGATCACATAGAGCGCTTGATCGACAATGACTTGCTCAAAAATCACAGTCTTTGGCTGCGACTCATCCAGATAAAAACGCCAGTTACTTTGTCGAGGTGAAGGCATTAACTTGCGTAGCCAACCGAAAAACTTAAATCCAAAATGATGATGTTGATACGTTAAAACCGTAAAAATAGTTTTGCCATCTTTTTCCCAGAGCGGTATAGATTGCGGATAGTGCTGACGTACCTGCTCAACATCCACCAACCACGACAAATACACAATATTGCTGACGCGGCTCTGCAAAGGCATAAATGGCAATATTCGCATCATCAAACGGCGCAATTGTAATAAGAAACGGCAACTTAAAACGGCTGCTAAAAATCGAAATAAACGTTTGGATGGTGGTAATTTAAAATGATGTCGATTCATTATTATTCAATACTTTCATAATCGCTCTGAGCATAAACTGCCAACGCTATAACGTCTAGTTCAGAGATCGATCGACTTCTCTTCTCCATTTTCAATGTTATGATGCTGCCATTGATTCAATAAACATGGAATTTTAGCAATGGCTCAAAGCTTATTGGCACAACTTAAAGATGGCTCGGCAAAATTTGCAGATGTATTGGCATTTATCGAAGCTGGTTATCAACATAAACCAACGGCATTCCAAAATGGTGCGCAATTCAATGCTGCGACTGAAAACCAAGGCAGTGCCAAAGTACTCAGTTTTGCTAAAATTGAAGGCTTAAATCAAGCGGATACTTTAAGTTTATTTGCAGAACACTATGCATCTGTGCTGGCAACGCCTGAAGCAACAGACCACCAAAATATTCGCCAGTTTATGCAAAATGGCTGGGACGGGGTAAAGTTTGAAGGTGAAGCTTTAACTGCAAAATAAGAAAAAAGGAGGCATTTTGCCTCCTTTTCCCTTCTTGTATTCAATAGAAAGCTTTTTTATTCGATCATTTTAAGCATTAAAACCACCATCTACATCTATGACTGCACCAGTAATATAGCGCCCACTTTCTCCAACCAAATGAAGTACCGTTGCGGCTATGTCCTCGCGATGCCCATAAGCGGATAATGCTAAAGTAGCTCGAACTGCATCTGCATGAGCGCCATCAGCAGGATTCATATCTGTATCGGTTGGTCCTGGCTGAACGACATTGACTGTAATCCCACGCTTGCCTAAATCTCGTGCTACGCCCTTGGTCAAGCCCACTAAAGCTGCTTTGCTGGCTGCATATAAACTAATACCTTCACGACCAGCCCTTGAAGCAAGACAGCTCCCAATCGAGACAATACGTCCACCATCAGGCAAATATTTGCTTGCCTGCATCGTCGCTGCAAACACTGCACGTAAATTGACGGACATGGTCTGGTCATAATCATCAAGTGTGAGCTGATCAATATTTCCAGTCAGAAAATTACCTGCGTTATTGACCAGAATATCCAATCGTCCAAGCCTGCTCACCGTTGTATCAACCGCAGCGATCACCTGTGTTGTATCAACGGCATCAGCTGCAATCACTTCGGCACGTTGACCTAATGCCTGAATCTCCTCTGCAACAGCCTGTGCCTGATCTTTTGATCGACTGTAAGTGATTGCCACATCTGCGCCCTGTGCCGCTAACAGCCGAGCTATAGCAGCACCAATACCTCGACTTCCACCTGTAACCAGTGCAACTTTTCCTGTGAGTGCATTATTCATTATGAAAATTCCTGTTTTAGGATGAAACGGGGATTTAGCGGTCTGCAAGCTCATCTATATTCATCCACAAGCACCGGAAGCAACAATGAGATTGAAAGACCTAAATATCCACCAATATATGTATCGATCGATATAAATGTAAGCCTCTGCACAAACCTTGTCAATGACTTTTGTATCGACTAGTATATATCTCATTAAAAGAGGAGTTCCAAATGGCGCAAATGGGCCGCCCACGTACCTTTGATCGAGATGAAGCCATCCAACAGGCAATGTTCCTGTTTTGGGAATATGGTTATGATTCGACGTCCTTGTCACTGCTTAAATTAAACATTGGTGGCGGTATTACTGCACCGAGCTTCTATGCGGCCTTTGGCTCAAAAGAAGCACTGTTCCAGGAAGTGGTCGAGCACTACCTTGCCACGCATGGTCAAGTCATTTCCAGTCTGTGGGATGAAAACCTTAGACCACGAGAAGCCATCGAACTCGCATTACGCCGCTCTGCAAAGATGCAAACTGAGCTTAATCACCCGAAAGGATGCCTCTTGGTATTGTCCGCAGGTGCCTGCTCTCCAGAAAATGAACGTATTCAAAAATTTCTCAGCAAGCAACGCGCAAAAACTCGCGAAAAGTTCCAACAATGTATACAACGTGCTGTCGATACACTTAGCCTTCCGGCCGATACCGAGGTCTGTGCTTATGCTGCCAGCTTGCATAGTTTTCTACTCGGATTATCAATGCAAGCTCGCGATGGCGTGTCGGGTACTGTACTCAATCATGCAGTAACAGAGCTTATGCATGACTGGGATGCGCGTACTGCATCCATAAAAATATAGCTATAAAATGATGAGAATGGCCTCAGATTTAAACTCTAAAATAATAAAAAAGGAGGTATTTAACCTCCTTTTTTATGCTCATCTGTTGATGAAATGACGGGTCTGGCAAGTGTGCGCAAATCTGTCGTTAAACTATAAAAATCGCCGCCCATTTTCCCGACACTATCGAGTTGTTGCTGATCAATCATCTGTCCGTCCCAAATTTGATCATCGACATAAATCGATTTCACGTCCAGCAAAGCCACTGTGCCACCTGATGGGAGCGTACTGAGTTGAAGGACTTCTCTTAACTGACATTCATAGCGAATGGGCGCATGTTTAACCGCTAACGCTGCAACAGAATGGCTTGGTTCAGACTCAATCTCGGCAAACTCAAATTCACTTTGCTCTGGGGGCAATAAAGCACAAGATAAATTCATCTTTTCCAGCAATTGTGAATTCACGATATGCACCACGCACTCTTGAGTATCAATCAAATTACGAATGGTGTCTTTATCCTGACCATTTCGTGGATTGACTTGGGAATACCATAAAATGGGCGGGTTACAGCTGGCGACATTAAAAAATGAATAAGGCGCAATATTTGCCACGCCATCCGCAGAGAGTGTGCTAATCCACGCAATCGGTCGCGGTGAAATGCCACCGACCAAGAGTCGATAGATATCATTTGGCTCTAAATCAGAGGTCTCAAAAATCATTGTAAGAATAGATCCGATTTAAGGACGTTCAGCATATTGAGGTAAATCATCCGCAATACAATCCCACTCTGCTTTAGAGGCAGCAAAAATATGCATGCTTGGCTTTTGCTGTAATGGTGTATCTAAAGTCCCGATTCTTAAGCGATAAAGCTCAGGCTGGGCATCACGCGAACTGATTAAAGGGGAACCACACTCGCCACAGAACCAACGATACACACCTGATGCAGCAAACTTTTTAACAAGCTCCTCACCTTTTACAATTTTAAAAGCGGTATTGCTAATCGGTGCATTGGTTGCATAGGCAGTGCCATTGGCCTTACGGCAACGTTGACAATGGCATTGTATAATCTCACCAATTTCACCATCAATCTCATAATGAATCCCATCACATAAACAACTGCCGCGATATATAGGTGAAGTCTGAGACATTGCGAATTCCTTGGATGAATTTTCCACTAAAAATATAGGCTAGATCTCATCACCATGCAAATTACAAATGGTGTTTATTCAGAACATTTTGATTTACTCAGACAATCATGCAAAAAAGGGATTTAGCTAAACGCTTTGATTTAATACTTTTTGGGCCTGTGCATGATCGATATCCTTTTCCCAATGCGCGATTGCAACTGTTGCCACACAATTCCCGATCAAGTTGGTACATGCACGTACAATTCCAATGAACCAATCAACTGACAACAATAAAACCAAACCAATGGTTGGAAGACTAGGAATGACCGATAAAGTTGCCGCCAAAATAACCAATGCTGAGCCAGGAATACCGTGTGCCCCTTTTGAGGTCACTAAAGAAACCAATAAAATTGCGAGTAGATCATGCATGGATAAATCAATATTGCAGGCTTGCGCAATAAATATGACCCCAAGGGTCAAATAGATAGAAAATCCATCAAGATTAAAAGAATAACCTGTAGGAATAACCAAGCCTACCGTCGAATCCTGAATCCCTAAATTTTTCAATTTTTTCATAATCTGTGGCAGCACAGAATCAGAAGATGCTGTTCCCAATACGATCGACAGTTCTGCTTTAAAATAATTGAGAAACTTGAATATATTTAAACCTGCAACTTTAAGAATGCCACCTAAAACAATCAGCACGAATAGAAGACAAGTCACATAAAACAATAAGACTAAATAACCAAGTTGGAGCAGCGAATCTACTCCAAATTTTGCGGTGGTGTAAGCAACCGAACCCAATACACCAATTGGAGCTAGACGAATAATCAAAGCCATCATTTTAAAAAATACTTCAGAAAATGCTTCAATTGCCTTGCAAACCAATTCTGCTAAATGTTTTGGAATCAGTAATAACGCAACACCAAACAAAATCGCAATCAACAAAACTTGTAAAATATCACCCTGAGCAAACGCATCTACAAATGTTTTAGGAATAATATGGAGTAAAAAATCTGATCCCGAACTGATGCTATGTGCGCGTTCGGTATAAACATTTAAATCTTTGCCATCTAGCTTCGTGATATCAATATTCATCCCGACACCAGGTTTGAATATATAAGCGATCACAATCCCTAAAATCAGGGCAATACTGGTCACCACCTCAAAATATAGAATTGTTTTTGCACCAACCTTTCCCATTTTTTTAATGTCATTTGCGCCATACAGTCCAAGGACGACCACACAGAAAACAATAGGCGCAATCAACATCTTGATCAGTGCAATAAAGCCATCACCTAATGGTTTTAAAGCCAAAGAAAAATCGTGAAAGCAGATTCCAATAACAATACCGAGAATTAATGCAAAAACAACTTGGACAAATAGACTGGACTTGAACTTTTGCTACATTGAACATTCATCAACAAAAAGATAAATCTCAACAGTGCAAGAAACTCGCCAATAGATAGAAATAGAGTTATTTAGAACATGAAAAATACATGAAATTTAATCAATGCTTTTAAAAACATCATCTTGTAGAACTACGTTCAAACAGTTGATGTACACCTTCTCCAGCGGCACGCCCAGTTGCGAAACAGGCTGTCAATAAATAGCCACCTGTCGGTGCATCCCAGTCCAGCATTTCGCCACAGCAAAACACATAAGGATTAGATTTCAATTGCAGTTGTGGAGATAAAACATCTTGCTTCACCCCGCCCGCACAGCTAATTGCTTCTTCGATTGGACGGAAGCCATCTAAAGAAATACTGAGATGCTTGATCTGCCGCACCATTTGCTTGGCATCTGACCATACGCTTTTATCGACGATTTCCCGAAGCAGATTAATTTTGACCTGATCTAACCCTGCTTTACGCCAAAGATTAGTGAGAGACTGCTTTTTATTGCCTTGTAGCTTCTTTTCTAACTGTTCAACGCTGACATCTGGTAGCAAATCCAGATGCAATTGTAGAAGTTGCTGTTGAGCAATTTGCGCTCTGAGATCACGACCCAATTTATAAATCACACCACTCTCAAAACCATAATGCGTAATGATGATATCGCCATGTGTTTGCTGTTCAGGCCATACCCAAGCATTGACGCGCTTAAGCGGCTGCCCGAAACATTCCTGCATAAATGAGGACCATGTTTTCAAGACACCTGCATTGCTGGCTTGAAATGGCTCAATTTCATGCTTTGGTAGCCACTGCTGCCATGCTCCATCACTACCCAATTGCGACCATGATACCGCACCACAGGCCAACACAATCGCATCATAAGTTGCACTAAATTGCTGAGTCTGATTCTCTGTCGTGAGTTGATTGTTGGATAAATCCACACAACGATGGCGATAATGAAATTTTACGCCATCATTCATCAATCGCTTTAACCAAGCACGGAGTAACGGTGCTGCTTTCATTTCTACAGGGAAGACGCGTCCAGAACTGCCCACGTAGGACTCAATCCCCAACCCCTGCATCCAGCCCTGAATCCATTGTGCATCCCATTGTTTGACCCAAGGCGCTAACCATTCAGCACGATCATAACGCTGGGTAAAGGTTTCAACAGGTTCCGCATGTGAAATATTCAGGCCCGTTTTGCCTGCCATTAAAAACTTACGTGCAGCCGAAGGCTTCTGCTCAAACACTTCGATTTCATAATCGTATTGGCTGAGTACTTCAGCAGCCATCAAACCCGCTGGGCCCGCACCAATAATGGCGACACGCTTAGGCATCGCGATGCTCTGGGGTATTTTGACCTTGTAACGGCGCAAAATCATCAAAACGGGTTGAGTAATCTTCTGACTTACGAATGATCAACTGTTGGCAAAGTTCACCACGTTCTAAATATTTGATTTCAAAATGAGTTCGGGCAGAGTCTGCTGCAATCACTTGTTTTTCGTAAGGTAATTTCCATATCTCAATGAGTTGCTGCTCAGCTTCCTCAATATATTCAGGAATATTACTCGCCAAAGTAATTGTGCCATTCGGTTGAAGGCGTGAAAGAAGAAATTCGAAAAATGGCATATTGAGCCAGCGCTGCGCTGGATTATGCGGTTCTGGATTTGGATAAAGGATAAAAAATTGTTGTACTTGTGCCGGGAACAATGCATGCACGATCCAAGGTAAGGCATCTGCATGAATCGGATTTAGATATTCACGTGGTTCTAATTGATGCTGTTTTTGCATCGCCACAAATTTTTCTTTGGTTCGCTCAATTGCATACAACGTGGTTTGCGGGTTTTGCCCTGTAAACAGCAAGGCATGTTTGCCTTTTCCAGCCCCAATTTCAACGCAAATCGGCGTATTGGGAATGGCAATAAAATCACGAGGGGCTTGCATACGTTGTGCTTGAAATTGACGAATCGACATAATCTCATCAAACTATCTAGAAATCGGCACAAGTCTAACAACTCACCTTACTTTTGCCTAATCTATTTGCTCTTTGTTTTAGGAATTTTCTATGCCCCGCACATTCCCCTGCCCACGTTGTGGTGAAACCAGTACTTGGGAAGCGAATGCGTTTCGTCCGTTCTGTTCAGAGCGTTGCAAAATGATTGATCTTGGTGCCTGGGCCAACGATGAATACAAACTACCGACGCAAGATGCACCACCAGCAGACCTCAAACGCAATGAAGATGATTATGAAGACTAATCATCTTCATTACGGCTAAGTCCAGATTCGTTTCAATACCTTTAACCAGTTGCCCCAACAAATCTTTTCAATCAGCTCTGTAGAATAATGACGTTGATGCATGGCTGCAACGAGTAGCGGTAGACCACTCACATCCTTCAGTTCATGACTAATCAGTGCTCCATCAAAATCTGAACCGAAGCCGATATGGTCTTCTCCAAGGCGATCCATCATATATTCTAGATGATCCAGAATCAGTTCAAGTGGCGTGTCCGCATTCCGCTGTCCATCAGCCCGTAAAAAGGCCACATCAAAATTTACTCCGACCATGCCCTCGCTCTTACCAATCGCCTTGAATTGTGAATCAGTGAGATTACGCGCTTGGGGACATAAAACGTGTGCATTGGAATGGGTGGCGATAATCGGTTGCTGCAAAATATCGACCGTGTCCCAAAATGCACGTTCATTCATATGTGATACATCCACCACCATTTTCTTTTCAGCACAGCGTCTTAATAAGGCTTTACCTGCTATGGCCAGGCCTGCACCTGTATCAGGTGAATGAGGAAAACGAGCATTTAAACCATGTCCAAACTGGCTCACCCTGTTCCATAAGGGGCCAATACTCCGCAACCCGGCCTGATAAAAAACATCGAGCAAGTCAGGGTTGTCCTGTAAAGCTTCCGCCCCTTCCATGTGTAGCACCACGGCCAGTTGACCTTGAGTACGGCAGTCTTGAATCTGTTGCACCGATGTACACAGTTGAATCTGCTCGGAAGCTTGCACCATCTGCTGTGCCAGCTCGAGTTGCGCCAGACAGATCTGCTCAATCTGCTGTTGAGTGAAATCTTCGGCATTTTTATCCATGAGCTTATCGGGATGGTGCTGTTTCACATAGGTAAATGGCGGTAGAAAAATTGCAAACATGCCGCCTACAAATCCGGCCTGCTGGCAGCGCTTTAAATCAAGTTGTCCAGGCAAATATCCATGAATAAAAGCCTGCACAGGATCTGCCTGATCGCTGAGCCATAAACGTGTCAGCAGATCATTATGACCATCAAAAACGGGAACTCTATTGTGATTCAGGTCATGCGTCATGAGGAAGATTCACCTGTAATGCTTTGTACAGGAATTTTTTGCTGAATCGCCAATCGTTTTGAATTCTTGCTATTGCGAAATACCAGTTGCTCAAGAAATGAAACCTGTTCACTGTCATGGCGAGCTTGTTCAATCAGATGATGATAGCTAGATTTACCACACACGGGATCGGCATTGGCAGCATCACCTGTGAGCATATAGGCCTGACAACGACAGCCGCTAAAGTCCCGTTGTTTTTCTGGACAGCTACGGCAACTTTCTGGCATCCATGCATCACCACGGAAATGGTTAAAACCAGTGGATGTGTACCAGATCTCCGATAAAGATTGTTCACGAACATTCGGAAACGCAATCGGTAGCTGACGTGCTGCATGACAGGGCAATGCCGTGCCATCAGGCGTCACCGTAAAGAAGATTTTACCCCAGCCATTCATACAGGCTTTTGGTCGCTCCTCATAATAATCAGGCACCACAAAGATCAACTTACAGGGATGATTCTGCTGGCGAAGTTTTTCTCGATAGGCATTGGTCACCTTTTCGGCACGCGTCAACTGTTCTTGAGTAGGCAATAAACCCTGTCGGTTTAAAAAAGCCCAACCATAAAATTGACAGATTGCCAGTTCGACCGTATCAGCATTTAGCTCCAGACACAGCTCAATAATCTGTTCAATCTGGTCGATATTATGTCGATGAATCACGAAATTCAGCACCATCGGATAGTCATATTGCTTGACCAGACGGCACATCTCATATTTCTGTTCAAAGGCATGTTTTGAACCAGCCAACGCATCATTAACCACAGGATCACTGGCCTGAAAACTGATCTGGATATGATCCAGTCCAGCCTGTTTGAGTTGAGCAATACGCTGCTCATTCAGGCCCATTCCCGAGGTGATTAAATTGGTATAAAAACTTTGCTGATGCGCATGCGCAACCAGTTGTTCCAGATCTTGCCGAACCAGCGGTTCCCCGCCAGAAAAGCCCAGTTGCACCGCACCCATCTGCCGTGCCTGATCAAACACATCACACCATTCTTGCGTGCTCAGTTCATTTTTATGCTGGGCATAATCCAGAGGATTCGAACAATAAGGACATTGTAAAGGACAACGATAGGTCAACTCCGCCAAAAGCCAGAGGGGTAAACCAACGCCTTCGGTCATCGTAAATCAATCCAGTATTGTTGCTGCGCAACGCGCATATAGTCGACCACATCCTGCTCGATTTCTGCAATGTCACCAAACTGCTGTTTCAACAAGGCCACAATGGCGGCAACATTCTGCTGTCCATCAATATGCTGTCCAATCGCTGCAGCACTGTCATTCAGCTTGATCATGCCTTCTGGATATAAGATCACAAAAGCATTTTGTGCAGGCTCAAACTGAAAGCGGTAGCCTTGTCGCCAAGTCGGAATCAGGTTTAAATCAAATTCTGCATTACTCACGAAATAACCCCTTATGCCAGACAGGTTGTGTGGTCACAGTATGATACGGCGCTTGCTCATGCACATAGGCCAAAGTCAATGCATCCAGAATACTCCAAAGAATATCCAGCTTGAATTGCAGGATTTCCAGCATACGCTGCTGCTGTTCATACGTTGTAAATGAGTCCAGTGTAATATTCAAACCATGCTCCACATCGCGACGTGCCTGACTTAAACGCGAACGGAAATAGTCATAACCCTGATCATTAATCCACGGATAATGCTGCGGCCATGAATCAAGACGGGACTGGTGAATTTGTGGCGCAAATAATTCGGTCAGGGAACTGCTGGCTGCTTCACGCCATGTGGCACGGCGAGCAAAATTGACATAAGCATCCACAGCAAAACGCACGCCGGGTAACACCAATTCTTCTGAAATCACCTGCTCACAAGTCAGGCCAACGGCTTCAGCCAAACGTAACCATGCTTCGCGTCCACCACCATCAGGATATTCGCCATCCTGATCAATCATCCGCTGAATCCATTCCTGACGCACACGCTGATCTGGACAATTGGCCATGATCGCGGCATCTTTCAGAGGAATATTGATTTGATAATAATAGCGATTGGCAACCCACGCCTGTATTTGCTGCTGGGTGGCTTTACCTTCATACATCATCACATGAAAAGGATGATAAATATGGTAATACTGCCCTTTATCCAGAATGGCCTGCTTAAACTGTTCGACACTTAATACATCAGCGCTTGGCATCATCATTTACCTCAAAGTTCAATCTGCATGCCATCAAAGGCTACTTCAACACCGTGGGCTTTAAGTTCAGCACATTGAGCCGAGTTTTCATCTAAAATCGGATTGGTATTATTGATATGGATCAACACTTTTTTAGGGCGGCTGAGCTGATTCAGATAAGACAATGAACCACCCTCGCCACTAATATATAAATGCCCCATCTCACGTCCGGTTTTGCTACCAACACCGGTGTGTTGCATTTCATCATCCGTCCAAAGCGTACCATCAATCATGACACAATCTGAATCGCGCATGATCTGCATGATCTGTTCGTCAATCTTTCCAAGACCAGGTGCATAGAACAATTGTTTTTGTGTTTTATGATCCCGAATGATCAACGCAATATTATCGCCCTCATGCGGATCATGACGATGAGGAGAATATGGTGGTGCAGCACTTTGAATAATCAGTGGTCTAAACTCCAGACATTCAAAACCCGCAATCTTAAATGCCTGTTTAGGATCGATTTGCTGATATTGCAAACCACCATTCCAGTGCTTCAACATATTAAATACAGGAAAACCTGTTGTCAGATCCTGATAGACCATATCGGTACACCAGACCTTAATTGGACAGCCTTCGCGCAAAGTAAGCAGTCCAGTCGTGTGATCCAACTGGCTGTCCATCAGGATCACATCACGAATACCTGTATCACGCAACTTACGGGCAGGCTGAACCGCCTTGAAATCAAATAATTGCTGACGGATATCTGGCGAAGCATTTAATAGAATCCAATCCACACCATTTTCAGAAATCGCGATTGAGGATTGTGTGCGTACCTTGGCCTGAATATTACCCGTACGCACGCCATGACAATTTGGGCAATTACAATTCCATTGAGGAAAGCCCCCACCAGCAGCAGAACCTAGAACATGAATATACATAGATTAATTTCTTGTTAGAAAAAGATAAGCCCTAGGCATAACTAGGGCTTATCTTGAATTTGAATCGAAATGGTTAACGTACTTCAAAGTACATAGTGACTTCAAAACCAATACGTACATCGGTAAAAGCAGGTTTAGTCCATTGCATGAAATCGTCTCCAATTGGTTTTCATCAGGTGAAATTAAGCAATTAGTTCAACATAAATAAAGCGTTTCATATTTGATTCTAAATAAAAGTAATCGTTTTGTAGACCTACTCAGCCCAAGATATTGTTCGATAATTGTGAGTTTTGTCTAAATTTCGGTAAGACAGGTTTGAATTAAGCCACACTGCTTTAAAAATGGTCTGTCTACAACGGTATTCTTAATAAAAATTTACACATTTTAAATATGAGAATTACATCACAGTAATTTACTTTTCCATGATGCTATGCAAATCTTAAGCTATACATTGTATTGAATAAAAAGACCAAATAACACGACAACTTATCGTTCATACTGATACAGCCTTAATCAAAATTCTATAGGTATCAGTTTGTTTAATAAAAATATTTAGACTTACTAGGATGTAATAATGAATCAGTATATTCCCTATCAACTGAAAGTTTTAGTCAACCAAATTGATCCTAACTTAGATGCCAATTGGCAGACCAATTTGCAAACACTTTTCGCGACCTGCTCCAATGAAGACTGCGAAAATATCTGCCAACAGATTTTGCAACTCAAAAAGATTCACTGGAACCGAAAAGCCCAAAATTTTTCTTATCTTGCCAAGCATGATATCCATTTGCTGGCGGACAAAATTCATGATGCACCAATCAAGGCACTGGTCAAAACCATTGGCGACTCGTTGGAAAAATTAAAACAATACAATGATATCTATGCGATTTCAGATTATTTAGAGAATATGCTCAGTCAAATCCATCGTATCAACACCGAAGATGACTTTGATCTACAAGCGCAAAAAAAGCAGGTGTTAAAAGAATTTATTTATGCTGCAGCACAAATTATCTTGGCAAAAGAGCGGATTCAACTCCCCAACAATCAACGCAATATCAATACGGACATCATTAAGACCTTTATTAGTGAAGTGTTTTTAAAACAACAGCTACTCAAATATTCTTTTAACATCATTCGTTCGCATCAACTACGAGAAGAAAAACCTCATATTCTTAAATATTTTTTATATAAGCAGCAGAAATCTCGACAGCTGGATATCGTGAGAACTTCTCGATATATTTTTGCGCTCGCACCAAGTAAGGAAGGATTAACCAATACATTTTCAATTCGGCGATTTTTACAAGAAGAACAATTTGAAGCCAGCGAGAACGTTTATTTTAATGCTGCCATTTTGGATTTAGACCAGATCGAAAATGAATCACAGCATCAACAATTTCAATGGCAAGTGAGCCACATCATTACGATTGATAAACAGGTCAACCAATATGTCTCTGATGTTGTTCGCCAAATTGAACTCTACGCCAATAAAACCCTGATTCCATTTTTGATGGAACCGCTCAATCCTCAAGGGGTTTTTATTGAAAAGTTGGTTGAACAGCGACTGATTGATTTTGAGCAAAAGTTATGTCGCAATATTCTTGAACCAATCGCAGATGCTTTAAAACACGCTGTTCATCATAGCGATGAATGCAGCTACCTGTATCTGAGTGTCAAACAAACGCTAGATGATCTGATCAGCCATTTTGTTGAATTTCACTCTCAACCTTCGATCATCTTCAATAAACAGGTCAATCTGTTCATTGCACGACTTAAATCTTATGCCACCTTGTTGCAAAAACGGCATGCGGATGTGTTTACTGTTTTTTCTTATGAGGAATGGAAAAAACACCATGCAGAAGCATTGGAACCAACCAATATTCTTAAAGATATCAGTATCAGTTGCTTACAAGAATATAAAGATGCATTTTCAGAATTAAAGGAAAATCAACGCCAGCTAAAACAAAGTGCGTCATTTCTGAGTAAGTTGCTGAACAAGCCTCAGAAAATCAAAGATAATATTATTAAATTAAAAGAAAAAACCACACAAATTAAAAAACATGCGCATCAGGAAATTATCCGCATCCAGCGACGCTTTCCTTCACTGATTGTTTATTTAGAATTTGAATCGCTGATCTCAATCAATCATAAAGAACGCCATTATGCATTCCCTACAGGCGACAATGGCATTACCCGCCTGCCAATTCTGATTCAAATTCCAGAGGATAAAGCTTCTTTTGATTTACAAACCATTTGTAATAGTTTGAATTTTGATGTGAATCTTGCCAATCAAAAATGGCTGGAAGCAATTTGAACTGCAAGCTTCTGTATAACAGCTAATAGTTATACAGAAGCTTAAATCAAGGATTAACCTGCTTTGCTTGCAACAAATGGATTAAATTGCTTTTCATAACCAATGGTACTCATTGGTCCATGCCCTGAAATAAATTGAGTTGCATCAGGCAAACTAAAGCATTCACGTTGAATCGAGTCCAATAACTGTTGGTGATTGCCTTTTGGAAAGTCTGTCCGCCCAATCGAACCTTTAAACAGTACATCGCCAGTCCATAGCAAGCCATGTTTAGCGTTATAGAACATCACATGGCCTGGGGTATGCCCTGGTGCAAAACGAACTTCAAACTCATCATCACCGAGCTTTAATACTTCACCACCCTCAAGCCATTGATCAACTTTTACAGGTTGTGGGATCGGAAAACCATAACGTGCCGAAACTTCCTGAATCATATCCAACCAAAATTGATCTTCTTTATGCGGACCAATCACAGGGATCTGCCACGTTTCAGCCAACTCCCCCACTGCACCTGCATGGTCAAGGTGTCCATGGGTCAACCACAATGCCTTGACATTTAAACCCAAGCTTTCCACTTCTTTTTTTAGTACAGCCGCATCACCGCCTGCATCAATCAAAATCGCTTCTTTGCTTTCACTGTCCCACAAAATTGAGCAGTTTTGGGCAAATGCAGTAACAGGGACAATTTTGACTTGTAGCATAGAAACCTCTGGCGAAATAAAGCGTCGATTTAACGATGGGCTAAGGTATGAGTGAGTGCATCAAGATTAGCCTGAACCAGACTGGCAAGCAAATCTATATGCGCTTGATCGGCATTCAAAGCGGGAATATAGGCATATTCTCCACCGCCTGCATGCTGGAAAATCTCTTTATTCTGCATCGCCAACTCTTCTAGCGTTTCCAAACAATCAGCTGAAAATGCAGGACTAATCACCTGTACAGACTGAACCTTTTGCTCTCCCCATTGCTGTAACAACTGATCCGTATAAGGCTTGACCCATTCTTGCTTACCAAAACGTGACTGGAAACTGATCGCCCATTCATGTTCTTGCAGATGTAAAGCCTCTGCAACTAAGCGAGCAGTCATGCGACAACGATCGGCATAAGGATCGCCCTTATCTGCATAAGGCTGAGGAATACCATGAAAAGACATCAGTAACTTATCTGCTTTGCCATGCTGCAATTGATAGTTTAATACGCTATCTACCAATGCCTGAATAAACAGAGGATGCTGATAATAATCTTTAATCAAGGTCATGCCAGGCAAATGACGTTGCTGTGGAATCCATTTGGCAAAGGCATCATATAAAGGTGCAGTTGACGTCGCAGAATATTGTGGAAACAGTGGCAATAGAATCACATGCTCTTGCGGTGTTTTCGCCAGTTGATCCAGCACATCATGGATACTGGGTTGACCATAGGTCATTGCAGGGACAACGGTAAGATCAAACTGATGATTTTCTTCTTGTAGACGCTGCTTAATCAGCAGTGTTTGTTCCAATACAATTTCGCGCATGGGTGAGTCATTTGACCAAACCGAAGCATATGCTTCAGCCACACGTTTTGGACGAAAGGTCAGCACAAATAAATGCAGGATGACCCACCAAAGCAACTTGGGAATCTCAATCACCCGCGTATCTGACAAAAATTGCTTTAGAAAGCGTCGTACTGCTGGCACAGTGGCTGCATCTGGTGTACCAAGATTGGCCAGAATCACAGTCACTTTTGGTTTTTGTGTCACTAACATAGACCGTATCCGCTTTTCATTGAGTTCATTCAATTACTTTAGCAGTTTTAGGCCTTTTTGCTAAATTGGATTAGTGCATGGTCTTAATTTGAAAAACCCGATTGCTATCCAAGACATTACTTTCCAGCAGTTTCTGCCCTTTAGACGTCAGTTGCCACAACATCCGCTGGCGGTCATCCCGTCCAGTGGGCACAATCCATTCATTTTGACGCATTTGCAATTTGATCTCATGCAAAGCACGAATATTCACCTGTGCTCGCGACACTGCATGCGCTCGAGGCATTTCTTTACGCGCATCGTCCAAACCCGTTTCATTCAAATATTCATTCATTCTTTTGGAAAAATATTCTTCAGGTGTGGGAATCACAAATGCTGCACCTAGAACGTTTAACAATTGTGCCCAAGTCATTTTACGATGAGGTTTAACTTCCTTGAAGTTACCATCTTGGTAGGCATGCATACGATATTCAAATGAATAGAGTTCATGCATGGAGACTTTGGGTACATTGGTCAGCGGATCTGCTTCACGGTTACCCAGCTCAGTTTCTAGTTGCTTTACTTTGGCACGCAATGCATCAATTTCATCACGCAATACCTGTGTGTTTTGTGGACGCACCCAGCCCACGACAGGATAACGCTCTAACATCTGCGGCATACTGGAACGTACCGCCAACTCTAAATCTCTGAGCGTGCGATAACAGAATACTTGATCAACTTCATGTTGAAGCTGCTTTCTAAACTCTTTAAATTTTTCTTTTAATTCAGATTTGTGATCATGTAGTTTTGCGTCACGCGATTCTGGATCTTCATGCATAAACACAATGACAGGCTTTTGTTTGGTCATCGCATAAATATATTCCAGATGCATATAGCCCACACCTGAAACGGATTGTTCACCATATTGGCTACCTAAGAGAATTACCACATAATCACAATCATCAATTTGACGGCGTGCAATTGAAGTACTTAAAGGTGTGCGTTGTTCTAAACCCCAAGACAGGAATCCCATTCCCACAAGAGTTTGTGCCAAAACCGCTCGCTCTGGTTGCATTTCATTGCCAGAGGTAGAAATAAAGACTTGATAACGAGTATCTTGCATAGGCTAAGCCCCAATTCATTTATCAATAATATCAAGTATGCATCTTGATTTTTATTAACAGCTATTCCCCAATAAAATATATAAAACTGGCTCAATTTAGGTATGAGAAACACCTAAGTCGTCCAAATTTCTAACTTTCCATGTTAATTGTTCTGGTATAAGGTGCTGAAGGACTGGTTGCAGCGTGACAGCATTGTTACCACTGACATAACATTCAATACGAGTGATGTTATGACGCAATTTGTCACATAATAACCCATTTTTAATTAAAATATACGTAGTTTGTCGCGCAACTGCTTGTCCAGAATCAATTAATTTTAATTTTTCTGCAAAAATCTGATGAATCGCCTGTTTTAGAAATGGATAATGCGTGCATCCCAACACTAAATAATCAGCGCCCTGTTCAACCACAGGTTGAAGCAGCTGTTGCAAAACAGTTAAACATGCCTGGCTCATCTCCTGACCCGCTTCTACAAACGGCACCAGTTCTAAATTGGTCACTGTTAAAACATCGACACCCGCAGGTTCCGCAAATTTAGAAATGACATCTTTAATCAGCTGACCACGAAAGGTTGCAGGTGTCGCCAGTACGGCTACAACTTTTGACTGGGTTTGAATCACCGCAGGTTTCAATGCAGGGACTAAGCCAACAATTGGAAACCGCTCACCATAGTGTTCTCGTAAATAATCTAAACTAAATGCAGAAGCAGTATTGCATGCCACAACCGCAATTTTGCAGCCTTGACGATACAGCCATTCAATCGCTTGAGCTGTCAGTTGGCGGATTTCCTGATCACTACGTGCCCCATACGGAACATGTGCCGTATCGGCATAATAGATAATCTGCTCATTGGGTAAATGTCGAGCAATCTCTTGCGCAACCGATAGTCCACCCACCCCTGAATCAAAAACACCAATCGGTGCATCTGATGATGCATGCGGCATAGGATTGAGTAAAAGAGGCATCGATTGAACAGCTGTCATACACACTTAGGCATTGGTTTATTCACTCTTTTAAGCTTAAACCTCAGGTGCTCAAATGCAAGACCAAATCACCACTTTTTAGTGTTAAAACCGTCTCGCCTTGTGCATTTTCAGACAAGCTGCCGTAGTTCACGAGATGATAAAAACTCTGACGCTGGATCAAGGCATTCATCCCAAAGCGAACATGCACATAGGGTCTTAACTCACCGTCATATTCACGCATAAAAATGGGATGCTGCTCATCGACAATCACCACATCCTGATTGATTGTGGTCAGTTGTAAATAGATTTTACCCTCAATTTCCACCTGATCTGCCTGATTAATCAGCAAAGGCTCATCTTCGACTTCAATTTCAATCTGCTCAACGGGGGTTTTGAGATAGAATTTGCCATCTTCTTTCCATAGCACTTTGCTAAACAGGTCAAGTAACGCTTGTCGCTTGACCAATTGACCTTCGTGCCACCATTCGCCATTGGCTTTTATGCGTAAATCCATTTTGCCGCAATGCTTCGGATGCCACTGGTCTAATGGGGGAATTGACCTTTTGTGACTTTGCTGTACATCTTTTATGTATTGTGCAATGTCGATTAAGTTTTTATCATCAGAAAACATGATTTTTCCCTGATTTTCTAAAGGGTTTTGTGGAGAATCATTTTCATTTATCATAGTTTATGCCTTGATGACGAGAAAATATGACCGCTCAGCCAATTGGCGAGACCAAGGTTTAAAACTATACTAGCCCAAACGTTTGCGAGCACATACTATCATTTGTGTTCGGCAATTCAGAACACTCATGGCAGCACCGAATCGCAATATTACGGTTGCCACCCTTAAAAATATGAGGAGTCCTACATGGAACACATCGAACGTGAAGCGATGGAGTTTGACGTAGTGATCGTTGGCGCAGGACCTTCGGGTTTATCTGCTGCGATTAAAATTCGTCAATTAGCGATTGAAAACAACCTACCTGATCTTTCTGTATGTGTTGTTGAAAAAGGCTCTGAAGTAGGTGCGCATATCCTTTCTGGTGCTGTACTTGAACCACGTGCCATGAACGAATTATTTCCGAACTGGAAAGAAGAAGGCGCACCACTGAATGTCCCTGTAACGGGCGACGAAACATATTTCTTATTGTCTGATACCAAAGCACAAAAAATGCCGCATTGGATGGTGCCTAAATCAATGCACAACGATGGAAACTATGTGGTTTCCCTTGGTAACGTTGTTCGTTGGTTAGGTCAAAAAGCGGAAGAACTTGAAGTTTCAATCTTCCCGGGCTTTGCTGCTGCTGAAGTGCTTTATCATGAAGACGGTACGGTAAAAGGCATCCAAACAGGTGATATGGGGATTGGCAAAAATGGTGAGCCAACACATAACTTCACGCCTGGTTATGAGCTACATGCCAAATATACATTATTCGCTGAAGGCTGCCGTGGTCACCTCGGTAAGCGCCTGATTGCCAAATATAATCTAGATAAAGATGCTGATCCGCAACATTACGGTATCGGGATCAAAGAACTTTGGGAAATCGACCCTGCAAAGCACAAACCAGGTTTAGTAATGCACGGTGCAGGTTGGCCTTTGTCTGAAACAGGTTCTACTGGTGGCTGGTGGTTATATCACGCAGAAAACAACCAAGTAACCATGGGTATGATCGTGGATTTATCGTATGAAAATCCGCATATGTATCCATTCATGGAAATGCAACGTTGGAAAACACACCCAACTATCAAGCAATTCCTTGAGGGCGGCAAACGTATTTCTTACGGCGCACGTGCTGTTGTGAAAGGTGGCTTCAATGCTTTACCTAAACTCACCTTCCCAGGCGGTTGTTTGATTGGTGATGATGCTGGTTTCTTGAACTTCTCAAAAATCAAAGGCTCACACACTGCAATGAAATCAGGCATGTTGTGTGGTGAAGCAGTCTTTGAAGCGATTGCTGCAGGCGTTGCAAAAGGTGGTGATCTTGCGATTGCACGTGTGCTTGAAGGCGAAGACCACTTTGATAAAGAGCTCACTGCTTATACCGATAAATATAACAATTCTTGGTTAAAAGAAGAGTTATATAGCTCGCGTAACTTTGGTCCAGCGATGCACAAATTTGGTCAATGGATTGGTGGTGCATTTAACTTTATCGATCAAAACATCTTTAAAGTGCCATTCACTTTGCATGATCTTAAGCAAGACTTTGCAGTACTTAAAACTGTAGATGCGTCAACGTTTAAGCCAAACTATCCAAAACCAGATGGCAAGTTGACCTTTGACCGTTTATCTTCTGTATTCGTATCAAATACTGTACATGAAGAAAATCAGCCAGCACACTTAAAGTTGACTGATCCATCTATTCCAGTTGATGTAAACCTACCAAAATGGGATGAGCCTGCTCAACGCTACTGCCCTGCTGGCGTTTATGAAATCATGGAAAATGATGATGGTTCGAAACGCTTCCAGATTAACGCAGCGAACTGCGTACACTGTAAGACTTGTGATATTAAAGATCCTTCACAAAACATCACTTGGGTAACACCAGAAGGTGGTGGTGGTCCGAACTACCCGAACATGTAATAGAACACACCTTCTCTGCAAAAGCATAGCTTTTGCACTTGCGGCAGGACAAAGCGTTGCTTTGTTCTTCCTACCTCAGGTGGTGGTGATCTGAATCTGCAATACAAAAAATCCGAGTTTAGACTCGGATTTTTTATGCTCTATTAAAACAAGTACTAGCCTTTCTGCACTAAGTAACGATATTCAGTATTGCTGTTTTCGTCCTGAGTTTCTTCTTTGAGTACTAGTTCATGACCAAGATGCATACAAAATTTTGGGATATCCCATGATGTAGACGGGTCTGTGGCAAGCACCTCAACCACATCACCCGACTTGGCTTTGCGAATGGCTTGATGCAACATCATCACAGGCTCAGGGCAACGTAAACCTCGCGTATTGATTTGAACAGCAGGAAGTTTTGGTTGTTCAGACATCATAAAACTCAAATATTCGAATTTTCACATTTTAGCATAAACTGCTGATATAAAAATCATCATCAGCTTTTTGAAAAACTGTACGTTTTTTACATAGTATTATTGATGCATATCCGCTTTATCTTCGGTATGATGAAAATCATCTAATTGATATAGAGAGTCTTTAGGAAAGATCATGGTCGAGGAATCCAGTCCGTCGTGGGGTATGCGTGGCTTAAGAAAATGGTTAGGTACCGCACCTGAAACCCGCGATGAATTACTCAAGTTAGTTCAAGACTCACGTCGCTTTTTAGAGCCAGATACTGTTGCTATGCTTGAGGGTGTTCTCGATCTGCCAGCAACAAAGATTCGAGAAGTCATGACGCCGCGTACAGCGATTATCAGCTTACAGGAAGATGATCAATTACTTGATATTCTGCATGTACTGATTGATTCGGCACATTCGCGCTTCCCAGTATTCTCTGCGGATCAAACCGATAATGTGGTTGGTATCTTATTAGCGAAAGATCTCTTACCGTTCTTAACTGAACGGAATGTCAAAGTGGATATTCGCTCATTGATGCGTCAGCCTGTATTTGTACCTGAAAGTGCACGTTCAGACCAAGTATTACGCATGTTGAAAAATACCCAGACCCATATTGCGATCGTGATCGATGAATATGGCTCAACTTCTGGTTTAGTCACGCTTGAAGACATTCTGGAAGAGATTGTCGGTGAAATCGAAGATGAACACGATATCGCAGATGAAGAAGCGTTATATATCGTGCCAGATAATGACCCAACCACAGCCAATACTTGGATTGTGCAGGCACTTACACCAATCGAACACTTCAACACAATTTTAGATGCAGATTTTTCTGATGATGAAGTTGAAACTATGGGCGGTTTACTGCTGCAAGAGATTGGTTTAGTGAGCGATTTACAAGGTCAAACCATTGAGCTTGGCGATTGGCAATTCACCATTATTGAAGCAGATGCACGCACTATTCATCTGATTCGAGCTGTCCGTCAATGAGAACCTATTTTGAAAAGCTGTTAAATTCGTCTCAACCGCAGAAACAGCTTCCTTTTATTTTTCCACTGTTGATTGCACTCATTTCAGGTGCAATCTTTAGTTTGGCTTTAGCCCCATATTATTTCTGGTGGCTTGCGATTTTATCGCCTGCATTATTGTATGCAGTATTACGCCAACGTAGCCCTCGACAAGCTTTTGCACTCGGCTGGGCTTATGGTTTTGGTTTATGGTTTGTCGGTGCGTTTTGGCTGTACACCTCGATCCATACCTACGGGGATACCAATGCCTTTTTAAGCATTTTGATGATTGTCTTTATGGCAGCCGCAATGGGCTTATTTACGGCTTTTCAAACATGGTTATATCGTCGCTTCTTCCCAGAAACACCGTTAACCTTTGCTCCACTCTGGGTATTATTTGAGTGGGCAAAAACTTGGGTATTCACAGGTTTCCCATGGTTATTTGCAGGTTATGCCTTCACTGAACGTTTACTCGATGGCTATGCGCCTTTATTTGGCGTCTATGCTGTTTCTTTCGTGGTGATTGTACTGGCCTGTGCCTTGGTCGAAATTTTAAATCGTCGCTGGTTTTGGGCAATTCCTTCAGCACTCTTGGTACTAGGTGCTTGGGGAGTTGGATTTATTCAATTTGTGCAACCTAAAGCCGCTAAACCACTGAGTGTTTCACTCATTCAGGGTAATATTCCACAAGACCTAAAATGGTTAACCGAATATCAAATTAAAACCTTAGAAATTTATGCCAACCTCACTCATGCTGAATGGGGACGTGATCTGATTGTCTGGCCTGAATCCTCAATTCCGATGTTCCAAACGGATATTCCAGAATTTTTGGATGCCATGGCTGCACAAGCGAAAAAAACAGATACCGCTTGGGTCACAGGGATTCCTTACTGGGATTTACCTAAATCACAACAAGCCGGTGAGCCGCTGTATTACAACAGTATTATGGCCTCTGGCAGTGATTCACATGGCCTGTATAAAAAACAACGTTTAGTGCCATTTGGTGAATATATTCCATTATCAGGGATGCTGAAATGGGTACTGCCAGCGATGCAGAATGATGTCAGTATGAGTGGCTTTTCTCGTGGTGAAGCCAATCAAAAACCATTAACGGTGAAAGGCCATGCCCTTGCAGCAGCCATTTGCTATGAAGTGGCGTATCCAAACCTGACCCGTCGTAATGCATCAAACAGTGACTTTTTAATTACAGTGTCGAATGATGCTTGGTTTACAGGGACGGCTGGACCTTGGCAACATTTACAAATGGTACAAATGCGTGCCAAAGAAAATGGCCGTTGGTTTATTCGGGCCACCAATACAGGAGTAACTGCGTTTATCGATCACAATGGTCATATCGTTAAACAAGCTCCAATGGATCAAGAGGTCGTGTTGCGGGGTGAATTACCTGCCATGCAAGGGCAAACGTTATACAATCGTTTAAGCGATTATCCAATCCTGATTTTCTCACTATTATTGTTAGTTATGGGATGGATCTATCGTCCACGTAAAGTGGATATCACTTTCAAATCCCGTCGATAAATTAAAGTAATTTTGTGCCCAGAGGAACTTCAAGCTCTGGCGCACAAAAAGCAATATCTCGAAAACCAATGACTCAATCTTTCACTGAATTTACTATATCTGTTTCTCTTCCCCTTCTTAAATAATTACCAGAAAGAACATAGGCCTATAGTGTTAAGGAAATGTCCTCTTCCGGATTTGTAATTTTAAATATTCGTGCTAGATTAATTGTGCTGATCAAAAAAAGCCGTAAACGTTTACGTCAATCAACGTGCCAACATATCTCCAACAAGGCTTGGAGCTATTTTAATCAAGATATTTACATCTTTGATAAGGCACTGGCTTTTGTTGGTTTACGGAGTAAAAAATGCAAAATTCTCAATCTTCTTCTTTTCGTTTTCAAAAGATTCCAAATCGTTACGCCTCGATTGTTTTACCTTTCTTTTTATCGATCATCATGACCTTTATCGTGTCATTTATTAGTACCTTACGTAGTATGGGCTTTGAACAATTTTCTGTTCATACATGGATGTCGGCTTGGGGGATTTCTTGGATTATTGCTTTTCCAGTTCTGCTTTTGGTATTACCTGTAGTCCGAAAAATTACCATGCTGATTGTTCAACCCACTTAAATTAGACAAATAAAAAAACGTAGATTTCATATCTACGTTTTTAACATTGGACGGTCTAAAATATTTATATGGCTATAGAAAACTGTACGGTTAAATAAGCAACCAAGCTAGATAAAAATAACATTGGAATATAGCGATAGGCACTAAACAGCAGCTGTTCATATTTCGAAATCAGCTCTTTATTACTCCAAACCGTGGTTTTTAAAGCACTTAAAAAACAAACGACAAACCATGCACTCAACACACTGAGGACAAAAAAGCCAATCATAATTTGGCTACTGCCTTCTGTAGCCTGCCATAGGCTTAGAGCACCTTCACTAATCGGTAATAAACTTAAAATAAGCAATACAGATTTAAGCATTGCCCAATGAAACTGATTCAGTTCATCCAACATAAAGAATGCTTTCATCTGATTTCTCCACATTTTATTTTTTCAACGGCTTGAATTTATTATGCAAAGCTTTGATCTAAAGAAATAGTCTATTTTTCTGCATAATTTCTTTTTCTTGTAACTATCAAATATGGGAATAATTCTTATTATAACTCTCACATATTTAATATTTTATTCATTTTATATTTTTCAAATAGTTATGCTGTTTTATTTAATTAAGAAACATTATCACTTCACTCTCTATTTATTTAATTCAAAAGTGAAGTGATATTTTATTCCAAATTATGGCTGATAATAAATATCCGCATCATTCCCTTCGCCACCTTCTTTACCATCCGCACCAAACGAATATAAATCAAATGAACGACCTTCACGACCTGGAATCACATACTGTAAATCATTTTCCCAGCTGTCTTTTGGATAGCCACCTTTCACATAACCACCAGGTAACCAATTTTTTGCAGATGCAGGCTGATTCACCAATGCATCTAAACCACCATCTTGCATCGATGGGTAACGACCATTGTCCAACTTATATTGATCCAAGGCACCCGCAACACCTTTTAAGGTAATACTGGTGGTATCCACTTTAGCCTTTTCACCACGACCCATCACGTTTGGAACGATCAGTGCAGCCAAAACACCTAGAATTACAATAACAACCATCACTTCTATTAACGTGAAGCCAGATTGCTTCACATACATTTTTTGATTTTTCATTTTCATCTCTTACATGTCACTCATTAGATCATATTGTTCATATTAATAATTGGCAACATTACCGCAATCACAATCACCAATACAATTGCTGCCATAAAAATCAACATCAAGGGTTCAAGTAAAGCCAGTAAGGTTGAAATAAAGGTGGTCACTTCACGATCTTGCATAATAGATGCACGATCCAACATGCGATCCAGTTCACCAGAGGCTTCACCACTTCGAATCATTTGTACCATCATCGGGGGAAAATAACCGCAACGCTCTAATTGTGTTGCCAAATTACCACCTTCTGTTACACGCTCCATTGCCACCTCAATCGCATCACGGATCACCCAGTTATTACTGACTTCGGCACCAATACGTAAGGCCTCAACCAAAGGCACACCCGAACGCGTTAAAATGGACAAGGTACTGGCAAAACGTGCCGCATTTATACCACGTGAAAGTTTACCAAATAGTGGCAATCTGAGCGTTAATCGGTCAAATGCATAATGCCCTGCATTGGTTCTTAAAAATCGAGTGAATAGAATGATGGCAATAAAAGCAAGAATCAGCATGCCAACCCAAGTATGCCGAATAAAGGCACTGGCTTTCATCAATGCGACTGTAATCCACGGCAAAGCTTCTTTACTCTGTTCAAAGGTTTTGACGATTTCAGGCACAACATAAGTCATCAAACCCATCACAATCCCGAAAGACATCAGCATCAGCACAATCGGATAGATCATGGCTCCCTGAATCTTCTTCTGCATGGCAAAACGATTTTCGGTGTAATCAGACAGTTGATCTAGAATCAGATCAAGATGTCCTGAACGTTCACCTGCTGCAACCGTTGCAATATATAGCTCAGGAAAACGACCTGATTGCTGCATACTTTTTGCCAGTGAATGCCCTTCAAGCACCTTGGAACGCACGGCGATCAATAAATTTTGGACATGTGATTTTTCACTTTGTTTACTGACCGCACGCAAAGCTTCTTCCAATGGAATACCTGCGGCAACTAAAACGGAAAGCTGACGGGTCATCAGTGCTAAATCATAAACACTAAAGCTTTTTTTAAACCATGATCGCTGTTGCTGTTTGTCTTTTTGCTCAACGGCATCAACCGCAATCGGGGTCCATGCTTTATCGCGTAACTGTTGGCGAATTTGACGTGCAGAATCCCCTTCAAGCACACCTTTATGTTGCTTTCCAGAGGCATCAAGAGCGGTAAATTGATAAGCAGGCATGGTTCTGTTCTAATTGTCCCAAAATAGTTGTTGTTGCTATTGCATCCGTGTTTGCAATGAAATACATGAGTTTCACAAGAAATTCATCGACATAACACTCCGCACTTTAGCATAATTCCATGACATGCAGTCATGCCTTGTATAAGTTGTTTTAGCCAATAACACAACCTAAAGGCTGAAGTGTCAATTGCCCCTTATATGAATGAAGCCTATATGTCGTCCCAAAATTCTAACGCTATTTTGTACCGTATTCGAGTTGCAATACCCGTTTATGTGTACGACACGTTTGACTACACGGTCAGCGCTGAGCAGTACGCTCAAGCTCAAATCGGTGCACGTGTCGCGATTTCTTTTGGTCGGCAAAATCTTGTTGGGATCATTACAGAAAAAGTTGATCCAAACGAAGCATTTACAGGGCAATTCAAACTTAAGGCCATCACAGAATTACTCGATCAGGAATCGATTTTAGACCAACAAGTTTTAACTTTGTTGACATGGTCAGCCCAATATTATCAATTTCCGATTGGTGAGGTGATGCAAAGTGCCCTGCCGACGTTATTGAGACAAGGACGTGCCTTAGATATTCTGTTTCATTTATGGAAAATCACAGCGCATGATGATCCAGCATCTTTATTAAAACGCTCTCAAAAGCAATACGATGCCTATCAAGTTTTAAAGCTTCATCCGCACGGCACCACTGAAAATGTTTTAAATCTCAGCGGGGTAGAAACCTCAACCCTGAAAGCTCTGGAAAAGAAAGGCTTGGTTGAGTGCTGTCTGGAACCCCATGATTTCACCCCGACACCAGTACAATTGGCTCAAGTCCCATTAACACCCAATGACGATCAGAAAAAAGCCATTCAACAAATTCTCAAAGCACAGCATCACTATCAAGCATTTTTATTGGATGGTTTAACTGGCAGCGGTAAAACTGAAGTCTATCTTCAAGTGATGCATGAGGTGTTAAAGCAGGGCAAACAAGTTCTGGTATTGGTCCCTGAAATTGGCTTGACGCCTCAAACTGTAGCGCGTTTTAAGTCACGCTTTCATTGTGATGTTGCCTTACTGCATTCGGGATTAAATGACTCGAAACGCTTACAAGCTTGGCAACATGCCCAGACGGGTAAAGCTTCAATTATTATTGGTACTCGCTCTGCAATCTATACCCCGCTGCCTCATCTGGGTTTAATCATTCTGGATGAAGAACACGATCTTTCCTATAAACAACAAGAAGGCTTTCGTTACCATACCCGTGATGTCGCCTTATACCGGGGACATTTACAAAACTGCCCTGTGATTCTCGGTTCAGCTACGCCGAGTATCGATAGTTACCATTTGGTTGAATCAGGAAAGTTACATCTGCTTGAACTGAATCAACGAGCAGGTGTCGCGGTACTGCCCAAAATGCATGTGGTTGATTTAAAAGTCGCAAAAAAGAAGCATGGTCTGAGTCAGACCTTGATTGAACAAATCAAACATACCTTAGAGCGTAAAGAGCAGGTTCTGATCTTTTTAAATCGACGTGGCTATGCACCGATCTTGATGTGTGAAAGCTGCGGCTGGCAAGCCAATTGCCCACATTGTGATGCGCACTTTACCCTACACTCACAACCTTACCATTATTTGCATTGTCACCATTGCGGTACCATCAATCGTCTGCCTGATCATTGCCCTGCATGCCAAAAACAAAGCTTAAAAACCATTGGCGCAGGAACAGCAAAGCTTGAAGAACATTTACAAGAGCTCTTCCCTCACCATGAAGTCATTCGGGTCGATCGTGACAGTACCAGCCGAGTGGGTAGCTGGCAGAAAATTTATGATCGCATCCAGCAAAATAAACCCAATATTTTACTCGGCACACAAATGCTGGCCAAAGGTCATCATTTCCCTCATGTCACTCTTGTTGCGATTTTAGATATTGATGCGGGCTTACTCAGTGTTGACCCGCGCGCGCCTGAACGTACAGCACAACTGATTGTTCAAGTAGCTGGCCGTGCTGGTCGTGGTGAGCATAAAGGCAGTGTCTATTTGCAAAGTTTACGTCCAGATCACCCGATGCTGACCACCTTGATTGAACATGATTATCGTGCTGTTGCCAAACAAATGCTGGCAGATCGCAAGATCGCGCAGCTTCCCCCTTATCGCTATGCAGTACTGGTTCGAGTCGAATCTAAAGATCGAGACTATAGCCAACAATTCTTAGCAGATATTGCACAACAATTACGGACAATGGCTGGAGATTTAGTTGATATTTGGGGACCCATTCCTGCACCGATGGAACGTAAAGCTGGTCGTTATCGCGCGCATATGGTGATTTTGTCTACTGATCGCGCCAAACTGCATTTTTATTTGCGTCAATGGTGGCAACACGTCGTACACTTGCCTCGTCAACATCTACTGAGGCTATCCATTGATGTGGATCCACAAGAATTTAGCTAGAAGTTCAGTCTGAGCTTGTTCAGGTTATCGAACCTTTCCCAATATCATCTTTTCAGATCATATTTTTATAGACGACTCATTTGAGTTAGTCTAGACAAAATAGAAAAATTTGAGGCATTCAATGTCTTTACTTCTACCGATTATTTTTTTACTGGCTGCGACTCTAATTTTTGTTCCACTCGCAAAACGTTATGCCGCCAATACTGTATTGGGTTACCTGATCGCAGGACTTTTACTCGGCTCCAGTGTTTCCGGCCTGATTGAAGACCCACAACTGATCAAGCAAATACTAGATTTGGGGATGATTGCGGTCATGTTCTTTGTGGGTTTCGCTTTTCGACCACAACAACTTTGGCTCGAGCGCAGAGCTATCCTTAAAAATAGCGGCTCACAACTCGCAGTCATTACCCTTATTCTGATCGGAGTATGTTTTTTATTGTTCAATCAGCTACTGACAAGCATGATTCTCGGTTTTGCCTTAGCATTATCCGCAGTCGCCTTACCGCAACAACTGCTACAAAAGAAACAACAACTCAATCAAAAATTGGGGCAAGCAACCTTAGCCACCTTACAATTTCAGACCTTCATTGCCGTCATCTTGATCGTGCTGTTTCCTTTACTTGAAGATACCGCTTCGACTCGACATGGTATTGCTTATTTTGCTGCCATTATTGCCACCATTTCAGGTTTATTTTTAGCAAGTCGTTATTTGGTTCGACCTGCTTTTCGTTTCTTGGCACGTAAAAACAGTATCCAGCTTATTCCTGTATTGAGTTTATTGATCGTTCTTTCGGTGATTCTGATCATGGATATTCTCAATATCCATATTTTGATTGCCGCATTTCTCGCAGGGCTGCTCCTTGCAGAGACAGAATTTAAAACAGAGATTGAACGTGTTGTAGAACCTTTTAAAGATACTGCGATCGGGCTTATTTTCCTTGCAATTGGTTTAGGACTCTCACTACACGCTTTAAGCCAATCTCCGCTATTGATTCTAGGTTCAATCTTCGGACTGGTCTTAGTCAAAGCTGGCGTGATTGCTGCAATCAGTTATTATCAGCAACGGCATGCCAAACGAAGTACATTATTTGCAATCACCTTGGCACAAAGTGGCGAACTCAGTTTTATTATGCTCAAGCTTGCAGAAAGTGAGCATTTACTGGCAAAAGAGATTTTAGCACCTGCCTTGCTGATTGTATGTGGATCAATGCTGTTGACTCCTGTGCTGTATTGGTTATTTGATTCAAAAATTTTGCCAAGCTTACAGAAACAAGTCTCGGTACTGCCTGACGATGTTTCTCAACTCCCGATTCTTATTTTGGGTTTTGGTCGTTTTGGACAAGTGGTTGCACGCGTTCTGCACGCGCAAGGTCAACAATTCAGCGTGATTGACAGCAATCAACCCGATGCCGATTTTATTGAACAATATGGACATCGTTTCTTGGATGCTGACGTTACCCAAATCGAGAACTTACGTGCCGCAGGTATTGAATATTGCAAATTACTAATTCTTGCGATCGATGATGTTGAAGACAGTATGAATCTGGCACGCCACCTGCGTTTGAACTATCCAGATTTAACCTTATTTGTTCGCGCCCGTGATCGTCATCATGCACATTTACTCAATGATTTAGGGGTACAACATATTTGGCGTGAAACTCATGCATCATCGTTAAATATGGCGCAACAGGCTTTGATTGAAACTGGTCTTTCAATTGAACAAGCACATCGCCAGATTGAGCAATTTAAGCAAGAAGATGAACTGCTCCTGATCCAACAGCATTGGGCCCATGAACAACAGGATGTGATTGAAAGCTATCCGAATGCGATTGCCGAACTTGAGTATTTGTTTGAAAACACAAAAACTTTAAGATCAGATCGCCTGAGCAATGATCAAAACACACAAAGTGATGCAAATTCACTCAATGAAACATCTTGAGTTTTGGCAAACTGACACCATTATTGACTGCATAACCATGCACCTTTTTATAAAGCCTAAAGTGCTTTACAAGGCAAAGCGTTGCTTTGTTTTCCCCTTCGGGGGTACTGGAGAAAAATATGTCTGATTTACGCCAACGCTTTTTTATCGAAGACTGCCCTGTTCGCGGTGAAGTAGTACATTTAGAAGAAGCGCTTCAAACTATTTTGGCGCAACGTGAATATATGCCTGCGGTACAAAGCCTGTTAGGTGAAATGCTCAGTGCGACAGCCTTACTTGCCAGTACACTCAAGATTCGTGGCCGTATTAGCTTACAGATTCAAGCAAATGGAACCTTTAAATGGGCCATGGCTGAGTGCAACCATTTAGGTGAAGTTCGCGCCTTGGCCGATTACGAAGAAGATCCACGTTTCGTCGAAGGCAGCGATAGTCGTACTGTGCTTGCAGCGTTAACCAACCCTGTTTTATTCATCAACATTGAACCTGAACACGGCGAACGCTATCAAGGCATCGTACCACTTGATCAACCGACCTTGGCCGGTTGCTTGACGCAATATTATGATTTGTCTGCACAGATCCCAACTCATATTGTGTTGGCGACCAATAACCAACGTTCAGGCGGTCTATTGATTCAGCTCCTTCCTCGTAATGACGAAGAAGAACAAAAGTTGGTCGATGAAGATCTATGGCCACGTTTAACCATGCTCACCGAAACGCTTAAACCTGAAGAACTGACGGATCTATCAGCCAATGAAATTCTCTATCGCTTGTATAACGAAGAAGAAGTACGTTTACCTGAAGTGGAACAGTTAAAGTTTGGTTGTACCTGTTCCAAAGAACGTTGTGCCAATGCATTGATTCAAATCGGTGCTCATGCCGTACATGAAACTTTAGAAGCTCAGAATCCTATCCAGATGGATTGCCAATTCTGCAATACACGCTATGAATTTACTGCTGAAGAAGCATTGGCATTATTTGGTGAACATTTAAGTTAATTTACCCAATGTTCAAAAATAAAAAGAGACGGGCTTCCGTCTTTTTTTATTTTGTATTAAGGTCTACTCGATAAAACAATTTTCAAATCTCCCAAGAACATAGACCTTAATTTTGCCTTATGAATTACTTCGAATATTTCCTGTTTATCATCAGTGTGGTTGTGCTGATCGCTACCCCTGGTCCTGTCATGATTTTGGTGGCCAGTGCTGGCCTTAAGGGTGGCTATAAAAAAGCCTTGCAAACCATTTTTGGTACCAACTTCGCTTCTTTAATCCTGATTTTTATTTCAGTACTGATTCTTAAAGGCTTTCTCACGATTGATGAAAACTATCTGAAAGCCATTCGTATATTAGGTTGTCTCTATATTGCCTATCTCGGTTATAGCATTATTAAAGAAGTGCTTCAGGCACCACACCCCGCAGCGATTCAAGCCGTAGCTGCACAAAATGGTGGATTCAAGAATGGCTTTCTGGTGGGGATTTCCAATCCGAAAGACATTATTTTCTTCTCAGCTTTTTTCCCGCAGTTTATTAATATCTCACCGAATCTCAATTTCAGTTTAAGTCTACTGACTGTGACCTGGATTGTCTTGGATTTCCTCACACTGTCTTTGGTCTATCTGTTCTTCCGCAGTCTCTCTCAAAGCAGTATCTATCCTAAGATTCTAGGTCTGTGTGGTGTCCTGCTGGTATTGATTGCACTCTATGGTCTGGTTGATACCTTTGTCTAAATGACAAATCGGGCATCAATGGCCAGCTCATCAACATTGAGCTTTTAGCCAAACAAAACAAGTCTTATACAATCGAATCCATTGAAATCTCTTGGATTCGTTTCATAATGAAAC
Source organism: Acinetobacter sp. ANC 3882 (assembly GCF_022549545.1). Lineage (NCBI taxonomy): Bacteria > Pseudomonadati > Pseudomonadota > Gammaproteobacteria > Moraxellales > Moraxellaceae > Acinetobacter > Acinetobacter sp. ANC 3882. Next base: position 101,673 of record NZ_JAKZGB010000005.1, on the reverse strand, counting down.
AAACACATCATTATATTTATTATAGATCATGGCAAAAAATTATTATGAAGAGCTCGGTGTTTCCAGAGACGCCTCAGCAGATGAAATCAAAAAAGCCTATCGAAAACTGGCACGTAAATATCATCCTGACATTAGCAAAGAAGCAGATGCCGAAGCCAAAATGCAGGCGATTAATGTCGCCTATGACACCCTAAGCGATAGCACCAAGAAAGCAGAATATGATCAAATGCTGGATCATCCACAAGGCTTTTCCAATTTTGGACAAGGCAATCAAAGTGGTTTTGATGGTTCACAATTCTATCGCCAGAGTTCAGGCGATGGTGCTGACTTTAGTGGTTTTGAGGACTTATTTGGACGCTTTGGCTCAGGCTTTGGGGGCGGGCAACAACGTTCTCAACGTCAACAGCGTAGCTATCGTGGTGAAGACCAACACGCCAGCATTCAAGTCGATTTAGATATTGCCTATCATGGCTCAACTCAGCAAATTACCCTACAGATTCCAACCTATAACGTCTATGGTGAACCCGAAGTCCAACGTAAGACCTTAGAAGTTAAAATTCCAAAAGGAATGAAGGAAGGCCAACAAATTCGCTTAAATGGCCAAGGTCAGAGTGGTGTTAACGGCGGCGAAAATGGTGATCTCTACATTGAGATCCAGTACAAAGATAGCGACAGAATTCGTGTCGAAGGTGCCGATGTCTACCAAACCATTGATGTCAGCCCTTGGGAAGCCGGTTTAGGACAAAGTATAGAGGTGCACACTCCTGCTGGGCAGCTTAAAGTCAACTTACCGAAAAATGCCAAAAATGGACAGCAACTGCGTTTAAAAGATAAAGGCATCCCAAGTAAGACTGCAGGGCATTTATATCTGATTCTTAATATTGTTTTACCGCCAGCGCACAGTGAACAAGAGCAACAGGCTTATCAACAATTTGCCGATGCCTTTGCTGCATTTCAACCGCGTGCCTCATAAGGAGTAAGATCATGACAACCATTCAATACAAAGAAATTCAATATGACGGTCATTACCAAGTTGAAATCATTGATGAACAATTGGCACTTGATCTTGAACACTTTGCAGAAGCATGTGGTCAAAGCACCGACTGGGTATTGAAACTGATTGATTATGATATTTTGCAGATCACTGTGGATCCGCAAAGTTATCAATTTATTGGTGAAGATGTGAGCCGTGCTCGACGTGCCTATCGCCTGCAACGTGACTTTGATGCCAGTTTGTCTGCTGTAGCCGTCATGTTGGATTTAATCGATGAAGTACAGCAACTACGTAAACAACTGAAACATTTTCATTAAGCCATTTTTAGCATGACCAAACTATTTCAGCTTGGTCATTTTCTCGACTTCTTTCAGCGTTTGCTTAATCGGTTCATAGTCCAAAAACCACAACAGATTAAAATTGCGCTGCCGATGTTGCTGCGCCAGCAAATCAATCACACTACGTTCACCGCGCCCAACCAAATGTTGACGATAAAAATAATACAGCAACACCACCGTACTCATCAGCATCACGCCCAGCATAATCCAGAAACCAACCGGTGATTTCAACCCTGGAATAAACTCAAAGTTCATCCCATAGACCCCTGTCAGCAACGTCAGCGGTGCAAAGATTGCCGTAATAATGGCCAAGATCCGCATGTTTTCATTGGTTTGATTGGCAATCGCAGAGAAGTGTAAATCGATGGCTGACTGAATCGCATTACGTAACCGTAAGGTGTGCTTCTGTACCCTTTCGACATGGCTCATCAGGTCATTCAAACGCACCAACAAGATGTCTTGAGCCTTATGTTTATGCTCACCTACGACATGATGATAGTTATCGACCAATTCATCTCTAAACTCTTGCAGAGTCTCGATTTGCTCCTCACACAAGTTTTCAATTTGCTGGAAGGCCATATCTTCATGAAACAATTGATGCCACTGCTTAAAACGACGATTGCCCTGTAACAATTGCTGTTGCCAATATTCAACCCGACGCGTTAAAGGATTACGCAAATTCAAATAACCATCAATCATACTATTGAGCAACCGCAAGCATAAATCAGCAGGTGTGCTCGGTAATTTACGTGGTTTATTCTGCTCTGCGATCGGCCGTCCCATAATCATTTGGATACGTTGAATATAGCTTTCTACCGCCTTATTCCCTTGTTCTCTAACACTCACTAGAACTGTTGGCGTTAAGATAAAACTCATGGGCGTTGTCGCAAGACCAAAAACACTTTCATGCGCTTCTAGAACGTTCTCACTTTCAAGAATCTGGTCATCTGGACTAATTAACTTGCGAAACACCAAGAGATCATATTCTTCAACGGTATCAAACGCACAAGGATGCTCAATATTGAGTAAATCCCGCATGTGAAATTCATTCAATACCAGCCCAGTACAGTCATACATTTTTTTCTGCCAAGACTCGGTATGATTCACCATATCTTGTCTTAAACTATCCACCCATAAGAATTCAAGCGTATGTTCTGTTTGTTGTTCAATACTAATAAAAATTGTATTTTCACTGTTATGGCGATAAAAATAATAAAGCTGCATAGGACAATAGAAATTTGAATAGCTATGAAAGAAATGCTGCCACGAAGCTGCATAAAAAGCTATGCATATTACAGAGCAAGCACATCATCAAATAAAAAAAGCCTCACATGGAGGCTTTTTAACAATATCAGCAATTAAGCGTCTTTCTCGACAATACCATGTTTTAAAGCGTTGTCTAATTGCTCTTTATCTAAAGCATTATCCCATTTTGCCACCACGATCGTTGCACACGCATTGCCCACTAAATTGGTTAATGCACGACATTCTGACATGAAGCGGTCAATACCGAGAATCAATGCCATACCTGCAACAGGAATCGCTGGAACAACTGAAAGGGTCGCAGCCAACGTAATAAAGCCTGCACCGGTAATTCCTGCTGCACCTTTAGAGCTGAGCATGGCAACCAAAAGAATCGTAATCTGTTGGGTTAAAGTCAGTTCAATATTACAAGCCTGTGCAATAAATAATGCTGCTAAGGTCATGTAAATATTAGTACCATCAAGGTTAAATGAATAACCTGTTGGAATCACCAGACCCACAACCGATTTTTCACAACCAGCCTTTTCCATTTTTGCCATCAACGATGGTAATGCTGCTTCGGATGAGCTCGTTCCAAGTACTAACCACAATTCATCTTTGATATAGCGAATCAGATCAATAATCGAGAAGCCGTTATAACGTGCGACTGCGCCCAGAATAATAATGACGAAGAGTAACGCAGTGATATAGAACGTTGCGATCAGCAGCATCAAATTACCAATCGAGCTAATTCCATAAGCACCAATGGTAAACGCCATCGCACCGAATGCACCAATCGGCGCAAACTTCATCAACATACCGACTAAATTAAATACTGGCGTAGTGAGTTGCTGTAGGAAATCAGTGATTGGACGACCTAAATCACCTGATTTCGCCAAAGCCAAACCAAATAGCACCGCGACAAAGAGCACTTGAAGAATTTGACCTGATACAAATGGGCTCACCAACGTATCTGGAATAATATTCATCAAGAAGCCAGTAATCGTAGACTCATGCGCTTTTGCCGCATATTCATCTACTTTAGTACTGTGCAAGGTGCTTGGATCAATATTGAGACCATGACCAGGCTCAATCACGTTTCCGACAATCAGACCGACAATCAAAGCCAAAGTTGAGAAGGTTAGGAAGTAGATCATCGCCTTCCCTGTTACTCGACCAACACTGCCGAGATTTTTCATCCCAGCAATACCCGTCACAACAGTCAGGAAAATCACAGGGGCAATAATCATTTTCACCAATTTAATGAAAGCTTCGCCCAAGGGTTTTAAGCTCTCACCAAATTCAGGAAAGAAATGACCGAGCAATATCCCTGCAACAATTGCGAAGATCACTTGCACATAGAGAATTTGATAAAATTTGGGTTTCTTTGGCGGCTGTTGGTCATCTTGACCTGTGGCTACATGATCGACGTGCATGCGCGATATTCCTTCATATTGAGATGACAAATAGACTTCCGACTGTCTATCTAAAACCTTATAAACACAGGTAGGAGCGGAAAGTGGGAGAATTCTACGTTAATTGTGTGGACTGCAATTAAAGCATTAGACTAATGTCTAATATAAAGAAAATTTATGTTTATAGTTTTGGTTTTTTATAGCTATAACAATCATTCATTTAATAAAAAAGCGCATTGTTTAAACAATGCGCTTTTTTAGATTTGGATCTTGATTTAATTAAGCTTGTTCAATATCTTTCATTGTTAATTTGATACGACCGCGGTTGTCAACATCTGCAACCTGTACTTTGATGTCCTGACCTTCTTTCAATACGTCAGTCACATTCGCAATACGTTCATTCGAAATTTGTGAAATGTGAAGCAAGCCGTCAGTACCTGGCATGATATTTACAAATGCACCGAATTCAACGATACGAATGACTTTACCTGCGTAAATCGTACCTGGTTCAACTTCAGCAGTAAGTGCTTGGATTTTTGCAATCGCAGCTTTAGCAGCCGCTTTAGTTTCACCAAATACACGTACTGTACCGTTATCTTCGATATCAATCGCAGCTTTAGTTTCTTCAGTAATCGCACGAATGGTTGCACCACCCTTACCAATAACATCACGAATCTTGTCTGGATTGATGTTGATGACTTCAAAAGTCGGTGCATTTGCACTGATTTCCGCACGAGCACGTGAAATGACTTTGTTCATTTCATTGAGGATATGCATACGACCAGCAAATGCTTGGTTTAATGCAACTTCCATGATTTCTTCGGTAATCCCTTCAATCTTGATATCCATTTGAAGTGCAGTAATACCGTTTGCAGAACCTGCTACTTTAAAGTCCATATCACCAAGATGATCTTCGTCACCCAAGATATCTGAAAGTACTGCGAAACGCTCACCTTCTTTAACCAAGCCCATTGCGATACCCGCAACTGGTGCTTTCAATGGAACACCTGCATCCATCAATGATAATGACGCACCACATACAGACGCCATTGAAGATGAACCGTTCGATTCAGTAATGTCAGATACGATACGAATCACGTACGGGAAGCGGTCAGCTGCAGGAAGAACAGCTTGAACACCACGGCGCGCCAAACGACCGTGACCAATTTCACGACGCTTAGGACCAGATTCACGACCTGTTTCACCTACAGAGTATGCAGGGAAGTTATAGTGCAACATGAAGTTGTCAGTTTTGGTACCAGAAAGCGTATCAACCATCAACGCATCGCGAGTATTACCCAAAGTTGTTGTAACTAAGGCCTGAGTTTCACCACGTGTAAATAATGCAGAACCGTGTGCACGGTCTAATACACCCACTTGTACATCGATCCCACGAACAGTTTTCGTGTCACGACCATCAATACGTGGCTTACCTGACAAGATGTTGTCACGTACTGTACGGTATTTAAGATCTTCAAATAATTCGTTTACTTCATCAGCAATACCCGTTTCGTCATTTTCAGGAACGAATTGAGCAACTGCTTCTGCATAAAGTGCATCAAGTGCTGCATAACGGTCTTGTTTCACCGCAATGGTATATGCTTCTGAAATTTTCGCTTCGAAAGCCGCTTTTAATTGCTCAAGAAGTGCTTCGTTTTTGCTTGGAGCAACCCAAGTTGATTCAACTGCACCCGCAGCAGCAGCAAATTCTTTAATCGCTTGAACTGCAATTTGCATTTCGTCATGACCGAAAAGTACAGCACCAAGCATTTGATCTTCAGAAAGTTCTTTCGCTTCAGACTCAACCATAAGCACAGCTGATTCTGTACCAGCAACGACAAGGTCAAGATCAGATTGAGCAAGTTGTTCAAAGTTCGGGTTAAGAACATACTCACCATTGATTAAACCAACACGTGCACCAGCAATTGGTCCACGGAACGGCGTACCCGCAATTGACAATGCAGCTGAAGCACCGAGCATCGCAGCGATATCAGCATCCATCGTTTTGTCAGAAGAAACAACGGTTGCTGTTACTTGGATTTCGTTGAAATAACCTTCTGGGAACAACGGGCGAATTGGACGGTCAATCAGACGTGAAATTAAAGTTTCAGCTTCAGAAGCACGACCTTCACGCTTGCCATACCCACCTGGGATACGACCAGCAGCATATTGTTTTTCTTGATAGTTAACAGTTAACGGGAAGAAATCTTGACCCGCTTTTGCTTTTGGCTGTGCAACAACGGCAACAAGGACAGTCACTCCGCCCATCGTTACTAAAACTGTATTTGCTTGACGCGCAACACGACCCGTTTCTAAAACAACTTGGTGTTGACCAAATTGGAATTCTTTACGAATGATATTAAACATTGACATGTATTGTATTTTCCTACTTTTTTTCTAGTGAGACCCCTAAGGTTTGGCATTCAGACCACAACTGCTGTGTGGATAAATGACAAAGCTTAGAAGCCATCACACTAGACCAAATATTTAAAAAAGTTAAACGCAAAGAAGGAGCGAACAAGCGCCCCTTCTAAAAATCACCTAAGGTAAATTAGGTGAAACTCTCTTTTCAGCAATAAAGCATAACAACATGCGAAATAGCGAAAACAAAGTAAAATCGAATTAACGACGTAAACCTAATGCGCCGATCAAAGCAACATAACGACCGTGATCTTTACCATTTAAATAGTCAAGTAATTTACGACGTTGGTTTACCATACGAATCAAACCACGACGGCTGTGATGGTCGTGTTTGTGTTCTTTAAAGTGACCTTGCAAATCATTGATTTGAGCACTTAATAAAGCAACTTGTACTTCAGGTGAACCAGTGTCGTTTTCAGCACGAGCAAATTTAGCGATGATCTCTGCGCGATCAGTGTTAGTTAAAGCCATTCGATTTCTCCGAGATGCTTACAAAAATAAAATGATAATGATCAGTTGGAACCAACCGACTGCCGTGCATCACTACAGCAAGTCGCCTATTTTAAGTGATCTATCGCTATATTGCAAAAATGTTTTAACTTCGCTGGCAATTCGGCAGCTGACAGCGTTGTACAAAATAGGCACACTAGCCTGATTCTGTTTTCAATTTATGACAGAGAAGAAAGAAAACGAAAATATTGCGAGGGAATCGTGAAAATTTTATCAACTAATACCTGTTATGTGCCACATGACTTAAATCAAGTGATTCGCAGCAAAGATGAAGTCTCTGCGGAATTGGGTGGCATGAGTGAAACACAGATCCAAAAGATTTGGCACAGTGTGGAAGGAATGTATAAAACGGGGAATTATCCACTCATCACTTTATGTTTACGTCGTCAGGGGAAAATTCTTTTAAACCGCAGTATTGGCTATGCTCAAGGTAATTCCGCAGAAGGCTTGGCGACTGATGCCAAGATAGGGACGCCAGACACGCCCGTCTGTCTGTTTTCAGCCTCTAAAATGGTGACTGCTATGTTGATCCACATGTTGGATGAGCGTGGAGACCTGAATTTACTTGATCCAATCAGCTACTACATTCCTGAATATGGTGTGAATGGTAAACGTCGTGCCACGATTTTTCATTTGCTTTCCCATCGTGGAGGCATTCCTCGTATCGATACCGAAGTCACGCCAGAGCTTTTATTTAATCAAGAAGATATTTTAAAACTACTTTGTGCAGCAAAACCTGTTTCTCCGTCAGGAACACACCTTGCCTACCATGCCGTTACTGCGGGTTATATTTTGGGTGAAATCGTTCAACGTGTGACAGGTCAAAGCGTTCGCGAGTTTTTGGCTGAGCATATTGAAAAGCCAATGGGTTTAGACTATTTCAACTATGGTTTAAAACCTGAGTATCGTGCTGATGTGGCGTTAAACTATGCTACAGGGATTCATCCAAGCTTAGGTACAGACCATTATCTCAATCATGTGCTCGGGGGTGGTTTACAACTTGCAGTCGATGTCACCAACGATACCCGTTTCATGGATACCATTTGTCCTGCTGGAAACATTTACACCAGTGCTGAACAAGTAGGCCGCTTTTTTGAAATGTTGCTCAGCGGCGGCGAATACCAAGGCAAACAGATCATGAGTGCCAAGACAGTCTTCCGTTCTACCCTGCCAACCTCAGGTCTTAGCTTAGATCGAACGCTATTGGCGCCGATGCGCTATGCACTAGGCCCAATGCTGGGCAGTAATCCCGTCGGATTATTTGGCCCAATGACAGGACAAGCATTCGGACATATTGGCTTCTCAAATATTCTATGTTGGGCAGATCCAGAGCGTGATATCAGTGTATCGCTCCTGACCACTGGGAAGTCTGTGGTCGGTACTCATTTACCTGCTTTAGCCAAAACACTTTACCAAATCTCGACCAACTGCCCGAAAATACCCAAAAATCAACGTCGCTCGTTGTTTGCAACAGACCGTACCAAAGCCGATTTAGTATAAGCGTGAAGGCTTAAAAGAAACGCACAAAAAAGCCCAAGTTAAACTTGGGCTTTTGCGCTTGAAACTTCTCATTGTTCTTATATTTTGTTATTTTTTATTGTTTTTTCCTATACCATTCAAACCCTCTGAATGTTCACCCACATCCTTTTCTTTATTGTTGTTTATCTTGCTTTTCCTTCTCTCTATACCGACTATTCTGTCAGATTCAATTGTGGAGAAAAATAGCATTTCTCTTATCTCTGTGTACGAAAAAACGTACAAGTCTGTATAACATTTAACTTAATAATAACAAAAAATTGTCAGACAATAAGATTTATATTTCTTCCTTTTATTTGAACCCAAGGTCAAGCAGAAATACACATACAATAAACAATAGATGAATGTTCACGCATTAAAAAGGTACGATACTGAGTCAATGAATCATAAAGATTTTATAGCGGATAAACGATGAAAATAAAAAAGCCCTGTAGTCTCTCCCAAAACTACAAGGCTTAGCGGCTGTAAATTTCCTCTTTTATCACTTACTTCACTGTAAGTTCGCTGTCATCCGACGTTATTATTATATTTATGCGATTTACCTAGCTTTCCTTGCTAGGCTCTTTGTGTGTACATAATCTCAAAAAGCTTGCGCTTGCTCTAGCGACAATATCTCGAATCCTTGTAAGCTTTTACTTACAAAGCAGTGAATTCTGAAGCATAAGTTCACAATCTGTTCAAATTGATCTTTTGCACTAAACCACTACGACGAACAGTGCGTATCGTCAAAGCCTGCCGTAATGCATTTGAATCAGCCAAAATACTCACAACTTTTTTAGCACGGGTCACCGCGGTATAAATCAACTCCTGACTTAATAATTTCTCTGCTTGTGCATCTAATACAATCGCTGTGTGGGTAAATTCAGAACCTTGAGATTTATGAATGGTTAACGCAAAGGCTGTTTGCATGCTACGTGGTAATCGATGCGCTGCAATCCATTTATTCAAGCTTGGAAAAAATACTTCAAACTGCTGCGCTTGGGTACGGTGTTTAAAACAAATGCCAATATCACCGTTGGAAATTCCAAGCTGATAATCATTATACGTCATCATGACTGGACGTCCGATATACCAATCCCCGACGGCGACCTGTTTAAGCTGCTGGTTTAGCCACTGCTCGGCATAACGATTCAGTTGTTCAATCCCCAACTGTCCATGTCGGACGGCAGTTAAGATTCGATAATCATCAAAAGCATGAATGACAGACTGAATAGAGTCTTCAGATGCATCTGCATATATATAGCCTTTCAAGGCAGCAACATAGCCTTGAAATCCATACATCAATTTTTGTTGATAAGGCTCAATCTCAATACCCTGCTGCTCTGGTAGATATTCCAGTTGAATCTGGTCTGGCATCTCTTCAATTAAGGTGATCGCTTGCAAAGGTGCTGCTTCTACAATGTCATGCGCTAACTTCGACAGTACAAGTTCTGGCTCAGTTGAATTTTGCTCGGCTTGAATAAATCTCGCAAACTGCCCAATCTTGGCTTCTGCAGAAAAACGACGGCTGGTTTGTAATTGGACTCTGTTTTCTGCCAATACCTCGACCTGTTGTAAATCTGCTAAAACTGAACCGACATCGACAGAGGCCAACTGATTGGCATCACCTAACAAAATAATCCGACAGTGCTCAGGTATCGCTTCAAATAATAAAGTTGCTAGATTTAAATCCAACATTGAGGCCTCATCGACCACAATAACGTCATAAGGCAAAGGTTGTTTTGGATTAAACCGTGGAATCTGCCGATTGCCCATGCCCAATAAACGGTGCAAAGTCTGGGTATTTTGATTACGCAACTCATCTGTAATTAAACCTGATTCCAATAATTTTGGATCATTAAATGAGTTCTGTAATGCCTCCTGCATACGTTGTGCGGCCTTGCCTGTGGGTGCTGCCATGGCAATGCGAATATCGGGAATCGTCTGGTTTAAAGCCGCAATGATACGTGCCAAGGTATAGGTCTTCCCCGTACCTGGCCCCCCCGTAATGATGCTCAACCATTGTTGCAACACCATTTTAAGCGCAGCTTGTTGATGTTCATCACTGAGTAAGTTCTGATAATTTTCTGGATTGACAGTTTGAATCGTTTGTCGCTTTAATCGACAAATCTGCTGTGTAAGGCGTTGCTCGAGTTGCCAATATCGGTATAATGCCAAGCCCTGCTGATCATAGACACATGGGGCAACTTGAGTGCTTGCGTTATCACTCGAAATAGCCAAATCAGCCAGTGCTTCGATCTGAGTATGATCCGCTTCTATACAGCTGTCGCCCTGTAAACTGGCTTCAACCAGTTGTTGCAGCACTTGCGCAGCGTTAACTGCTTGAGCAGATTGAGAAAATGGGGCTTGTGCGAGGTAATTACTCCACATATTTAACCAAGTCATTTGTTCTGACTGATGACCGATTTGTTTGTCCACAGAGTTATCCTCACAGTTACCCACACGCTTGTCCACAAGGTTATAAACAGAGTTACCCACAAGCTAAGTTTTTGTTTAATTTAAATTCATACACTTTATCTACACCATTTTCCCAGCATTATGCTCAGAAAAATATCCAAGAATTGCATCTAAGCGCAAGATAAATTCGTCCTCAGGTTTCCAATAGAAACAACCCTGCTGTGCTTGCCCATTCATTCCGCGTAAATACAGATACGATGCGCCTCCCAAATGTTGCTGCATATCGTAATTCTGCAACTTCACCGTCAGATAACGATGCAACGCCACCAAATATAAAGCCGCTTGTAACCAATAACTCGACAGGGACATACTTTCAGCAATCTGAACTGGCTGATAATCCACTTGCTCTGCCCCCAGAAAATTACTCTTATAATCGGCAATATGGTAACGCTGTCCATCGAAGTACACCAAGTCGATCGAACCATTCAGATAACGAGCAGACTTTGCTTCAAGCAGCTCGGGCATTCCGATACCGTACTCTTCAAACAGTTGTTGTACGCGCTGCATGGCCAACACACGATCGGACAAAGCCAAATAGAATGGACACTCTGATAAATATTGCCCTGCCTCTAATTGCTGCAATTGGAAATCTTGATTGAGTGGTGTCATCACTACTTCTTTCAGCCACTCAGCAATCCATTGATAGAGTTGCTGTTCGCTATGCTCCTGCTCTGGAAAATGCTGTTGATACTGTTGCAACAGTTCGAGCCATAAACTTTGATAGGTATTTTTAAAACGACGGCGAATTTCCTCCACCCAAGTTGAGGGCTGTTGGAAATCAATTTGTTCAAAAATTTCATGCAGAAAATTCCCAGCCAAAGTACCTTTGGGGAAATACTGCTTAATCCAGGCAATCGGTTGAGCGACAACAACCTGATCTTGTGCAGAGAAATTTAACTCGTCTTCTGCTTGCTCAAAATCTACATCGATATTGGCCATGCGATCAACACGGTTGGCTTTATGCTTTAAATGTTGCGCCAAATAACTAAAGCTGGTTTTACCACGTGCGTAAAAGCGCTGCGTAGGTAAAGGTTGTGCTGAGACCGCAATGCGCTGCTGCACTTGCTGTGCCTGTAGTGCCTGAGGCCGTTCTAAAATCGGAGCAACCTCAGTACTGTAAGGATGCTGGAAATGGTCACCTTGATTTTTCCAAAATGCCAAGCCAGAAAATTTATTTTTATCCCCCTTTTCTGGTTCAAACACGGCATAGACACGATGACTTGCGCGTGTCAACGCCACATACCACAAACGATTTTGTTCTGCCAAGGCACGTTGCTGATGTTGATCCAGTTCAGTTTGCTGCAAAAAGTTTTTATCTGCCACGGCAACCACACGTTGAGTACGGGTTTGACCTGTCTCAGGTAGTTGGATTTCAGTGGTGGAAAAATTTAAGCTTTTCTGCACTTCAGCAAAGGCTTTATTTGCCCCAAGCAAAAAGACAATTTTAAACTCCAAGCCTTTGGATTGATGAATCGTCATCAACTGTACACCAGCTTCATTCGACAGCTTGTGCTCGAGCTCCCACTCCCGATCGCTAGGTGAATTTAATTGTTTTAAATACCAATGATATAAATTATGACTACCTTGTACCTGCTCACTATGCTGACTCAGCAGATCCGTCAAATGGCGTAAATTGACCACAGCACGCTCATTGTCTTTACTTTGTGCTGCAACCAACTGTTGCCAAATACCAAATTGGTTTAAGCAACGTTGCCATGCTGATAAAAAGCCCTGATTCAGCCACATCTCACGGATGTCATCAAATTGTTGAATATAATGACTCAGCCCTTCTGCACTCTGTTCCAATGCCAGCAATCGGGTTAAATCAAATCCAAATAAACGGCTGAGTAAGGCACGTTTGAGCTTCGCTTCATCATAAGGATGCAACAACGCAGTGAGTAAAGCACCCACATCTTTTGCAATTGCTGAATCAAACACACTGCGTTTGGAAGGGCGATTGACGCGAATCCCCATGCGTTCCAATACATATTGCACTGCATCCAGCTGGCGATGACTGCGGGAAAGTACCGCAATATCCTCTTCATCAATAGTCGTGGCAACATCAGCAGCCAAATACAATTGCTTTAGATACGCCTGATTCAATAAAGTCTGAATCTGCCACGCCACTTGCGTCGCCTGTTCATTGCCTTCTTGTAATTGTAACCAACGTAATGGCGCAGGATTGGATTGGGTATTTTCAATCAAAGCCGGATGAGGTCGTGAACCTGCTTGAATCGGGTCATACATGACCTGCTCACCAAAATCCAGTTGTCGTTGAAACAGCACATCAACCACTTCAACCAATTCTTTTACGGAGCGATGATTATGAATCAGTTTATATTCATGCCCCTGCTTAGACATCACATCTTGATAGGCATTCAAGAAGGTCAACATATCTCCACCGCGGAAGCCATAGATCGCCTGCTTACGGTCACCGACCATGATCATGCAACCTTTTTGATAACGCTGCGGATGCCGCCAAATATTGGCTAACATATCATCTTGATCTTGGTTCGTATCCTGAAACTCATCGACTAAAATCAATGGATAGCGAGCCTGTACAAACACAGCAAAACGCTGTCCTTGCTCTCCTTTTAAAGCATCAGACAAGGTTTTGATTTGCTGAGAAAAGGTGGTTTCACCCTTTTGCTGTAGCACTTGTGGCAAGCGCTTCTTTACTTCAATACACAAATAAGCTTTTAGATAAACCTGTAGCTGCTCAAACGCTTGCTGTGTGCGCTGTAAGGATTGAAACAACGATTGCAATTGCAATATTGTCGCATGCTGATAAAAACCTTCGGCAATGTCAGCAGGACATTTCTTAAAAATCTTTTGGTTTTCGAGCTTTTCTAAAAACTTAAATACCGCATCACGTGCATCGGCAAAATAAGCATCAAAAAACTGTACATTCTCTGTGCTTTCAAGTGCCTTTAACAATAGTGGTAGCGATTCTGTAAACAGTTTATGGAAGGCATGATTACGAAAAGAAGCACCATTGATATGTGGGTAATAGATACCGTCTAACTGAAAATATTCAGCCAAGGTATTCAGTTCAATCCCTTGTGCTTGCTGCTGCCATTGCTGTAATTGTGCCAACTCAATTTCAGGCATAGCAGGTAATTTAAACTGGGCTGAACTAAAGTTCAGTGAGCTTTCCACCATCCCAACAAAATGATCTACACTTTTCAGCCCACCCACGCTATACAGTGCATCAATGACTTGCTGCGGCTGGGTTTGAATCCATTCACGCAACACATCATGAATCAATTGGCGAGTATAACTTTTAGCATCATCTGTAATTTCGGTCCGTTCGATTTTGCCACTTTCAAAAGCAAACTCTCGCAATAGCTTTTGGCTAAAACTATCCAGTGTCCCTACAAACAACTCATCTAACTGATCAATCACCAGTTTAAGACGTTCACAAGCATAGGCAATCCGCGGTGCGAAATTTTGTAAAACCTGTTGTTTTAACGGATCGGACTCTTGTAACGCCTGTGTTTGAATATCCTGTTCCAGCACATCACGAAAGGGTTCTAAATACTCAAGTATCTCGACCAAACGCAAGCGAATACGACTTTTAAGTTCTGCGGCAGCTGCTCGGGTAAAAGTCGTGGCAATGACCTGATTGGGCAGATATTTTTCTAAAAAAATCCGCACCATCAAACTCGATAATGTGTAGGTTTTACCCGTCCCCGCAGAGGCTTCAATTAAATGTAAACCTTCAAACTGAATATCAAGAATGGGCTGATAAGACACTGGATATTGTGAACTCATGTCTTACTCCACCCGTAAAAATTCAAAAATTGGTTGATACAAGGCATAAGAATAATGATCACATGCAAATTGTAATAAGGCGGCTGCATCTTGCTCTTGCAAAATAAACTGCCAATCACGATGCAATTTACAAGCTTCATTTTGGGTCATATCAAAACCAGAGAAATCTCCGGTATCGTTCCAGTCCTTGAAAATTTGCTTCTGGCTCTCTTCCGCTAAAACATAATCTTTATCGTGTTCAACCCATTCATAGCGCTTGGCTTTTTCCAATGGTTTTAACAACAATGCAGCAGGTAAGACCACGGGTTGCTGTTGTGCTGTATACCAAAGCTGTAACCATGCTTGCAGATATGCCTGTGCCTGCTGCGAACTGAGTCCTTCACAAATCACGGTTTGATCACTAAATACCACAATACGGCGCTGCTCCGTTGCGGTGTCGTTATTCAATATCACTAACCACAACAGATATTCCAGCCAGACTTTGGCTAAGCGTTTAGCGCGCGCACTAGAGGGGTCCAAACTGACCCAATCTTGTGTTAACTGTTTAGGCGTGACACAGCCGATTTGTAAATGTTTAGATACACGCCAAACTCGTTGTGTGGTTTCCGTTGGCGCAGCGGCATATTGCTGTAGACGTTCTTGCAAACGCTGCTGTTCTAAACGACTTTGCTGCCATGCACTTTGTTGAACTTTTCCAACAGGCAGTTGATCTTGCAAGATGCTCGGTGATACCGCCTCATCATGCTGCTGTAAAAAATGGCGAATGGCATATTTACCTAAACCATCCAACAGTAAGGGTTCATTTTGATCGACCAGCTCAGTTGCTGTTAAATTTTCAACCCCCAATGTTTTTAAGTACAACCGTGCAGGGAAAGTAACATCCTGAATCCATTGCTGGCTGCCCAAAATGGTCATTTCATTCCGTTCAACAGGATAGGCCGTATTGGCCCATGCCTGCCGTTCGCCTTTCACTTGCTGAATCTGTGACGCCACTTTAAACCATTGATCCTGATATCGAACCGGACGATCGGCAACAAAACCTAAGGGATCAAATGGCTGTAGCCGATGCAGATAATAAAGCGGGTAAAGCTGTGGTGGGATTTGCAATGCCTCGAATTCACCTAAATCCTCTAGCGCTAAAGCAGAATTTTCATCATTTTGGCTTGATGAAGATTTTACAATCAAAGCCAAGTGATCACGGAAGCCTTGCAACACACTGGATGGCTCTCTGACCTCACCATCATTGATATCAAAACCATTATAAAACAACCACACTTGTTCCTGCGCCAGCAAGATTGCGTCTAAAAATGCACCCTGATCATCTTCCAGACGGGAACGGTCACCCAATTGTTGCCGCAATGCATCCATCAAATCAAAAGGAATATGACTGTCCCGATTCGGGAATTTACCTGTATCTAAACTCAACAACACAATCAGACGATACGGAATTGGACGAATCTGCCCAATCTGGCTAAAGGTAATTTGTCCCGTTGGTTCAACTTGTGCCGACTGGTTTTCTAGCGTTCGTTGGATCTCTTCGATGATATAAGGCAAAGGTAAGGAAATTTGACGTAACTGCGTTTCGGCATCGTCATAATAGCTGGCCAAAGTCAGCATACGTTCTTGTTTTTGGATAATTTCACGTACTGCTTTTAAGGCAACCACATCGGCTTGTTCAAACTCAAGTACATCATCTTTGATTCGTTTTAACCATGCTTCAACCGCTAGACGCTGGCCTTGTTCATGTGCGATCAGCCAGTCTCGTCGAGTAGATAAGTCATGATAAATCTGAATCAAAATTCCGATCAATTCAAAATCGCTGGGCTGCACCAATGCATAGCTCAAGGTATTTTCTACCATCGCATGTGCAGGTACCGCTATGCCGAGAGCCAAACGGTCTAAAGCAAATTTAAAGCTATAACGGTAGTCTTGATCCTCTGCACTTAAACTATGTTTTAAATGTTCTGCATCCAAACCACGCTTAAACCCAGCATCATTGAGCAATTCCAATATTCGTTGTGTCTGCGTGTAATCCACAGCATAACGTTGCTGCGTTGCCGCCAGATTGAGCCAATCTGCAAATTCATCTGGGATAAATCGACCTTGCGTCAGTTGCAGACGCCCAAGTACTGCACGCCAAGCATTTAAAGCATCTAACTGTGCTACGCCTGCAATTTTAACGGGTAAAAAGACTTCATGCTCGTTTGCCACCGCAGGAAAAACACTGCGAATTGAAGGCTCCAGCTCGGCCAGGTTGGGCGTTAAAATCAAAATATCGCTTGGGCGGCGAGGTATCAAATCAGTTTCAGCCAACCAATGTAGCAACTGCTCCTTTAAAACTTCGAGCTGACGAATACTGGAGTGGCAAACATGAATCTGAATCGACCGATCTTCAGGCGCAAGTTCATATTGTTGCTGTTGAGGTTCTGCCAAATAAAAAATATCTGACTGGATTTTACCCAGTAAAGTGTCAGGGAAATAATCCTCAAAAGCATCGACCCATTTCCCCTCTTCACCTGTTGCCAGTTGTGACAGCAACGAGAAATGGTCACGTGCCTGTTTCCCCAAACGCGTCAGCAAGGGATGGCGAGATTCACGATTTAAGGCATTAAAACCGAGACTAAAATTTTCAAAGAATGCGGCAATTTCAGCATCACTGGCATGCGGATGTTTAACCAGAAAGCGCTCTTTTACCCCTAAGTCATAGCGTTTTTTCCAGAGTGGATCGACACTGTCCGCCCAATATTCTTGTGAGGGGTTGTAGTGCAGAATCACCACATCTAAATATTGTCCCAAACGCCGTAAAAATTGCAGTTGGCTCGGTGGTAAATCCAAAATCGTAAATACGACCACCTGATTCGGGAGTTGTGCCAATGCTTTCTGACGTGTCTGTTCACTGTCTAGAAGCTGCCAGAAATCGGCATCAATTGCTTGTATTTCTAAAAAATCATCATGGAAATAGTTTTGCCAAAGCCAACGCTGCCAAGCCTCCAGCTGTTGAGTCTGATTTAAGGTAAATGCTGAGGTTTCTTGATCTGTTTTAGAAATGAGTTGTTCAATATCTAAAGCACGATTTTGCCCCCAAGCCGATAACCAGTTGCCTGTACATGTGCAATGATTTTGGCAAGCTCGCTGACAATGGCCACGGTAAATCATGTAGTTATTGAAAAGTTGTGAAACCTGCTCCGCGATCCAATACAACATGCTCTGCTTTTTAAGCTGCTTTTCTGTGCCTCGTTGTAATTGGTCTGCACTGTCATAAATGCGTTGTACGATTGAATATAACGGGTGATCTAAGGCAAGTGTATTCTGGTCCGCTTGTATAAAAGGCTGCAATGCTTGATGAATGCGCCATTTTAAAATCAAATGGGGAATATTGGCTTTACGCACTTGCTCTTTGTTTTCCACTACCTGTTGATAGGCATACCACTGAAAACCACGAATGCGTTGATGAAATTGATAATTGGCCGTCATGCCTTGCTGTTCAGCAATTCTCTGCGTCAACCATTGTTCTTGCGCAGGACTTGGTACAATAAAATGCTGGGTCTTAAACACCTGAAATGCAGAGTTACTCGGCTGAGTGATTGATGCCATCACACCTTGTAATAATACGTCAAGGCGTTGACTTTGAATAACATGAATCCCCATGCGTTAATGTAACCTCATCAATAATACAGCAGACTGTTGCACGAAATCGTACACAATCATCACTATACAACTTCAGATCACTATGTCACGCTAAACACACAAGGAAATAAAAAAATTGTTTTGAATTTCACCATTCCATACGATTGAATGTACTATCGAGGGATAGACTTTAGGTATAACTTTATGAAAATTGATAATATTCCTGAATCCATTAATCCAAACTTAAACTTGGAACAGATTCGCGATGAGTGTCTGGAACTCGCTAAAAAGCGTGCCTATTGGTCAGCAGGCGCAGCAATTGTCCCGATTCCATTTTTTGATGTAGTTGTTGATTTAGGCATGCTGACTCAAGTCATTCCAGATATTAATGCGCGTTTCGGTTTAGCGCCTGAGCACATTAGTGTTTATGACCCTGAAACCAAAAAGATTCACTGGGATGAATTGCGCAAACGCGGTTTTGAATTCTCAGGCTTTGTGGTGGCACGTACCGCAATGAAAGCATCTTTTAATGGCTTTTTCACTAAAATTGCCACCAAACAAGTGACCAAGTTTATCCCTTTAGGTGGGCAACTTGTTGCCGCTAGTCTGGGATACTTCATGATGCGTAAAATTACTGAAGCGCATGTGCAAGATTGTTACAACCTTGCAAAACGCATTCAAAAGAAGACCGTTTCAACTTATTAAATAGAAAGAAAATAGTCAGTTCATCTCAAGCTGCTTGTTGCATCACTGTAAAATCTCGACCTTTACAGTGATGCAACAGATCAATAAAAAAACCACACAAATACGTTAATATTCACTTAATTTTTTAAGCTTCCATAAAGATTGTATTTTTAATCTCCACATCTCGATGATAAACAGATGATGGAGCGTCGTTGTGCAAAATAGCCAATCACCTTCTCGTGTCCGTGCAATTTTTAACGTGACCAGCGGGAACTTTCTTGAACAATACGACTTCTTCCTGTTTGGACTCTATGCACAAGCCATAGGCCAAACTTTTTTCCATTCAGACAGTAGCTATGCTGCGCTGATGAAAACATTTCTCGTGTTTGCAGTCAGTTTTCTCATGCGCCCAATCGGTGCGCTGGTACTCGGTCCTTATGTTGATCGTATTGGTCGTCGCCGTGGTCTGATGGTGACCTTAAGCATCATGGCCTTCGGTTCATTAATCATTGCATTCACACCCAGTTATGCCAGTATTGGCTTTGCAGCGACTGTTCTGATTTTTGTAGGGCGTCTTGCGCAAGGCTTCTCCGCGGGTGTTGAGCTTGGCGGTGTTTCGGTTTATTTAGCAGAAATTGCTGAACCGCATAATCGTGGTTTTATTACCAGTTGGCAATCGGCAAGTCAGCAGGTTGCTGTCATTTTTGCAGCTGTCTTGGGTTATATCGTCAGTGTGGTGTTTACCAAAGCGCAAGTTGATGCTTGGGCATGGCGTATTCCCTTCTTTGTTGGCTGTGCCATCATTCCCTTTATTTTCTGGCTACGTAAATCTTTGGTTGAAACAGAAGCCTTCGCCTCTCGCAAAGAGCATCCAAGCACTCGACAAATTCTCAGTACATTAGCAACCAACTGGAAAATTGTGTTGGCAGGTGTATGTATGGTTGCAACCACCACCACCATGTTCTATTTCATTACCGTCTACACGCCAACCTACGGTAAAGAAGTGCTGCATTTAACGCGTACCGAAAGTTTGATCGCCACCATTATGGTCGGTCTCAGTAACTTTATTTTGTTACCCATTGGCGGACATCTTTCCGATAAATTTGGCCGTAAACCACTTTTAATCACGACAACTTTATTGATCTTTATCAGTGCCTATCCGCTGCTGACTTGGCTGACACATACCATTAGCCTGTCGCACATGCTGATGGTGCTCTTGTGGTTCTCATTGCTGTATAGCTTTTATAATGGTGCGTTGGTGGTTTCTCTGGCTGAAATGATGCCGAGCTCAGTACGTATTGCAGGATTCTCAGTAGCCTATAGTTTCGCTACATCTATTTTTGGTGGACTAACACCCATGATCGCGACCTATCTGGTACAAAGCTCTGGAAATAAGAGCATGCCTGCATTCTGGCTGATGTTTGCCGCCATCACCAGCTTAATTGCGACCTTAATCGTATTCCGACAACATCGCAGCTATAGCACACAATTGGCAAATAACCATTAACCTAGGCAATGACAAACAGAAGGCGGATTAATCCGCCTTCAACTGTTTTAAGATCGCTTTGAGCACTTCAATCCGAGCTAAATATTTATCATCGGTTGCAATCACATACCAAGGCGCATAGTCAGTATTGGTTCTTTCAAACATATCCGCTGCCGCCTTGAGATAATCATCCCATTTATCCCGATTACGCCAATCTTCTTCAGTAATCTTAAAGCGTTTATGAGGCGTTTTTTCCCGTGCTTTAAAGCGTAAGGCTTGTTCATCCTTGCTAATCGCTAGCCAGATTTTCACAATGACCGTTTGGCTATCCACCAAATTTTCTTCAAAACGGTTAATTTCGCTATAGGCCCGCTGCCATTCGACCGTCGAGGCAAAACCTTCAATCCGTTCAACCAATACACGTCCATACCAAGTGCGGTCAAAAATCGCAATCTTGCCACTATCATTCAGCTTGCTCCAGAAACGCCATAAATAAGGACGGCGTAACTCATAACGCTCAGGTGCGGCAATGGTGTGAATTTCATATTCTCTTGGATCGAGTTTTTTGACGATGCGCTTGATCGCTCCACCTTTGCCAGCTGCGTCCATCCCTTCAAAAGCAATCACCACTTTACGTTCATCATAGCGCAACTTATCCGCTACTTTTTTGGTGAGCTTACTCAGCTCTTCCTTATAATCTTCTTTTTCTAAGCCTGCTTTTTCAGGTTCAAGCAACGCTTTTGGTATTGCGGCTTGCTGCCATTTTTGCGTGACTTTGGTTTGATGCTCAGGCAACTCTTGCAAGGTTTGCAATAGATATTGTGCGAAACATTGATCACGCAGTTTTTCATCTTCACCATCAATCACAAACCAATCATCGGTAAAGCGCTGACTCAAGCTTTGCAAAGTATCGTACTGTTTTTTATTGCGCCAATCCAAACCATGTAATTTATGCCAACGCTGCTCAGAAGCATCGATTTGATCTAAACGCTTTTGCAGTGATTTCCATGATAAATCAAACCATACTTTGACAATATGTACATGATTATTTTGCAGATCATGTTCAAAAGCTCGCATTTGTTCCACATAGCCATCAAACAGATTCTCATCTAAAGGCTTGGACACATGCATGGCAGTGGTTAAAAGATCGCTATACCAATTACCAAACATCACCACAATTTGTCCTTCGGCTGGAATAAATCGGGTGTAGGACTGCCAAAACGTTTGGCTATTGGATAACAATTGCGGCGCATCAGCTTTAACCCGTAAATAACGTGGATCTAGCCATTCTCTTAATTGTTTGACGGCTTCGCCCTTACCAGCCAACTCGATCCCGCTCACCAAAACCAAAACACTTTTAGCATTTTTTTTATCTCGGCTATTCTTTAAAGCATATTGTGCTTCAATCAGCTCTAGCGAAAGTTCATCTTCGTCTCGTAATTCAAATATCGGTTGTTGTTTACTCATGTTTTGCTCTAAACGGCTCATTATTCAAATTTTAAAAGAGTATAGTCAAAACCAAGGCTTACTTCAGAAAAACCCGTGTACAATTTCTGTAGATTCCTATAGGCAAATGGTTATAGTGACCAATTATTAAACATTTAGAGTTTATGCTGTCATGGTTCTCCGTTATGATGCAGCCTATGATTTTATGGTTTTATTCTAATTAAGTTTATTTATGTCAAAACTCACTGCCTTTGATGATTTACTAATCCAATACAAAGCTCTTAATTATCATAATAATGCTGTGCTTGAACAACGCTTACACGAAGTTCAAACATGGATGAAAGCACGTATTGCACACACCCACGAAGAATTTTTTGCACGTCCTGAAAACCAATTGATGGCAGAATATTTTCTGAAACGCTTGTATGGCGGACCAGATTTCGATGCGTTGGCACAGCAAATCGAGCGCTTACTTAAATTTGCGCATAAAGTAGAAAGTTTTGTACCCGAAAATGGTATCAAGACAGGGACTAAGTCTGTCAGTCTTGCTGTGCTTGCGACACAATTAGATGAGCAAGTTGCTGAACAGCTCCTCGCAGACTACCCTGCTGATACCCCACTTACAGATGAGATCATGCGCCAGACCTTGGTTAAACTCGATCAAGGTGAAGCACGTTATGAGCAGTTACGTTTGCTTGATGAACTCGGTGTTACGCTGGATAAATATATGCGCTCAACCATGATGTATGCGACCTTTAAAATGTGTAAAGGCCTAGCGCATAAATATCACTTTGATGGCATGTATCAATTCATCCAAGAAGGTTTCGCTGCCATGAAACCGATGAAGTCTGCTGCAACCTTTATCAAAACCTTTACTGAAAAAGAGCGTGAAATTATTGATCGAGTTCATGCAGGACACCCAAATCCATTCCGGGACTAAGGCTAAGCCGATTTCTCTGCAACCTTAACGCTGGTGGTTGCAGAGAAAAATGAGTCTTTTCAAATCTTAAGAAAAATTAAAACACTTTTGAGAAAGTGACTTTCTGTATATTATTCATAACAATTGCATGCGAAAGCCTGTAAAAAAATACAAAATCTGTCATCATGCTTGCTGATTCGTGCCGCTAGAGCGAAAGTTTAGGAGAAAACTATGTCTAACGAAAACCAACAGCCTACCCCAGAAGTTGAGCAAAACCCAAGTTCAGACAAAGTCAGCCCTTTCTTAAACACGCCCCTTCCACAAGGCACACCACAAGGTCAGCAGCAGCCAATCCAACAAGGTGCAGCACAGACCTCAACAGCTTCAATCCCAAAATATAACTTGCCGCGCGGCGCTAATACCGGCAATGTTGGTGCAACCACTCACTTTGGTTACCAAACCGTGAGTAGTGATGATAAAGCACAAAAAGTTGCAGAAGTTTTCCATTCGGTTGCCAGCAAATACGACATCATGAATGATCTGATGTCATTCGGTATCCATCGTATCTGGAAACGTTTTGCCATTAATATGTCAGGTGTTCGTCGTGGACAACACGTGCTTGATATCGCTGGTGGTACAGGTGATTTGGCGAAAGTATTTAGTCGTGAAGTTGGGCCTCAAGGTCATGTCGTTCTATCCGACATCAACGAATCAATGTTAAATGTCGGCCGTGATCGTCTGATTGATGCAGGCTGCACCAACGTTGATTTCATCCTTGCCAATGCTGAAACTTTAGAGCCATTTGCAGACAACAGTTTTGATTTAGTCACCATCAGCTTTGGCTTACGTAATGTGACCGATAAAGATGCTGCGTTACAAGCCATGTACCGCGTACTTAAGCCAGGCGGTCGCTTATTGATTCTTGAGTTCTCTAAGCCAGTGTTTGAGCCATTCTCAAAATTGTATGACTTTTATTCATTCACCGCATTGCCGATCATGGGCAAACTGGTTGCCAATGACGCTGAAAGCTACAAATACCTTGCTGAATCGATTCGTATGCACCCAGACCAGCGTACCCTAAAAGGGATGATGGAAAATGCAGGTTTTCAAAGCTGTGACTACCACAACTTAACAGGTGGTATCGTTGCTGTTCACCGTGGATTCAAACTTTAAGGTTTAAGATATGTGGTCGATTTTAGCACTCGGTGCAGTCGAACGTATCATTCATCATGTGATTGATTTGGATGCGATTACTCGCATTCAAATCAATCAGTTACAAGGTCAATTATTACGTGTTGTGATCGATAGTCCACAACTCTCAGTTGATGTTTTTTTTGATGAAAATAGAGTTCGTCTAGAACCGACCGTGACGGGACAAAGTCAAAGCCCTTCTATTTTTGAACAACGCCCTTTTGATCCTCAGCATAAACTTACGGATGCCACTGCAACCTTACATGTTGAAAATACCGTTGAGCTGGTTAAATTACTGCTCAGTGATATGGATCAAATTGGCAATATCCCATTGCAAGGTGATTATCACTTATTGCAGGATATTCAAAAAATTATGCAACAAGCTGAGCCAGATCTTGCGGCACATTTATCTCCTTGGATTGGCCCACAGCTGGCACATGAGTTGGGTAAAATTCAACTTGCACCGAAGCAGTTGAAACGCTCACTACAAAGCCATTTATTTTTTGTTGAAGATGCTTTAAAAGAAGATAGTGGTTTATTTGCTCCACGTTGGCAAATGGACGATCTCAATCGAGAGACGCGTCAACTCAATCAAGAAATTGACCGCCTAGAGGCCAAGCTTCAGCAGCTCAATGCTCAATTCAACCCACAAAAGCACTCCACTCAAGACTAGGTAAGACTTTATATGATTCCGCATGTTACACGGTTACTCGAACTCTGGCGTATTGCAGCACACTATCGCCTTGACACCTTGTTCCCTGCGGAAGAATTACCAGTAAAAGCACGTCATGCGTTAAACCTGATTAAAATGCATCCTGCGGCTTGGTCGAGTCGTGAGAAAAAGAATCCACTTAAGCTAAAAGAAGCTTTAGAGGATATGGGGCCATTAGCGATTAAGCTTGGTCAATTGTTGTCTACACGTCGTGATTTAATTCCACCCGAAGTCTTAACACAACTGGTGTTATTGCAAGATCGCGTCAAACCGTATGACACACAGTTAGCCAAACAGCGCATTCAAGAATCACTTAAGGCAGATGTATCAACCCTATTCTCGCGCTTTGATGAGCAACCGCTTGCCGCAGCTTCAATTGCTCAAGTGCATACAGCGGCTTTGCATGATGGCCGTGAAGTGGTGGTTAAAGTCACTCGCCCCGATATTCGCAGTCAAATTTTACAAGACTTTGAAATTCTGGCTTGGCTTGGCGATTGGTTGGAAAATCGCTTAGAAGCAGCACGTGCCTTACATTTAGCAGAGATTATTCAAGACTATCGTCAAATCATCTTAAATGAACTTGATTTGAGTCTTGAAGCAGACAACACCCGTCGTATGCGTCACTACTTTACTGGTTCAAGCATGATGTACGTGCCTGAAGTCTATATGGACAGTAAAGATGTGATGGTGGCTGAACGCATTACAGGCGTACCGATTTCGGATATCGCCACCTTTGATCGTTTAGGCATGGATCGTGCAGATCTTGCAGAAAAAGGCTTGACCATTTTCTTCACCCAAGTGTTTCGCGACAACTTCTTCCATGCGGATATGCACCCAGGCAATGTCTTTGTTGAAACCATTAACCCAAGCAATCCACGCTTTATTGCGTTGGACTGTGCCATTATGGGTGAATTGTCTAAGCACGATCAAATGACGATTGCGCGGATGCTACTGGCAGTGATGAACAGTAACTTCATGCAACTGATTCAAATTGTGCATCAGGCAGGCTGGATTCCACCAGGTACAGATCAAGATGCCTTATCGCGCGAAATGCGCCGCACCGTTGGTCCGATGGTCTCAAAACCGATGGATCAACTAGATTTTGCGGGTATCTTGATTCAAGTCATGGATATTGCCCGTCGTTTCCATCTGGAAATCCCACCGCAATTGATGTTGTTACTCAAAACACTGGTACATGTTGAAGGATTAGGAACAGATCTGTATCCGCAACTGGACATCTGGAAACTGGCAAAGCCGATCCTAACCGAATGGGTCAAAGCCAATATGAACCCCGTCAAGAATGTTAAAGAGCTTGGACAACAAATTCCAGACTTGCTACTTGGCGCACAAGATATTCCAGGTTTACTGATCGACAGCCTCAACGGTTTAAAGAATCAGTCTGCATGGCATGACAAACAATTGCGTGAAATTCAGCAAATGCGTTTGCAAATGCAGCAACAGCAACGTCGTAGCTGGATGTTTGGCAGTACTATGTTGATTTTACTCACGATTGCCATTATCACACCTTGGTTTATCTCTATTGTGTTGATTGTGCTAAGTAGTCTGTTAGCATTTTGGCGAATCGTGAAATAAGTTCCTCCGCTTTGCATAGAAGGCTGTATTTATAAATACAGCCTTTCTTTTTTAAACCATTTCAATTCAAATCCTCATTAGAAATTCAACTCATTGTTATACTTTGGGAAAGTTTTAAAACCAACTTAGGCCATTCTTACTCAAAAGCTTCTCATCCTTTAATAGATATACGATCATGCATCCCTGTGCGACGTGCCACAGCAAGATACTCAGGTGAATCAACACATATTTTAAAGGAAGAGAACATGAGTTTAAGAAATAGTATTTATAACTATGGCTCGATTGCAAAATGGCTGCATTGGACAACGGCATTACTGTTTTTATGTGCTTATTGCAGTGTCTATTACCGACAGTGGTTTACCGAAAAAGGCACACCTGAGAACTGGACGGCATTGCAACTTCACCTTTCCGTCGGCATCAGTATTGCCGTATTGATTACACTTCGAATTATATGGCGTCTGAGTAACCCACAACCCCAATTAGAACCTGCCAGCCCAGTTGCGGCATTTGCAGCCCATGCAGGGCATTTTGCCCTATATGCCATTATGGTCATTGCACCATTAACAGGCTATTTGGGCACAAGCGTAAATACCGAGTTCTTTTTCTTATTTGAGATTCCCAAATTTGAGCACACCAGTCTGTTTCAAAACTTGATTGCCCAAGGCCTAGGATTAAGCTTCGAGCAGTTCGAGGTACCCATTGATTTTATACATAAACAAATCCTTGGAAAATGGCTCATCTGGATGTTAATCCTCGGGCATGCAGGCGCAGCGCTGTATCACCACTTTATAAAAAAAGATCGTACGCTCATCAAGATGACCACGGGGCAAGATCAACCCAAATAAACCGATCCACAGCTTAAAGATGTGCCGAAAATTTTCTTTTTTTAAAAATCTTTCAGATCAGTTAAGATGCTGCTTGAGCAAATTCAATAAAGACTTTAAAAGAACAAACAATGAGAACACTAGATTTTGCCATTATTGGTGCAGGCACGGCAGGACTCGCAACTGCAATTCTACTTGCACGAGCAGGCCATCGGGTTACGATTTTTGAACAGGTCGATGAGCTTTCCCCTGTGGGTGCAGGTTTATTGCTTCAACCTGCTGGCTTAGCTGTATTTGAACATCTGGGTGTACTCGATCAGGCCTTAAAACTGGGCGCCAAAGTCACAGGACTGGAAGGACAATTGCCAGACAAGCGCCTGTTGGTAAATAGTCACTACCATCAGGCAGGCAGCAAGCTCTATGGTCTCGGAATTCACCGCGCCACTTTATGCCATGTGCTGACCCAAAAGCTTCAAGAATATTCCAGTCATCTCACTTGGCATATGAGTCATACGGTTGATCGTATTCAAGAAAATACAAATGAAGTGCGATTATTCGGCACACACCAGCAACAAAGTTTTGATACCAGCTTCGATGCCGTACTGATTGCCAATGGTGCACGTAGCCAATTACGCCCTCCAGCATGGGTAAAAGTCGACCAAGCCTATCCTTGGGGAGCAGCTTGGAGCATCGTGCCTGAATGTTTAAGTTTAAATCCTGAAATTCTGCATCAATTTTATGATCGCTCCAAAATCATGATGGGTGTGCTACCTACTGGTGCGATCCCGACTGCGCCTCAGCAACGCCTTTCTAGCGTGTTCTGGAGTCTGCCGACCACACAACTGCAATCATTTTTAAAAGATGAATCTGCAAAACAGCAATGGTTAACGCAAGTGGCTGATCGTTGGCCCGATGTCGCAGAATGGTTGAAACAGCTATTATCGAATCAACAGAATCAACCACAATGGCTATCCGCTCAATATCGTGATGTGGTGATGTCTCAATTTGGACAAGGGAGAATCGGTGTCATCGGTGATGCCGCCCATGCCATGAGTCCACAATTGGGACAAGGCGCCAATATGGCCTTGTTGGATGCTTGGGCTTTTTCACAGTCATTACAAGCAGCCAAGCAAAATCAGCAAATTGACTGGTCGACACTGTGGCAGCATTACCATCAACATCGTCGTTCGTCGACCCAGTTTTATCAATTTTTAAGTCGCCTACTCACACCTCTGTATCAATCTGATCATTGGTGGGCAGGTGGTTTACGTGACTTGACCTTTCCGTGGATGTATCAAATCCCCTATTTCCGTAAAGAAATGGCAATCACCATTTCGGGTTTAAAAACAGGACTATTTCAACAACTCGATTATCAGCACGTGGCGCAATATAATCAAAGCGGCAATACATTCAGCACCAAAACCGAATCTCTACCTGAATATGAATAAGAGCAGTAATATATGAAAATTAGTCACTTAGATCATCTAGTTTTGACTGTTGCCGATATTGAAATGACTTGCCAGTTTTATCAGTCTGCGCTGAATTTTGAAGTTATTCGCTTTGCTGAGGGCCGTAAAGGGCTACGATTTGGCACTCAAAAAATTAACCTGCATCAAGTGGGTAAAGAGTTTGAACCCAAAGCCCTACAGCCAACAGCGGGTTCTGCGGATTTGTGTTTTATTGCGGAAACACCACTCAATGAAGTGATTGCACATCTTCAAGCTCAGCAGATTGAAATCATTGAAGGACCTATTGAAAGAACGGGAGCAATGGGAAAAATTCTATCGATTTATTTACGTGATCCAGATCAAAACCTGATTGAAATCTCGAACTATGTTTAATGTGCTCTCCTTGATTTTTTACCCAACAAGCATAGCCAACCCTTGCCACAACCGCTAAACTACCTGCTCTCCACTCAATGGATTTTCACTCATGTCAAACTGGTTAGATGAAGTTAAATTTGATTCCAATGGTCTCGTTCCTGCCATTGCGCAACATCATCAAACTGGTCGAGTGTTAATGGTTGCGTGGATGAATCGTGAAGCATTACAACTGACTGCTGAAAAAAATCAAGCGGTGTATTACTCACGCTCACGCCAAAAGCTTTGGCATAAAGGTGAAGAATCCGGACATTTCCAAACCGTTCATGAAATTCGCCTGGATTGCGATGCCGATGTCATCATTCTACAAATTGAACAGCACGGTGGTATCGCCTGCCATACAGGTCGCGAGTCTTGCTTCTATCGCAAACTTACTCCTCAAGGCTGGGAAATTGTTGATGCCCAACTGAAAGATCCTACAGCTATTTATGGTGCATCGGCAAAAACCGAAGCACACGATCACGGTCAAAATGAGCAAGTGGATGTGCTCAGCTATTTAGGTCGCTTAATGCAAGAGCGTAAAACGGCTGAATCGGATAGTTCTTACATCGCCAGCTTGTATAAAAAAGGCATCAATAAAATTTTAGAAAAAGTCGGTGAAGAAAGTGTCGAAAGCATTATTGCGGCGAAAGATTATGCCGTACTTGCTTCACTGGAAAATAAACATGATCTTATTTATGAAGTCGCAGACTTGTGGTTCCACAGTATTGTCATGTTGGGTTACTTCGATCTTGACCCGCAAGTAGTACTGGACGAACTTGCACGTCGTCAAGGTTTATCAGGTTTAGTTGAAAAAGCTAACCGCAGTAAAGAAGCGTAAGCAGAGCCTGTGTCAAATATAGAAAAACCCAAAGCCACCTATGAGCAAGCCATTGCAATAGACAATGCCCGTTTAGGTCAATCCTTTAAAGTGATTGCATATGCTGGCACAGGTAAAACCACAACACTGCAAATGATCAGCGATGCCATGCCTGAACGGCGTGGCATGTACTTGGCCTTTAACAAAGCCATTGCTTCTGAAGCGCAAAATAAATTCCACAGCAATGTGAATTGTCGAACCTTCCACTCGCTTGCATTTCGCAGTGCACCACGTGGCGTGACCGACAAATTACGCTTACCGCGCTTAAGTCCAAGTTTTATCGCGAAAGAATATCGCCTCGAACCTATTACGCTACGTCGCCTTATGGGTGGACGTTACGAAAAATACGTGCTAATGCCGAGTCGTTTGGCTAGCTTAGTTGCCAATGCAGTGAGCTACTTCTGTTCAACCAGTTCACAGTACCCAGCTCCTCGCCATATTCAGGCACCGAGTTGGTTACATCTGGATGATATTGAAGCCTTACAACAGCACCTTTATCCTGCTGTAGAACGACGTTGGCTTGAATCCATTGATCCAAACCATCAAGCCGGTATCGGACACGATATCTACTTAAAGCTTTGGGCTTTATCTGAACCGAATATTCC
Organism: Acinetobacter sp. ANC 3882; assembly: GCF_022549545.1. NCBI lineage: Bacteria > Pseudomonadati > Pseudomonadota > Gammaproteobacteria > Moraxellales > Moraxellaceae > Acinetobacter > Acinetobacter sp. ANC 3882. Next base: position 71,160 of record NZ_JAKZGB010000005.1, on the reverse strand, counting down.
TGCCGATTATGTGCTGTTTGATGAGGCACAGGATGCCGATCCACTCATGCTTGGTATTTTGCTGCGTCAGAAAAGCACCCAAGTCATTTATGTCGGTGATGCACACCAGCAAATTTACGCATGGCGTGGTGCAATCAATGCCATGCAGCAAATGCCATTGCCTGAAAGTCGTTTAACCACCTCTTTCCGTTTTGGTGATGCAATTGCAGATGTCGCTAACAGCTTGCTTGGTGCATTAAACGAAACTGTGCCCCTACTTGGCAATCCAAACCAAAAATCAAGTGTGGTGAATAAACCGCATACCAAGATGCGCGATGCAATTCTGTGTCGAACCAACGCTCGAGCAATGGAATTATTACTTTCAGGTCTGGTCAATGGGGATAAGGTCGGTTTACAAGCTGATCAGCAGAAACTGAGTCGTTTTGTCGATGCTGCAAGTTTATTGAAACAAGGTAAACGGATTACCGATGTTCCTGAGTTGGCGTGGTTTAACTCTTGGCATGATGTACATGAATATTGTGAAACCAATGATGGTAGTGATATCAAGCCCTTGGTTAAACTGGTTGACGATCATGGAACCGATCCACTGAAGAAAGCACTGGCAAAAATCACTCCAATTGAACAGGCCGATTATGTGATTTCAACTGCACACAAGGCCAAAGGCTTGGAATGGAATCGTGTGCATATCGAAGACGATTACCAATTTAAAATAAATGGGCTAGAACATAAAATTACAGATGAAGAGTTAAGATTACTTTACGTAGCCTGCACGCGTGCTAAAGTAAGTTTAAATATTCATCATCTATACGACTTAATACAACAATTAAAACGGTGCGCCCCCTCAAGTCTTCGTCAGTCCGCAGGTTAAAGCGCTTATGATTGAGGTCAGCTTATGCAACTTGAATCGGTTCTCTTTAAACACATCGGGATGTTTCGGGATTTAAATCTCGAATTTCAACCTGAGCAATATCCTATTACTCTGATTTTGGGTGATCAAGCCACAGGCAAAAGCACCATTTTAAAAAATATCTATCAAAGCCTGACTTGGTTTTCTGCACGCTATAAGGATATTCGTACTGCGGGTGTGGTGATTGCCGATCAAGATATTATGCTGAATCGCTTACAGGCAAAAATTCAAATTCAGGTTCGTATGAGCAGCGAACTGAGTGGCACTTTGACTGAAAGTAGTTCATCACAACAAACCGATACTCAGACCTGTGCATGGAAACTCTATAAAACATTTAACAGTCAAGGCGTTGGAATTAGCCAAGTTGAGACCCAACAGCTTGACCAAATGGTTACGCTGTATCAAAAAACAGGGCTGCAAGATCCCCTATTTGGACTGCCACTGATTGCCTACTATCCTGCCGAACGTTTTGTCCAAGACATCAATTTGCAAAGTAAAAATACCCCAGGGACACTGCAGGAAATTTCGGCCTACGATTTAAGCGCTGTACCCTATACGACGTTTGCCCGTTTTTTTGAGTGGCTGCGTGAAATCAGCGATGTTGAAAATGCCCATTCAGCCCATATCGTTAGGCGCTTGATGGGCAATGATTTTAATCAACAAAATCAATCTGAAGTACTGCAAGAATTACAGCAGGAATTGGTCAACCACCCCAAACAGTTGTCTGCACCGAATCTTTATGCCTTAAAAAATAGCCTGCATACCGTTTTTCCTGAATTAAACGATATTTACATTCAGTATGTTCCAAAGCTGCAATTGATGGTGCGCTACCAAGAGCAGTTGATTCCATTTCAGCAACTCTCGGCCTCACTCAAAGCATGGATTGCTCTGATTGGGGACATTAGCCGTCGACTGTGCTTATTGAATCAGCATTGTTTTGATCCCTGTTTAGAGGGAGAAGGTATTTTGATGATTGATCAAATTGACCATCAACTCGATCAAAATAACTGTGCTGAAATTCTCGAACGTTTACATCAAGCATTTCCTCGCCTGCAAATCATTGCCACGGGTAATCGCGACGCACTGCTCGAACATGCTGTGAATTATCAATGTCTAAAACTCGATCAAAAAGGTGTCTATCAACTCAATTTAGAAGCATCTCAACAGCAGCTTTCAGATTTATATCATGAACTAACCAAAACTGAAGCCACTGATTCAGCTCAAACCCAAACCTTACTGCAATCTGATCTTTTAACACATAAAGTGGATGATTTATTTCAGCAAATTCAGGAATTAAACGAACAAGAAAAGAGCGACTTACTCAACCTACTCAAGATTGATGACACACCTCAAGAAAGCCCTTTATGAAAGATTAGATAGAGCGAATATTGAAATGTTTTCAATAAATTATGTTGTTTGTTTCATGTAATATCATCAGATTTTTATTGGTATTTTATAGTAAAATAAATCGTATTTTTTTATTTTCAAGTTGTGCAATACAACTTGCTGCCTCCGTTAACTTGATTGGGCTTCAAGATTTAAAGTTTTTGGTATTCTCTTTGAGTGCCTGTAAGTCTTGAAAGAAAATTCACCCTTAGGTCTTCGACCTAAATCATCGACATGGATACCAGTGTGCTACCGATTATTATCTTATTACCGCTCATACTCGGCACTACCCTTGTCTCACAATTACAGCGTATTTCGCGTGGCGTGACGGCACTTGGGGCGATTGGCATCAGCCTTAGTTGTTTTATTTTACTTTTAACTCAGGCAGAAACGGTTCTTCAGGGCAATACCCTGCAACAAAGCTGGGATTGGCTTCCACAGCTCGGAATTAATCTGAGTTTTCGCCTAGATGCATTAGGCTTATTGTTTGGTCTGCTGATTAGCGGTATCGGCACACTGATTTATATTTATGCCTATTACTATCTCAGCCCGAAGAACTCTCTCAGTAAACTTTACCAGTTATTGATGCTGTTTATGGCAGCCATGCTGGGGATTTCTCTCTCAAATAACCTAATGATCTTATTGGTCTTTTGGGAGCTCACCAGTATTTCCTCTTTCCTGTTGGTCGGTTACTGGAGCCAGTACGAAGCGGCTCAACGTGGCGCACGTATGGCACTGACCATCACAGGGATGGGCGGTTTGGCAATGCTGGGTGGTTTTGTCCTGATTGGACAAATCACGGGAACCTATCAAATCGATGAATTGGTATTGATGAAAGATACCATTCAACAGCATGCGCTTTTCGTTCCAGCCTTACTTCTGATTTTATTAGGTGCATTTACCAAAAGTGCGCAGTTCCCGTTTCATTTTTGGTTACCCAATGCGATGGCAGCACCAACGCCAGTTTCAGCTTATCTTCACTCAGCAACGATGGTGAAAGCAGGGATTTTCCTGCTGGCTCGCTTAGCGCCTATCTTTATTGGTGCTGCGCTATATCACAACATCGTTACGTTCGTTGGTTTATTCACGTTGTGTATGGCTGCTGGTTTTGCCATCTTCAAAGAAGATCTGAAAGGTCTTCTGGCTTATTCGACCATCAGTCATTTAGGTTTGATCGTCTGTCTACTCGGTATTGGTTCACCACTGGCGGTTGCCGCTGCAATTTTCCACATCATTAACCATGCAACCTTTAAAGCCGCATTGTTCATGATTGCTGGGATTATTGACCATGAAACAGGAACACGTGATTTACGCAAGCTGAGTGGTATTTGGCAATTGCTTCCATTCACTGGCACCTTAACCATGATCACCGCTGCTTCGATGGCGGGTGTACCCCTGACTAATGGCTTTATCTCCAAAGAAATGTTCTTTACCGAGTTATTGGCCAACCTATCAGGTCCAGTGATGGTAATTTCAGCCATCGTCGCAACGCTGGCGGGTATTTTTGCAGTCAGTTATTCGATTCGTCTGGTACACGGTGTTTTCTTTGATGGCCCGATTGGTAAACACGTGCCGAATAAAGATGCGCATGAACCACATATAGGTATGCGCTTACCTGCCATCATCTTGGCAACCTTATGTATTTTGGTTGGCATCCTCCCTGCCCTACTGGCTGGGACCATGGTCAACAGTGTGACGCGCGCCAGTTTGGCGCAACCTGAATTCGAAGGTGTTCATCTCGCAATCTGGCATGGTGTTAACGCGCCACTGATGATGAGTCTGATTGCATTAATCGGCGGTTCGATTTTCTATTTTGCACTTGCAAAAGAAGGACGTATTCGCAAAATCGATTTAGATCCGTATCTTGGAAAATTCCAAGGTAAAATCTTATTTGACCTGTTCCTTAAGAATTTATTGCTCACTAGCCGAAAGATCAAACAAAAGACTGAGAATGGTTCGCTACAGAGCTACCTCCTCTTGATCGTGCTGTTCAGCATTGTCATGGTAGGTTTACCGTTATTTAACCAAGGTTTAACGACAGGCACGCGTGAATTGACACATGCGCCATGGGTAGCAATTGTGTTATGGCTCACGTTGTTCTCTGGCTGCTGGATGATGCTGTGGTTCCACCATGAACGCATCAAAGCTGTATTAATCAGTGGTGCTGTAGGTCTTGTTGTGACCATGGTATTCGTCACCTTATCGGCACCAGACTTGGCATTGACCCAAATTACCGTTGATGTTGTGACGACGGTTCTATTGTTAATGAGCTTGTCGTTATTGCCGCAACTCACCCCATATGAATCAAGTCGTTCGCGTCGTTGGAGAGATGCCAGCCTTGCCATTGCAGGCGGCTTAGGCATCGGTTGGATTGCGTGGTTATTGCTGACACGTGATCATAATTCCATTTCATGGTTCTTCATGCAGCAAGCGATTCCACTGGGCGGCGGTTCAAATGTAGTGAACGTTATTCTCGTGGACTTCCGTGGATTCGATACCTTTGGTGAAATCACGGTATTGGGTATTGCTGCGATTGGTGCACTTTGCCTTATGGATGGTATGCGTGCACATGGTACGACCATGACACAAGGCCTGTCTTATCGTTTTAACCCTTCACCGTTGATGTTCCGTATCACAGCATCTTGGATCTTGCCGCTTGCCCTCGTCGTTAGCGTGTATATCTTTATGCGTGGTCATAATCTTCCTGGTGGTGGTTTTATCGCAGGTTTGATTACCTCGCTGGCATTAATTATTCAGTACATCGTTTTAGGTCAAGACCAAACAGAGCAGATGATCAAAGCAAAATCAGGTCGTCTGTATGAAGTATGGATTGGCTCTGGTTTAACCATTGCAGGTTTAACTGGTATTGCTGCATGGTTCTGGGCACGCCCATTCCTCACCAGCGCACATGTTTATGTTGAACTGCCTGTACTAGGAAAAATGCATATTGCTTCTGCAGTCTCATTTGACTTAGGTGTCTACATTACCGTTGTTGGTGCCACCATGTTGCTGATTTCAGTCCTTGGAGACTCACGTCACTCAAGCATGTCTGGTCCAATCCCAAGTGGAGATAAACAAAATGGTTAGTATTGAATTTTTACTCGCTTCAGGGATTGGCTTACTTACGGCAACAGGTATTTATCTAATTCTGCGTGCCAGAACATTTCCTGTAGTTCTCGGCTTGGCCATGATTGGCTATGCTGTCAATCTATTCCTGTTTGCAATGGGACGTTTACAGATCAATGCACCCGCTGTACTGACTGAAACCACCAAAGTTACCGATCCTTTACCTCAAGCACTGGTTTTGACTGCGATTGTGATTGGCTTCGCAACCACAGCCTTTATCGTGCAACTGGCATTACGTAGCCGTTATGAGTCTGGTACAGATCATGTCGACTCGAAAGAAGAACCCACCATAACTTATGACCCACGTGAGGATGAGCCATAATGTTTGATTTTTATAATTTCTGGCACGCTCACGCTCCAATTATCAGTATTTTAATTCCTGCATTTACAGGCTTCATCTTGGTGCTATTGGGCAACCCAGGTTCAGGTTCTTTAAAACAAGATTGGCGTCAGCCTTGGCGTCGCGGGATTAGCCTTGTCTCTGCTATTTTAGGTTTAATCACCGCAATCAGTTATCTCGGTATTGCCAATACTGGGCAAATTACGGTGTATCAGCTCAGTGAATGGTCTGCACCATTCGGGATCGTCCTCGTCCTCGATCGTTTATCTGCATTCATGCTGGTACTCACCTACATTCTTGCAGTCCCTGTGATTTGGTATGCAAGCGATAACTGGGATACGCGTGGTCGTTATTTCCATACCATGCTGCATTTCCTACTCATGGGCATCACAGGTGCATTCTTAACCGGGGACTTGTTTAACTTATTTGTCTTCTTTGAAATTCTGCTGTTGGCGTCCTATGTACTGTTATTACATGGTCAAGGTCGCCCACGTTTTCAACTCGGAATTCACTACGTCACCATTAACCTACTTGCCTCTGCCCTATTCCTGATTGGTCTAGGCATGATCTATGGTAGCGTTGGTAGCTTGAACATGGCGGATGTAGGTCGTCTAGTTCCTCTGCTCGATGGTGACCAACACAAGCTTGCGATTGCAGGTGGAATGCTGCTATTCGTGGTGTTTGGTATTAAGGCGGCAATGTTGCCGGTCGGCTTTTGGTTACCGAAAACCTATGCCGTTGCCAGCACACCCGTTGCAGCAATTTTTACCATCATGACCAAAGTCGGGATTTACGCCATTTTACGTGTTAACGGCACAGTCTTTGACGATGCCATGGCACAAAACATTTTCAAGAATTGTTTGTTGGTTATCGGCCTTGTGACCTCTCTTTATGGTGTGATTGGTGCTATTGGCGCAGAACGTCTACGTCGTTTTGTGGGCTTTATGGTGTTGTCATCGATTGGTACCTTGCTGATTGCGCTTGCAATGTTCAATACACAAGCATGGGCCGCTGCACTCTATTATGTGGTTCATAGTACCTTAGTCGCAGCGTCGTTCTATTTATTCTGTGGTTGGATGACATCGCAGCGCGGTGCTTTTAAAGATCATTTAAAAGTTGCCCCAAAAATTAAACAGGAAAAAGCGGCTGCTTTTACCTATTTCATTATTGCCTTAATGATGGCAGGTTTACCACCTTTTAGTGGCTTCCTCGGTAAAGTGTTTATTTTACAAGCCACTGCCGAAACTCCATATCAGGGTTGGATTATTGGGGTTATTCTGATTGTCAGCTTACTCAGTATTATCGCACTGACTCGCGTTGGTTTTATCCTGTTCTGGCGCGCAACACCACCTGAAGAAGATCTGAAAGAAACCGCGTATGCTGAATATCAGGCCTTGCCTGAAGTTGCACCAAAGCGTAATGATACGGCGATTTATGTCTTACTTGGCGCCTTGATGACCTATGTTATCTTCGCCTCGCCCATTCAAAATTATACGGTTGCAACTGCACAGCAAATTCAAAATCATGCGCTTTACAATCAAACTATTTTGAAAAATGATGCGCAAGGTCGTCCAATCAGTGTACAGCCTTATGATCCGAGCTATTTACCAGAAACTAAATATGGTGGTGAAGTGGAAGATCATAATGCACTGCTTATCCCAGATATTATTTCGAAGCCAACCCTTCAAGGTGAGCACATTTCTGAATATAAGCAGCGTCAAATTGCTGAGCAGGTTCTAGAAGCACCAACCATTCCAAATACAACACAGTTAAAGCCAATGGAGGATCACTAATGCAAAAACAATCTTTGCTTGAGCGTTGGTTCCCGCATCCATTTGTGTCTTTTCTGATTTTTTTAAGCTGGTTGATGCTGGCACACAGCCTTGATGCTACTGACATTTTAGCCGCACTGATTTTGGCGGTGGTGATTGCCCGTCTGGTCAGTCCTTTTATTGCCAGAACCCCTCATATCCATTGGGTTCCTGCAATCAAATTAGTTTTTGTGGTGTTATGGGATATTGTGGTTTCTAATTTCCGTGTTGCCAAAATGGTGCTTGGACCAATGGAAAAACTCCACCCCAAATGGTATCGCGTCCCATTGGAAACTGAACACGAGCAAGTGAATACCTTGCTGGCAATGATCATCACTACCACACCAGGTACCGTTTCAGCAGGTATCGATCAAGAGCGTGGTGATATTCTGGTGCATGCGCTCAGTTCGGATGATACTGAACTTGATATTCAAGAGATCAAAACCCGCTATGAAAGGCCTTTAATCGAAATCTTTGACGTAAAGATTACAGAAGGAACAAGCAAATGACCATTTTACCTTATGCACTTGGGATTGGCTTAATTGCGATTACGATCTCCATGTTTTTATGTTTGATTCGTTTGATTGCTGGTCCTTCTGTGATTGACCGTTTGTTGGCATTGGATACCTTATTTTTAAATGCAACTTGTCTCATTGTTGTATTGAGTATCTATTGGGTCAGCACCAATCTATTCGAAGGTGCGCTCTTGGTTGCAATGCTTGGTTTTGTTTCGACTGCCGCGCTTGCTCGTTATTTCACTACGGGTCATGTGATTGATTAAGGAGCCATACCATGCAACTGATTCTTGAGATTATCGTTTCATTCTTTGTGGTCTTTGGTGCTTTCTTTATGCTCATCGGCTCGATCGGTATGATTCGCCTACCCGATTTGTTTATGCGCCTGCATGCACCAACTAAATCAAGTACTTTGGGTTTAGGTAGCTTCCTGATCGCTGCCATGATCTTTGCAGCCATGCATGGCCGTTTTGGTTTTGCTGAATTGCTGATTACTTTATTTGCATTCATTACCGCCCCAGTATCTGCCAATTTGATGGCGCAAGCAGCAATTCATTTACGCTTACGTTCAACCAGTGGTGATGTACCTGAGGCGCTAAATCGCCCATTGCCTTGGCAGCGTTATCGTCGTCATCCAATGAAAAAAGATTAATATCATCAAGCCATAAAAAAGCCACCCGAAGGTGGCTTTTTTATTCGCTCATAATTTTAAAACCATAAAAAATGATTTTTATTATTTTAAATTTCTATGAGTCACCTATCATAAACCCCACCAGTAAACTCATGGCTTCAACCAGATTAGTATTTCTTTATAAAGCTAAATTACGCAGATATATAACAAACCTACTTATAACGTACTAATATGGCATGACGATAAAAGTCATGTTTGCAACACCAGCATTATCGCTGTAGTAATTATAGTTATCGTTCATATACCAATAATAATTTCTCGTTGTTCCACTGTCGTTTATGTAATACCAAGTTCCACCTTTAGACTGGTCAAATTTCTCCTCGTAACCAACCGCTGAGTAATCTCCATTACCCAAGCTACACAGCCCCATAAGTTGCGCACGTCGAAGCCAAGGAACAACTTGTTCAAATGGCTCAAAATCCCAACCAAAAAGAGGACGATTAGAGGACGTGTCCTTATTATCAGTCCAAAGAGGAGAAGTGGCCGAGGCCCAATAGAAGATATGACCAGGCGGAATCACCAGAGGTGGATGAGTCGGATTAGTGAAGAACGGCTTATCTGTAGCTACGGCCTGCAAAGAGATGCTTTCCGCATTTTTTGGAGTGATTACTGCTTTTGCATCAACCCGTGTCGTCTCATTTGGAATGACTTTATCATCTTTATCTTTATCAAGACTAGGGTTTGGTTCTTTCCACTTTCTTGTATCATTCATTACACAATCTCCGTTAAGTCAAATAATTAGAATCTATTATTAATAGTAGTGAGTCAGAAAACCAAAGATTCTAAATATTGATATAGAAGTCAGATTTAAATTCATCTAAAAATAATGCAATATTTTGTTTATTTTTTAACCAAAATTTAACATTAATACTCCTGCAAAATGGAGTCAAGAATCCAAGATATCAATCCGACAAGTAACATTACTTGAGCAAATAAGACCATTTATTTTTATAAAAAATTAAATATTTTCATACAGATACTCCAAGATATAAAAAAGCCACCCGAAGGTGGCTTTTTTATATCGATTTACTTTTGTTCATCTTGCCCTTGTTCAGGCAGATCTTTAACCGCTTCAGCAATCAGACCAAACATATAGTTACCATAGGCATTGGTCTTATCGTAATGGAAACGTAATCTTGGCGTAATACGCGTCTTGATACGACGACTCAATTCATGACGCAAGAAACCAGAAGCTTTATTCAATACATCTAAAGTTTCTTTATTTGCTACTTCACTTTGGTCATCACCAAGTTCACGGCCCATTACAGTGACATATACTTCAGCATATCCCATATCTGCACTGACTTTCACGGCTGAGATGGTCACAAGACCACCCAGACGTGGATCTTTAAGCTCCTGACGGATCAGCTCAGACAACTCACGTTGTACTGAATCCGCCATGCGCTTTAAGCGTTGGCTAGCCGCCATTAAAGACTCCGTTTAATCAATTGAACATCATAGACTTCGATCTTATCTTTTTCTTTGATGTCTTTATAACCTTTCACCGCAAGACCACATTCCATACCGGCACGAACTTCTTCAACCACTTCTTTATAACGACGAAGAGATTCAAGCTCACCTTGGAACACAACCACGTCATCACGTAATACGCGAATCGGTTTGTTACGGTGTAATACACCTTCAAGTACCATACAGCCTGCTGCTGCACCAAACTTACTTGAGTGGAAGACTTCACGAACTTCAGCAACACCCAAGATCGTTTCACGATGTTCTGGTGCAAGCTTACCGCTCATTGCAGCTTTCACATCATCAATCAAGTGATAAATGACGCTGTAGTAACGAATATCGATGCCATCTTGATCAGATTTTTGACGAGCGGTGTTGTCTGCACGTACGTTAAAGCCTAACAATACTGCTTCTGAAGATTCAGCTAAAGTAACATCTGACTCAGTGATCGCACCAACACCAGAACCGATTACACGGACTTTAACTTCATCAGTAGAAAGCTCATCAAGCGCAACATGTAACGCTTCCAAGGTACCACGAACGTCAGTTTTGAGTACGACATTCACATAAGGAATATCTTTTTTACCCATAGACGCCATGATGTTTTCAAGACGCATTGCACTTGCACGCTCTAAACGCTTATGACGTTCACGGTCAGAACGAGCATCAGCAACTTCACGTGCTTTCTTCTCATCATTGACAACAAGAACTTCATCACCCGCCATTGGCGCATCAGGTAAACCTAAAATCTCAACTGGGATTGAAGGACCTGCAGAAGTAATACGTTGGCCATTTTCATCAACCATCGCACGTACACGACCATAAGATGAACCTGCCAATACAAGGTCACCAATGTTCAATGTACCGTTTTGTACAAGAATTGAGGTTACTGCACCGCGACCTTTGTCTACACGTGCTTCGATGACCACACCTTGAGCCGCACCTTCTGCTGAAGCTTTAAGCTCCATCAATTCAGCTTGAATCAAGATCAAGTCAAGTAAACCATCGATTCCCGCACCAGAGTGTGCAGAAACTTTTGCGATTGGAACATCACCGCCCCACTCTTCAGGTACGATACCTTTGGTGGTCAATTCGTTTAATACACGGTCAACATCAGCTGATTCTTTATCCATCTTGTTGATGGCAACAATAATCGGCGTACCAGCAGCACGTGCATGGTCAATTGCTTCCGCTGTTTGTGGCATCACGCCATCATCAGCAGCAACAACAAGTACCACGATATCAGTCGCTTTTGCACCACGTGCACGCATTGATGTAAACGCAGCATGTCCTGGTGTATCTAGGAAAGTAATAATACCTTTCTCAGTTTCAACGTGATAAGCACCGATATGCTGAGTAATACCACCCGCTTCACCCGCAGCTACTTTAGAGCGACGGATACGATCCAGTAATGATGTTTTACCATGGTCAACGTGACCCATGATCGTAACCACTGGTGGACGAGTTGTTTGCTCACCACGTGCTTCTTCAGCTGCAACCAATAAGTTATCTTCTGCTTGCGTATCAGAAACTAAAACTGGATTGTGACCTAATTCTTCAACTACAAGTACTGCAGTATCTTGATCAATGGCTTGGTTCTGAGTTACAAGCTCACCCATTTTCATGAGGGTCTTGATGACTTCACGAACTTTAACCGCCATTTTCTGTGCTAAGTCGGCAACGATGATTTTCTCACCGATCTCAACATCATAAATTTGCTTTTTAACAGGTTTTTCAAAACCGTGCTTGTTGGCTTGGCTAGTTTTCAAGCCACGCTTATGATGACTCTTGCTAAAACTTTGCTCAGACTGAGCATCGCCACCACGACCGCCTTTCTTACCAGCACGTGGATTTGCAGTTGCGCCACCACGTTTGATTTCACGGTCTTCCTTATTGAAGGAATCTTCATATGCTTGGCCAACAAGACCAGCAGCTAAAGGTGAATCATCAATCACACGGATCGTTGCAGTTGCATCATCATTTGAATATTTTGATGCCATCTGACGCATTTGCTCAAGTGTACGTTGCTGCGCTTCTTCAGCTGCTTTACGACGCACAACTTCTTCAGTCGCTTTCAACTGAGCAGTTTGCTCTTCACGTGCTTTCTTTTGCTCTGGTGTTTCTGTCAATCGAACAACAGGTGCCTTAATCACTTTATCGCTATTACGCTTTTTCACCACAACAGCAGCTTTTGCTGGTGCTTGACCTGCACCATCAGAAGTATGCGCTGCACGCATTGCTTCTAAAGTTGCATTGGCTTTTTGTTCCGCTGTATGACGTGCAGTTTGCTGAGCATCATTACGTACTTTCTGTTCAGCACGTACTTTTGCATCTGCTTCTACACGCGCTTTTGCTTCAGCTGCAAGTAATTCAGGGTTTGGTTTAGCAAAAACTTGTTTCTTGCGAACTTCAACATTAATGCTTTTCGCTTTACCTGAAGTACTTGTAACTTTAGCAGTACTCGTTGTTTTACGTTTCAACGCAATCTTTCCTGTGTTACCACTTTCCTGACCATGTACTTTTTTCAAGTGATTGACCAAAGTATCTTGCTGTTCAGTGGTAATAATGTCATCTGCTTTACGCTGTGGTAGACCTGCTTCGCGAACCTGCTCTAGGAGTTTCTCTACAGGACGTTCTACGCTGAGCGCTAACTCTTGAATCGACTTGTCCGTCATCTATTATCTCCTAGTTAAACCATGATTCACGTGCTTTCATGATTAACTGACCCGCTTTGTCATGACCTAAACCTTCGATATCCGAGATATCATCAGTTGCTTGGTCTGCCAAATCATCAACAGTAACCACACCACGCGCCGCCAATGCATAAGCAATCTCAGTCGTCATACCTTCCATACCGAGAAGTTCTGCACTTGGCTCTTGAATATTTTCTTGCTGTTTTAAAGCATCCGTTAAAGCGGCTTCTTTAGCACGGCTTTGCAACAATTCAACCAAATCAGCTTCAAGCTCGATTTCATCAAATGTTTCAGCTGGTACATAAGCAATCTCTTCTAACGAAGTGAAGCCCATTTCAACCAATGCCATCGCTAAATCTTCTTCAATATCCAGACGAGAAACAAACATGTCTAAATATTGTTGCGCTTCATTTTGCTGACGTGCACGATACTCTTCTTCCAACATCATGTCGAGTTTATAACCCGTCAATTCTGATGCTAAACGAACATTTTGCCCTTGTGAACCAATTGCTCGCGCTAACTGGTCATTGGTCGCAAAAATGATATCTGCACTACGCGTATCTTCATCAAGTACGATACCTGATACATCAGCTGGCTCTAATGCACTTGCGATATATTGCGCTGGATCGTCAGACCACACCACAACATCAATGCGCTCACCATTTAATTCCTGTTGTACAGCTTGGATACGTGTACCACGCATACCAATACATGCACCTACAGGGTCAATACGATGGTCATTGGTTTTCACTGCAATTTTAGCACGAACACCTGGCTGACGCGCCGCTGCTTTAATTTCGATGATTTCTTCAGAAATTTCTGGAATTTCTTTCTTCATCAAAGCAATCAGCATTTCAGGACGAGCACGTGACAATAACAATTGTGCACCGCGACCTTCACGGTTCACGTTAAACAAAATTGCATTGATACGTTGCTTAGGACGCAAAATTTCTTTGTGAATGGTTTCTTCACGCGCTAAATATGCTTCTGCATTGTCGCCAAGATCAATGATAAAGCCATCTTTGGTCTGCTTCTTCACTTCACCGTAAATCAGCTCGCCGACTTTAGATTCATAGGCATCAGCAACCAATGCACGTTCTGCTTCACGAATCTTTTGTACAATGACTTGTTTTGCAATTTGCGCTGCGATACGACCAAATTCAATTGATTCAACTTCCAACTCGCGTACATCACCGATTGACCACTGAGCAGGGTCCAAATCAGAAATAGCGTCTTGGCATGCTGGCATTTCATGGTCTTCATCCGCAACCACAGTCCACTGACGGAAAGTACGGTAATCACCAGTTTTACGATCAATCTCAACACGTAGTTGAGCTTCTTCTGAACGTGTACCTTCGTAAAACTTTTTCTTCGTTGCCGCAACAAGTGCTTGCTCTAACGCTTGGAAGATCGCTTCACGACTAACACCTTTTTCATTACTAACCGTTTCTGCAACGGTAAGAATTTCGCGGCCCATAAGTCACCTACCGATTTCTTATAAAATTAAGTTAATATTAGTCTTGATAGATTAAATTTGCTTTATCAATATTATGACTATCAATTTCAAGTACATGATTACCTTCAACTTCGACTTGAATCGTTTCGTTTTCTAAGTCTACAGAAAGTAATTTCGCCTGAAATTTTCGACGGTTTTCGACAGCAGCAATTAATCGTAAAGCCACTTGTTGCCCGATATACGCAGGCAATTGATTGAGTTGGAAAAATGGACGATCCCAACCTGGCGATGACACTTCTAACGCGTATTCACCAGCAATTGGATCATGGACATCAAGCATTGCACCCACTTGTTGTGTTACCAGAACACAATCTTGAACGCCAATACCACGCCCTTGTTCGACTTCACCATCTTCATTTAAGACAGATTCAACATTCTCATCGATCGCTTTATCAATATAAATGCGTAATAAAGAACGTTTACCTTGTGGCAGGAACTCAATCCCCCACAGATCTACACCACAAGCAGCCACAGCTGGTGCGATTAGATCATGCAATGCTTGAGACTTATTTGATAATTTCATTTACTCTCGTCGCTCTCATGCGAGCCAATCAATCTTAACCATATAGTGAAGCACGACTATTTGACCAATTGATGTCGAACAACTACACGATAGCTAAACAACCAATAAAAAAGGGCGCAATCGCCCCTATATATTACACAGAAAAAGCATAGCCCACTGTGCAAAAAGGCCCACCGTAATTGTGAGCCTCTTTTTAGAAACTTGGTAGCGGGAGCTGGATTTGAACCAACGACCTTCGGGTTATGAGCCCGACGAGCTACCAGACTGCTCCATCCCGCATCAACGTGCAAAAATTATATACAAATATGAAAAAAAGTCAATCTAAGTTTTCATATCCGCTTGATTAAGTTGCACCTTAATCAAATGGTAGCGGGAGCTGGATTTGAACCAACGACCTTCGGGTTATGAGCCCGACGAGCTACCAGACTGCTCCATCCCGCAACAACACAAAAACTGCATACACCGAACTTACTGGTTATTAAGTTTGGTGCGGAAGGGGGGACTTGAACCCCCACGCCCTAAAGCACTACCACCTCAAGGTAGCGTGTCTACCAATTCCACCACCACCGCAGTTTGTGGGACGCATTCTAGTCCCTTAAATACAAAAAGGAAAGTATTAATTCAACTTATTGAGTTGTTTTTGGTGCATTTGGCGAAGTTTCAGGCGATGTCACGGGTGCAGATGTTGTTGTTTGAACAGTTTTCAAACTATATGCATCTGTGGTTTGCTTTTTGGCAAATACCGCCAAGGTCAAACTGGTTGCAAAAAACAATGCCGTAAAAATCGCGGTTAAACGAGTTAAAAAGTTACCTGCACCTGAAGCACCAAAAACAGTAGCAGCACCGCCACCACCAAATGATGCTCCTGCTTCCGCACCTTTACCTTGTTGTACCAAAACCAATGCAATAATTAAAATTGCTAAAATAATATGTACAACGAGTATAAAACTATACATCTCAATTCCTCGTTATTTGCTTTGAGCAAATGCTTTTGCGATTTGGTAAAATGATTGTGCATTTAAAGACGCGCCGCCAACCAAAGCACCATTAATATCTGGACATGCAGCCAATTCAACTGCATTTTCAGCCTTAACACTACCACCATATAAAATGGCAGTATGTTCACCATATGATGTAATTTGTTTTAAACCTTCACGAATCTTTGCATGCATGGCTTGAGCGTCAGCTGGCGATGCAGTTTTACCTGTGCCAATTGCCCAAATTGGTTCATAAGCGAACACAATTTTTTGCCATTGATCCGCTTGAACAACCGTCGCAATATCACAAATTTGTTGCAATACCACTTGCTCAGCAGCACCCTGCTCTCGTTGTTCTAGACTTTCACCAACGCAATAAATCACGGTCAAACCTGCATTTAACGCATTATGCAATTTTACTTTTAAAATTTCGACATTGTCGCCAAATAATTCACGGCGTTCAGAATGCCCAATTAAAACAAATTCAATGCCACTGTCCTTCAACAACTCAGCACTGACTTCTCCAGTATAAGCACCTGTACCTGCAACGCGAGAAACATCTTGAGCAACTGTATAAATTGTTCTCGCCGCATCTTCAAATTGCGTTTGAATATGACTCAAAGCAATCGCGATAGGCGCGACACCAATATGACATTGCTCAGGCGCAATATTGTCCTGTTGTAATAACTGTTTGAATTCTTCTACTAATTGGAAAGCATTCGCATGCATTGGATTCATTTTCCAATTGCCAACAACCCAAGGAGTAATGCTCGAGTTCGACATACTTCGCCCACCCACTGTTAATTAATTTCTCAAAAATGCTGCATATTTTACACGGATTTTTATAAAATTCAGTTTTTTCTTTTAGGGGAGTAGAAATCACTCCAAAATCATAAAGATCAACAAAAGTGAGCATTCTACGTTCATGAAAGAGTTACATTCGTTTAGCAATAAAAAGCTGACTTACATACAATTGATTTGATTATTGGTAAGATTTAGCTTAATAAAAGAAAATTAATTTGCAAAACACTCGATCAGTTCAAAGTTTTGGCTATGAATCAAGGTAAAAGCAACACTTTCTGTAGTGGTATTTTTGCATAACAAAAGTATAATTTTTAGAATACATATTATAAACATTTATTGTCATAAGGCGGACAGATGTCAGGATTACATACGTCTCCAAAGTTTTCGGGGTTTATTCGACGGTTAGTTGAAGATGGGCACATGCCTACAGCAACAATGCAAACAGCCATCGATACTGCTAAAAAAGCACAACAAGATATCGTTGCACACTTGATTGAACAACATCGGGTGTCCCCATTAACCATTGCTGAAACCATTGCAGCCGAGTTTGGTGAACCACTTTTCGATTTGGCTGTTTATGATACGGCCTTATTGCCGCGTGATTTGGCAGATAATAAACTAATCCAGAAACACAAAGTGATCCCGCTGATTCAACGCGGTCAAATCCTCTATGTTGCCACCAGTAATCCCACCAATATCGAAGCACTGGATGCGATTCGCTTCAATACTAAGCTCAATATTGAACCAATTATTGTTGAACATACAAAACTCGAAAAACTGATTGAACAACAGTTTGGTGATTCTGGCAGTTTTGATTTTGGTGATAGTGAAGACTTCGACCTTGATATCGATGTAAATCAAGACACCGCCAAAGACGACGACGAAGCACCTCAAGGTGATGAATCGCCTATCGTTAAATACATCAATAAGCTGTTGATTGATGCCATCCGTATGGGTGCATCTGATTTACATTTCGAACCTTATGAAAAAATGTATCGCGTGCGCTATCGTGTTGATGGTGTATTACGCCAAATCGCCAATCCACCTTTACAAATGGCAACCCGACTCGCTTCTCGTTTAAAAGTCATGTCACAAATGGACATCTCAGAAAAACGAATGCCGCAAGATGGCCGTATTAAACTGAAACTGTCCAAAACCAAGGCCATTGATTTCCGTGTCAACTCACTCCCGACACTATTTGGTGAAAAACTGGTACTGCGTATTCTTGATCCATCCAGTGCCATGCTTGGTATTGAAGCTCTGGGCTACGAGGACGAGCAGAAAGCTTTATTTATGGATGCATTGGATAAACCTCAAGGCATGCTCCTGATTACAGGTCCAACAGGTTCTGGTAAAACGGTCTCGCTATATACAGGCTTAAATATTTTAAATACTGAAGATACCAATATTTCCACGGCTGAGGATCCTGTTGAGATTAACCTAGAAGGGATTAATCAAGTCAACGTGAATCCTAAAACAGGTTTAACGTTCTCCGCTGCATTAAAAGCATTCTTACGCCAAGATCCTGACGTGATTATGGTCGGTGAGATTCGAGACCTAGAAACAGCGGAAATTGCAATTAAAGCCGCTCAAACAGGTCATATGGTGATGTCTACACTACATACCAATAGTGCACCTGAAACCTTGACTCGTTTACGTAATATGGGTGTACCTTCTTTTAATATTGCAACCTCTGTCAATCTGGTAATTGCACAACGCTTGGCACGCCGTTTATGTAGTCAATGCAAAGAAGCCATTGAGATACCGAGACAAAGTCTCTTAGAACTTGGGTTTACCGAGCATGACTTAAATGACCCTGATTTCAAAATTTTTCAGCCCGTCGGTTGTGCTGAATGCCGCGAAGGCTATAAAGGCCGTGTTGGTATTTATGAGGTAATGAAGGTTACACCTGAAATTTCCAGGCTGATTATGGAAGATGGCAATGCAATACAAATTGCAGCTGCTTCACAACAAGCAGGTTTTAATAATCTCCGCCGTTCAGGTCTGAAAAAAGTCATGCAAGGAATTACCTCTTTGCAAGAGATCAACCGAGTAACAAGTGAATAAAATTAATAAAAAGGATTAATAATCATGGCAGCTAAAAAAGCGCAAATGATGCCAACTTTTGCTTATGACGGGGTCGACCGGAAAGGAGCAAAAATTAAAGGGGAAT
Source organism: Acinetobacter sp. ANC 3882 (assembly GCF_022549545.1). Classification (NCBI taxonomy): domain Bacteria; kingdom Pseudomonadati; phylum Pseudomonadota; class Gammaproteobacteria; order Moraxellales; family Moraxellaceae; genus Acinetobacter; species Acinetobacter sp. ANC 3882. The sequence continues at coordinate 52,231 of NZ_JAKZGB010000005.1, read as the reverse complement.
TACCAGCACGTAATATGGCTTTAGCGAAAGTCACCTTGCGTAAACAAGGCGTGACCATCAAAAATATTCGAGAAAAGCGTAAAAACATTCTCGAAGGCTTGATGAAGAAAAAGGTCACCACACTCGATATCACCATCTTTACACGTCAGTTGGCAACCATGATGAAAGCAGGTGTACCACTGGTACAAGGCTTTGAAATTGTCGCTGAGGGATTAGAAAATCCATCCATGCGTGAGGTAGTGCTTGGTATCAAAGGCGAAGTTGAAGGGGGTAATACCTTTGCTGGCGCACTGAAAAAATATCCACAATATTTTGATAATTTATTTTGCTCTTTGGTTGAATCAGGTGAACAATCTGGTGCACTTGAAACCATGCTCGATCGCGTGGCAATTTATAAAGAGAAGAGCGAATTACTCAAACAAAAAATTAAAAAAGCGATGAAATATCCAATCTCCGTGGTTGTGGTCGCGGTGGTCGTCACCATTATTTTGATGGTCAAAGTGGTTCCCGTGTTCCAAGATTTATTTAGCTCTTTTGGTGCGGACCTCCCTGCTTTTACCAAAATGGTGGTGAATATGTCGAAGTGGATGCAAGAATATTGGTTTATTTTGATCATCGTCATTGGTGCAGTTATTGCGGCTTTCTTGGAAGCTAAAAAACGGAGTAAGAAATTCAGAGATCTCTTGGATAAAATGGCACTGAAAGCACCGATTTTTGGAGATCTGGTTTATAAAGCGATTATTGCTCGCTATAGTCGTACCTTAGCCACAACATTTGCTGCGGGTGTGCCACTGATTGATGCACTTGAATCGACTGCGGGTGCAACCAACAATGTCGTCTATGAAGAAGCCGTCATGAAAATTCGTGAAGATGTTGCTACAGGCCAACAATTACAATTTGCCATGCGCGTTTCCAACCGTTTTCCGTCTATGGCGATTCAAATGGTTGCAATTGGGGAAGAGTCTGGTGCGTTAGACAGTATGCTGGATAAGGTGGCAACGCATTATGAAAATGAAGTTGATAATGCCGTCGATGGTTTAACCTCAATGATGGAACCTTTAATCATGGCAATTTTAGGTGTTTTAGTCGGTGGTCTGGTAATTGCCATGTACTTACCAATCTTCCAAATGGGTTCTGTGGTCTAAGATTTATGCAACAATTCCTTTCTTATTTTATTGAGAACCCAACTGCACTCTATCTTGCGGTTGGGCTTTTTAGTTTATGCATCGGCAGTTTTTTGAACGTTGTTATTTTCCGTACTCCTCGCATGATGGAACAAGAGTGGCAGCAAGAATGTCAAATGCTGTTACATCCTGAACAGCCCATCATTGATCAAAGTAAACTGACCTTAAGCCAACCTGCTTCAACCTGTCCTAAATGTGACGCACCTATTCGTTGGTATCAGAATATCCCCGTGATTAGCTGGCTAGCATTACGTGGTAAATGTGGGAGCTGCCAAAATCCGATTAGTATTCGCTATCCGCTGATTGAACTGCTAACCATGCTCTGCTCTTTGGTTGTTGTTGCCGTATTTGGCGCAACAGTACAGATGCTGTTTGGTTTAGTCCTCACTTGGGTATTGATTGCATTAACCTTTATTGATTTTGACACCCAATTACTACCTGATCGCTTTACTCTTCCCTTAGCCGCTTTGGGCCTTGGGATCAATAGCTATGCCATTTATACCACCGCAAGTGCTGCAATTTGGGGATATCTCATCGGCTTTCTCTGCCTTTGGATTGTGTACTACATTTTTAAACTCGTGACTGGCAAAGAAGGCATGGGCTATGGCGACTTCAAGCTCTTAGCCGCACTCGGGGCATGGATGGGGCCGATGCTACTGCCTTTAATTGTGCTACTCTCTTCTATGGTCGGTGCAATTATTGGTATTATTTTTATGAAAATGCGTGGTGAAAATCAGCCATTCGCATTTGGCCCTTATATTGCAATTGCAGGTTGGATTGCATTTTTATGGGGTGATCAAATTATGAAGGTCTATCTAGGCGGTTAATATGAGTTTTATCTTGGGCATTACGGGTGGTATTGGTAGTGGAAAATCTGCGGCCACACAATGGTTTGAATCTCAAGGTATCACCGTCGTTGACGCTGACATTGTCGCAAGAGAAGTGGTAGAACCAGGTCAACCCGCCTTGCAAGCGATTCAACAAAGCTTTGGTGACTGGGTGTTATTGGAAGATGGTCAACTGGATCGACGTGCACTGCGTGAGCATATTTTCCAGTTCCCGGAAGCGCGTAAAAACTTAGAAAAAATTACCCATCCTGCCATTCGCCAATCGATTATTCAGCAACTACAAAATGCTGAAAGTCCTTATGTAATTTTAGTCTCACCACTGTTGTTTGAGACTAATCAACATGAATTGGTTCAACATACATTACTGATCGATGCTGATGAACAAACTCAACTGCAACGCGCAGGCCAAAGGGATGGACAAACTGAAGAACAGATTCGAAAAATTATTGCAGCACAAATGCCACGTGCTCAAAAACAACAATTAGCCAATGATATTGCACTGAATGATGGTTTATTAGAGCATCTGCATCAACAACTCAAACCTTTGCACTTCAGTTATTTACAACGAGCAGAACACGCTTTCTAGCCTTTTTTCTGTTTAGCAAGTTGAGTAGCCAAGGTGTCTTTACGAAACCAACGCCATGGCTGTAAGGCACCCACACCCATCCCGATCAAGCCACAAATAATAGCTGCATTCAATGGTTCATTCAGTAAAGGCACAGCCACAACAGCAGCAATGAAGGGTGCCAAAGTCACAATACTGCCTGTTTTAAACGCACCTAAGCGCTCAATTGCAGCAACATAAGTCAATGTGGCAACAATGACCACCAAAATGCCATGAAATAGCCCTTGGATCAGCAGATGTAGAGGTGCTGCATCATGAAAATGCTTGGGAATAAAGAAAAGATAAATCGGCAAGTAGATCACGGCTGACCAAATCACCACACCGGAGGTTGCATGCCAAGCAGATAATTTCCACTGTTTCAGCAACACCGTGAATATTCCCCACCATACTGCGCTGATGAAAAGTAACAGATCGCCCCATCCCAATGCTGACGCTTGGTCATGCAACATCAAGTAACTCATGAGAATTAAAGCAGCCATCATGATCATTAGACTCAACCATGTGTGTTTATCAAAGGGTTGTCTGAATAGCAGATAGGCCGCAACGGCTGTACAGAGTGGGATGCAGCCATTTAAAAAAATAGCAGCGTGTGCAGCAGGTGCATGTAAAAAAGCAGTATAGACGGTGAAACAATAAGCCAAGCCACCTATGAGCGCCAAGATGACGGGTCGAGTATCCCATAGAAATGTAAAATCTTTTTTATAGATCAAGACAGGTATTAAAATCAGGGAGGCAATTGCAAAGCGCATTGCCACCAGATCCCAGACACTCACATGCCAATGTGCATTTAAACGGGAGAAAATGGTGAATCCTCCCCAAATGCACATGGTAATAAAGACAAAGAAATAGCCTTGTGTACGGACGGTCATCTGAGTTTACATTGCCAACATTTGTTGGCTCAATTATACAGCACTACGCTGACGACACGCCTCATAAAGTGCCATACCTGTGGCCACGCTGACATTCAAACTTTGTAGATCACCTGACATCGGGATATACACGGTATGGTCACACTGTGACTGGGTAATCGGACGAAGACCTGTATCTTCAGCGCCCATGACAATCACCACAGGACCTTTGAAATCACATTGATGAATCGGCAATGCTTTTTCATCCAGCATGGTGCCAATCACACGGGTATGTGTGCTGTCTTTTAAATGTGCTAAGGTTCGCGCTAAATTGGTCACTTGAATAAACTTAACTTTCTCAGCACCACCTGCCGCAACCTTACGTGCTGTTGGTGTTAAACTTGCTGAACGATCACGTGGCACAATCACCGCCTGAACACCCATCGCAGCTGCGGTACGAATACATGCACCGAGATTATGCGGATCAGTCACTTGATCAAGCGCCAATAACAAAGCATCTGGTGACTGCTGCATCAATTCATCCAAATCTTTTTCATTTAAGGTTGGATGTGGACGAACAGCGGCAACCACTCCTTGATGGAATGGCAAACCTGCCAGCTTTTCTAAGCTGTCACGACTGGCTTTTTGAACACTAATCCCAAAAGGTTCTGCCAGCTGCAAAATCTTTTGCAAACGCTGATCATCACGACCTTTCAAGGTAAATAAAGTCAAAACGCGTTCAGGCTCTAACTCCAACAATGACTCCACCGAATGAACGCCATAATAATATTCAGGTTTAGCCATGAACGACCTCTAACAATTTCATATCAACGAAAAATAAAAATCCTGCAAAGCGACTTTACAGGTGAGGAGCGATTATAGCTCCGCAAGAATACTTAATAAAAAAATCCTGCAAAATGTCTTTACAGGATTTCTATTGACTCTAGTGTACTCGATTTAGAAGGGAATAAGTTAGCCTTCTAAATGACAAACATAATCGAGTACTTCATCCGCTTCGATGTGGAACATACTATTACCAGGCACATAGAAAGACTGACCTGCACGGAACAATTCGCTTTCAGTGCTATCTGCTATTTTGACACGGCATTCACCAGAAATAATTTCCATACGTTCTGGAACATGTGTTTCGAAAGTTAAAGCCTGTTCAGTAGGTAGAATTACACCCAAAGTCTTTTTTGTACCATCTTCAAATTGTACTGTATGGCTAATACATGCCCCACCAAAATACACATTCGATTTCTTAATGACCGTTACATGATCAAATTGCACTGAACTCATGCGTACTCTCCAAATAATGCCGCATTTATATTAAATTATGCTGGACGTAGTTTAATTGCGCCGTGACAACTAATCAATCCATTTTCTAGGCTAAACATAGCAATTTTCATACCTGAGCGAGGAAAAAACAAAGTGAAACTTTGTCCGAGTGCAAGACGAGTAGCTATGCTACGAGTGGCGAGAAAAAAACAAATCATAAAAAGCGGTCTGGGCGCAAGACGAGTAACTATGTTACGAGTGCTCAGACGAACAAAGTAAAGCTTTGTCCTGAGGAACGACTCAAGTTCCGCAAGAAGACGAGTAGCTATGCTGCAAGTGATGAGGAAATAATATTTACCTGAGCGCAAGAACTTACGCCATATATGGCTCATATTCTCCAGATAGCGCACAAGAAACCAAACAAATTGCCCAAGCGCAAAACCTTAGCTCACCCATATAAATGCTGAAGAAAAAATCAAGCAGCTAAATACATAACGAAATAACCCTCTATCTGCTCAGTAAATCAGGAAAATCCTACATTCAACTCTTGTGGCAACTTTAAAACTTCTCTATCTTTAAGCAAAAGATTCTGTGCATTGGATGCGTTTATGCTCACCCATTTAACTTTAATTAATTTTGCACTCGCTGACCATTTGGCTTTAGATATTGAACAAGGCTTCAATGTGCTGACTGGTGAAACTGGCGCGGGCAAATCATTATTGTTAGATGCCCTGTCTGCCTGCTTAGGTGAACGTACTGATACCAATTATGTGCGCTACGGTGCAGATAAAGCAGACATCACTGCAGTATTTAGCTATCAGCCTGAAAGTGCCGAAGCACATTGGCTGACGGAACACGAACTGGATGATGACTCAGGTGAAATTCATTTAAGACGTGTGGTTTTTGCTACAGGTCGCAGCAAGGCCTGGATTAATGGCCGCCCGAGTAGTTTAGCTGAACTCAAAGAAATTGGACGTTTGCTGGTACAGCTCTATAGTCAACACAGTCAACAACAGTTATTAGAACCGCCTTATCCGAGACGCTGGTTAGACCGTTATCATAATTTTGCTGAGCCCTCAAATGCGGTACGCGAAGCGTATAGTACATGGCAAAAGAATATTCGGCTGCATCAAGCGGCTTTGGATGCTCAAGCCACACGGATTCAAAAAATACAAAACCTAGAGTCTCAAATCGAAGAACTTGAGGACGTGGTTCAAACAGATTATCGAGAAACTGAACAAGAATTTGATCGTCTGAGTCACCACGAACATATCATGCAGGACTGTAGTTATAGCCTAAATGTATTGGATGAAGCGGAGCAAAATATTACTCAAGAAGTTGCCTCGATCATTCGTCGCTTAGAATCTCATGCGGGTCGCAGTGAACAACTTTCCAATATTTATAATGCATTATTGAATGCCCAAAGCGAAATCGATGATGCTACGGCGAGCTTACGTCAATTTATTGATCGCCAAAGCTTTGATCCTGAGCGTATGGAACAGTTGAATGCGACTTTAGAAGTATTCCATCGCCTAGCACGCAAGCACCGTACTCAACCTGAATTACTGAAACAAGAATACGAAACTTGGCAGCAAGAATTAGAACAATTACATCAACTTGAAGATCCAGAAACCTTAGCCGAACAAGTTGAAATTTCTTATCAAGCATTTATGCAGAAAGCACAGCATTTAGATGATATTCGTCGTGCAGCTGCAATTCCATTGGCCAAACAACTAACCGAACAAGTTAAACCGCTAGCACTACCTGAAGCACATTTCGAATTTAAGTTTGAACCACAAGAAGCTGCCAATGCAGAAGGATTAAGCTTCATTCAGCTGTTATTTACCGCGAATAAAGGGATCCCACCGCAGCCACTTGCACGTGTTGCATCAGGGGGCGAACTCTCACGTATTGCGTTGGTGATGCAGGTCATGAATGCCGAAAAAACGGATGCTGAAGTACTGGTATTTGACGAAATTGATGTGGGGATTAGTGGTGGCACGGCTGAGGTGGTTGGACGTCTGTTGGCGGATTTAGCCCAACACGTACAATTGCTGTGTATAACTCACCAAGCACAGGTTGCTGCGCAGTCTGACCAACATTTATTGGTGAAGAAACAGCAGACCGATCCTGCAAGCAGTACCATTATTGAGCTTGACGAAGATCAACGTATTTTAGAGCTGGCACGTATGTCGGGTGGTGTTGAAATCAGCGAAACCACCTTGCAACACGCAAAACAATTACGTCAGCTCAAATTTCAATCTGCCTGACCCTGTTACAAAATATTAGAAAATAATTGGCGAAATCCGATTAACTCTTGTATGTTGATAAAAAGAACCTATATAGATAGATCAGCACAATTTTTGATGGAGAACCGCCTAGGTGACGAAACAATACTTAACTCACCGTTGTCTCATCGCTCCACCAGACATGGCAGATGACAGCTTTGCAAACACCGTCATTTATCTTGCTCGCCATGACGAAGACGGTGCTCAAGGCATTATTATTAACCGCCCATCTGACCTACAAATCAAAGAACTACTCAATGATTTAGAGATTGATGCCGACAATGTACAGCCACATGCTGTTTTGCAGGGCGGTCCATTACGTCCAGAAGCAGGATTTGTTCTACACACAGGCCAACCGACATGGCATTCATCAATTGCAGTGGGTGAGAACGTCTGTATCACCACCAGCAAAGATATCTTGGATGCGATTGCACATAATGAAGGTGTCGGACGTTATCAAATCGCATTGGGTTATGCGAGCTGGAGCAAAAATCAGCTTGAAGAAGAAATTGCACGTGGCGACTGGCTCATTTGCGATTCGGACATGGATCTGATTTTTAATCTGCCATATGACGACCGCTGGGATGCAGCTTACAGAAAAATCGGGGTAGACCGTACTTGGCTGGCGTCTGAGATTGGTCATGCCTAATATGCAAAATGCTCAATCGATTATGGCTTTTGATTTCGGTACCCAAAAAATGGGGATGGCAATCGGTCAATCCAGTATTGAAAGTAGCAATCCCCTGCCATTATTTACAATGAAAGATGGTATTCCTGATTGGGATAAACTTTTAAAGATCGTCAAAGAATGGCAACCTCAATTATTTTTAGTGGGCTTACCACTGAACATGGATGATAGTGAATCTGAACTGTCTGCTCGTGCCCGTAAATTTGCCCGACGTTTACGTCATCAAACCAATATCGAAACTTGGATGGTGGATGAACGACTGACTACACGTGAAGCGAGAGAAGAACTTGAGTTTTATCAAAATAAAGGTCAGGCCAAACGCTTATCCGCTGATAGTTTTGCCGCTGCATTACTGATTCAAAGCTGGTACCACGATCCTGCTGGGATTACGCCTTAAAAAAATCGCACTCCAGTTCTTTCAACATAGCGGCATCCGTGCCGCTCAGCGCAAGTGAATAAGATCATTTTTCAATAATTCTAACCGTTGCGGTACGTCCAGAAACAAAAGCCAATGGATTATGCGGTTGCTCATCCAAAACAATTTTCACTGGTACACGTTGCGCCAAACGCACCCAACTAAAGGTTGGATTCACATTTGCCAACAGATTAGAACTGCCTGAACGTTCACGATCTTCAATCCCTGTGGCGATGCCTTGTACATGTCCGCGAATCTGCTGACGATCACCCATCAATTGGACAGTTGCCGAATCACCGACATGAATACGATTCAATTTGGTTTCTTCAAAGTAACCGACGACATAAAGTTGTTGGCGATCTAAAAGTGCTGCAACCGCTTGCCCAACTTTGACGTAGTTACCCACGCGTAAATCAAAGTTTGATAAGGTTCCGTCCGCTGGAGCAACCACCTCCGAGCGATGTAAATTCAATTGCGCCAAATGCAGGTTACTATTCGCAACCTCAATTAAGGCTTGTTGTTGTTGAATGGCAGCATTGGCTTGTTCAATATTGGCCGTCAGTTGCTCTTTTTCAGCTACAGCTTGATCACGCACAGCAAATACTTGATCCTGTTCCTGCTTTGAAATCGCACCATCCATCAAGCTTGCATATCGAGCTGCATTTCTTTCTGCCAGCTTTTTATTCGCTTCAGTCTTGACCAAACTGGCTTTTGCACCCGCTAGATTGGCATGTGCTTGTGCCAGACCTGCTTTGGCTTTGGCTAAATCTGATTTAGCTTGCTCAACATCCAGTGCTTGACGTGCCACATCAATTTTAAAAAGTACCTGCCCTTTTTTCACCGTCTGGTTATCTTGAACCAGTACTTCGGTGACTAAGCCGTTGACGTCAGATGCAACCTGAATCACATCACCACGGATACGACCATCACGCGTCCACGGAGCAGCATTGTAGTAATTCCATAAATGCACCACCGTATATACAGCAATCAGAACTGCCAGTATCAATACAATCGGACGTATGATTTTTCGCACATCAAATGCATTCATGTTCATCACCTCTACCACTTTCTTTTAAATCATTAAATTTCAGAATAAGCATTTATTCAAAGACCTTAAGCCCACAGCCACACAAACAACCAATGCACCACAAGCAATAAACCAAAGTAAAAACATAGGTTGAAAATACTCGGTAAGGCGATCCAGCCCTTGATTGCCGCACGGTCAATGAAAGGACTCATCAACTTGAACAGCACGTAGGCAATAATGGCTTGCACCAAAAGGATTGGGATATAAATCCCATAAACATTAATTTCACCCATGAGATACACCTAAGCCGTATATATCCGAATACATCTGTTCTGTTGAGACATGACCAATGCTTTCGCAAATATTATTGAGAGAAATCAACAGCCGCTGGTGCAATTGAACATCTTCAACCTGTTGTGCCATACGCTGCAAACGTTCTATTTGCTGCACAATGTGTATTGGGAAATGATTGATTGACAGCTGTTTTTCTTGGGCATAGAAATAGTCAGCGAGTTGCTGCTGCAATACATTGAGTTCACTTTGCAGCGCTGTCTGTTGGGGTAACTTCTGGCTAATTTCTTGTAACCGTACCAAATCAACTGTCGAGCTACTTTCAACCAACGCATGTTGAATCGCAGTTTTAATCTCAGGATTTTGTACCATCTTGGTATTCAATACCCCGACACGGTCTAACATACTGCGCAAATGGATTTTAAAATCACTGCCATAAGACAAATACAGAGTTTGTCGCATCGCTTGATAATGTAAAGCCAAAATCCGCGTTGCACTGGTATCTGGTGAAATTGCACGGACCAAATTAATGACAATCAGAGACACCAAAACCCCTAATATCATCCCAAAAGAGCCATCCAGATAAGAAACCGCATCCATCGTATATTGGTTATGCAAGTTCAAACCCATCATGGTATTAATCCCAAGCACCATCCCGATCGGCATCAACATCTGATTCGCCATCATCGTCACGGCCACAAGGAATACAGGAAAGAGTACTAAAGCTAACTGCCAGAAATGAGTCACATGCGGAAAAATGCCAAAGGCGTATAAAAACACCAGACCTGCCGAGACAACACTGCCCCAGATAAAGATTCTGAGTACAGGTACAGGGTTATCCAAAGCCGTCAGAATACAGGCGGTAATCGCACCCATTTGTGCCATCATAAAACCTGTTTTCCAACCCGATAAAATCCATGCCCCTGTCACAATAAAGGTAATCAATACCGCGCTAATCCCACCACGAATCGCAATGCCATGATCGCGATGCAAACTCGGATATTTGGTTGTGATTGCTGTAATCTCAGCTGGAATATCTTTTTGACCTTGTTGGATCTGCTGCCAAATCAACTTCACCGCCAAAATATTGGCAATAAAATGCCGAACATCCATTTTCAATGCAGCCAGCACGATTTGTTGTTCAGATGATGCCATCGCAATCAGTTCAGCAAAATCCTCTTCAAAACCTACAGGAAGCTCTTGTAAATCGCTTGGAACTAACTCTCTTTCCTGCTTTAAAAATGCCAGTGTATGTTGATGAATACGATTTAAATGCGGTGCAAGGTCAACCAACTGCATATGCTGTAACTGTTTGACTCGCTGAGACAATGCAACCAGATTGGCGACCACCAATGAAACCTGATGAAGCATTTCCTGCAAAGGTTTGGTCATACCATTGAGTTCACCTTTTTCATACGCCAGATGTACTGCCAAGGCATGAATATCTGAAGCATCACGGGTGATCACCGACAAAACCTGAGTGTAATTCTCAGGTTCATCCTGAACTTTAATTAATCTTTCAAAAGTACTTTCCAGATCACTTAAGGTCTTGTTGACACGCTGCTTGATCATTGCACCAACATGAACTGGAAAGAAAGTTGCCGATACCACTGCCGTTGCTATCACGCCAATTGAGATTTCCAAGACTCGTGCCAAGGCAATATCAAAAATATTGTAGGTGTCGATATAGGTAATGGCATTATAGGCAATCATGGCCGTTGAATAGCCTGCCAGCATAAAGACATAACTACGAGCAGTACGGTCAAGCAATGATACGTATAAAGCAAAGCCCACCCATAACGACAAAATAATGGTGAACAGCCACGGCGTATTGATGAAATGCGGTGTGAGCAATAAAGCAATTATCGCCCCTGCAATAGTACCCACCAAACGATAGACACACTTTGAAGACACCATACCCGAGTACGGACTGGCGATAATTAAGACTGTACCAATCGACCACATTGGATTAATTAAATCTAATTCAAACGAGATAAACAGTGCCAGCATACCTGCCACAAATGTTTTGCACGCAAAAATGAGGTCGAGTCGACTCGGTCTAAAAGCCAACAACTGTTTAAATAGCATGAACGTGTCTCAATTCAGATTCAGCCTTACCATTCTTACGTCACTAAAAAAGTGACGACTCGTCCTGACTGATTTGAGAAATTCGAATCAGGGCAACCGATATTAATAAAGCTGAGGATTGGGCGTGATACACAATGTTGGGTATTTTTAGACCAGAAATCCTAAAAATAATTATCCCAATAAGACATTGTGTTGCTAATTTTTTCAAAATAGAGTGAAATAGTCAACATAAATTATCACTATTTGATAATTTTTAATTTTAATTTAGAATAATCCCAATAAAAGTAATTCATTTTCTCAGGATAGTCGTTAATTTATTAGCCACGGATGATCAAATTTAAAAGTCCATTCACGACCTTGCGCTTTTCTGCTATAAAGCAATAAAAGTTCGGTTTTCACGTTATTTTTTAAGGAGTAGACAACTCATCATGGCAATTTCGAGTTTTGGTAAAATTCTCACCGTGCTGGATTTATTTTCAGTTTCACGTCCGATTATCAATGTCGATATCATTTGTGATGAGCTGAGCCTCTCCAAACCAACAGCCTATCGTTATCTAAAAGAACTCGTTTCTGCCGATATGCTCAAACGAATCAGCGGCACTTCTGGCGACTATACACTTGGCTCTAAAATTGCAGTTTTAGACTATATTTCGCATAGTACCGACCCTCTAGTTCAGATCAGTATTCCCTTTATGCGAGATATCGTAGATCGTACCGAACTGTGCTGTTTGCTGACCTATTTAAATCATGATTATTGTATCGACCTACATCATGAAACCTTTAAAGATGCAGAACTCCTTTCTTTTGGACGAGGTTGCCCACGACCTGTCTATATCGGCGCCTCTCCTAAAATTGTCATTGCACATTTAACCAAGCAACGTATTCAAGGCTATTATCAGCAGTTTTCGAAAGAATTGGCTCAAGTCGGATTTGCACAGACTGAAGATGAGTTCATTCAACACATGCGGAAAATTAAAAAGCAAGGTTTCTACCTGTCACAAGGTGAGATTGATCCTCAGCTTTGCAGCTTGTCAGTTCCTATCCGATTTTCAAGTAAAGAAGCCCCGATTGCACTCACTTTAGTCGCCTCGAAGAATCGTTTTGATTTCATCAACATTCAAAAGTTAATTGAAATTTTGCAAAATAATGCAACTCAAATCGAGCATAAATTTGCAACGCTTTCAGAAATTCAAAATAATCAAAGCTGAGAATATTAAAAAACATTTACATTTTTCACTGTTGTAAATTGCAATAAATTCTCATATTATGATTATGTTCTTCAGCATACTCTCCCAAAAGAGCATGACTTTCCTCAGAGAACTAAGCTCATTTTTGTGATGGGCTTTTTTCTTGTCTGATTTTTTATAGCACAATAAAAAAGCCCTCTCAACAGAAGGCCTTTTTTGTCAAATATACAAAACTATCAGGGTTGTTTTAAGTACGGCCAAGCGGCTTTAAGATAAATAAACATCGACCAAAGGGTAAGTATCACCGCAGCGTAAAGCAACGCATAAGCCCAGATTTCCAAAGGCTTCCAGTTCAACAAAAACACACTAATGGCGATCATCTGAAAAGCTGTTTTATATTTCCCCACGGTCGAGACTGCTACATTAGTACGTGCCCCCAACTCTGCCATCCATTCACGCAATGCAGAAACAGTAATTTCACGAGAAATAATCACAATCGCAGCGAAAGCCATTGAAATAGTCGGCTGCCATTGCACCAATACAATCAGTGCTGCGGCAACCATTAACTTATCCGCAACGGGGTCAAGAAAGCGACCAAAAGCAGACGTCTGGTTTAAAGTTCTCGCCAAATAGCCATCAAACCAATCGGTTACTGCAGCAATAATAAATATTGCAGTCAGTACCAGATGGCGCATCATTCCCCCATGATGCTCAGCAATCCCAATTGCTGGTGGCCAATAAGCAATCACCAAAAATACAGGGATAAAGGCAATACGTGCCAAAGTTAAAATATTAGGAATGTTCAGGATCTGCCCTGTGCTCATAAACACCGCCATGTTGTTCGCATCAAATATGCATACTGCACAAAGGATATGCTGAGATTGTATTCATGTGTCAGCAACTTTATACGAAATGCACCGTAGTGTCGACTAGGCAAAAACTACAACTGTCTGTCTAAGCACCGCAATTAACTGGTTTTTACGATCCCAAACATACGCATATTCAGTTGAATAACCGTGTTCTGCATATTCAGTCACAACTTTATATTTAAACCAATCCTGAATCTGATCCGAAATCGGATTCAGATAGGTAATTTGCCACGTGAGTGAACTTGCAGGAGCTGGAGTCTTAAACATTGGCAAAACACCCGGCGGCCACACATCCATTAGCACAAATAAATCGGCCAATTGCATGTCACGATTCGGATGAAAATTGGGTGCAAAGCGGCTCCATCCACCAAAGTCTGGCACTTTACTGCCTGCCATTGGATAACTACCCTCTGCCCAGCAAAGCTCAAATTGCTGTAAACACTCAGGCATCAACCCTTCAAGATAGAAGGTCTTATCAAGCTGCTCAGGTGTTGGATAATCTGGAACTTGCGGCAAATTCTGTACATGAATACGCGAATCACGTTGTGTACCAAAACTGGCAATTAAAATACTTTGAACCGCATCATCCTGCCATAACCTGACTTCCAGTGTGGTAACAGACTTCCCTTCACGTAATATTTCAGCACTGAGTCTCGCTCGCCCTTCCTGAACAGGCCCGACAAAAGTGATATTACAGCTGAGTAATTGTTTTGCCGCATCATCAACAGCATGAAGGGCTTTCTGGATCAATAATCCTGCAACCAGACCACCAAACACGGTACGACCTTGTAACCAACCCGATGGAATATCAATCCATTCCTGTTGTTCAACCTGCTGATATAACGGAAGCAATGACATTGTTTTTCCTTGATCCTCAAAACATCCCTATCTTTGAATGTTTTTAGTCATTTGTGAATGATCTTTGATACAACAGTATTGGGAAGTTTTGGTCAATCGGTCAAATTACTCATGCAAGATTTTATAAATCGTTCTTGCCATAACCTCTCCTAAACCAGGAACGAGCATTAACTCTTTTTCCGATGCTCTGAGTACACCTTGTATCCCACCAAAATGGGTCAAAAGATCTCGTCTACGTTTCGGCCCTAAGCCAGGAATCGCCTCTAATACAGAGCTGCTCCGACGTTTATCCCGCTTGGCTCGGTGCTTGGTAATTGCAAAACGGTGCGCTTCATCCCGTACCTGTTGAATGAGGTGTAGAGCTTTATGATCTTCTGGAAGTTGAATCTTGGTGCCATCGGTAAAATGTAGCGTTTCCAAACCGGGCTTACGTCCTTCACCTTTGGAAACCCCGATCATAAATGCATCCAACTCTAGTTCCTGCATCACCTCCATCGCCATATGCAGTTGTCCTTTACCGCCATCAATCAATAGCAGGTCTGGCAACATATTCTTTTTATAACGGCGTGTCAGGGCTTGCCGCATTGCAGCATAATCATCGCCCCCAGTAATGTCCTGAATGGCAAATTGACGATAATCGCGCTTTCTCGCCCCGCCTTGATCAAAGACCACACAAGATGCAATCGGCGCTTCGCCCATGGTATGACTGATATCAAAACATTCGATCCGATCGATTGGACGCCCCACCACCTGTTCAAGCTGATGAAAGCGCTCATTGAGTTCCAGATGGTTACTGAGTTTGCCTTTAATGGCATGTTGCACATTCATTTGTGCCAACTCTAACCACTCAGCACGGGTCTCACGCACTTTATGCTTGATCTGGACCTTTTTATTAAAGGTTTGCTGTAATGCCTCTTCCAGTTGTAGTTTGTCAGGCACATCAACATTGACAATCAACTCTGTTGGAACCTCATCCGCCACTTGGAAATAGAAGTTTGCGATAAAGTCACTGAGCATCTGCCCCAAATCATCACCCAACATATCTGGGAAATAGCTTTTTCCACCCAGCATCCGCCCATTACGTACATACATAATTTGGACGCACGTCACTCCAGCTTGGTAGGCAATTGCTAAGATATCGGCTTCACCTTTGATTTTAAAAACAGCTTGTTGTGCCTGAACTTCACGCAGCAAAGCCAAGCGATCACGATAGAAAACAGCTTTTTCAAATTCCAGTGCTTCAGCCGCCTGCTCCATTTTTCCAATCAGCTCTTGATTCAGCTCTTTGGTATCACCCTGTAGAAAACGGATGGAGTTATCAACATCTTCTTTATATTCGTCTGGACTGATCAGGCCTACGCAAGGTGCGGTACAACGTTTGATCTGATATTGCAGACACGGACGTTTTCTTTGTGAAAAATAGCTATTTTCACATTGGCGGACATTAAACAGTTTTTGTAAGACTAAAAGCGTATCACGCGCACTATAGGCACTTGGATAGGGTCCAAAAAACTTACCAATTTGATGCTTGCCTTTGCCACGTCCACTGGCAATACGCGGATAGGGTTTATCTGATGAGACAAAAATATAGACGTAAGATTTATCGTCGCGCAACATGATGTTGTAGGTTGGGCGATGTAACTTAATCAGATTCTGTTCGAGTAATAAGGCTTCTGTTTCGGAACGCACCACCAAGCTTTCAATATCATAAATACGTGAAACCAAGGCCTGTGTTTTAGGATGCTCAATGGTTTTAACAAAATAGCTCGATACACGATTTTTTAAATTTTTAGCTTTGCCCACATATAGTAACTCTCCATCCTTACCGAGCATTTTATAAACGCCAGGTAACTGAGTCATGTGAGCAAGTATTTTTTCAATGTGTTCTCGAGCGTTTGGGTTCACGATGTGCCTATTCTCTCTATTGACACCACATGATGTGATGCTTGCTTAATTTTTTTCAAGTTTTAAATGTGGATATCCTGTAAAGGCACGCACTATAGCTGAGTTAATGATCCATCATGGATTGATTTAAAGCCTTACAAAAGGCCTGTTTATCTTTTGGTGACACCAGAATATGCGTTGTCTCACCATTTTTCAGATAATCAATTCTTAAACGATCCAAAGATAAAGCTGGTGAAGAAATGAAATAGTGTGTAGATGAAATTCTCTTCACATCAGACTTGTTGATTTGCCATTTGAACCACAGTGAACGAATGATTAGATGCTGCTCCGTAACAATATAGCGTGTATTGAAAATCGGCCACCAGAGTATGGCAATTGTCAAAAAATAAAGTACGGCATGTTCAGGATATTCCTGCATTGTCCCCTTCACATACATCGTCCATAAAAACTTAAGTAATAAACCCGTTGTTGCGATCACTGCACCCCAGAACCACCAATCAATTTTGGAACGAAACGTTTGCATATCTTTCTTCAAAGCAAATTTAATGAATTAAAATATTCTAAGTCATCTCCAATAAAAAAACGCCCTTTCGGGCGTTCTATCTTATTCAAACTTAAAATACATAAGGACGAATAAAAATAAGGAAGAACAAGCCGAGCATGATGAACCACTTCAAAAAATAATACAGTGAGCGATTCGATTTCTTCAAAGCTTTCGCTTTAATACGGATTTGGTAAATATAACCAAACGCTTTATTTAACCCACCTGTTTGGTCACCCGCTTCATTTGGTGAACTCGCTGCCGTCATCACACTTTTACCAAACCAGTGATTAAACTTTTCCATAAAGCGTGTTTTTAAAGGACGCTCTACGTCAGCGAAGAAAATAATACGGTTTTGGTCTGTGGTATTTTCAGCATAATGGATATAGGTTTCATCAAACACAACACTTTCACCATCACGCCAAGAATAACGCTCGCCATCAACATCGATAAAGCAACGATCATCATTCGGTGTGATTAAACCTAAATGGTAGCGCAATGAACCTGCATAAGGATCACGATGACGTACCAAACGACTGTCTGGTGCCAACTCTGTAAACATTGCCGCTTTAATCGTAGGCAAAGTCTTAAGCAATGCTGTGGTTTTTGGGCAAAGCTCAGCTGCCGATGGATGTGCTGAGTCGTACCATTTCAAATAGAAACGTTTCCAGCCTGTTTTAAAGAATGAGTTAAAACCCAAGTCATCATAACTACTGGATGCTTTAATCCCACCTTTGTCATACAAAGCTTTAGCTTCGTCACGAATCATTTCCCAATTTTCATCTAGAACTTTTAAGTCCTGAAAATGTTGGGTGTCGATATACGGTTGATTCGGCACTTTAGAAAACATGTACATTAAAAAGTTAATGGGTGCGAGAATCGTAGAATGGTCAAAAAATTGACGGTAAAACGAATGTTTTACTTTTCCGCGGCGTTGAATATATAACGCCGAAATGATAAAAATCGCTAATATGATCCACTTAATCATAGACTACTCTATCTTCTTAGCTGAAAACCAAATGCCAGTTTGATAACCAAATTTCAAAATCGCACTCAAAAAATAAGCCTACTATTCTAACAAATTTATTGATGTAAATACCAATTTGCTTTATTTAACCTGAGTAACAGCAGATTTTGAATTCTCTATTACAATCAATGAGTAACTACGCTATTTCAATCGAAAAATTTATTTTTATTCATGTTTTAGCAGTTCAAGTCCAAGATTACAATAAATTGATGACCCTAGCGTCACGGCTTGATACAACTTGTTATGTCCTTTTTGGATATAGTTATCGTAAGATTAGCGAAGCTTTTTTGTGTGCTTAAGCGCACACACGCTTTATGACATCCACTCAGAATCCTCCACAACAAGGGAGATCAGGCATGATCCACGCTGGCAATGCCATTACCGTCCAAATGCTTGCGGACGGAATTGCAGAATTCCGCTTTGACTTACAAGGTGAGTCGGTTAATAAATTTAACCGTGCAACCATCGAAGACTTCCAAGCAGCGATTGCTGCAGTGAAAGCCAATAACGATATTAAAGGCTTAGTTGTTACCTCTGGCAAATCAACTTTCATCGTTGGTGCTGATATCACTGAATTTGGCGATAACTTCGCTGCGGGTGAGCAAGCGATTGTTGATTGGCTTATGCCTGTACATGATGTCTTCAACAGCTTTGAAGATTTAGATCTACCTAAAGTTGCTGCAATCAATGGTACAGCGCTTGGTGGTGGTTTTGAAATGTGCTTGGTTTGTGACTATCGTGTGATGTCAGAACAAGCGCAAGTTGGCTTACCAGAAATCAAACTCGGTATCTATCCTGGTTTTGGTGGTAGCGTACGTTTAAGCCGTGTTATTGGTATCGACAATGCCGTTGAATGGATGGCAATGGCGAATCCTAAAAAACCAGCTGCTGCACTAAAAGATGGTGCGGTAGATGCGGTTGTTGCTGCTGACAAACTTCAAGAAGCTGCTGTTGATTTAGTTAAGCAGGCACTTGCTGGTCGTTTGAACTGGAAAGCAAAGCGTCAAGAAAAATTAGATGCGATTAAATTGAACCCGCTTGAACAAATGATGGCGTTCAATACAGCGAAAGGTGCGGTCCTTGCGAAAGCAAATCCTGCACAATACCCTGCTCCAAAGTTATTGCTTGATTCTTTACAAGCAGGTGCAAGCTTAACACGTGATGATGCATTAAAAGCTGAAGCACAAGGTTTTGCTAAAGCAGCAATTACACCACAAGCAGGTGCATTGATTGGTTTATTTATCAATGACCAAGTGGTGAAGAAAACTGCGAAGAAATATGAGAAAGGTGCTCATCCTGTTAACCAAGCAGCTGTATTAGGTGCTGGTATCATGGGTGGTGGTATTGCTTACCAAGCGGCAAGCAAAGGTACACCGATCATCATGAAAGACATTGGTAACCCACAACTTGCATTGGGTATGACAGAAGCAAATGGCTTACTGACCAAGCAAGTTGAACGCAAGAAAATGAAACCTGCACAAATGGGTGAAACACTTGCTCGCATCCGTCCAACTTTAAGCTATGACGAGTTTAAAGAAGTGGATATCGTGATCGAAGCCGTGACTGAAAATCCAAAAGTAAAAGAAATCGTTCTTGCTGATACTGAAAAACATGTTCGTGAAAACACGATCATTGCATCTAACACCTCTACGATTTCAATTACTCGTTTGGCGAAAGCATTACAACGTCCTGAAAACTTCGTTGGTATGCACTTCTTCAACCCAGTACACATGATGCCACTGGTTGAAGTTATTCGTGGTGAGAAGACTTCTGAAGAAGCAATCGCAACAACTGTGGTACTTGCTCAAAAAATGGGTAAAACACCAATCGTTGTCAACGACTGCCCAGGCTTCTTGGTTAACCGCGTATTGTTCCCTTACTTTGGTGCATTCGACCTGCTTGTAAAAGATGGTGCGGATTTCCAACAAGTGGACAATGTGATGGCGAAATTCGGCTGGCCTATGGGTCCTGCATACTTGATCGATGTTGTTGGTATCGATACAGGTGTTCATGGCGCAGAAGTGATGGCTGAAGGTTTCCCTGACCGTATGAAGCCAGACTACAAAGGTTCGATCGAAGCAATGTATGAAGCAAAACGTCTTGGTCAAAAAAATGACGTTGGTTTCTACAAATACGTGTTAGACAAGAAAGGTAAGAAAGCGAAAACTGTTGATCCAACAGCATACGAAATCATTGCACCGTTCGTGACTGGTGAAAAACGCGAGTTTGATAGCCAAGAAATTATTGACCGTATGATGCTTGCTTTCTGTAACGAAACAGTTCGTTGCTTAGAAGACAACATCGTTGCAACTGCTTCTGAAGCAGATATGGCAATGATCATGGGTGTAGGTTTCCCTCCATTCCGTGGTGGTCCATGCCGTTACATCGACCAAACAGGTGTTGCTGAATACGTTGCGCTTTGCGACAAATATGCACACTTAGGTAAGGCTTATGAAGCGCCACAAATGTTGCGTGACATGGCTGCTAACAACACAAAATTCTACGGTTAAGGAGCGACGTGAATGGCTACTTTAAATCCACGTGACGTTGTGATTGTTGATGGCGTTCGTTCTGCCATGGGCAAATCACGTAACGGTATGTTCCGCAATGTACGTGCCGACAGTTTATCTGCTGAATTAGTACGTGCACTTGTTGCTCGTAACCAGTTTGATACCAATGAAGTTGAAGATGTAATCTGGGGCTGTGTAAACCAAACTTTAGAGCAAGGTATGAACATTGCTCGTAACATTGGTTTATTGGCTGATATTCCAAAAACTGCTGGCGGCCAAACAGTAAACCGTCTTTGTGGTTCTTCTATGCAAGCAATCCACACGGCTGCTGCACAGATTGCAACCAACCAAGGTGATGTCTTCATCATCGGTGGTGTAGAGCACATGGGCCACGTAGGTATGATGCACGGCATCGATCTTAACCCAGAAGCATCTAAACACTATGCGAAAGCATCTAACATGATGGGCTTAACCGCTGAAATGTTAGGTCGCATGAATGGTATTTCTCGTGAAGAACAAGATGCATTCGGTGTTGAATCTCACCGTCGTGCTTGGGCTGCAACACAAGAAGGTCGTTTCAAAAACGAAATCGTGGGTGTTGAAGGTCATGATGCCAATGGCTTCAAAATCCTTTGCGACATCGACGAAGTAATTCGTGCTGATGCCAACCTTGAAGCGTTCAAAGCATTGAAACCAGTTTTCGATCCTAAAGGTGGTTCAGTAACAGCAGCGACTTCTTCTGCTCTTTCTGACGGCGCATCTGCAATGTTGCTTATGTCTGCTGAACGTGCTCAAGCATTGGGTTTAAAACCACGTGCCGTGATTCGTTCAATGGCAATCGCAGGTTGTGATGCTGCAATCATGGGTTATGGTCCAGTACCAGCAACTCAAAAAGCGCTTAAACGTGCTGGTTTAACGATGGCGGATATCCAGACTATCGAATTAAACGAAGCATTTGCTGCTCAAGGCTTATCAGTGATGAAAGGTCTAGGCGTTTATGACAAACAAGACATCATCAACTTGAATGGTGGTGCGATTGCATTGGGTCACCCATTGGGCTGTTCTGGTGCGCGTATCACAACAACATTGTTGAACGTGATGGAACAACAAGATACTCAAATCGGTCTTGCGACGATGTGTATCGGTCTTGGCCAAGGTATCGCGACCATTATCGAACGTGTTTAATCGACACTGAGAGAAATAAAAATCCCCGCACTCTGCGGGGATTTTTATTTAATAAGATAACTTAATAAGGCTGTTTAAAGCCTCTCAGTCCATCTTGAATTTGCTGTTGTAATCGCAAAATATCATCGGTATTTAACTTAATTGTGCCATTACGAATCCCATCAATATTATTTCGATTAATATTCAAAGGTTCCAGCATTTTAAAAATACCATTAGTCGGGTCAGAAGACTGTAAACCAGAAGCAACCGCTAAAATATATTGCTGTAACACTGGTGAAAATTGAGACAAATCAGGCTGTGCTGCCGTAGGTTGGTAATTCACGACCAGTGGACTTTCACTTACACCAGCATTCTGCATATCATTGTGGATTTTATAGACACGGTGTTGCAGTGCTTGGCGGACTTGCTTATCTTCCTGATAAGGCACAAATCCCACTTCTTCACGCAATTCAGATTCAGCCATGACGCGAATGGTCGGTAATGAAGTAACGTCTGCTTCATTCGCATAGGCCATCGGCAAACCTGTAAAAGCCAATGCAGTGATCAGGACGGATCGTTTTAGAAAATTCATCTCTTGCTCCAAACATCCCTCATCCATAAGAAGATTGAGTTAAATAAAAGTGTCTATTTAATAGGCTACAACAAAGTGATGTTTGATTCAGTAGAGGTCAGATAAACGGTAAAGATCATGCAAATCTGGATTCAGGCTAAAGGATATTTTACCAGTCAGACAAATTTAAGCATGTAGTTCCTATTCCCTAGATTTTTGTTTATAGTCATTTTTCTTATCCAATCAGTTCTAAAAAGAAAGAATGAATTTTAAAACATTGAATCATAAAATATTTATTTGCTGTTTATTATCTGGATTAGTCCTTACAGGCTGTGCAAGTAACCGAGTCATTGGTGAAACCACACGGGACTTATACACAAAATATGAATCTGGTCATGAATGGACAACATTAATCGAAGATGAAGTGATTGCCTTTGGTAAACCATCCAGTCCCCTGCCAAATGAACCGACCAATAGCATTATCATTGCAGGGAAACAATATAGCTATGTGATTAACAAAGGGGGAGCAGAATTCATTGCACTCATCAGCCAGCTCAATCCAGCGTATATTCATATCAGCCGCGATTTAAATTTTATCGCCCCAGCTCCTGATAGCAATCGTTTTAGAGGTCAATTTAGATTCGCGTATACGCCACCAAATGGAAATCTCAGTGAAAAAGAGCAAGCACTATTTAAGCAATATGGTATAGCGCCTTGTCACTGTATCGACAAGCAGAATCCTCATACCTTTGAATTAAGCCTTGAAGGCATTGTTTATCCTGCGGTGAGTAACCTTAAATCATTACAACCACTCTCCAAGCCTTATCGAGTTAAAATTCAATACCTTCACTATAAAAGTGGCAAAGTTCAGTTATCGACTAAAGAAAAACTAGCTAATTTACCTCTGCTGCCCTTTACTTTAACCCTTGATGCAATTGCATTGCCCGCAAAAGTTTTAGGTATTATTTATCAGCCCTAAGATGATCAATCCTCAGCATAAAATGATTACAACCTTAAATTCAATCTAAGGCACAGATCTAAGCTTTCAAATAAAAGGAACACATGGATGTTTACATCACAAACAAAGACAGTAATTGCACTAGCAACGATAGCCGTACTCTCTACAGGTTGTGCCACTTCAACCCTGATCAAGAAAGACAATCGAAGTTATACTCGAACCACAAAAGTGACTTTGGTTGAAGACAATGTCGTCGCTTTTGGCCGTCCTGCGCAAAATGCTACAAACCTGCCTAAAGACAGCATCGTGATTGCAGGCCAACAGAAAAGTTATATCCTCACTCAGGGCGGGACTCAGTTCGTTACGCTAATCAGTAAGCTTGATCCTAAAAATATTCAAATCACCCGTGATCTCAATTTCTATTCAGAAAAAAATGATGGTCATTTTTCAGGGACTTTGCCGCTTTCTTATGTGAAATTGAAAGAAGACTTAAGCAAGAAAGACCTTGAGTTTTTTATTGAAAATGGTGCAAAAGAATGTTCGTCTTCAAGTGATGAGCGTATGCAAGCGCAACGCTTCTGTTTTGACATTAAATTGGCAGGTGTGGTGTATCCAGCAGCCAACAATCTCAGCTCATTAAAGGCGTTAAGCAAAGCTTATCAAGTCACCATATATACCAACAAAGAAGAAAGTTATAAATCCAAGTCCGGCTTGAATCCCTTTGAAAAACTGGTGTTGTTACCTTTTGCAGTCGCAATTGACGTAGTCAGCCTCCCTTTCCAAGCTGCGGACAAAATTTTTGATTAATCTCTAAAAAGACTTTTGTAATAAGATGATGAAGTGACTAACTATGCGTTTCCTCTTCATCATCCCCTTCAAAGGTTTTGGAAATTTTTTCGATATTTAAGCTCTTGGCCATCGCATCAAAGATGTTCTTATACGTACCTTGTTGCTGATAAAGTTGATGATGTTCACCATGTTCTACAATCATGCCATCCTGCATAACATAGGTGTAATCCGCATCGATAATTTGCGAAAGATTATGTGAGATGATAATTACGGTGCGTCCCTGCTTAATCTCATCCAGACTGTGTTTGATTTGCTCAGTTGCAATTGCATCCAAACTGGCAGTTGGTTCATCCAGGAAGATGATCGGTGGGTTTTTCAGGAACATGCGTGCAATCGCAATCCGTTGTTGTTGCCCACCTGAAAGTAACAAGGCATCAGATTGATAGGCCAAAGGTAACTTGAGAATCTGATCATGGATAGACGCTTTTTTTGCAGCGAGGATAATCTCATCCTGTGTCGCATCCATCTTGCCGTAACGGATATTTTCCTCAATCGTGCCCTGAAAGATATGATTTTTTTGCAGTACTAAACCAATGTGGTCGCGTAGATATTGAGTATCGATCTCGGTCAATGACGTTCCATTGAGTAGAATATCTCCCGACTGAGGCAAATAGAATTTATCCAGCAGACTGATTAAGGTTGATTTACCTGCGCCTGACAAGCCAACCAACGCGGTAATTTTATTCGGCTGAATGGTTAAATTGATGTCTTTCAGTGCATGGTAGCCATTGGGATAAAAGAAGTTGACCTGTTTCAACTCAAACTTACCTGTTAATGGTTGAGGTTTCAGCTCGCCAGAGGTTTCAATTTCATCATCAGCTTCCAATATCTTAAAAAAGCTTTCCGCATAAATCATGGCATCATTCACTTCATCATAAATACGATGTAAGGAACGAATCGGTGCAGAGACATTATTGAACAACAAAATATGGAACATGATCATGCCAATGCTCATATCCCCCACCAAAACGAAATAGGCGGTTAAAATAATGATAAACACCACGCCAATCTGTTCAATAAAGGTTTTAAGTCCATCGAACAAGAAACTGAGTTGGCGCGTATGCATCTGATCTTGGGTCAATTGTTTTTGTAAGCTGAGCTGTTTTTCGGCCTCAATCTGTTCACGGTTAAATGATTTAATCACTGTAATCGACTGAATAATACTCAAGGTGCCCTGACTTTTACGTTCGCGCCCATCTCGTAAATTACGTCGTGTGCCACTCAGTTTCTGCGCCTGTTTAAAGGTAATCCAGAAATAAATCGGCACAATACTTAAGGCCACTAAACCAATCCAGAAGTTGGCATAGAACATCAAACACAGGGCAATAATTGCACTGCTAAACAACGGAAAAATATCAATAAAGAAGATTTGCACCAGCCGAGTAATCGAGCCAATACCACGATCAATACGGGTTTGTAACTTTCCTGCCTGATTATCATCCTGCGTAAAGAACGCCAATCGATATTGTAAAAACTTGACGATGATCGACTGAGCCACATCCTGTGAGATCAGAATCCTTAATTTTTCGCCAAAGAATTTCTGCCCAAACTGAATGAAAATATTGAGCACTTCTTTGCTCAATAAAATCACACTGATGGTGATCAGGATATGCAAGCCTGCATTTAGGCCCTGCCCTGATTCAACCACAACATTGATCTGATCGACAGCATATTGCAGGGTTAACGCATTCACCTGAGCGGTTAAGGCACCAATTAAGGTCAGGACTAAGGTCACTGCAACCAGCCATTTATAGGGGAGTACAAACGGCTTAACTTTATGAAATAACTGCCATAGATTCATCTTGTTCGACTTCTACCTGTGCTCATACTGCAATATTTGTGCATTATCAATCTCGGTTACAGCTCATCCTCTAAAGCTTCGACATTATTTTTCTTAATTTTTTCCATCTTGGCATTCAGCTTTAAAACATCTTGATACAGCGTATTAAACTTTTTCACCTGTGTTGTTTCAGCAAACAGAATGGTTTTATCGTTTCTTTGCCATGGATATTTTTTCAGCATATCAAACATCGCCTGTGCCTTTTCGATAATCTGCTGCTCAATCGGGAAAATATCATGCGCTTTGTCCGCTTTCAGATTATGTTCTAATTTTGCTTGGAGTGAGCTTCTCATTTCATTATGGATAGCCAAACTTTTTGCCTGCTGCATGGAACTGGTCTGAATCTGTTGCCTTGCTTGCTCATACTCAGCCGATGCTTTACGGACATTTACAAACATCTGCTCAGTCTCTTTATAGTTTTGCTTGCGGTCTTGGTCCAAGCGTTCAACATCTAAAAAAGTATCCCAATTGGCTGCTTTGAGTTCTCGTAAATAGCGATTGCGAGCTTCTACATTTTGCATCCAATAACTGAGTAGAAACTCGGACATCAACTTATAATCCCCCGCTAAACGATCATCATGAATATCTAGCTGCACGGGTGTGGACCAGTCTTGCGCCTGATCATAAAGTGTACGCATTTTCTCAGCCATCACCACTTCAAACATTTGCTGACTATTGATGGCTCGCTGTTTCAAGGTATGCTGATAAAAGAAGAAAGAACCGATACACAGCACGACAACGGTAATAAATAATAAAAAACGGCGCATAGTGCCTCCAAATATAATTATATTTTTTATGTTGTTAATCTGAGTTTAATCTATAAAACACATGCAGTTATATACCTTTTTATTTCACTTCTCGTAACGGAGCATTACATTTTCATCGCTTTAAATTCTGTACATTCGCCCCTATTATCTGTTTAACGAGAATTGAAGAGATCCACCATGCGTGTAGATATTTGGTCAGATGTGGTCTGTCCGTTTTGTTATATTGGTAAAAAACGTCTTGAACATGTGGCTGAAGAAGCTGGTATTGAGCTAGACATTCACTGGCATAGCTTTGAACTGGACCCAAATGCACCCGCTAAACATGAGACCTCAAATACTGAACGTTTAGCGCAAAAATATGGCCGTAGTTATGCGGAAATGGAAGAAATGGAGCGTAATGTTGCAGCCATGGCAGCAGTAGAAGGCATCGACTTCCAATGGCAAAAAGCCAATTCAGGCAATAGCTTCAATGCACATCGTATTATTCACCTTGCGCAAAGCAAAGGCTTGGGCAATGAAGCGAAAGAAGCTTTTTTCCATGCATATATGACAGAAGGTTTGGCGATTGGCGAACGTGAAGTGGTGGAAGAAATTGCCTCACGGATTGGCCTAGATAATGCTGAAGTTGAGTATGTGCTAGATACCAATGAACTCGCTGATTTTGTTCATCACGATGAACAGATTGCACACGAACAATTGAAAGTGACAGGTGTTCCTTTCTTTGTCTTTGACCAAAAACTTGCTCTTTCAGGTGCTCAACCCCGTGAGATTTTCTTACAGGCGATGCAACAAGCGCAGTCAGAATCAACTGAAGAAATTGAACAAACTGATGCAGCTCAATGTAATGATGATCAATGCGAAATTAAGCCTTAATTTCGCTTGATCAAAAGACCGCTTCCACAAACCTATGGAGGCGGTCTTTTTTATCGTTAATTGTCTTTTATTTCAGTCTTTTATCTTTGAATAAATACCGTTTATCGACAGTCACCATTATTTCAATCGTGACATATTTTCATTTGCTGAGCTTTTCATCAAGGGATATGTGAAAGTGATCACAATTCACGCATAAATTTATAGATAAAGTTTTATCTTATGATCTACTTCTTCGATTCACTATTTTAAAATGTTTTTATTTTCAATGAGAAACCATGACCCATATCTCGATTTGAGCGATACAAATGAGATTTTCTACTAACTTCCCCACTATAGATTTTGCCTCTTTTTCTTCTATAATCGTCATAAAGTGACAATCTTTTTAGACTAAAATGTAAGCATGCATCAATATCACAAATTGTTTGTCACAGGCGTAAAACAGCATACTTTATCCATTATAACCGATTAAAAACTGTTAGAAACTGCTGTCACTTTGTCCTTATTCATGATTTAAAACAGGCTCAAGCCTATCTCTAAGGAAACAATAGATGGACGTATTAGAGAAAGCACTCTTGGTTGATGAGCTCAAAACCCTCGTCGACGGGCTTAATGATGATAAAACATCACTTTTTGAAATTGCTAAATCAAAACAACGCATTAAAGACATCTGCGCATCTTGCGACGATCCTAATTTTCAGGATCAACTTACCCCCTATAAAGAATTTATCCTCAATGAAGAGTTTTCGAGCGATGATTTAGCTCATTATGGCTATGCCATGACTTATCGTGGAACCTATAACTTTATGGGCCGTGTGGAAAATGCCTTGTTTGCTTCGGCTGATATGGGTTGGGCGGCGTTGCGCCAAGCGCAACACTGGCAAGTTTGGGTGATTCGTCCTGCACTATCCTTCCTGAAAAGCCCTTGGCTGAACTCAGCTCAAGATGCCTTGCTATGGCTACAAGAACATGCCAGTGAATATGTTAAAACAGATCATGAGTTACAAAATCTGATTCCAGTTTTAGAGCCGATCCAAACTGCAACCGAGCAACAAGCAACCAGTCAAGACAGCTTATCGATTATTAAAGAACAAACAGCCAAATTTCAGTCACAACTCGATGCAATTATTCAAGAAAAAATTCAACCTGCACACGTGACTCCTTCCATTCAAGCAGCAACACGCGTCAAACCGAGTTTTAGATCAGGTACGCGTCCGTCAGCAAATCTCAATAAGGCAAAACCACTGACACTGAATGATTTTAATTTGGATGGTTTGCTTTGCAAATTGGAGCGGCTAGATCCTCGCACCTTTCCATCTTTGTATCGTGTAGATCTACATAACGAAATTGATCAAAATATAAAAATTGATTGGCTTTATTTAAAAGCCGAAAATGAAGCACAACCGCTTTGGGGATCAGCACAGATTTTCATTGCTGAGCAGCTGTATGCACAAGGCCAATTTTCACATTATGTGGTCTTGGTTGGAACACATAGTGTTGAATACGCAACGACGATTTTACAGGCCTACACCGATCAGCGGCATACCCGAACCAGTTCCATTCATCAAACCAGCTGGAATAATTTTAAACAACATTATCATCAGCATGAAACCTTGTTCAATGAATGCATTATGAATGGCACCTTGGTCTGGCAACGCGATCAACGGGTTTACCCTTATATTCCTGCATCATTTATCAACACACAGAAATTCATTCCCTTTGAGGAAACAGCAGCAACCTTCCTTACCCCTGTGATTTTACTCAGAGAACGTCAGAAGATTCGTGTCATTCACGGATTAGAACGCGTCAAACTATCCAATGAAGATCAAGCTTATCCTTATCTGTTATTAGACCGAGCTGATGGCTATACATGGCAATTGATTCGTCAGGTAATTAGCCGCCTACCGCAACCAATCTCTGTCCATGATCTGTATCAAGCCTTAGAAAATAGTGCCTTGCCAGAATCATCTTAAACTGAGTCAACTACATATTTTTTAGATGCGCTGCCTCAAGCTGTCATTCGAGTATTGGCTGAATTTTTCCAAAAGGACTGGGATCAGCTAATGCAGCTGTATTTCACTAAACCATTATGATTTCTAGCATTTTTACTTGGTTAAATTGCTGCTTTTTGTGTCTAGTGCTTGCTTTTATGGCCTCAATCATCAAAAGTTAACATAAGAACAATATATAAGTCTTCATTATGAACAATTTACAGCAAATGGTACCAATACGTATCTTTTTTGCTTTGTTAACACTTTCGATGGGTACGATCAGTGTGACCAAGGCAGAAACTAATACTCAAACACTGGATCAACAGCCGAATAATGCTGCAAATTCAACGGTACCAAATACTTCGGAAAATGCACTGGACTATATTCCACGTTGGGTCGATGCCACGCCTACTATTTTTCCACAGCAGTCAGATCAAGTCACTGTTCCGCCAACGGCAGAAACAGAAGATAAAACCTGGTTTGACAAAAAGCAGCGTAGTATTCGAGAGTGGACTGATCGTACCTCAGTCAAAATTGATGATTGGTTTGGCGACGTCGATCCTGAAAATCCGGCCTCAGCGACCATTCGAGTGATGCTGGATAACTACTGGAATGAGTATGATAACTATGAAGTTAAACCTCGTATTCGCGGTAAAATTAAATTACCAACCTTAGAGAAAAAAGTCAGTGTGGTATTTGGTGATGACTCGCTCGATGATGAGTTTAAAAATAATGTCGCCAATACCAATAATCAACCCAATCAAGATCCAAATAAAAAATTCGACTCCAGACAAACCCGAGACAGTAACGGTTCCCTCGCCTTACGTTGGTCAAATTTCTCAAAGAAACTTCCTTTTGAAACCGATGCCGATATTGGTATTCGTTCAGGCAGTGATATTTATGCCCGCTTAAGAGCTGAGAAGCACTGGGACCTACGCAATGATTTCCGCTTTAACGCAGAACAAATTTATCGCTATGGCAGTAAAAGTGAAAATTATCTGCGTACTAATTTAGAGTTGATTCATGCACGTCCTAATCAGCCCTTCATCTCCAATCAGTTTAGCCTGACCTATGCAGATAAGCAGGATGATGATCTATGGTGGGATAACCGGACTTTTCGCCAGCATCAGTTCTTTGCCCATAACAACTTCAATTATGGTATCTATACGGGCGGTTACTACAACAATGATCAACTGCGCTTAAATAGTTGGGGGCCATTCGTATCATGGCGACAACCGCTGTGGCGTGAATGGTTCTATGTGCAGGGTGATCTCAATTATTTTAATGATCATCGTGAAAACCGTGATCATTTCGTCAGTACATTTGTCCGTTTGGAAACTTTATTCTAATGTTTGATTAAAATGACTGATGCCCAATTGCATGTGTAATTGGGCATCAGTCATTTCAATTTTTTTTAATCGAGTAAATAAAGCATTAAGCTTAAACTGCTATGCTTATTTTCCTTTATTTTTCCTCACTTTAACATGTATCAACGATACGCTACGGCTGGGTATTTTTTGATGGTAGGCAGCCTCTGCCTCGGTGAACTCCTCACACCCTTCTTTCCAATGCTATTGCCTACAAGCAGGCATTTTACGCGTACGTCACTACATAAAAATGCTGATACTTATCATACACCCCGATCTACAGATGCACTCACTTGTGAGCTCGCCCATGAAAATTATTCTGATCAACTGAATGATGCACAATTGAGTCAGGAATTGATGGCGGTTTTCGGTGATGACTCATTATGGTTACGCGCACAACAACCTCAAGCACTTAAAAAGCTGGGGAAAAATAGCAAACACACGACTCATAAAAATATAAGTACGACCAACCCACTCAGTGCCGGTTGGAGTACTATTTCGAGTTGGTTACCATTTAGCAATGATCTGGACTTAGGTTCAAATTCCAATACGGATGTTTATGTGCAGTTTCTTGCCAAGAAACAATGGCTGCTACCCTCAGGGCTGAATCTGGATACTGCACAAATCTTTCGTTATGGTTCAAGCAGTAAAAACTACACCGAAACCAATTTCAATTTAACGCAGAAATTTCAGCAGCAAAGCTTGTTATCGACACAATTCAATCTGTCCAGAGCCCAAGATGAAGACTATACATGGCGCAATCGCACCTTTCAGAAACTGCATTTGTTATCTAAAGATAATCTTAGTTATGGCATCGTCAGTGAGGGGGAATATGAAAATAAAGAGCTGCGTGTCAATCAATGGGGTCCGTATTTTTCATGGAAACGGCCCATTTGGCGTAACTGGCTGTATATGCAAAATGATCTAAATTATTTAAATGTCCCTGCAGATAAACAGGACAATCATTTTAGTTATCAGATGAGCTTTGAAGCCCACTTCTGAGCAAAAGATCAACACAACTGTGGATAACTTTAAAGTTATCCATACAAATAAAAAAACCCCTACCGAAGTAGAGGTTTTTGGGTCAAATCACTTATTGCAATAACAAGCTATTGATACGTTTTACATAGGCTGCAGGATCTTCTGGTAAGCCGCCTTCAGCAATTACCGCCTGATCAAAGATCACATTGGCCAAATCATCAAACTGTGCAGAGCTTTCTAATTTTTTCACCAATGGATGTTCTGGGTTGATCTCTAAAGTCGGTTTGATTTCTGGCACCGCCTGTCCTGCTTGTTTCAGCATACGGATCAGCTGCGGAGAAAGCTCACCTTCGCTGGTCACTAAACATGCTGGTGAATCCACCAAACGTGTCGTTACACGCACTTCTTTGGTTTTGTCTTTTAACGATGTCGTTAAGCGATCCACCACAGGCTTAAACTGCTCAGCAGCTTGCTCTAGAGCCTTTTTCTCTTCGGCATCCTGTAGATCACCTAGATCGACTGCGCCTTTAGATACGTTTTGTAGTGGCGTACCATCGAACTCAAAGACAAAATTCATTGCCCATTCATCCACACGGTCCGCCATGAGCAACACTTCAATGCCCTTTTTCTTGAAGACTTCAAGTTGTGGCGAGTTTTTCGCAGCCGTTAAACTATCCGCAGTCACATAATAAATCGCTTTCTGCCCTTCTTTCATACGTGCCTTATAGTCGGCAAAAGACGTACTGATTTCATCATTAGTAGAAGTTGCATAACGCAATAACTTCAAGATACGGTCACGATTGCCCGTGTCTTCACCCAGACCTTCTTTCAACACTGAACCAAATTCGGTATAGAAAGTTTTAAATTTCTCTTGGTCTTTCTCATCTTCCGATTTTGCTAAACCATCCAATAGCGTCAACACACGGCGTGCATTACCTTCACGAATGGTTTTTACATCACGGCTTTCTTGTAAAAGTTCACGACTGACGTTCAATGGTAAATCTGCGCTGTCTACCACGCCTTGAACAAAGCGTAAGTAATTTGGAATCAGATTATCCGCTTCATCCAAGATAAATACACGTTTTACATACAGCTTGATACCTGCTTTCGCTTCACGGGTAAATAGATCTTGTTTAGCTTGGCTTGGGATATACAGTAACTGAGTATATTCGGTACTGCCTTCGACGCGGTTATGTGCCCATGCCAAAGGCTCTGCAAAGTCGTGGCTTAGGTTTTTATAGAACTCGATGTATTGTTCATCGCTAATTTCACTCTTGTTACGTGTCCATAACGCACTCGCAGAGTTAATCGCTTCCCACTCATCGGTCTTGACCATTTGACCGCCTTTTGGCTCTTCACCTTCAGCGACTTCTTCCTCTTGCCAGACTTCTTTTTGCATTTCGATTGGCAAGCTAATGTGGTCTGAATACTTATTAATGATTTGTTTAACTTTCCACGACTCTAAATAGTCGAGTGCATCATCACGTAAATGCAAGATGATGTCCGTACCACGGGTTGCTTTCTCAATCGCTTGAACTTCGAACTCACCCGTACCACCACTGATCCAACGCACGCCCTCAGCAGCCTCTGAACCTGCACGGCGTGATTCAACAGTAATCTTATCGGCAACAATAAAACCAGAGTAAAAGCCAACACCGAACTGACCAATTAACTGGGCATCTGATTTTTGGTCGCCTGTCAATTTAGACATAAAGTCTTTGGTGCCAGATTTTGCAATCGTACCTAAGTTATCAATGGCTTCTTGTTGACTCAAGCCAATACCATTATCTGAAATAGTTAAGGTTTTATTGTCTTTATCTAAACTAACGCGAACACGTAGATCTGGATCATTTTCATAATATTCAGGATGGTTAATCCCTTCAAAACGCAACTTATCACAAGCATCTGATGCATTAGAGATCAATTCGCGTAGAAAAATTTCAGGATTCGAATACAGTGAATGCGTCACTAAATGTAATAGCTGCGCAACTTCAGCCTGGAAACTATAATTTTTTGCGACCTGTTCACTCATAAATCACTCCTTATCTGTGCTTATATCTTTGGAATGATTTATGAATGGTGTATATCTTGGATTTTTCAATCCTTCAGCTTTATTTTTCAGCTAAAAATCGTACAAAAATGAAAATTAGAATGGTCCTTGGCTCAAGACACGCGTCTGTAACAGCTGATCAAGTTGCTGTTGTCGTTGTGCATAGGCACGTTTCAAGCAAGGTGTATTTGCACCACAAGAGTTACGTTGCTTTAACCACTTGAACTGCTGATCCTTCTCGGCATCGCGTCCTCCCATCGGTAAAGCATGCAATATAATTTGATAGGTCGTCGCCAGTTTTACATCGGCATCATTCAAGCTACGTTCATTACAAATCTGTTGTTCAGCTTTTAACTTCGCCGCTTTGCAAGAGAAACTCGCCGCCTGAGCCTGAGACAAAAACAATAATGGGGTGAGTAATAATGCTGTACTTATAAATTTTTTCATCATGGATCATTCACTTTTATTTAAGATTATTTCTCAGCATACAAAACTCAAGTGTTGAAGCCTGTATCGGTTTTATTTCAAATTGCAAAAAGAAAAAACCTCACACAAGGTGAGGTTCTTCAATCTTTCATCGACTTAGAATTTGTAGCTATAGCCTAATGTATACACCACAGGATTGAGATCTAAATCAAATTTAGTACCATCGACCAAGGTCACTTCTGGGCTGATGTCTGCATAACGCACATCAACATAAACACCCCAGTTTTTCGCATCGGCTGGCTGGAAGTTAAAGCCTAACTGACCGGCAAAACCAAATGCTTCTTTTACATCTTTCGCAACACCCTTTTCATGCCATGGGATGAATGCTGTACCACCGACACCAATATATGGCGTAAAGCGAGTTGAGTTTTTAAAGTTATATTTCGCGGTAATTGTTGGTGGCAAATGACGAACACTGGCAACTGATTCGCCATTGAGTAAAACATCATGCTTCACTGGTGTTGCCAATAAAATTTCAGCTGAGAATGGCGTTTCACCAAAGAAATATTCTACTGATGGTGTAAAGGCAAATTCATAATCCCCTTTTACAGTTGCACCTGGCTTTAAAGTTACATCCGCAGTTGGATCAATTAAACTCGCACCTACTTTAACTTGAAAGCCCCCTGCAAATGCAGTTGAAGATAACCCCAATAATGCAACAACCAATACTTTCTTTAACATTTAAACAACCTCTTTAACAATTTATGTTCTTGTTCAACATAATAAGCACGGGTTTTTACATTATGCAATACTTATTAATTCCGACCTTTTAAATCTATTTTGTAATATATTGAATATTAATAAAATATAATTGTTAAGATATGTAAAAATTATTAATTCAGACTATTTCAATCAAGTTAAATCACTATAAAACCTAGTATTTTCATCGGAATAAGATATTGCAAAATATCAATTAAAGTTTTTAGAAAAATTAAATTTAGATGAATTTAAAAATATAATCACACAAAACTTAATATTAAAACCACATTATAAAATTAGATTAAAAAAGAGACAAAAAATGTCAAATACTGATATTTTTTATATTTTAATTCTTAAAATAAGCAGCCATAAAAAATGGCTCTTAACGAGCCATTTGTATTATAAAATCATTGCGGCAATCCAGCCAAAAATAAGCAATGGGATATTAAAATGTATAAATGTCGGCACAACTGTATCCCAAATGTGATCATGTTGACCATCTACACCCAAACCCGCTGTTGGTCCTAAAGTCGAATCAGATGCAGGAGATCCAGCATCACCCAATGCCGCAGCGGTACCAATCAGTGCAATCGTTGCCAATGGTGAAAAACCAAACTGTACGCATAAAGGGACGTAAATCACTGCAAGTACAGGTACGCTCGAAAAAGATGAACCAATACCAATCGTCACGAATAAGCCGATAAAGAGCATCAGGAACGCAGCTAATGCATGGTTATCACCAATGATATGCACCACCCCATTGACCAGATGAGTAATGTCACCAGTATGGGTCATCACTGAGGCAAAGCCTGCCGCAGAAATCATGATAAAGCCGACCAGTGCCATCATCCGCATGCCTTGCACGAACACGTCATCAGCATCTTGCCATTTAAAAATACCTGACGCGGACAACACAGCAAAACCAACTAAACCACCGAGAATCATTGAACCTGAATATAATTGTGCAACCAAGGTTAGAGCGATCGCAAGAACAGCCATAAACATGGTCTTCTTGGAGATATAAGGCACATTCTCAGCTTCTTGTTTGAGTTCTTCAGCATCGGCTTTAAGATCATATTCTGCTTGCGTGGTCACTTTCAGCGGCTTGTCTAGGTCAATGGTTTTGACTGGCGTAATTGAACGATCAACATATATACGCGGCTTACGATAGCTAATAAACACCGCAACCAAAGTTCCGATCACCATACCTAAGACAGGAATCGCCATACCCAGTGGCATCATGCCGCGTTCAACATGTAGCCCATACGCTGCACCGATCTTGTTGATATTGCCCATCAGAATCTGTTCAAGGAAGATCGCACCAAAGCCCACCGGTAGGAAAATATAGGTTCCAACCAGACCCAAGGTCATCACACATGCCGCCGCACGACGATCCAGCTTCAAGTGGTTCATCACTTTCAATAAAGGCGGAACTAGAACTGGAATAAAAGCAATATGCACTGGAATCAGGTTTTGAGAGAAAATTGCAGCGATCAGTAGAATAGTTAATAAGAGATATTTCACCTTTTTCTGCTGATTTTTACCTGCTTCCATACCTAATAAACCAATCAGTTTATGGGCAAGCAAATCCGGTAATCCAGATTTTGAAAGTGCCAATGCAAATGCACCTAATACGGCATAAGCCAACGCTACTTCAGCGCCATCGCCTAAGCCAGCATTAAATGCTTCTACAGTTTGAGAAAGACTTAGACCAGCGACCAAGCCTCCAATGATGGC
This sequence comes from Acinetobacter sp. ANC 3882, assembly GCF_022549545.1. Classification (NCBI taxonomy): domain Bacteria; kingdom Pseudomonadati; phylum Pseudomonadota; class Gammaproteobacteria; order Moraxellales; family Moraxellaceae; genus Acinetobacter; species Acinetobacter sp. ANC 3882. Next base: position 15,424 of record NZ_JAKZGB010000005.1, on the reverse strand, counting down.
TGAAATCACCAAAGTGAGGACAACAGAAACTCGTGCCAGTGACAGGATAAACATCACGGCAATCGCAATTACGACAGCATTCATGAACAAATTCAGGAGCAAAGAAAAGGCGATATTCTAGCAGATTCATTAAAACCTAGCTGAAAATATCGCCGTATTATCGCTAATCTTAAGTGATTTTTAGCTTAATAAATCCACTAAAGCCTTAAGCAGCTTGACGTTGCACGAATTGACGGATCAGTTCAGCAATTTTTTCTGGTTGGCTCAATACCGCCCAATGGTTGGCATCGAGTTCAACATACTCAAATTTTTCCACCCATTTTGGCATAGATTCAGTAATGTACTCAGTACTGACAAAGGCATCGCGCTGTAATACGATCGCTTGTACAGGACACTGTGCATAGCGTTGGCGCGGCTGAGTTAAAGAGGGAATAAAATTGGCACGATACAAATTAATGCCGTATTTACCATCCGCCACAATATTGGCATTTAAAGGTAAATTTTTCTTTTTTTCCAAACCACTTAAAATCTTGCCCCATTTTTCAGGGCTAAAGAATGTCCATACCGTTGGCGCAACGAAAGGTAAATGGAAAGCACCGATATACCAAGATTTGGTCAGCATTTTCAGTACATTGCTTGGTGCAGATTTAAATTTCTCACGCAGATACAAAGAAGCATGATCCAAACAAGGACCTGAAATCGTCGTATAAGACAATAAACGACCTTTTAATTTTGGTTCAGTCGCTGATTCCCATGACTGCAAAGACCCCCAATCATGCGCTGCCATGTGAAAGTTACGCCCCGGAATCACGGCATCAACCACTTCTTGCAAGTCCAATGACAAACGTGGCAAACGGTAATCTTTGATGCGTTTAGGAATCGAAGACAAACCTGCACCACGCACATCATAAGTCACCACATAGTAATCATTGACGAGTTTTTCAATGATGGGTTCCCACACTTCCTGATTATCAGGATAGCCATGCACTAACACCAAAGGTGTTTTTTTCTCATCACCCCATGTTTTGACACAAAGCGTTTGCTGATCAGACGTCGTTACTGTTTTTACTTGTGCTTGCATAATTCTTTCCCATTTTGTTTTCTATCGGCTTGGTCATAAAACAGCCATTGCCAGCGATGCAATAAAAATGATACTTATGGAGTATGAATAGAGTTGCAAGAAAAAAAATTGACCATGAAAGACTTTTTCAAAAAAATTCGAACCATTCCCGCGATATCGAAATTTATGCTGAATCATTATTCACCTTATCGTGGTGCAGGCATTGAGATTGAAACCATTGATCTAGATGATTATTACATTCGAGTCAAAATGCCCCTGACCAGACACAATCGCAATATTGTGGGAACACATTTTGGTGGTAGTCTGTATTCAATGGTTGACCCTTTTTATATGCTGATTCTGATTCATCATTTGGGGCATAAATATATTGTCTGGGACAAAAGTGCCACCATTAATTTTCTATCACCTGGCCGTAATACCGTGTATGCAGAGATTCAGCTCAGTGCCAATGAAATCACCGAGATTAAACGACTGGCAGAAAATCACGAACCTGTTTTACGTCATTACACCTTAAATATTGTTGATGATGCTGGAACACGAATCGCAGAAGTTGAGAAGGTTCTGTATATCCGTCGGAAAAAGCCCAAAGCCAGTGCTTAGCTTTACGCATATAAAAATGCCTGCAATCATTTGCAGGCATTTTTGAATCTGAAAGGAAGAAATTATCTTTTCTTCTCTTGGATGGCAGCACCAGCACCGCCACCGATAGCACCACCAATTGCAGCACCTGAGTCACCACCGAAGATCGCTTTACCAACAACTGAACCGATACCAGCACCGACAGCACTGCTCGTAGTTGAGCTACTACTACCACCTTTAGCATTTGCGCCTACACCCGCACCCGCAGCTGCGCCTACACCAGCACCTAAGCCACCGCCGACATGGTTACCAACACCGCCACCGACCGCACCACCCAGTGCTGCTGCACCGATACGCTGATCAGAGGCGCTCATATTTTGACAACCTGTAAACATAACCGCCGATAGCACCAAAGTAGAAACTAAACCTATTGTTTTTTTCATGACTATACTCACTCCTATACTTTCTAATAAAAAGCATAATCTTCTTTTATGTGGATTTTGATCACATTGTGTTATCACAATGTCCCAATCGATTGATATTTTGTAAAGGCAGCTGCTTTTAAAAACATTTGAATGAAGATGAAATAAATAAGATCGAGATACCTTTGCTCACGCTGAATGCTTTAAAGAATTAGGATGAATTAAAATTTGGATTGTAAATAAGGTTTTTATTATGGAACTTTTCTCAGCAATGCATTTATGCTCACTGAGAAAAGACAACTTTATTCAATGAAACTGTTCGATGGCTAAAGCTCAAAGAGATAATCAGCCATCGAGCTATTTCTATTCAGGCTTAGTACTTGCCTTTTTTCTCACCATAAGCAGAACCAGCACTACCACCTAGCGCACCACCAACAGCAGCGCCAGAATCACCACCTAATACAGCACCACCAATCACTGCACCTAAGCCAGCACCGATTGCGCTATTACGTGTATTTTTACTATTTGAACCTTTAGCATTTGCAGCAACGCCTGCACCAATTGCAGCACCTAGGCCTGCACCAAGATTACCACCAACGTGCTTACCTACAGCACCACCTGCACCACCGCCAATCGCAGCAGAACCAATACGTTTACTTTCTGGACTCGCGTTCTGGCAACCGACAAACAGGGTTGAAGACATTAAAGCTACACCAGCAATCATCATCATTTTTTTCATTAGAACAACTCCTCTCTCAGATGTGCATAGAATAGTATTCTTTAATGAACTGTTTACTTTGATTAAGTAATCAAATACTGATGCTGTAATGTGTTTTTGTAACAACTGCTCTATTTTTCCACAAAAAAAGGCACCCGAAGGTGCCTTTTTAATTCGTTAAAACTTAGAACTGGTCTGAGTTCAACGCTTGACTAAATGCTTGGTCAACTTCACTGAAATCGTTATGAAGTTCAAATTCAGCAGCTTCTGACTCTTGACGACGACGCTCTAAGTGATACGCAAGACCTGTACCAGCAGGGATCAAGCGACCTACAACAACGTTCTCTTTCAAGCCACGTAAGTCATCTTCTTTACCGGTTACAGCCGCTTCAGTTAACACACGCGTTGTTTCCTGGAACGATGCAGCAGAGATAAATGAGTCAGTAGAAAGCGATGCTTTCGTGATACCCATCAACTGACGTTCAAACTTCGCAGGGAACTTGTTCTGAGCCAAGACTGCTTGGTTCTCTTGAACAACGCGGATGTAATCCACTTGCTCGCCTTTGATGAAGCTTGTATCACCGCCATCAGTGATATCAACTTTACGCAACATTTGACGTACAACAACTTCAATGTGCTTATCGTTGATTTTTACACCTTGGAGACGGTAAACGTCTTGAACTTCGTTCACGATGTAGTTGGTTAATGCAACTTCACCTTTCAAACGCAAGATGTCATGTGGGTTTTGTGGACCATCAGAAATGGTTTCACCACGGTTCACATGTTCACCTTCGAACACGTTAATGGTACGCCATTTTGGAATCAATTCTTCGTAGATCTCAGAACCATCATCTGGAGTAATCACTAAGCGGTTCTTACCTTTGGTCTCTTTACCGAAGCTTACAACACCTGATACTTCTGCAAGAATCGCGTGTTCTTTCGGTTTACGTGCTTCAAATAAATCCGCTACGCGTGGAAGACCACCGGTAATATCACGTGTACGTGAAGTTTCTTGTGGTACACGACCAAGTACATCACCCACACCAATCGTTGCGCCATCGCGAACTGTTACGATCGTATTTTGTGGTAAGAAGTAGAATTGTTCGCCACCATCTGTTGTATCCAACACAATTGCAGGACGTAAATCTTTACCAGAAGCAGGACGAGCTGTTACAGGTAAGATTTCAACAGTGGTCATACCTGTTGCATCATCTGTCTTAGAGGTTGCAGTTACACCATCAGCGATTTGGCTGAAACGTGCTTTACCAGCAACTTCGGTAACAAGTGGATGTGTATGTGGATCCCAAGTCGCCACGATACCGCCCGCTTCTACAGCTTCACCATCTTTCAACAAGATGCTTGCACCGTAAGGAAGTTTATAGCGCTCACGCTCACGACCTAAATCATCCGCAATACCAATTTCACCTGAACGTGAAACTGACACTAAGTGACCTTTGGCATGTTGTACAGTTTTCACGTTGTGGAAACGTACAGTACCTTTATTACGTACTTGAACACTGTTTGCAGCAGACGTTCGGCTTGCAGCACCACCCACGTGGAAGGTACGCATTGTTAACTGTGTACCTGGCTCACCAATTGACTGTGCAGCCATTACACCGACTGATTCACCTGGGTTCACCAAGTGACCACGTGCAAGGTCACGACCATAACAACGCGCACATACACCGAATGTTGATTCACATGCGATGACTGAACGTACTTTAACTTCATCGACACCAGCTTCTTCAAGCTCAGCAGCAATTTTCTCGTCAATTAACGTACCGCGTGGAAGTACAACTTCATCATCAGATGCACGACGTACATCTTCAGCAGTTACACGACCCAATACGCGATCGCGTAACGGTTCAATAACGTCACCACCTTGAATGAATGGTGTCATCACTAAACCACCAGCTGTACCACAGTCAGATTCAGTAATGACCAAATCTTGTGCTACGTCTACAAGACGACGAGTCAAGTAACCAGAGTTCGCTGTTTTCAATGCGGTATCGGCCAAACCTTTACGCGCACCGTGTGTTGAAATGAAGTACTGAAGTACGGTCAAACCTTCACGGAAGTTTGCTTTAATCGGAGTTTCAATGATCGAACCATCTGGTTTCGCCATCAAACCACGCATACCAGCAAGCTGACGGATCTGCGCCGCACTACCACGGGCACCCGAGTCAGACATCATATAAATCGAGTTGAATGATTTCTGTTTCTCATCTTCACCTTGTTTGTTTTTCACAAGGGTATAAGACAAGTTATCCATCATCGCTTTCGCAACTTGGTCGTTGGTACGCGCCCAAATATCGACAACTTTGTTATAGCGTTCACCAGCAGTTACGAAACCTTGTTCAAACTGTTGTTCGATTTCACGAACTTCTGTTTCAGCTTTGTCGATAATCGTGTGCTTATTTGGTGGAATAAGCATGTCTTCCATACCAACAGATACACCTGAACGCGTCGCTTGACGGAAGCCCAAATACATCAATTGGTCAGCGAAGATAACTGTATCTTTCAAACCAAGTTTACGGTAGCAAGAGTTGATTAACTTAGAGATGTTTTTCTTGGTCATCTCAAGGTTGATCGATTCAAAGCTTAAACCTTGTGGAACAACTTCCCACAACAAGCAACGACCAGGTGTTGTATCAACAATAATAGTTTGCTTTTCACGCTGACCATTTTCATCGATCACAGTTTGGTGTACACGTACTTTTACACGTGCATGGATCGCAACTTTACCTGTCGCTAACGCACGGTTAACTTCGTGTGTATCCGCAAACACCATGCCTTCACCTTTGGCATTTACCGCATCACGAGTGATGTAGTAAAGACCCAAGACAACGTCCTGAGAAGGAACGATGATTGGCTCACCATTGGCAGGTGACAAGATGTTGTTGGTTGACATCATCAAGGCACGTGCTTCTAACTGTGCTTCAAGTGTCAATGGAACGTGTACCGCCATTTGGTCACCATCGAAGTCAGCGTTAAACGCAGCACATACGAGTGGGTGAAGACGAATCGCTTTACCTTCAATCAAAATAGGTTCAAATGCTTGAAGACCTAAACGGTGAAGTGTTGGCGCACGGTTCAACATTACTGGATGTTGACGAATCACAGATGCAAGAACGTCCCAAACTTCTGGAGTTTCACGCTCAACCATTTTCTTCGCAGCTTTAATGGTTGTTGCCTGACCTGAAGCTTGTAGTTTAGCGAAAATGAATGGCTTGAAGAGTTCAAGTGCCATCTTCTTCGGAAGACCACATTGGTGAAGACGTAAAGTAGGACCTACGGTAATTACTGAACGACCTGAATAGTCAACACGCTTACCAAGTAAGTTTTGACGGAAACGACCTTGTTTACCTTTGATCATATCTGCCAAAGATTTCAACGGACGTTTGTTCGAACCAGTAATTGCACGACCACGACGACCGTTATCAAGCAATGCATCAACAGACTCTTGTAACATACGTTTTTCGTTACGTACGATAATGTCTGGTGCAGCCAAGTCGAGAAGACGTTTTAAACGGTTGTTACGGTTAATCACACGACGATATAAATCGTTCAAGTCTGAAGTCGCGAAACGACCACCTTCAAGTGGTACAAGCGGACGTAAGTCTGGTGGAAGTACTGGAAGTACATTCATCACCATCCATTCAGGCTTGTTGTTTGAATCTTTGAAAGCTTCCATCAATTTCAAACGCTTAGACGATTTCTTAAGTTTCGTCTCAGAGGTTGTTTGAGGAATCTCTTCGCGTAAACGCGCAATTTCAGCTTCAAGATCGATATCTTTTAATAGATCCTGAATCGCTTCTGCACCCATCTTCGCAGTGAATTCATCACCGTGTTCTTCAAGTGCATTGTAGTATTCTTCGTCTGTTAGAAGTTGATACTTTTCAAACGGAGTCATACCAGGATCTGTAACAACATAAGATTCGAAATACAATACGCGTTCGATATCACGTAATGTCATATCAAGAAGCAAACCGATACGGCTCGGTAATGATTTCAAGAACCAAATGTGTGCAACTGGAGATGCAAGTTCGATGTGACCCATACGCTCACGACGAACTTTGGCAGTTGTTACTTCAACGCCACATTTTTCACAAATGACACCTTTGTATTTCATACGCTTGTATTTACCACACAAGCATTCGTAATCTTTTACTGGACCAAAAATTTTGGCACAGAACAAACCGTCACGTTCAGGTTTAAAAGTACGGTAGTTAATGGTTTCAGGCTTTTTAACTTCACCGTGAGACCATGACTTAATCATCTCTGGCGACGCAAGACCAATACGGATACGGTCAAATTCAACAGGTGCATGACCTTCTGAATCCGGTTTCTTACGCATGATATCGAGCAAGTCTTTCAATTTTTTTCTCCGTGTGTCGAGGAGCTAAGCTCACTCGACTGGGTCACAAATATTGTTTTCACTGAAATTTGGGAATATCTAATCCCCCTAAATCCCCCTTTATAAAGGGGGACTTTCTCCCCTCTTTCTCAAAGAGGGGTTGGGGGAGATTTTTTAGTCACCATTTTTCAGTTCAATGTTGATACCTAAAGAACGGATCTCTTTGGTCAATACGTTGAACGATTCAGGCATACCCGGATCCATATAATGGTTACCATCTACAATATTCTTATAGATGCGTGTACGGCCTTCGACGTCATCCGACTTCACAGTGAGCATTTCTTGAAGTGTATATGCGGCACCGTATGCTTCAAGTGCCCATACTTCCATCTCACCAAAACGCTGACCACCGAATTGTGCTTTACCACCAAGCGGCTGTTGAGTAACAAGTGAGTAAGAACCTGTTGAACGTGCATGCATCTTGTCATCAACCAAGTGGTTCAATTTGAGCATGTACATGTAACCTACAGTTACAGGACGATCAAACTGTTCACCTGTACGTCCGTCAAACAATACCGTTTGACCAGTACGTGAAATGTCAGCCAATTCAAGTAAGTCTTTGATTTGGCTTTCTTCAGCACCGTCAAATACAGGTGTTGCCAATGGAACACCAGCACGCAAGTTACCTGAAAGTGCCAAGACTTCTGCATCAGTTAAGCTATCAAGCTCTTCTTGCTCGCCACCCACCTTGTTATAAATCTTGTCTAAGAATTCACGCAGTTCAATCACTGTACGTTGTTCTTTCAACATTTTTTCGATTTTATCGCCAAGACCTTTAGCAGCCATACCCAAGTGAGTCTCAAGAATCTGACCCACGTTCATACGTGAAGGTACGCCCAACGGGTTCAATACGATATCAACTGGTACACCATTGGCATCATGCGGCATGTCTTCAACTGGTAAGATGTTTGATACAACACCTTTGTTACCGTGACGACCCGCCATCTTATCACCAGGCTGGATACGACGTTTAACAGCGAGGTAAACCTTAACAACTTTCAATACGCCAGTTGTTAATTCATCACCTGTAGAAAGTTTACGTTTCTTCTCAGCAAACTTCTCATCAATTTCGTAACTCTTCTCTTTCAAGAAGACTTGAATTTGAGTTAAACGCTCAGCAATTGCTTCATCAGTCGGTTGGATTTCAAGTAAATCAACCAGCTCTAAACCAGACAATACATCTGCAGAAAGTTTATCGCCACGCTTAGTTGAACCACCACCGTTAGACTCTTGACCAGTCAACAAACGAACAATACGTTCACGTGCTGCTTCTTCGAAGATTTTATATTCTTCTTTCAAGTCTTTACGGTATGCATCAAGCTGAGCTTTCTCAATTGCTTGCGCACGTTCATCTTTTTCCAAACCATCACGCGTGAAGACTTGAACGTCAATGACGGTACCTTTAGTACCAGACGGAACGCGTAAAGAAGAGTCTTTAACGTCAGCTGCTTTTTCACCAAAGATTGCGCGAAGTAATTTTTCTTCAGGTGTTAACTGAGTTTCACCTTTAGGCGTTACTTTACCAACTAGAATGTCACCGGCAGTAACTTCAGCACCGATATAAACAATACCAGACTCATCCAACTTAGACAGTGCAGCTTCACCAACGTTAGGAATATCGGCAGTAATTTCTTCTGCACCTAACTTAGTATCACGCGCTACACATGACAATTCTTGAATGTGAATCGACGTTAAACGGTCTTCTTGAAGCACACGCTCAGAAAGTAAGATCGAGTCTTCGTAGTTATAACCGTTCCATGTCATGAACGCGACGCGCATGTTTTGACCAAGCGCAAGTTCACCCATATCAGTCGATGGACCATCAGCCAAGATATCGCCACGAGCAACTTTGTCGCCCAAGTTTACGATAACGTTTTGGTTAATACATGTATTTTGGTTTGAACGTGTATATTTGATCAGGTTGTAGATATCTACACCTGCTTCACCCGCGATCATTTCATCTTCGTTTACACGAATAACGATACGAGATGCATCTACATATTCAATCGCACCACCACGGTCTGCAATCACACACACACCTGAGTCACGTGCTACGTTTGCTTCCATACCTGTACCAACAAGCGGCTTGTCAGCACGTAAGGTCGGAACAGCCTGACGTTGCATGTTTGAACCCATCAATGCACGGTTCGCATCATCGTGTTCAAGGAATGGAATCAGTGACGCAGCAACAGAAACAACCTGCTGAGCAGAAACGTCCATATGCGTTACGCGCTCAGGCGACATACGAACGAAGTCACCCTGATGACGTACCGAAACCATTTCTTCAGTTAAAGTACCATCTTTATCTACTGCAGAATCGGCCTGTGCAATGACAGTACCTACTTCTTCAATCGCAGATAAATATTCAACTGTATCTGTTACACGACCATCTACAACTTTACGGTATGGTGTTTCCAAGAAACCGAAGTCATTCGCTTTTGCGTACACAGAAAGCGAGTTGATCAAACCAATGTTTGGACCTTCAGGCGTTTCAATTGGACATACACGACCGTAGTGAGTTTGATGTACGTCACGTACTTCAAAGCCCGCACGCTCACGTGTCAAACCACCAGGACCAAGCGCAGATACACGACGTTTATGTGTAATCTCAGACAATGGGTTGTTTTGGTCCATGAACTGAGACAATTGGCTTGAACCAAAGAATTCTTTGATTGCAGCAGCAACTGGTTTTGCGTTGATTAAATCTTGTGGAGACAAGTTATCAGTTTCTGCTTGGCTTAAACGCTCTTTAACAGCACGTTCAACACGAACTAAACCAACACGGAATTGGTTTTCTGTCATTTCACCAACAGAACGTACACGACGGTTACCCAAGTGATCGATATCGTCGACTTCACCCTTACCGTTACGGATCTCAACCAATGTACGCAGTACATCGATGATATCTTCGTGCGATAAAATACCTTCAACTTCACGAGACTTCTGGTCTGTACCCACTTCGTAAGGACGACCCAAACGACGGTTGAACTTCATACGACCTACTGGAGAAAGGTCATAACGCTCAGAAGAGAAGAACAAGTTGTTGAATAAGTTTTCAGCAGCTTCTTTCGTTGGTGGCTCGCCTGGACGCATTACTTTATAGATTTCGACAAGCGCTTCTTCACGGCCTGTTGTTGTATCTGCACGTAATGTATCTGCAACGAAAGAACCACGATCGATGTCGTTAGTGAACAGGATGTTAAACTGCTTAACACCACCTTCTGCTAACTTCACCATCACTTCATGGCTAAGTACGGTATTCGCAGGAATTACATCACCGTCTTTTAACTTGATGTCTTCAGCAGTAATACGCTCATATAAATATTCATCAGGTACAGAAAGCTTCGCTAAGTTCGCAGCTTCCATTTGACGTACATGACGCGCATTAATACGTTTACCTTGTTCAACGATTGCTTTGCCATCATTGTCCAAGATATCAAATTGCGCCATTTCACCACGTAAGCGGTCTGGAACGAGGTCAATTTGATAGCTACCCATATCAAGATATACAGGTACTTTTTCGTAGAACAAATTCAAGATTTGTTCATTGCTATAATTTAAAGCACGTAAAATGACTGTCGCCAATAGTTTACGACGACGGTCAATACGTACGAATACCAAATCTTTAGCATCAAATTCGAAATCTAACCATGAACCACGGTAAGGGATAATACGTGCTGAATACAACACTTTACCGCTTGAGTGGGTTTTACCCTTGTCATGGTCGAAGAATACACCTGGTGAACGGTGTAATTGAGATACGATTACACGCTCAGTACCGTTGATAACGAATGTACCGTTATCTGTCATGAGTGGCATTTCACCCATGTAAACTTCTTGTTCACGAACGTCTTTAATTGACTTCGTTTCGCGATCTTTAATGATCAAACGAATTTTTACGCGCATTGGTGCCGCATAAGTTGAACCACGTAAAATACATTCACGCACGTCAAACTCTGGCTTACCAAGACTATACTCAACAAATTCTAAAGCAGCATTGCCAGAATAACTTTCAATAGGAAAAACTGAACGAAATGCGGCTTGGAGACCGATATCTTCGCGATTTTTTGGAGTTTTACCACCTTGTAAGAAAGTACGGTACGAATCGACCTGAATCGAAAGTAAGTACGGTGCTTCCATTACGTGGGGCAATTTACCAAAATTCTTACGAATCCGTTTCTTTTCGGTATATGAGTATGCCATCTGGAGTCCTCGGAAAGTAAACTAAACCCGCCTGCAGAACGGGTTTAGAAGGAATTACGCAGGCCGATATGGCCACCACTGTTTACAAATGCTGCAATTTTTAGTGGTATTAAAACGCTTAACAATATTTTTATAAGCAAAAAAATATTGGTAAGCGTTTGATATTATGTTGTTTGTTTGAATTTTATGCGTAAAAAACGCAAAACTAACAAAAAACGAGCCGATTATTGTAACGCAAAAAGGCTGATGACCCAAGAGCCATCAGCCATTTTTTGGAGCCGATTTTCAAAAAATCGACTCCCTACAGAATTACTTAAGTGTAACTGTAGCACCAGCTTCTTCAAGCTTCTTCTTAAGCTCTTCGCCTTCTTCTTTAGAAACGCCTTCTTTAAGAACTGCAGGAGCGCCTTCAACAAGATCTTTAGCTTCTTTAAGACCAAGGCCAGTAGCTTCACGAACTGCTTTAATTACAGCAACTTTGTTAGCACCGAAAGAAGTCAACTCTACGTTGAATTCAGTTTGTTCTTCAACAGCAGCAGCAGCTGGACCAGCAGCAACAGCTACAGCAGCAGCAGATACGTTGAATTTTTCTTCGAAAGCAGAAATAAGTTCAACAAGTTCAAGAACAGTTTTTTCAGCAACTGCGTTTAAGATTTCTTCGTTTGTTAAAGCCATGAGAGTAACTCCAAATGGATATTGAATGGTGTGAAAGTAGATTTAAGCTTAAGCAGCTTCTGACCCGTTTTTCTCTTGAAGCGCTGTAAGTAAGCGACCCAATTTCGAAATAGGAGCTTGAAGAACAGAGGCAAGCATAGTAAGCGCTTTTTCTTGGTTCGGAAGATTCGCGATAACGCTAACGTCAGCACCTTGATAAAGTTTGCCTTCAAATGCAGCAGCCTTTAATTCAAATGCTTTATTAGTTTTAGCAAATTCTTCGAACAAGCGTGCAGCTGCACCCATGTCATCTTCAGAAGTTGAGAATGCTAAGATTGTTGGACCAACAAGGTCATCATTCAAGATAGCGAATGGCGTATCTTGAAGAGCGCGTTTAGCTAAAGTATTACGTACAACACGTGTAGCAACACCTAGTTTACGAGCTTCAACACGAAGAGCAGTTAATTGCTCAACGGTTAAACCTTGGTAGTCAGCAACAACGGCAGCGAACGCTGTAGAAGCAATTTCACTTACTTCAGCAACGATCTGTTTTTTGTCTTCGATAAGAAGAGCCATTGTAAAACCTCCTAACGGTGATTTATGCACTCATACGAGCACACTCCCAATTCGTAAGCCTTATTCAGACTTACACGCGGAGGAGCAACAAATCACACCACCGCGTCTACTCAGACTGGGTTATTAAGAAGATTTTCTAAAAAGAATCACTTCGCCTGAGGTCTTTGACGCTGATAAACATTCATTTATCAATTCAAAGTTTGCTTAGATTTTTTCAACGAAAAATCTAAGGCTTCAAAATTCTTTCTAATTACTTAGAAACGTTGCTTACGTCAACGATCAAACCAGGGCCCATAGTAGAGCTCAAAGTGATCTTTTTAACGTATACACCTTTAGAAGTTGCAGGCTTTAACTTTTTCAAGTCTGCAATTAAAGTTTCAACGTTTTGACGTACAGCTTCTTCGCTAAAGCCAAGTTGGCCGATCGCAGCGTGGATGATACCCGCTTTGTCTACACGGTAACGTGCTTGACCAGATTTAGCATTCTTAACCGCGTTAGCAACATCAGGAGTTACTGTACCCACTTTAGGGTTTGGCATTAAGCCACGTGGACCAAGAATTGTACCAAGCTTACCAACAACGCGCATTGCATCAGGAGCAGCAATCACTACGTCGAAATCAAGGTTTCCACCTTGAATGCTTTCAGCAAGGTCATCAAAACCAACGATATCAGCACCAGCAGCTTTCGCAGCTTCTGCAGCAGCACCTTGAGCAAATACTGCAACACGTACAGTTTTACCAGTACCCGCAGGTAAAGTTGTAGCACCACGAACAACCTGATCAGATTTACGTGGGTCTACACCAAGGTTTACCGAGATATCTAAAGATTCTTTGAACTTCGCAGCTGGAAGGCTGTTAAGAACTTGTACTGCTTCTTCCAAAGTGTAAACTTTGTTTGCTTCAACAGCAGCAGCAATGGCTTTCTGACGTTTAGTTAACTTTGCCATGTCTTATAGCTCCACTTCCAAGCCCATAGAACGTGCAGAACCAGCGATGGTACGAACACGAGCGTCTAAATCAGCACCAGTTAAGTCTGGTTCTTTAGTAGTCGCAATTTCTTCTAACTGAGCACGAGTCAACTTACCAACTTTAGTTTTGTTCGGTACAGAAGAACCCTTTTGAATACCAGCAGCTTTCTTAAGAAGAATAGATGCAGGCGGAGTTTTCATGATGAAAGTGAACGACTTATCGTTGTACACAGTGATCACGACAGGAATTGGCAAACCAACTTCAAGTTTTTGTGTAGCAGCATTGAATTCTTTACAGAATGCCATGATGTTTACACCACGTTGACCTAAAGCAGGACCAATTGGTGGAGATGGATTTGCTTTACCAGCTGGGACTTGCAGCTTGATATAGCCGTCAATCTTCTTAGCCATTGAAAATTACCTCTGGGTACAGACGCCGTTAGGCTCCCCAAAAATTAAACAACACCGAAGTGTTAGAACAACAATGCCCGATCAAATCGGGCGCTTCTCAACCTATTCAGATTAAACCGTTTTTTCGACTTGTCGAAACTCGAGTTCAACCTGAGTTGGTCGATTAAATACATTAATCGTCAACGTTAAACGTGACTTTTCGTATAGTACTTCCTCCACGACCCCTTTAAAGTCAGTGAACGGACCATCTATAACGAGCAATTCTTCACCAGGTTCAAACATCGTCTTAGGACGAGGTGCTTCACCTGTATTACGTACACGAGCAAGGATCGCGTCAGCTTCACGTTGTGAAATCGGTGCTGGTTTCTCTGGTGTACCACCAATAAAACCAAGAACCTTTGGACACTCTTTTACGATGTGCCAAGTATCATCATTCATTTCCATTTCGACTAACACATAGCCAGGAAAGAATTTACGTTCAGACTTGCGCTTCTTACCATCCTTCATTTCCACTACTTCTTCAGTAGGGACAAGGACTTCACCAAAGCTTTCAGCAACAGTACTACGCTGAATTCGATCATTAAGCGAACGCATCACTTGTTTTTCAAAGCCCGAATAGGCATGAATAATATACCAACGTTTCATCGCGTTCTTACCCAATAATTAACTTAATAAACCAACCTAAGCCGTAGTCGAAACACCATAAAACCAATGATGCAACAAGTACAACCAAAAGAACTTGCCACGATGTCGTGATCGTCTCTTGTTTTGTTGGCCAGGTCACTCGACGCAGTTCAATTCGCGCGTCTTGTAATAAACGCACAAAGCCTTTGCCTTGATGGGTGGCGTATAATAAACCTAAAGCGACTACGACACAAGCCAAAATCACCCCAACGCGCACCCAAATATCATTTGCGGGTGCCCAATAGGCAGGTAAATGCTGATTTACCAATGCTGAACCGACCAATAAAGCTATAGCAATCAACCACAAGACAACATCAAGCGGTGAACCAGAACTTACAACTTCTGCAACATTATTTCTTTGAGGGATTGGCGCGTCGCTTAATGCGTCACGCGATTTATCATTCGACATTTTTTTACTCGTCGTAGAATTCGCGACTTATTATATGACAACTTAGCCAGAATTAAGCTTTTTTATTTAAAAAAAGTGGCAGGCCAGGAGGGACTCGAACCCCCAACATTCGGTTTTGGAGACCGACGCTCTACCAATTGAACTACTGACCTAACGTACAAATCGAAAGCCGAAGCTTTCGATTTGGGTGTAACACACGGTATTGGGCTTATGCAGTTACTTTAGCAACAACACCAGCGCCTACAGTACGACCACCTTCACGGATCGCAAAACGTAGACCTGGGTCCATTGCGATCGGGTGAA
>NZ_JAKZGB010000004.1:0-345418 GCF_022549545.1 Acinetobacter sp. ANC 3882 | reverse complement strand
GTTGCAACCGCGGTCACTGTACCGCCATTTGGTAAGTTACCTGGATTCGGTGTGGTCCATACCCCTGTGGTTGGATCTGTTGGTACTTGAACGGTTGTGCCATTCGGGAAGGTCACCGTCACCGTTGAACCTGGTTCTGCGGTACCGGTAATCGGATCTGTGGCATTGATTGGATCAATGTCTGGCGCATTCGGTGCAGTTACATCGACGCTGTACACTTGTGTATCTGCGATGTTGCTGCTGTTGCCTGCGGTATCAGTGAAGGTCGCTGTCGCATCAATGGTTTTATCACCATCCGCCAACAGGTCACTGCCCGCCACACTTGCTGTCCAGTTGCCTGTCACAGGATCAACCGTTGCGGTATAGCTCACGCCATTGATCAGTAAAGTCACTGCCGTGGTTGCTGCATCCGCTGGAATACCCGTCAAGGTGCCTGTCACGGTCACATTGCCGCCTGACTCTGCCGCATTCAGGACGTTGTCTGCAGTCACAGTGCCAACCGTTAAAGTCGTACCTGAAACATCTGGGCCAACTGTATCAACTGTTTCTGTACCTGGTGCAGATGGATTACCCGCTGGATCTGTTGCAACCGCGGTCACTGTACCGCCATTTGGTAAGTTACCTGGATTCGGTGTTGTCCATACCCCAGTAGTTGGGTCCGTTGGTACTTGAACTGTGCTTCCATTCGGGAAGGTCACTGTCACCGTTGAGCCTGGTTCTGCTGTACCCGTAATTGGATCCGTCGCATTGATTGGATCAATATTTGGTGCATTCGGGGCAGTTACATCTACGGTATACACTTGTGTATCAGTAACATTACTGCTGTTACCTGCCGCATCTGTGAACTTCACATTGGCATCAATTGTCTTATCACCATCTGCCAATAATCCGCTACCAGGGACATTCACACTCCATGTACCTGCTGCGGCATCCACTGGCGCAGTATAGGTCACACCATTGACAACAACAGTCACTACAGTCGTTGCTGCATCCGCTGGGACACCAGTAAGTGTTCCAGTCAAGGTTACATTAGCTGCTGATTCTGCGGCATTCAGAACATTGTCTGCTGTCACTGGATTGATATTAAATTTTACAGCATCGGTATTTGGTGGTGTGGTATCTGCATTATTATCGTTATTGCCCCCGCCGCCGCCTCCACCGCTGCTACCAGCGGCAATACCCCCAATCGCAAGAATTGGTAAAGCCCATAGCCATGGACTAAAACCATTAGACGTTTCACCCGCATAAAGTAAAGGTTCTACTGCTTCAATTGGTTGTAACGCTGCTGCTTCAACAGGTGCTGCTGCTGCTTCAGGTACAAGTGCTGGAGTTTCCTCTAAAAAGACTGCCCCTTCATGATCATCATCATCAGAGTCCGCATCAGCGTCAGCATCCGCGTCGGCATCAGCATCACTTTCAGCATCTTTAAAATGTGCCCATACAAGTTGATTGTCTTCACCCTGAAGAACCAGACTATTATCCGCTACTTCACCATTATTAAAGAAATTATGAATAACAATCGTTTCACCATTTTTTAATACTACAACTGCATTTACACCATCTCTCTTAACAACTGAAATATCACTTGCAGAGACCTTAATTAATACAACTGAAGGTTCAGAGGGTAATGTTGCCGTTTTTCCCGTCGTATTTACAAGGGTTTGATGACTTTCCTTGGAAATAATTTGTATTTGAGACATGGTTATATTCCTCATTATAAATTTTTAATATTTAATCAATTCTTAATTACATTATTAACTTAAGTTTAAATTATTGTTTCTAAGTGATAGAGTTCACAGCACCACTTTAAATCAAACCCAATAAATGTTAAATAGCTCACAAAACAAAAAAATAAACTTACATTAGAATATTTTTTAATAATCAAATAACACAATGATTTAAAAGAATTTAAAAAAACAAAACTTTTTCAAGCAATTATAATTTTTACACTTTTAAACAAATACACCATTATTATTTAATAGATTCCCAAAAGGTATTTAAATTTAATTTAACAATCTTTTCAAAAAAACAAATGAATAAAAAACTATTAAACCAATTATTAAAATTAAGTTTAAAAATAATTAAATAATATTTTATAACCAAAATAAAAAAGCCTTTTTTATAAAAGGCTTTTTGAACAAATAGGAAAGTTATGTGACTAGAAATTATCTGGATTCTCTAAACGTTTAACTTCTTCTCTCTTGTTCGGATGATGCATCGTTGCCACACCATCTTCAGTTTTCTGATCCAGTAGAATTTCAGGATTATAAATTGTGAT
Organism: Acinetobacter sp. ANC 3882; assembly: GCF_022549545.1. Taxonomy (NCBI): domain Bacteria; kingdom Pseudomonadati; phylum Pseudomonadota; class Gammaproteobacteria; order Moraxellales; family Moraxellaceae; genus Acinetobacter; species Acinetobacter sp. ANC 3882. Next base: position 343,140 of record NZ_JAKZGB010000004.1, on the reverse strand, counting down.
CGTCTCTCGTCCCAGACTATCCTCACCGACAATATATTTAAAACCACGACGATTCATCTTATTGCACATACGCTGATAAAAGCCTTTAAAGCCCTGGGTCTCCTCACTTGGGTTGTAATAGAAGGCATTCATCACCGCAGGTAGGCCTAAGCCACAGACTACGCCAGAGAGTAATACACTAATAAAAGTATAGCCAATCAAAATACTACTATATTGACTTAGCTCCGGAATATTCGCCACGGCGAGAATCAAAGCGAGTGAAATACCACCACGTACTCCTCCCCAAGACAAAATCGCCAAACTCCCGTTATAGCTTTTATTGCGAAAGGATGGAAAAAGTGCAAAGGCAGCGAAGTTCGCGGCAAAACGTGAGAGATGCAGGATAATGAAAGCAATGATCCCGCCAATAATAAGGTTAGCACTTAGATCAAGAATGAAGAGCTCTAAACCGATCAGCGTAAAAAGAAAAGAATTGATAATCCCTTCAACCGTATGCCAAAAATGGTTCACTTCGCGGATCTCACGCTGCTCACGAATTTCTTGCCACTTATTCCCCACAATCAAACCACCAATCACACACGCAATCGGAGCCGATGCATGCGCGAATAAGGCAACAAGATAAGAACCACTTGCAAGCAATGCCGTGGTTAAAATCAATGATTCCATTTCATGTTTACCGCGCAGTAAACGTAAGATTGCAAATCCAAAAGCAAAACCAATAATAACGGCAACAAAGATTTCATATAATAAAGTTTCAATTGTCGCCAGCAATGAGAAATGTTCACCCTGTAGAACTTTTAATAAAGTCATAAATAATGCAATACACATAGCATCATTAAACAATGACTCACCTTCTAGTTTTACAATTAAGTGATGGGGCGCACGAATTGAACTTAACACCCCTTTAACCCCAATTGGATCTGTCGCCCCCAGTGCCGCACCTAATAATAGTAAAACACCAATTGGGACAGGATAGCCAACCAACCATTGAAACAAGTATAATAAACCTGCATAAAATCCTGCACATAACACCAGTGCGATCGTGGCTAAAATACTAATCGGCTTCCAATGTTTTCTCAAATCTGAGATTTTAAATTTAAGTGCTGATGACGTTAAAATAAAGCAAATGACACCATTAATTAAAAAATCATAAAAATCAATATTTCTTACAGCTGCTTCAATATTATGAATATTAATGGTAATAAACTGATTACCATTTAATAAACTTGCTCCCCACTGTAAAATAAAGACAAAAATTGCAGAAACAATCGGAACACCAATCGCCTGAGGAAAGCCTAATATTCGTTTATTAAAAATAGTCGTCGCAATGGATAAGGCAAAAACAACCGTCAATGCTTGTAAAAGAAAAAAATTACCCATACGACCTCTTTATTTATTCAATTTTAAATACATAGATTCTATTTAAACTTTAAAACTGCTGCGAATCATAAAATTTAAAGCATTTTCAACTGAAGAAAGAATGGCGGTCTACGCTGTGATTCATTCATCTTATTATTTAATTTTTATCAATAAATGGTTTAAACACAACAATAAACCAATCATCCTCAACTCAGCATAGACAGCGTTATTTTACGTTAATTCTTCTTTTAATTCGTATATCTTCCGTATAAAAATCAAGGAGCAACGCTCCTTTTTTATCCTATTTAAAAGTATTACACTGATTGATATCACCTGATTTTAATCCAATTTGGAACCATTGCATGCGTTGTTCACTTGTACCATGGGTAAAGCTATCAGGTACAACCTGTCCTGTCGCACGGCGCTGTAAATAGTCATCACCAATTTTCTCGGCCGCATCCATCGCCTCTTCAATATCACCTTGTTCTAAGAACTGTGTACGCTGTTGGTTTTGGTGTGACCAGATTCCTGCAAAACAATCTGCCTGTAATTCTAAACGCACAGAAAGTTGATTGCCTTGTGCTTGGCTTGCTTGTGCACGTGCCTGCTGTACCTGACCGGAGATCCCGAGTAAGTTCTGAATATGGTGCCCAACCTCATGCGCAATTACATAAGCCTGTGCGAAATCACCCGCCTGATCTTGACGAGAAAGCTCAGTTTGATTCTGCTCTCCTGAAATACCCATTTGCTGACGCATATCTTTAAAGAAAGAAGTATCAATATAGACTTTTTGGTCCGCAGGACAATAGAAAGGTCCCATTGCAGCTTGCGCTGTACCACAACCTGAACGATCTACCCCACTAAATAATACAAGCCGTGGTGGCTTATAAGTCATTCCGAGCTGCTGAAAAATCGGCGTCCAAGTATCTTCGGTATCTGCCAATACCGTTCCCACAAAATCACTGGCTTCTTTTTGCTCAGCCGTTAAGTTTTGGGGTGCACCGCCTTGTTGAGATGATTGTGCAGTGACCGCTTGTGTTGCCTGATAGGCTTGTTGAGGGTCAACGCCAAAGAACTTCCAAGCGATGAAAGCGACCACTAATCCAATAATACTAATCCCACCCGCTTTAGCACCGCCACCACCGCGACGGTCTTCAACATTGGTACTGACTCGACGACCTTTCCAACGCATAATTACCTCACATAACTCTGATGATGACGATCTCAGTTTAAGCCGATGCTTTTTTTGGCCATAGTTTTTGGATCAGACTCACAATGATCAATACCACGGCACCAGCAAGCAAACCAATACCAAGGTTAATCAAAGTTGGCGTTAAAGCACCAATGATTGAACCAAAACTTGGGATGAGCTCTAAATGATCAACAGTTTCTTCAGTAAAATGATGCAATAAAGGAATGGTATGGGTAATTATCCCACCGCCAACTAAAAACATTGCAACCGTTCCAACAATAGAAAGTGTTTTCATTAAAATTGGAGCAAAACCAAGTAGACCACGTCCTATTTTATTTTTAAATTCAGAAGCTTGTTGTGTTAGATATAAACCTAAATCGTCAATTTTTACAATCATTGCAACCAGACCATACACCCCGACTGTCATGACAATTGCAATGATACTTAATACTGTCACTTTAGTCATAAATGCTGCTGTTGCAACTGTACCTAACGAAATCACCACAATTTCAGCAGAGAGAATAAAGTCGGTTCGAATCGCACCTTTAACTTTCTCTTTTTCAAATTTAGCCAGATCAACTTCGACTTCCTGTAAGTTTTCACTGGCTTCTTCTGCTGTTTTGGCTTTTTTATGCTGCAACATATGTACAACTTTTTCTACACCTTCATAGCAGAGGAACAAACCACCAATCATCAGTAATGGATTAATCAGCCAAGGCGCAACAACACTAATTAATAGTGCCAATGGTACGAGAATTAACTTATTAACAAATGATCCTTTGGCAACACTCCAAACTACAGGTAGCTCACGATCAGAACGAACACCACTGACTTGCTGTGCATTGAGGGCTAAATCATCTCCCAAGACGCCTGCTGTTTTCTTTGCTGCCATTTTACTCATCACAGCAACATCATCTAAAATTGTTGCAATATCATCTAGTAATAGTAATAAACCACTCGCCATTTTTATTTCCTAGTTTGTATTTATATCGCTATTGTAGAATCACCTGTTGAAATCACAATATGATTTTAAGAAAAAGTTAAAATTATCGCTGACGAAAAAAATTTATTTCTCGTACAATAATATCAATCTTATATCTATGAAATAACTGAATCTTGGAACATATCATGAGTAATATTGATCAACGTCCAATCATTTTGACAGGCGACCGTCCAACTGGACAACTTCATCTTGGACACTTTGTCGGTTCATTACGTTCTCGTGTAGGTCTACAAGACAGTCATCATCAACATCTGTTATTGGCTGATGCACAGGCGATGACAGACAATGCCGATAACCCAGATAAAGTCCGCAATAATATTCTTCAAGTTGCTTTAGATTATCTTGCTGTTGGGATTGACCCGAGCAAAACGACAATTTGTGTACAGTCATGTTTACCTGCACTAAATGAATTGACCATGCTTTACCTCAACTACGTGACCGTCGCACGTTTAGAGCGTAACCCAACCATTAAATCTGAGATCCAGATGCGTGGTTTTGAGCGTGATATTCCAGCGGGTTTCTTATGCTACCCAATTGCACAAGCCGCAGATATCACTGCATTTAAAGCAACAGTTGTTCCTGTGGGTGAAGATCAAATCCCAATGATCGAACAAACCAACGAAGTGGTACGTCGTGTAAACCGTCAAATTGGTCATGACCTATTACCAGAGTGTAAAGCCCTCTTGTCAAACATGGCACGTTTACCTGGTTTTGATGGTAAAGCGAAAATGTCGAAGTCATTGGGCAATACCATTGTGCTGAATGCTTCTGACAAAGACATTAAAAAAGCAGTCAATGCGATGTATACCGATCCAAACCATTTACGTATTGAAGATCCAGGCCAAGTTGAAGGCAATATCGTATTTACCTATCTTGATGCTTTTGATCCAAACAAAGAAGAAGTGGAAGAATTAAAAGCGCATTACCGTCGTGGTGGTCTAGGCGATGGAACTGTGAAAAAACGTTTGGAAGGCGTACTGAAAGAATTGATTACTCCAATTCGTGAACGTCGTGCTGAATTAGAAAAAGATCCTGATTACATCATGGATATTTTAAAACATGGTACAGACAAATGCCGTGATATCACGCAACAAACACTGGATGAAGTAAAAGCGGGATTGGGACTATTTAGATTCTAATTTACGTTATTTTTCCACTAAAAAGCCCATCTTTGGGCTTTTTTTACATTAAGCATTTGATTTAAGTTTAATTTTAGAACTTTATCGAAAAATACAAAGCTAACAATTTTCGTCACTTATTAACATCTATTAACAGTAGTTAACATGAATACCGATGAACTTGGTCAAGTTTCTTAATATGATTGCGTTGTAGATTAGTTCACACTAATCTCATGACATTTCTCCTTTCAACCGGAACTGTTTTAAACAGATTCGTTGTTCAACGCAGTGATCACCCCAATCATTGCGTTTTTTTTCATCTGCAATAATATGAACGATTTAGGTTGAAATTTAGACGAGTTCTCTTTACTCTTATAACTGTTTTATTTTTATAAAAAATTTATTAATTAACTCTAAAGATAAAAGAGTAATACAGATGATCTGGGATCTATTAACACATCCTTCCAATATTGTTTTTAGCATTGCTTTAATGCTGTGCCTGTTTATCGGCATTCTTGAACTTATTTTACTGTTATTGGGTGGTAGTTCGAGCTTTTTAGAGCAGTTTTTACCTGATAGTCTCAGTCATGTTGATCATGCCGATGTTTCTTTGGAACAGTCTGATCATCTTTTAACTCAGCTTTTAGAATGGCTTTATCTTGGCAAAGTGCCGTTGCTGATTTGGCTAATCATCTTCTTAACAGTTTATGCGCTTACAGGTCTGATCCTTCAAGATGTGTTCTATCAATTGACTGAACATTATCTGTCTGCTTGGATTATTGCACCTGCTTGCTTATTTCTGTGTATGCCACTGGTACGTTATAGCGCAGCGCTGATTGCCAAAATTATTCCTAAAGACGAAACCACTGCAATTCAAACAGACGATTTAATCGGTAGAACAGCACACATTATTCTAGGCGATGCCAAACCCAACTCCCCTGCACAAGCCAAAGTCAAAGATCAATTTGGCCAAACCCATTACGTCTTGGTTGAACCCGAGCTTGATATTGTTTTTCATCAAGGGCAACAAGTGATTTTAACGCAAAGAACCAAAATTGGATTCCAAGCGGTTGCTTCTTAATTTTTATATTTATTACATGAGGGTGTTTAGATGTTGAATTCAGCATTGACTGAAATTTTAATTATTACAGGTGTTATTTTTGCGGCACTTATTTTTATTGGCATTATCATTGCGCGTTTATATACACGTTCAAGTAAGGAAGTTTCTTTTGTTCGCACAGGTTTTGGTGGCGAAAAAGTCATTTTAAATGGCGGTGCCATTGTTCTTCCTGTTTTACATGAAATTATTCCTGTCAACATGAACACTTTACGTTTAGAAGTCAAACGTGCTGCGGACCAAGCATTGATTACACGCGATCGTATGCGTGTCGACGTGATGGCAGAATTCTATGTTCGTGTAAAACCGATTGCTGAATCGATTGCGACTGCAGCTCAGACGCTAGGGCGAAAAACCATGTCACCACCAGAACTCAAAGATCTGGTCGAAGGTAAATTTGTCGATTCACTTCGTGCCGTTGCCGCTGAAATGGCCATGGAAGAGCTACATGAAAAGCGTGTCGACTTTGTGCAAAAAGTTCAGCAAGTCGTGTCTGAGGATTTATCTAAGAATGGCTTGGAGCTTGAAACTGTTTCCTTAACAGGTCTAGATCAAACTAGCTTTAAATTCTTTAATCCACAAAATGCGTTTGATGCAGAAGGTTTAACCAAGCTGACTGAAACCATTGAAGACCGTCGCAAGAAGCGTAATGACATTGAACAAGATGCCGATCTTGCGATTCGCGCAAAGAACTTGGAAGCAGAACGTGCTCGTTTAGAAATTTCGCGTGAAGAAGAATATGCAAAGTTACAGCAAGAGCGTGAAATCTCGATTCGTAAAGCTGAACAAACCGCAGAAATCGCCTCTCAAGAAGCAGGTAAAAAACGTGAGGCTGAAGAAGCTCAAATTGCTGCTGAGCGTGAAGTGGAATTAAAACGAATTGCTTCTGCTCGTGATGTAGAGAATGAAAATATCCAAAAAGCTCAGCTCATTCAAAAAGCACAGGTCGAACAGAAGAAAACTATTGAATTGGCTGAGCAAGACCGCGCCATTGCCATTGCTGAAAAATCTCGTGCTGAATCAGAAGCTAAAGCGCAAGCTGACAAGGCCCGTGCCGAAGCGGTAAAAGCAGAGGAAGAAGTTGTGACTGTACGTGAAACACAGCGTGCTGAGCGTCAAAAAGCAGTCGAGCTGGTTGCGGCTAAACAAACGGCAGAGAAAGAAGCGATTGCGATTACCGTTGCTGCAGATGCTGGCAAAAAAGCCGCTGCCGATGAAGCAGAAGCAGTACGTATTGCAGCAGAAGCAGATGCTGAAAAGATTCGCTTAAAAGCTAAAGGTGAGGCGGATGCAAAAATCCTACTTGCTCAAGCGTTGGAAAAACAATATCAGGTTGATGCGGAAGGTGCTCGTGCAGTCAATGAAGCCGCCAATACCCTTTCTGCTGAGCAAGTGGAAATGCAAGTTCGTTTGGCATTGTTAAAGCATTTACCAGAGATTATTCGTGAAAGTGTTAAACCAATGGAAAATATTGATGACATCAAAATTTTGCAAGTGAATGGTTTAAATGGCTTTGCTGGTGGTTCTACTACTTCAGGTGAAGCGATTGAAAATGGTCAAACCTCTTTATCCGATCAAGTGGTGAATAGTGCCCTGCGCTATCGTTCCCAAGCACCGCTGATTGATAGCTTAATGAATGAACTTGGCTTACAAGGTGGCGATATCAATGGTTTGACTCAAGGGTTAAAACCTAAAAACGAAATCTAGAGATAAGATCAATAATTTTATTGCTAGACAGCTTTAAGCCATTTCAAAAATCGGTTGCATGAAAACCGATTTTTTTCATTTTTATAAACAGAATCAACTTATCGCATATCCCAAAATTCAAATGATCTTCATGTCATCATTCATTCACTTAGGCTTCTCATACTGCAAAAACTCCACCTCACCAAATAAATGAGATGCCAATATGTCGCAGTTTATTCAAAGCCGTCGCCGTTTCTTGATTAATAGTGGGAAATTGGCTGTCGGTGTTGCATCCTTCTCAACACTAGCTGCCTGTGGTCTGAGTGACAATAAAGCTCCTGCTATTATTCTTCCAGATAATCTTAGACCCCAATTTCCCTCAGGCATTCAAATTGGTGATGTCCGTAATGGCAATGCAACGATTTGGGCACAAGCAGATCGGGCTGCCAAACTACGCGTAGAATATGACTTTACTGATCGCTTTAAACAACCCAAAATTGTAACAGGTCCAGTCGTCACTGAAGCCAGCGACTTTACTGGTCGAATTAACCTGACGGGTTTACCAAATGATCAGCATATATTTTTGCGGGTTAGCTTTGAGGATGCAACCCAAAATAATGCAATCAGCGAAGCCTATATGGGCAACTTTCGTACCACGACAACAGGTACATCCCCTATTCGTTTTGTTTGGGGTGGTGACGTCGTGGGGCAAGGTTGGGGCATTAATCCAGACATAGGAGGCATGAAAATTTGGGAAACGATGCGCCTGCGCCAACCCGACTTTTTTCTTCATAGTGGTGATACCATTTATGCGGATGGTCCGCTCCAAAGCACTGTGACTCTACAATCAGGGCAATCATTAAAACCTGATGAGGTACGCGTCTGGAAAAATATTGTCACTGAAGAAGTCAGTAAAGTTGCGGAAAGCTTAAAGGAGTTCCGCGGTCGTTATCGTTATAATTTTATGGATGAAAACTTACGAAAATTTGCTGCTGAAGTACCACAAATCTGGCAATGGGATGATCATGAAATTACCAATAATTGGTCCTCGACTAAAGACCTCAGCAAAAATAATGCTTATACCGAAAAAAATATCAATACGCTTAGTCAACGCGGTAAACAGGCATTTTTAGAATACTCTCCTATGTCTTGGACAAGCGAAGCACTCAGTGATCAACGTATTTACCGTAAAATCAGCCATGGCCCATTATTAGAGGTCTTTGTACTCGATATGCGTTCGTATCGTGGAGGAAATAGCACCAATCTACAAACCAGTTTAAATGCAAACTCAGCATTTCTAGGCGAAGCACAAGTGAATTGGTTGGTTAATGAATTGTCAAATTCAAAAGCTGTATGGAAAGTGATTGCCGCAGATATGCCTATCGGCTTAAATGTGCAAGATAACTTTGGCGCGGCTGACAGTATTTCCAAAACTTGGGAAGCAATTGCGAATGGAAACAATGGTGCGCCTCTTGGCCGTGAACTGGAAATCGCAGGGTTACTGGGTCGTATTAAAGCAGTAAAAAACATCATATGGTTAACAGCCGATGTCCACTATTGTGCTGCACATTATTATGATAATACTCAAGCTCAATTCACTGATTTTTCCCCTTTTTGGGAATTTGTAGCAGGTCCTTTAAATGCAGGAACTTTTGGTCCTAATGAAATGGATACAACTTTCGGTGGACAAGTCATATTTAAAAAAACACCACCTGCGGGTAAAGCAAATCTCTCGCCTTTAGATGGCTATCAGTTTTTTGGTGAAGTCAATATTGATCCACAAACTAAATCCTTAAAAGTCGAATTTTTTAATCTGGACGGTATTTCCCAATATACTCAAGTGTTAACAGCCGTATTGAGTTAAAAACTCAAGCCATAAAAACTTAGATAATGGAACAGCCCAATAAAAAAAACCCAATGTCTCCATTGGGGTTTTTTAAAGATTAAAATCTAACGAATTACGCTAAACCTTTCTCTTTTAAAACTTGCAACATTGTAGAACCAAGCTCAGCTGGGCTACGAGTGTAAGCCATTCCCGCGCGTTCAAACGCAGCGAATTTCTCTTCAGCAGTACCTTGACCACCAGAAATGATCGCACCAGCGTGACCCATACGCTTACCTTTAGGTGCAGTTACACCAGCAATGTAACCGACTACAGGCTTAGTCACGTTAGATTTGATGAATTCAGCAGCTTCTTCTTCCGCTGTACCACCGATCTCACCGATCATGATGATTGCATCAGTATCTGGATCGTCTTGGAACAATTGAAGTGCTTCGATCTGGTTCATACCTGGGATTGGGTCACCACCAATACCGATACAAGTAGATTGACCTAAACCAAGCTTAGTTGTTTGAGCAACTGCTTCATAAGTCAATGTACCTGAACGCGAGATGATACCAATACGACCTGGTTGGTGGATGTGACCTGGCATAATACCAATCTTACATTCACCTGGAGTGATCACGCCTGGGCAGTTAGGACCAACTAAACGAGTACCGTTACCGTTAGTTTCTAAGTAGCGTTTTGCTTTAAGCATATCGATAGTTGGAACACCTTCAGTGATCACAACAATCAGGCCAACACCGGAATCAACCGCTTCAACGATTGAGTCTAAAACGAACGGAGCTGGTACATAGATTACAGATGCATCAGCATTTGTTTCACGTACAGCTTCTTTCATTGTGTTGAATACTGGTAAGTCAAGGTGAGTTGTACCACCTTTACCTGGAGTAACACCACCAACAACTTTTGTACCGTAGTCTAAAGCTTGTGCAGAGTGGAAAGTACCGTTTTTACCAGTAAAACCTTGTACCAATACTTTAGTGTCTTTATTAATTAATACGCTCATGATTGATACTCCTTACGCTTTAACTGCAGCTACAACTTTTTCTGCGGCATCAGATAAACCGTTCGCAGAAATTAATTTCAAACCTGATTCATCAAGTAATTTAGCACCTAACTCAGCGTTGTTACCTTCTAAACGGACAACAACTGGTACAGTTACATTTACTTCTTGAACCGCTGCAATAATCGCTTCAGCAATCATGTCACAACGTACGATACCACCGAAGATGTTGATTAAAACACCTTGAACAGAAGTATCAGCAAGGATGATTTTGAACGCTTCGATTACGCGCTCTTTCGTTGCACCGCCACCAACGTCAAGGAAGTTTGCAGGCTGGCCACCATAAAGTTTGATGATGTCCATAGTCGCCATTGCAAGACCAGCACCATTCACCATACAACCGATGTTACCTTCTAAAGCAACATAGTTAAGGTCAAATTCAGATGCTTTTAATTCACGCTCATTCTCTTGAGATTTGTCACGTAAAGCAGCAACTTTAGGTAAACGGTAAAGCGCGTTAGAGTCGATACCGACTTTCGCATCTACACATAAAATATCGCCATTTTCACGAACTGAAAGTGGGTTAATTTCAAATAATGCAAAGTCATTTTCAACAAATGCTTGGTAAGCAGCAGCCATAATTTTTACAAATTGGCTGATTTGTTTGTCTTTCAAACCTAAAGCAAACGCAACTTCACGTGCTTGGAATGGTTGTAAGCCAACAAGTGGATCAACTTCAACTTTGATAATTTTTTCTGGAGTTTCTTCTGCAACTTTCTCGATTTCTACACCACCTTCGGTAGAAGCCATGAAAGTAATACGACGGCTAGAACGGTCTACAACCGCGCCCAAATAAAGCTCACGCTCAACTGGGTAAACGTCTTCAGCAACGATAATGCTGTTAACTGGCTGACCATTTGCATCTGTTTGATACGTTACAAGACGAGTACCAATGATGTTGTTTGCAAATTCAATAACATCTTCTTTAGATTTTGCAACTTTAACGCCACCAGCCTTACCACGACCACCAGCATGAACTTGCGCTTTCATTACAGCGAATTTACCACCAAGCTGTTCAAATGCAGCAACTGCTTCGTCTGCATTTGTTGCCAAGATACCTTCTTGTACTGGCATGCCATATTCTTTCAATAACGCTTTAGCTTGATACTCATGTAAGTTCATTTAGTTACCTACTATGTTGTTTGTAGTGATACAGCCTTGATCTTCTTAAAATCAGACTGCTACATATTGAATAAATGATTGCCTAAATAAGACAATCATCATCATTCAAAAAAAGTGTGGCGAACCACACTTTATATTTATTTACGCTTACGTTGAATCGCGTGGATTGCACGACCGTCAACAGAAAGCGCTGCTTCATGTACAACTTCAGAGAAAGTCGGGTGACCGAAAGTCATCAATTGTAAATCTTCAACAGAAGATACAAACTCAAGTGCAATCATACCTTGATGTACGATGTCAGATGCATTTGGACCCACAACGTGCATACCTAAAAGACGATCTGTTTTCGCATCAGCAACGAATTTCACAAAACCGGCAGTGTCACCAGCAGCCAAGGCACGACCATTCACCGCAAACGGGAATTGACCTGCTTTAACTTCATGACCTTTTTCAGCTGCTTGTTCTTCAGTTAAACCAACCCAAGCTGCTTCTGGGTGTGTGTAAATAACGCTGATGATCGTGTCATAGTTCACTTGAGCTGCGTGACCGTGAATACGTTCAACAGCCATTACGCCCTCTTCCATTGCTTTATGTGCAAGCATTGGACCGCGTACCAAGTCACCAATCGCGTAAACACCTTCTACAGATGTTTGACATTGGTCATTTACATCAACCAAACCACGCTCAGTCAATTTAATGCCTGAATCTTCAGCTAATAAACCTTCTGCATATGCTTTACGGCCTACACAAACGATAAGCTTGTCAAAAACTTGTTCTTTGTCTTCGCCAGCTTGGTTGTATTTAACCGTTACTTCTTGACCATTGGTTGCAGCGCCAGAAACTTTCGCACCGATACGGATATCTAAACCTTGTTTTTTCAAGATTTTTTGATATTCCTTCGCCAAAGCTTTATCAGCCATTGGTAAGAATGCATCTAATGCCTCAAATACAACAACTTCTGAACCAAGACGACGCCATACCGAGCCAAGCTCTAAACCGATCACACCCGCACCGATCACACCAAGACGTTTAGGAACTTCTTGGAATTTCAACGCGCCAGTAGAGTCAACAATTAAGTCTTCATCAACAGGTGCTACTGGAATATTTACAGGTACAGAACCCGTTGCAAGAATCACGTACTTCGGTTCTAAAACCTGTACATCACCTTCAAACGGTGTGAATTCTACTTTTTTACCTGCAAGTAATTTACCAGTACCTTGTAACCACTCGATACCATTACCTTTCAGTAATTGAGCAACACCACCAGTCAATTGATCTACAACTTTGTCTTTACGTGCTAACAAAGTGTCTAAATCAAATTTAACTTCACCCGTCGTAATACCGTGTTCAGCAAGTTCGTGGATAGTTGCTTCGTAGCGATGAGAAGAGTCAAGCAATGCTTTAGAAGGGATACAACCCACATTTAAACACGTACCACCTAGAGATGGCTTACCGTTGTGAATACGTTTTTCGATACAAGCAACTTTAAAACCAAGTTGAGCTGCACGAATTGCCGCTTCATAACCACCTGGTCCACCGCCAATAACAACAAGATCAAACTGTTGAGACATTTTTATCTCCATTTTAATCTCCCCTAAGCTCTCTTTGAAAAAGAAGAGCAATTTCCACAAATCTTAAACCGTATATGACTCGTGAAAGTCCCCCTTTTGTTAAGGGGGATTTAGGGGGATTCTTAAGTAATAAGTTATAGGTCAAGAATAAGTTTAGCAGGCTCTTCTAACAATTCTTTGATTGTTACCAAGAAACCTACAGCTTCTTTACCATCGATTAAACGGTGGTCATAAGAAAGAGCTAAATACATCATTGGTAAGATTTCAACTTGACCATTTACAGCCATTGGACGCTCTTGGATTTTGTGCATACCCAAAATTGCCGTTTGTGGCGTATTTAAAATTGGTGTTGAAAGCAATGAACCGAAAGTACCGCCATTGGTAATCGTGAACGTACCGCCAGTCATGTCTTCGATACCTAATTTACCGTCACGCGCTTTATAAGCGTAATCACGGATACCGTTTTCCACTTCTGCATAGTTCATGCGGTCAGTATCACGAAGGACTGGCACAACTAAGCCACGCTCACTCGATACAGCAACACCGATGTCATAGAAACCGTGATAAACAATATCATCACCATCAATAGAACCATTCACTGCTGGGTAGCGTTTTAATGCTTCAGTCGCTGCTTTAACAAAGAAAGACATAAAGCCTAAACGAGCACCATGACGTTTTTCGAAAGCATCTTTATATTGCTTACGCATTTCCATGATTGGCTTCATGTTAACTTCGTTAAACGTTGTTAACATTGCAGTTTGTTGTGTAGCAGCCAATAAACGCTCAGCAACACGCTTACGTAAACGTGTCATCGGAACACGTTTCTCAATACGCTCGCCTACAGCAACACTTAATGGTTGAACTGATGCAGCAGGTTTAGCTTGATGACCAGCAACATCTTCTTTAGTGATGCGACCGCCACGGCCTGTACCTTGTACGTCAGCAGCATTGATACCTGTTTCAGATAATGCTTTGCGAACTGCAGGCGCTTGGTTTTGATCAACCGCTTGAGTTGATGCAGCCGCTGGCGCAGAAGCAGCAGGAGCCGCCGCCGCTGGTGCAGCAGCTTCAGGAGCAGCTGCAGAAACAGCACCAGCTTCGAATTGAGCAATCACTTCGTCAGAAAGAACGGTGTCGCCTTCATCTTTGATGATTGCAACTAAGCTACCATCAGCTGGAGCAACCACTTCTAAAACAACTTTATCGGTTTCAATGTCACAGATCACTTCATCACGTGATACAGGTTCACCTACTTTCTTGTGCCAAGTTGCGATCGTACCGTCAGCAACTGACTCTGGAAATACCGGTGCTTTAATTTCGGTTGCCATTATTTAGAATCTCCTGATTGTTCAACTTCAATCGCAAGTGCGTCATTGATAAGCTGAGCTTGTTGTTTTGCATGCAAGTATGGCGAGCCACAAGCAGGTGCGGCAGATGCTTCACGACCAGCATAGCTAATACGGATTTGTTTACCAGATTTAAGAACATCTTCATACAAACGAGGAACGATGAATAACCAAGCGCCTTGGTTTTTCGGCTCTTCTTGTGTCCAAACAAGTTCTTGAATGTTTGGATAAGCAGCCATGACTTCAGCTAGGCGTTGCTCTGGGTATGGGTACAATTGTTCTACACGAACGATCGCAATATGGTTTAAACCAAGTTCACGACGTTTTTCGAGTAAATCGTAATAAACCTTACCACCACAAAGCACTAAACGAGTCACATCAGCTTTGTTGATTTGATCAATTTCATCGATCACAGTTTGGAATGAACCGTTTGCTAATTCATCTAACGTTGAAGTCGCAAGTTTATGACGTAATAACGATTTTGGTGACATTACAATCATTGGCTTACGAATCGGACGAACTGCTTGACGACGTAACGCATGGAAAATTTGCGCTGGTGTTGTCGGTGTCATCACTTGCATGTTGTCTTCAGCACATAGCTGTAAGAAACGCTCTAAACGTGCAGATGAATGCTCTGGACCTTGACCTTCATAACCGTGCGGTAACAACATGGTTAGACCACAAACACGCTCCCACTTGGTTTCACCCGAAGCGATAAACTGGTCAATCACCACTTGCGCACAGTTTGCGAAGTCACCAAATTGCGCTTCCCAAACGATCAAGCTTTTTGGCAATGTCGTTGAATAACCATATTCAAATGCAAGCACTGCTTCTTCTGACAATAAAGAGTCATAGACTGCAGTACGTGGCTGATTCTCTTTGATATGGCAAAGTGGAATATAAACAGAACCATCAACTTGGTTATGTAATTTGGCATGACGGTGCGAGAATGTACCACGACCTACGTCTTCACCTGTGATACGAACCAAGAAGCCATCATCAAGTAAGGTTGCATATGCTAAAGTTTCAGCAGCACCCCAGTTAAGTGGCATTTCACCTGTTTGCATTTTCACACGATCATCGATCACTTTCTGAACCTGACGCTGCAATACAAAACCTTCTGGTAATGTATTCATCGTTTTACCAAGTTCTTTCAGACGCTCGATATCAACTGTCGTGTCCCAAATATCTGTATATTCGTGGCCCAAATAAGGCGCCCAATCGACAAACATTTTTTTGTTCGGTTCACGAACAAGTGCATTGGCAACGTGATTACCCGCTTCTAAGTCAGAACGATAACCTTCAACCATTGCATCGGCACTAGCGCGATCAAGGATTTGTTGTTGAACCAATTGATCTGCATACAAGGTACGCGTAGTCGCTTTCTTGTTGATCACTTGATACATCATTGGTTGCGTTGCAGATGGTTCATCCGCTTCGTTATGACCGCGACGACGGTAGCAGAACAAATCTAAGATGACATCTTTACGGAATTCATGACGGAAATCATGCGCGATTTGAGTTGCAAAAATAACAGCTTCTGGATCATCACCATTCACATGGAAAATCGGAGACTGAATCATTTTTGCCACGTCAGTACAGTATTCTGTAGAACGTGTATCGCGTGGATCAGATGTGGTGAAACCCACTTGGTTATTAATCACAATATGAACGGTACCGCCCACTGTGTAACCACGAGTTTGTGACATTTGGAAGGTTTCTTGGTTGACACCTTGACCTGCAAATGCAGCATCACCATGTACGATCACAGGAAGTACGTCATCACCGCCAATGTCTTTACGACGTACTTGACGTGCACGAACTGAACCTTCGACCACTGGACCAACAATTTCCAAGTGTGATGGGTTAAACGCTAATGCTAAGTGAACTTCGCCACCTGGAGTCATTACGTTTGAAGAGAAGCCTTGGTGATACTTAACGTCACCAGAACCTTTCTTATGGATACTTTTTCCTTCAAACTCACCAAAAAGGTCAGCCGGGTTTTTACCCATAATGTTGACAAGAAGGTTGAGACGACCACGGTGTGGCATACCAATCACAACTTCTTTACAACCAACACTACCTGCACGTTGAATGATTTCATTCATCATTGGAATAAAAGACTCACCGCCCTCTACACCAAAACGTTTCGCACCAACGAATTTATTACCAAGATACTTTTCTAAGCCTTCTGCCGCAGTTAAGCGCTCTAAAAAGCCTTTTTTCTGATCATTGGTATAATTGAATTTACCGCGGACACCTTCTAAACGTTGCTGAATCCAACGCTTTTCTTTGGTATCAACGATATGCATGTATTCTGCACCAATTGAACCGCAGTAAGTTGCTTCCATGGCTTCTACCATTTCAGACAATGTTGCTTCTGCTTTTCCAATTGCGAGGTTGCCTGTATTAAATACAGTATCGAGATCTGATTTAGTTAAACCGTGCGCAGATAAATCGAGGTCAGGAACGTCTTCGCGTTTCGCAAGACCTAATGGATCGAGTTTAGCTTTTTGATGACCACGGTTACGATAAGCAGCGATTAATTGTAAAACACCAATTTGACGACGCTCATGCTCTGTGCTTACAGTGCTTTGTACAACAGGTTGAACTCGGTTTGCATTACGACCCAAAAGGAGGAATTGCTCGCGCACACTGCCGTGTGGTTGATCACCTTTAGGGTATTTATCGAAATATTCACGCCAATCCTCTGACACTGAGGTTGGAGAAGTTAGGTACTGTTCGTATAGCTCTTCAATATACGCTGCACTATCAGCGGAAAGTTCAGTGTCAAGACGCGAAGCGTCAGCAACTTCTTGCATTTTTGGACCCATTTCCTATTGCAAAAAATAATACAGGCTGCCTTTTAAGCACACCCATGATTCATAGTGTCAAATTGGTAACAAGACACTACTACCCAAGATCATCCAACCTTGAGACATTATTACTACACATCAGGAGTATTCCCTTTGATGTAACAAATGAGCTACACACCTTCAATTCAAGGCATATAACTCATTCTTCATACTCGATGAAATCGAGCAATTTTTTGCAAATCATTTTAGAAAAATTAACTGGATTTTTAACTTTTCTAAATTGACTTTTTCAATAAAACCTGTACAAATCTTCAAGACACGATTCTGAGATAAGCTCAAGAATCTGCTTATTTTTTGATTCCAGTTGTGGCAGAAATCCTAACATGTTCTCAAGCTTGGATTGATTTTTTTGACACATACCACCCATAAAGCAGCGAAATACACACATCAAATTATATTCTAATATACCGCCCTTTTGATAAAAGTTGCACTCTGATTGATCAAAAATAAACATTCTCTACAAATCTTGCACAAATCCCACGCAGTTCGATCAAAAACAAACCAACATATCGATTTATATGATTTTATTTAACAGCAAAATCTATAAATATTTAAGGTCGAATTTCTAAAATTCAAGCCTGATGTTTTTAAGCAAACATTTTTTAACCAATCGGTACCAATAATACTAAAAGCAAAAAAGGAGGCCCTTTTCGAAGCCTCCTTTTTTTGTTGCTTAGAAAACTAGATTAACCAGCTTGATCTAACAACATATTACGAATGTGACCAATTGCCTTTGTCGGGTTTAAACCTTTAGGACATACAGATACACAGTTCATGATTCCCTTACAACGGAACAAAGAGAATGGATCGTCTAAACGAGCCAAACGCTCTTGTGTTGCCGTATCACGAGAGTCAATGATAAAGCGGTATGCATTTAACAATGCAGATGGTCCAAGGAACTTATCTGGGTTCCACCAGAATGATGGGCATGAAGTTGAACAACATGCACAAAGAATACATTCATATAGACCATCTAAGTGTTCACGTTCTGCTTGAGACTGCAAACGCTCTTTCGCTGGTGCTGGCTGATTGTTGATCAAGAACGGCTGAATCTTGTCATATTGATCATAGAACTGGTTCATGTCTACAACCAAGTCTTTTACTACTGGTAAACCAGGTAAAGGACGGATCACAATCTTCTCTGGTAAATCGTTCAAGTTCCACAAGCACGCTAAACCATTTTTACCATTGATGTTCACACCATCCGAACCACAAATGCCTTCACGGCAAGAGCGACGGAATGTTAATGACTCATCTTGTACTTTCAACGCAAGTAACGCATCAAGCAACATACGGTGCTTATCGGTTAACTCGAGTTTATAAGTTTGCATGTACGGCGCTTTATCCTTATCAGGATCATAGCGGTAGATTTCGAATGTACGAGTGCCTCTACTCATCTTTGTTCTCCCGATTAGAATGTACGTGGTTTAGGTTCAATTGCTTCAACCGTTAATGGTGTGAAACGTACTGGCTTATATTCAAGACGGTTGTCTGATGAATACCATAATGTATGTTTCATCCACTCATCATCACGGCGACCGTAAGAATAAGTTGGGTGATCAGGTGCTAACTCATAGTCAACAACTGTATGCGCACCACGACATTCTTTACGTGCAGCAGCAGAAATCAAAGTCGCCTTCGCTACCTCATACAAGTTTTCAACTTCTAATGCTTCAACACGTGCTGTGTTGAATACTCTAGATTTGTCTTTCAAATGAATGTTACGAACACGTGGTTCAATCGCAAGAATTTCTTTTACGCCTTTATCAAGCAATGCTTGAGTACGGAATACACCAGCGTGATCTTGCACGATGTCACGGATAGCATCAGCCACTTCTTGCGCGTTTTCGCCAGTCGCTGAATCATCTAATTTACGTACACGCTCCAACGTATTAACCAATACATCTGTTGGAAGCGGTGCATAGTCATCACCATGATGTTTAGTCACATAATCGATGATATGCTCACCCGCTGCTTTACCAAATACAACAAGGTCAAGCAATGAGTTTGTACCCAAACGGTTTGCACCATGTACAGATACGCAAGAACATTCGCCAATTGCGTAGAAACCTTTTACAGGTTTTACATAATCACGTGTACCTTTATATGTGTACTCTTTGGTGTCTTTGTCATAGTGAGCAGAGAATTCACCTTCTTCTACACCATGCGGTACAACCACTTGACCGTGAATATTCGTTGGAATACCACCCATTTGATAATGGATTGTTGGTACAACTGGAATTGGCTCTTTGGTACAGTCAACGTTTGCGAATTTCTTACCAATCTCAAATACAGACGGAAGACGCTTCATAATCGTTTCAGCACCCAAGTGAGTCATATCTAACAAGATATAATCCGCCTTAGGACCACAACCACGACCTTCTTTAATTTCTTGGTCCATTGAGCGTGATACGAAGTCACGTGGTGCCAAGTCTTTTAAAGTTGGTGCATAACGTTCCATGAATGGTTCGCCGTCTTTGTTACGAAGGATACCACCTTCACCACGACAACCTTCAGTTAACAATACGCCTGCGCCCGCAACACCCGTTGGGTGGAATTGCCAGAATTCCATATCTTGTAATGGAATACCTGCACGAGCAGCCATACCAAGACCGTCACCAGTGTTGATATAAGCATTGGTTGATGCACGATACACACGACCAGCACCACCGGTAGCAAACAAAGTCGCTTTCGCTTGGAATACGGCGATGTTACCCGTTTCTTGGTCGATCGCTGTAACACCAAGAACATCACCCGCTTCATTACGGATCAAGTCTAATGCAATCCACTCAACGTAGAATTGGGTGCCCATTTTCACGTTGCTTTGATACAAGGTATGCAATAACGCGTGACCTGTACGGTCAGCAGCAGCACATGCACGTGGAACAGCTTTTTCACCGTAGTTTGCAGAGTGACCACCGAATGGACGCTGATAGATCGTACCATCTTCGTTACGGTCAAAAGGCATACCAAGGTGTTCAAGCTCATATACAACTTTTGGCGCTTCACGTGTCATGAACTCGATTGCGTCCTGATCGCCTAACCAGTCAGAACCTTTAACCGTGTCATAAAAGTGATAATGCCAATTATCTTCTTGCATGTTACCTAACGACGCACCAATACCACCTTGAGCAGCAACTGTATGCGAACGTGTTGGGAATACTTTGGTTAATACTGCAACTTTTAAACCTGCTTGAGCAAGTTGATAAGCAGCACGCATACCAGAACCACCACCACCAACGATAACTGCATCGAAAGTGAGGTTTTGAATATTTGAATAATCTTCTTGAGGGTTAATTGCGCCCATGATCTCTTCCTATCAATTTGCCCAGAAAATCTGGATACCCCAGATTGCGTACACGAACACTGAAATAATGACAGCAGAAGTGAGTACAAGGCGTAAACCTGAAGCTGAAGGGCCCATTTGACGAGTCGTTACATAATCAGTAAAGACTTGCCACATACCAATCCAAGCGTGTGCAACGAGCGATAACACTGCTAATAAAGAGAAAATCTTCATTGGCAAAGTCAGCATAAAGCCAGCCCACTGTTCATAACCAAATCCGCTATTGCAAAGGATCCAGCCAAACAAAACCACAGTGTAAGCAGCCAACACTACAGCACTAATACGTTGGATATACCAATCGCGAGAACCTGAACCTGTTAAACCTGTAGCACTTTTCATCAGAACATAATCCATACGAATGCTGCGACAATACCAACCGCAGACAAGATCAATGAAACTGTAGCAGCGATACGACCGCTTTGAAGTTCTTCAGCAAAACCGAGGTCAGCAAGTAAATGCTTAACACCTGCGATCAAGTGAAAAATCAAGCCAGCTACAAATACCCATACGATGAAACGTACACAGATATTTCCGAAAACGACATTTTTAACGTAGTCAAATCCTTCTGGAGAAGATAAAGACTTATCCAAGATCCATAAAAGAACTGCAACCAATAAGAAAACGATTACACCTGATAGACGGTGTAGAATTGAGGCAATAGCCACGGGCGAGCGTAAATTTACCGCTAATACCTGACCCATGGACAAATTGACAGGTCTGTTGCTTTTCACAGCGGGCATCCTGTAGGTAGAAACTCCATCCGGAGTTTGTTTGACTTAATTCAAAGGAAAGCTGGCATTGTTAGGCAAGCACAGCACATGCCTAACCTATATAACGACACCGAATTATAAAACGTGAAATATCAAAATACAAACAATCAACTTTCGCTTTAGTCGAAAAAAACTTTAAATAAGAATCATTCACACGCATAATAACGGCGCCAAATCCAACAAATTCCGACAAAAATAACTATCTAATTGTTTTGTAATAATAAAAATAAAATACTATTTTTTATAGATCATATTTAATTTTATAAATTCTTTTCTTTATATTTATTCAAAAACAGCTTTTCTGGCTTTAAATCGGCATAATTTCGCAATGTGATACATAGTCAAAAATAATAGTCCTCATTTATATTTTAAATATCGTAAATTGATAATCTATTTTTATCCTTCAATTACCCAAAATCAACGAGTCATTTTTTATACAATTAATCGCACCATAACAGGTCAATAATGTTGCTCAAAACAACCTTTTTTCTGTGTTTTTGAATGATCGTTTAATATCAAACAACGGGAAATATAAGGGTTTCAGCAATGATAAGTATTTATTTTATAAGCAGCACCCTCTCCTCCAAGTAAAAATTTACTTACAATTGGACTGATGCTTCATTTTTTTTATGCACCTGAAACTTGATTTGACATATTATACTCGACCGGTGCTGTGATTTTACTCAGTTTTTTCTTCGATACTGAATGACTAATTGACTGTAGCAACGTCATTTTTTATCCCTAAGTATAATTGACAAAATTTTAGTAACCACTAATCTTATAGCAAATTTTGACACCGTCTGATTCGCACATGACAAGATTAGTATTTCGAGTCAGATAATCATTCACCAGGACAGGAGATCTATTGAATGTCTGCAGCAACTGGCAAAAAAGCCGTATTACAGCTTGATGGCAAAGAAATTGAATTACCAATTTACAGCGGCACATTAGGCCCAGATGTAATTGACGTTAAAGATGTATTGGCATCAGGTCACTTTACTTTCGATCCTGGTTTTATGGCGACAGCTGCTTGCGAATCTAAGATCACATTCATTGATGGTGACAAAGGTGTTTTATTACACCGTGGTTATCCAATTGATCAATTAGCGACTCAAGCAGACTACTTAGAAACTTGCTATTTATTGTTAAATGGCGAGCTTCCAAATGCTGAACAGAAAGCAGAATTTGACGCTAAAGTACGTAACCATACTATGGTTCATGATCAAGTAAGCCGTTTCTTCAATGGTTTCCGTCGTGATGCTCATCCTATGGCTATAATGGTTGGTGTTGTTGGTGCATTATCTGCGTTCTATCACAACGGTTTAGACATCGAAGATGTAAACCACCGTGAAATTACTGCAATTCGCTTAATCGCGAAAATTCCTACGCTTGCAGCGTGGAGCTACAAATATACAGTAGGTCAACCATTCATTTACCCACGTAATGACTTAGGTTATGCAGAAAACTTCCTACACATGATGTTTGCTACACCTGCTGACCGTGATTATCAAGTCAACCCAGTTCTTGCTCGTGCAATGGATCGTATCTTTACGCTTCATGCTGACCACGAACAAAATGCGTCTACTTCTACAGTTCGCCTTGCTGGTTCTACTGGCGCAAACCCGTATGCATGTATCTCTGCTGGTATCTCAGCACTTTGGGGACCTGCTCACGGTGGTGCAAACGAAGCTGTACTTAAAATGTTAGATGAAATTGGTAGCGTAGAAAACGTTGCTGAATTCATGGAAAAAGTGAAGCGCAAAGAAGTTAAACTCATGGGCTTCGGTCACCGTGTTTACAAAAACTTCGACCCACGTGCGAAAGTCATGAAAGAAACATGTGACGAAGTTCTTGCAGCATTAGGCATCAACGATCCACAATTGCAACTTGCAATGGAACTTGAGCGTATTGCACTGAACGACCCGTACTTCGTTGAGCGTAAGCTTTACCCGAACGTAGACTTCTATTCAGGTATCATCTTAAAAGCGATTGGTATCCCAACTGGCATGTTTACTGTAATTTTCGCGCTTGCACGTACAGTTGGTTGGATCAGCCACTGGTTAGAAATGCACAGCGGTCCTTACAAGATCGGTCGTCCACGTCAGCTTTATACAGGTTCGACGCAACGCGACATCAAACGTTAATTTCTATTGGCGTTGATAAAAAAGGATGCTTCTGCATCCTTTTTTTGTTTTATCGGTTATGCTCTTAAAAGAAAATTTAAACAATATTGTTTTTGCATAACTAACTTACCGAGCCAATGATAAAAAGATCCGCTGTTGTAATGCAGCTCACACTGCCCGTCTTTCAAATGAAAATTGCATCCTTTACGCTATTTTTATTGATGATCATACTGATTTGGGCTGTTCTCGTTTATTTGACTTATGATTTAAGTCTTTATTACTTTTATCAATTACTTCCCTTCTTCGCCCAATTACTGAATATTGCTTTGATGTTTGGTTTATTGATACCGATTGTGTATCTGTATAACCAGCTTTATCAGAAGTACTTTAAACGCTCGATCACGCTTAAACTGTATCAACAAGGCATCTCACTAGATAGCTCTACTCAAGCTAATTTTTTCAGTTGGCAAGAGCTGATTCAAATACAACTGCAACAGCGGCATACTCAAATCCACAGTTTCAATCTCTTGAGTAAAAGCAAACCCTATCGACAGTATTTTTATTTTAATTCATGGATGTGGCCTGCCACGTTAACCCAGCAACATTGTGAGTTTTTATCATTCTGGAAAAAACTGGAAGCTCTGGCAAAGCAACAACAGTTACAACGTGTCAGTAACTCAAATATCAATAAGAAAACCCATGTTGACATCATCAGTTTGATTGCAGATCAACAAGCGCTCGCTGCTTATCAAAGAAAACAGAAATGGCTTACTACAGGACTCATCCTTGTTATTTTAACCAGTTTCAGTCTTTTTATAGCCTCTCTACTCTGGCATGAGTTTAACGATGGCAGCATCAACTTACCCCATCAACAAACACAGTCGATCTCTGGGACAAATTTTGAAACTTTCCAGAATCAGGTCTATATTTTCAAGCAAGGCCAAGGCACATTTTTACTGCCTCAAGTCAGCGCTGATCAATTTACTGGTTTAGCTTTGAGCAACCTCCCAAACCGTGCCGATGAGCTGTATAGCAATGTTGGTAAAACAGCACAACATGTTTACTGGCAAGACCATATCTTGTCTCGGCTAAACCCTGCGCAAACGCTTTATTTAGGCAATGACTTTAGCAAAGATCAGCAACGGGTTTACTTTCGAGATAAACACTTGGTCAACGCGAATGCGGCTGACTTTGCAGCAGTATTGCACCCCACTTTCAATGCATTGGTCTATTTTTATGCAAAAGATGATCGACATGTCTATTACAAAACACAGGTCTTAACAGATTTAAATCCACAACAGAGCACAGCTTTTCCAAATAACAGCCAATATATTCATGATCAACAGTATGTTTATTATCAAGATAAAAAGTTAGACAAGCTAAACGCTCAACAGACTCAAATTTTTAGCGGCAGTAATCGTTTTAGTCAGAACATCAACCTAGCAACAGACGGTCAATCTTTTTATTTAAATGAACATGCACTCCCCAACATTGCTGTGCATAAGCTTTGGGGGACTACATCAGTCGATACAGCACATTTGCAAATGATTGGTCATCAAAGTAACGAACCCTACCCTGGAAATTTCGGCTATCTTTTTGCAGATCAGCAACAGATTTATGTTTATGATGAGTTTTATCAACAACTCAAAGTACTCTATCGCTTCTCCCAACCTGTGCAGCTACATGTTCTGGAGGATCGCCGTTTTAGTGATGGAAAGAATATTTACATCATCACTGAAAAACTCTATCGAACCAAAGGACGTTCTTCTGGAACCACCACGCATGGCTTCAAAATCAGCCTCATGCGTGAAACGGATCAGCGCATCCTAGCCCAATATTTCGCACGAAACCCAAGCTCACTGAAACTATCTGAGCTATTTCATCACAATAACAGTGCTTCGCAGGAGGAGATTGACTAGATCTTTTTTAATAACCATCAACTCATCAAAGTGAATAGATACAAAAGTGAATAGATCAGCTACTTTATTAAATCTCGTCTTCTTCCAATTCTAAAGCGCGTAACAAAGTATTGCTGATACCATCCGCACGTAACCATGCCAGCTCATAACTCGCTTTCGCCAAAGCCAATACACGACGCTCAAACTCATCCCAGATGGGTTTAACTTGCGCATCAGTGATTCCAAGACCGCTCTCATGCGCCAAATGCTTATTCTTCTCACAAATCTTTAAAGCGTGGTACAGCTTACGCCCCTTACTGGCGTTATCTAATACCCTCGTGCGCTTATTCTGAATAAAGCCCTCAATATGCTGTAGATTTGCATGAGGCAGCAAAGGAACAAGAATTTGATCGAGTTGTGCATCTAAGCGCTTCCAGACCATTAACCTTTGCTCTGCCGTATAAGTATTCCACTGAATCACTTCATGATTAAAACGACGACAGCCACGACAGACCAGATCACCAAATACCGTTGAACAGCGCCCTGCACATGGGGTCAATGATGGAATTCGACGATCATTACTCAAAACCAACTCCTATAAAACCATATTTATTTTATGGTTTTCTCGCTTATTTTCAGATTTCGCGCTAAAATGTGCGCCTAATTTTTCTATCTTAATACATTTGGAGTTATCCATGAACGCTACTGTAGAACAGCTTGCACCTGTAGAACAGCAAGCGACCAATAATTGGGTTGTTGCGGCACTATATCAATTTAAAGAAGTTTCAGATGCAGCGGACCTGCAACAACGTCTTTTGGACTTAGTGAATAGCATCAATTTATGTGGAACTCTAATTGTAGCCTCTGAAGGAATTAACGGTACGGTTGCAGGCGATCGTGCCGCAATTGATTCAGTTCATCAATTCCTTTTGAACGAAGGTTTTAACGCAATGGAATATAAAGAGTCTGAAAGCTCTGAAAAACCATTCCGTAAAATGAAAATTAAACTTAAAAATGAAATTGTAACTTTAGGTGTAGAAGTGAAGCCGCGTGATTTAGTCGGCCACTATCTTGATCCTAAACAATGGAATGAGCTAATTAGTCGTGATGATGTGATCCTCATCGATACCCGTAATGATTATGAATACAAAGCGGGTACATTCAAGGGTGCAGTCGATCCTAAAACAGAGTCATTCCGTGAATTTCCTGAATATGTAAAACAAAATCTTGAACAACATAAAGATAAAAAAATTGCGATGTTCTGTACGGGTGGTATCCGTTGTGAAAAATCAACCTCACTGCTTTTACAAGAAGGCTTTAATGAAGTCTATCACCTCAAAGGTGGCATTCTTAAATACCTTGAAGAAACCCCTGCGGAAGAAAGTATGTGGGAAGGTGAATGCTTCGTTTTTGATGGCCGTACTGCGGTTACACACGGCGTTGAAGAAGGTGAAAACATCAAGTGTCATGCTTGCGGTTGGCCACTGACCAAAGTTGAAGCTGAACTAACCAGTTATGAACACGGTGTTTCTTGTGTTTACTGTATTGACAAAACCACGGACAAGCAAAAAGCAGGCTTCCGTATGCGCCAATCACAAATTGCAGCTGCAAAACGCAAACGCCTGTAAGCTGAAGAAAACTATATTAAAAGCCATAGTTCAACTATGGCTTTTTTATTGAGATGATAAAAATGATGTAACGATTCGACTATTGAGCATTGCATCAACTACCACTATGCTAAAAAACAATAATCAAATGAATCATATAAGGGCATTATGGGACTGGAAGAGTGGGTTCTATCCGCCACGGAAAAACTTGGGTATTTAGGTATCGCATTATTGATGTTTCTCGATAATGTCTTCCCCCCTATTCCCTCTGAAATCATCATGCCTACAGCGGGCTATACTGCATCAAAAGGCGAGCTCACCCTCATCGGTGTCATTATTGCGGGCAGTGTCGGTTCGATTCTCGCAGCGATGCTGCTGTACTGGGTAGGACGAAAAGTTCCGCAGCAACGTCTGTTTAATTTCATAGAGCGTTATGGAAAATACTTACGTATTCAGGTGGCCGACCTAGAAAAAGCCTTAACGTGGTTTAACAAGCATGGGCATCGCATTGTTTTCTTCGGGCGAATGATTCCAGCGGTTCGTTCTTTAATTAGCATTCCTGCTGGTATGAGTAGAATGCCTTTTGCAAAGTTTATGTTTTATAGCATTGCAGGCACCGTGATCTGGACCAGCTTTTTAGCCTATCTCGGCTTTCATTTCAGCGAAAATCAGGCCTTAATGAGCGCAATCATGCAGCGTATCAGCTACCTGATTTTAGCAATTGTCATTCTCTACATTGCATGGTGGGCCTTGAAAAAGTTTTATCTTGTGAAATCAGAGCAGAAATAACAAACTACGGCTGTACAAACTGCATTGTCATTCAATATTTACTTGCTCTGATCAAGCAAAGCCTAACTGGCTCTTTTGCATTTCATCTCTAAGCCAATCCCTGAGCAGTAATTTTCTTACATCATTTTCAAAGGGCTGAGCTGACAATAGATAATAAGATGAACCATCTGCATAGACAGGTGTTAATGTGGTTAACATTTGATACTGAATCTCCCTTTCAACCATGTAAGCTGAAACTACAGTCGCACCTAAGCCAGCCAAACATGCCTCTATACACAAATAAAAATGCTCAAGCGTAGATTGCTGGAAATCATTAAATTGTTCTGAGTGGCGACTTCTAAACTGTCGCCATAATTTTGCTCTCGACTTGGAAATAAACATCTGAGTTGCTGAAGATTGATGCTGGCTGGCTGTCACACATAACATCTGTTCATCGGCTATTTTTTCGCTATAGATCGCTTCTCCCCAAGCAAAATCATCTCGCCTTAAAGCCAGATCGATGTTTTGTGTTTTAAAATCCACAGCACCACCGCCCGTTAACAAACTGACCTCAAACTCTGGATATAGCTGTTTAAAATGCACCAACCGAGGAATCAGCCATTTCATCGCAATGGTCGGCTCACAGGAAAGAACAAGATTTCGTTGCGCCTGTGTATGTTGTGTTAACTGCAATAAACATTGATCAATCTGCTGAAAAACCTGCTGACAGCAATCAAATAAGGCCTCACCCTCAGGAGTTAAGCTTAACTTTCTCGTTTCTCGGATAAATAAGGCAAAACCCAAGCTTTCTTCTAAATTTTTAAGCTGCTTGCTCACTGCTCCTTGAGTCACATACAGTTTTTCGGCAGCTATCGTCATACTCTCATAACGTGCCACATAATAAAAAAACTTAAGTGAATTCAAATACAAACGCTCTATCATTCCAAAAACTCATGCATAGACAAGAATTAATTTCGATTTTAAATATAACAAATATATGAAAAATATAACAATTATTATAGAGATCAATTTAGGAATAGATGAGTGAATGAAATTATAATGGTGGGCTTAGTCACTGTACTAGCCGTGATCAGCCCAGGTGCTGACTTTGCTCTAGTGACCCGGAACAGCTATCTCTATGGTCGAAATCTAGGGTTGTATACTGCTTATGGTATTGCTTGTGGTGTATGGGTCCATATTAGCTATAGTTTGATTGGACTCACTTTCTTACAACAATATCTGCCGAGTTTAATTCACCTGATCCAATATCTTGGCGCCAGTTATTTAATTTATATCGGCTATAAGACCTTTACTCAACCACCAGTTAATTTAGATGTGAAAAGCCTAGAGACAACCCACTGGCAAGCATTCAAACAGGGCTTTTTCACCAATAGCTTAAACCCCAAAACTACACTCTTTGTAATGAGTATTTTTGTACAAATCATGGCACCAGAAAACAACAGCGTGAAGCTATTCGTCTACAGCGTTTTCATGTCGGGAACTCATCTACTGTGGTTTGCCCTTATTGCCCTGTTCTGTTCTACCCCTATGATTCGAAATAAAATTCTAGCCAAACAAATCCGCATCAATCAAAGTATTGGTGTGGTCTTGGCTGGATTAGGACTGAGTTTATTGTTTACTACGTTTTAAACCATTTACTTCAAAGAAACTTAAAGCAAAAGATTCAGAGATAAAAAAACGTCCTCGCGGGACGTTTTAATATTGAAGCTGCTATGCGATACGTGAGCCACCCTTGCAGTAGCTCGACATTTCAATCACGCTGGTGTGTGATACATGAGATAAAGTTCATTTAAATTATTTGGAATTTCTTCCGCTAATTCATCCATCAACTGACCATTACGGCGGAATGATTCCATTTGCGGATCTTCTTCATCAATGCCGCTGAACACCATTACAGGTAGTGTTAAATCAATCAATTGCTCTTCGAACTCGGGTGCAAACCATGCATCTTCATTTAAGAACATTGCATCGACAAAACCGACACTCCAATCACCAAGACTAGACTCTACACTCGCTTCTTCGATTTCAAATGGAAATTCGATTCCATTTTCATTCGCTAAATCTTGGCGAATAGAATCTAACCATGCATGGATTTGTTCAATAATTTCAGCAGGTAATTTCTTTTGGTTGCTCTCAAAAAGCTCATCCAACCAACGATCAAATTTTGGTCCAACCGCAATCGCACACAAAAAGCCATGAGTCGCTGCGAAATCTAGACCATATTCGTTTTGATCACCGTCAAGATAATTACTTAATAAGTCTAAATCTAACGTGCTCATTCTTTATCCAATTTCAAAAATACATCGGCAACAGCATAACATTTTCAGGCGCAAAGTCTCAGCAATTTTGCTTAGTCTTCGTCACCAAGGTCATCGTCGTCGAAATCGTAATCAAAATCTTTTAATTCTCGCTCTAAACGACGTTGAGCCAACAGATCATCGATCAACCGGCGTTTTTCTAATGATTCTTTGGCAGTAATTTTTCCAGATGACTCATCAAAACCTGCATCATCTTCGCCATAGTTATCATCATCTAATTCAAAATCTGTAGAAGACACTAAGTACCTCTAATGAAAAAATATAAATGGGTCTAGCCGCTATTTATCGGTCTTAGCCAACCTTGTCAAGTTTTATTTGTTTTTTTTGCTATAAAATGATGTTTTGTACTTTTTTTCATCAGTTTTTTTGTGTATTTATAATCTAAGGACAACAGCAATCAAAAAAGTCCTACAAGAGGGATCAACAGCTTGAAAAATTATGACTTAACCCCATATTCAAGAAACGAAGGTGAAAACAAAGCTATTTTTATTTTAAAGTTAACGGATCGAATCCAAAACATTCATCGTGAATTGTGCTATCATGCACGGTTTTTCACCGCCCCAGATTCAACAAAAGAGTAAGCAAAGATGAGCGATATGAATTCCCCTACTTCGCAAGTAGCGGCTCTGATTAGCCGAGGCAAAGAGCAAGGTTATTTAACTTACGCTGAGGTTAACGATCATCTACCAGACTCAATTACGGAAAGTGAGCAGATTGAAGACATCATTCAGATGCTTCAAGACGTTGGTATTCCAGTGCATGAACGTGCGCCAGAAACTGACGACACCATGTTTGGTGAATCAACTGAAGCAGCCGATGAGGTTGCTGAAGAAGAAGCTGCTGCCGTATTAGCATCGGTTGAAAGTGAGCCTGGTCGTACCACTGACCCTGTGCGTATGTATATGCGTGAAATGGGTACGGTTGAACTTCTTACGCGTGAAGGCGAAATTAGCATTGCAAAACGTATCGAAGAAGGTATTCGTGACGTTTTACATTCGATTGCTTACTGGCCAAATGCGGTTGAAGTTGTTTTACAAGAATATAATGACTTTTTAACAGGTGAGCGTCGTCTTGCCGATATTCTATCTGGCTATTTAGATCCAGAATCTGATGAAGAAATTCCTGAAGTTCTTGAAGAAGAAACTGAGCTTGAAGAGGAAGATGAAAAATCTCCAGCTAAAGCAAAAGATGTCAAACTGGATGATGATGACGAAGAAGAAGAGTCTGAAGGTGATGATGATTCTGAAGGCGATTCAGGTCCAGATCCTGAAATTGCAAAAGCACGTTTCACCGAGCTAGAAAACGCTTGGAATGAGACCAAAGCCATCATCGCAAAACATGGCCGTAACAGTGCTGAAGCGAATGCTGCACTTGAGTCGCTTGCTGCTGTCTTCATGATGTTCAAATTCACACCTCGTTTATTTGAAATCATTTCAGAAATGATCCGTGGTACACATGAGCAAATCCGTTCAAACGAACGTGAAATTATGCGTTATGCCGTACGTCGTGGTCGTATGGATCGCAATCAATTCCGTCTCACCTTCCCTGAGCAAGAATCAAATCTAGCTTGGTTAGATGAGCAAATTGCAAAAGCACCTGCTGAAACCAAAGGTCATTTAGAAAAAGTTCGCCCTGATGTATTGGCATTCCAACAAAAGATTGCTGACATCGAGAAAGATCTTGGTCTAAACGTTAAAGATATCAAAGATATCTCTAAACGTATGACGGTTGGTGAAGCAAAAGCACGTCGTGCCAAGAAAGAGATGGTTGAGGCAAACTTACGTTTGGTAATTTCGATTGCGAAGAAATACACCAACCGTGGCTTACAATTCCTCGATCTGATCCAAGAAGGTAACATCGGTTTGATGAAGGCCGTAGACAAGTTTGAATACCGTCGTGGTTATAAATTCTCGACCTATGCAACTTGGTGGATTCGTCAGGCGATCACACGTTCGATTGCAGACCAAGCACGTACCATTCGTATTCCAGTACACATGATTGAGACCATCAACAAAATCAACCGTGTTTCTCGTCAACTTCTTCAAGAAATGGGTCGTGAACCTACTCCTGAGGAATTGGGTGAGCGTCTGGAAATGGACGAAGTTAAAGTTCGTAAAGTACTTAAAATCGCAAAAGAACCAATTTCGATGGAAACACCGATTGGTGATGATGAAGATTCGCATCTTGGTGACTTCATTGAAGATGGCAACATCACGTCTCCAATTGATGCTGCAACTTCAGAAGGCTTAAAAGAAGCCACTCGTGAAGTACTTGAAAACTTAACCGAACGTGAAGCGAAAGTATTGAAAATGCGTTTTGGTATTGATATGCCAACCGATCATACTTTAGAAGAAGTAGGCAAACAGTTTGACGTAACACGTGAACGTATTCGTCAGATTGAAGCGAAAGCGTTGCGTAAACTTCGCCACCCTTCTCGCTCAGAACACCTACGTTCATTCTTGGAAAATGACTAATATTTGGGAAATCTTAAGTGAGGGTTAAAGCCCTTAGTGAAGACTTGAAGTTCAACACTTCATCCCCATTTATGTATTAGATCAAAAGCGCCTGCACTGATGCAGGCGTTTCAAATTAAGAGGTTGCTCATGTTAGACCGCACTCCTTCTCGTGAATTGCAAGAACATCTTTGGGTTTTCCCGATGGACTATCCAATCAAATTGATTGGTAATGCAGGGGATGAACTTCGAGTGGCTGTTGTTGATATTTTGCAGAAGCACTTCCCTGAATTTGATGGCGAAACAGTGAAAGTTCAGCCGTCACGTACAGGCAAATACCACTCTTTAACTGCACAATTGCGCTTTGAAGAGTTAGAACAAGTTCATGCCTTATACGCCGACCTTGCCGCCTGTCCTTTAATCAAGACAGCGCTTTAATAAAGAAGTCCAAAATACGCAAGTGTTTTGGATTTTTTTTGCACTAAAAATAACATCCAACATTTTGATAAATGGCTATTTATCTTCTCAAAATCATTACATAATTAAGCCACTGATCCATTAAAAACTGTAAAGGAAGTTCTGCTGTAATGAGTGCTGCGAAACCCACCTTAATCATTCGCTGTTTCAATGATCTACAAGATTACACGGCTCGTTTTGAAGCAATGAAAGACTTCACAACACACCGTGATGAAACCACACCTGATGAAGTTTGGTTATTACAACACCAAGATGTTTTGACTCAAGGTCAAGCGGGTAAAGCTGAACATATCCTCCTGCACAGTAATCTTCCGATTGTTCATACAGATCGTGGCGGTCAAGTCACTTGGCATGGCAAAGGTCAGTTGGTGGCTTATTTCCTATTAGATCTCAATCGCTTGAAGTGGCATGTCCGTACTTTAGTCACTTTTGCTGAGCAAGCCATGATTGATCTGCTCAAACAATACGATATCGATGCTTATGCTAAGCCAGATGCACCTGGGGTTTATGTAGACGGAAGAAAGATTGGTTCACTCGGTTTTAAAATCCGTCGCGGCCGTAGTTATCATGGTCTTGCGCTCAATATCGACTGTGACCTAACAGGTTTCCAAACCATTAACCCATGCGGCTACGCAGGTTTAGAAATGGTGCGCTTACAAGATTTGCTACAAGATTACCCAAGCTTTGAACAACTGTGTCATGATTTCGTTGCTTATCTAAAAAATACCGACTTCTTTAATGACCTTGTAGTCAAATCTGAATAATTTACTTTTCAATTCTAATAAAATAAATTAGAGTAAATACTCTAAATTAGCTTTTGCATAATTTTAACAAGGGATACACAAGTGATTTCGACCAAAGCAGTGAAGCCCACTTTGCAATTTGCCTATGTCAAACTCATGATGGATGTCGTGGGTCGTGGCTTAGTCATGGCAAGCCAAGTAGACAGTGAAGTCCAACAGGAAGTCTCAAAGTTTCCTATTGGTTTTATCCTTTCAATGAATGTTTTTCCAAATGGGCCAGCATTTATTGCTCGAGTGACCGAAGAAAAACAATTAGAGCTTTTGCCAAATTATAAAGGTAAGCCTGATTTAACCATTACCTTCAAGCATCTGACTCATGCCTTCTTGGTTTTTTCATTCCAAGAAAGTACGGCACAAGCCTTCGCCAATGACCGTATGATCGCCGATGGTGATGTCTCTAGCGCCATCCGTCTTGTGCGCTGCCTGAATAAAATGGAAGCCTTGATCTTACCTAAATTGATCGCTTCACTAGCCGTAAAACGTTACCCAACCGAATTGACATTCAAAGAAAAATTCACGGGTGCAAAAAATATCTATCTTAAAGTCGCGAAATCATATTTCAAACGGAGCGCATAACATGGCTAAGCCTTATTACGAGTTTTTCTGTCCAGTAAAAGTCATTGCTGGTAACGCTGCGTTAGAGCACATCCCTTTTGAACTTGCGACACTTGGTGCAAAACGCCCGATGATCATTACTGATAAAGGTGTGCGTGCCAATGGTTTACTAGCCCCAATCGAAGCGGCATTCAGCACCACTGATGCTGTGATTGGCGCGATTTTTGATGACGTTCCACCAGATTCAAGCTTGGAAGTGGTTCGCTTAGCGGCAGAGCTTTACCGTAAACAGAAATGTGATGCGATCATTGCGATTGGTGGTGGTTCAGTCATCGACACCTCTAAAGCAACCAATATTTTGGTGTCTGAAGGTGGTGACGACCTCCTGCAATATTCAGGTGCGCATAACCTGCCAAAACCACTCAAACCATTCTTCGTAATTCCAACCACATCGGGTACAGGATCTGAAGCAACCATGGTTGCTGTGGTTTCTGATACACAAAAGAATGTGAAACTTGCATTTGCATCGTATTACCTGATGCCGCATGCTGCAATTCTTGATCCACGCATGACACAGACACTCCCACCGCATTTGACTGCAATGACGGGTATGGATGCGCTAACGCATTGTGTTGAAGCCTATACTTGCTTGGCAGCCAATCCTCTGAGCGATGCCTATGCCAGTGCAGGTATCAAAAAAATTAGCGAAAACTTATTTAAAGTTTTAGACAACCCAAGTGATGCACAAGGTCGCTTAGAACTTGCTCAAGCATCAACCATGGCTGGTATTGCCTTCTCGAACTCAATGGTCGGCTTAGTGCATTCACTTGGTCATGCGCTTGGTGCGGTTGCCCATCTTCCCCATGGTCTATGCATGAACTTATTCCTGCCATACGTGCTTGAATATAATAAAGAGATCAATGGCGATAAAATCGGTGAATTACTGCTTCCACTCGCTGGTGCAGATATTTATGCACAAACACCTGCAAACCTACGTGCCGATAAAGCCATTGCTACGATTCTTGCAATGCGTGATCGTTTGTTTAGTTTGACCAAACTACCACGAACTTTACGTGAAACAGCTAAAATCACTGAAGCTCAGTTGGATGAAGTTGCAGAAAAGGCTTTAAATGATGGTTCAATCATTTACAATCCGAAAGAAGCAAGTTTGCAAGATATTCGCGCTATTTTACAAAAAGCGTGGTAATTCATTCAGTAAACAAAAGTGATGCAAGAGTTTAATTAAACATATCTAAGGCGGTTGTTATTTTCATGGCAGAGAACAATACACAACGATCTGGCAAGTACATCGCCTTAGGTATAGCTTTTGGCGCTGCTCTAGGAGCGGCGTTCAATCAAGTCGCGATTGGCGTTGCTTTTGGTCTCATCTCTGCCACTCTATTTAGCATCTATCGGAGTCGCAAGAGCAATCAAGATATTGATTCTCATGATAATAAATAAGTCATTCGCAATTCAGCTCCTCCCCCATTCAAAAAATCACCATCACCAACCCCCTCACATAAGTAGGCTTATCAAGGTCTTTTTCTTTTAAATGAATCTTTATTCATCGATTTGTTTCGCTTTTTGGCAAAAAACTTGCTAAAAAAAGCATAAAAGTACTGACAATTTATAGCGTTTTAGGATAGATTGGCGCACTTATTTTGTTCTGTAGGGGGGATCGTTTTGTCTCAAACGATCCTTAACACTGTAGCTGATCCTTGATCAACGATAATGAGGATAACGCCGTTGACAAATATCTCTGGGACTCAATCGGCAGCTAAACTGCAAAAAACACTTGGTCTCTGGCACATTATTATTATTGGTTTGGCATACATCCAACCAATGACCTTATTTGACACTTTCGGTCTCGTATCAGAAGAAAGTCATCATCATGTTCCAACGTCTTACATTGTGGCACTTATTGCGATTTTGTTCACGTCGTTAAGCTATGGACACATGATCCGTCGTTACCCTTCTTCGGGTTCCGCATACACCTACGCTCAGAAATCCATCCACCCGAATGTTGGGTTTATGGTGGGCTGGTCATCTTGGCTCGATTATTTACTCTCTCCGATGGTAAATATCATATTAGCAGTCATCTATTTAGAAGCATTATTCCCAAATGTAAATCATTGGATTTGGGTGGTGGTACTGACGGCCTTTATGACGGGTGTTAATTTACGTGGGGCTCGCTTTGTCGCGAACTTCAATAGCTTGATTGTTCTAGTTCAACTTATTGTAATTGCTGTATTTACTTATCTTGTTTATAGCAAATTGCAAATGGGTTACAACGCTGAAGGTCCGATTACAGCTGAAACGCGTTATCAGCTTTGGAGCTTGCAACCGTTCTGGAATGAACTCACCTCTGTTGGTGCATTAATTACGGGTGCAACCTTACTGTGCTTCTCATTTACAGGTTTTGACTCACTGAGTTCACTTGCAGAAGAAACCAAAGACACAGAAAAAACCTTGCCAAAAGCGATTTTCCTGACTGCTTTATTTGCTGGTGTGATCTTTATTATTAGCACCTACTTTATGCAAATTTACTTTCCGAATGATCCGAAAAGCTACTTCCAAGATGTTGCAGCGACCCAACCCGATATTTTGTTATTAGTCGGTGGTTCATTATTCCAGTCTTATGTACTTGCATTTGCAATTGTGACTGTGATGGCATCTGGTATCTCAGCTCACGCTGGTGTATCTCGCTTGATGTATGTTATGGGACGTGATGGTGTCATTAACAAGAAAATTTTTGGTCATATTAGTCCTAAAAATTTCACGCCTTCCTACAATATTATCATTGTCGGTATCGTCGCTCTCGCTGCTGGAAAAATGAGTCTGGATATCGTGATCTCAATGATCAGCTTTGGTGCGTTAATTGCCTTTACCTTTGTAAATCTTTCGGTCATTTCACGTTACGCTTTACGTGACGGAAGGACGAAAAATTTCAAAGATATTCTTAACTTTGTCATCATCCCCTTACTCGGTTTCCTTAGTGTCTTTGCCATGTGGCTAGAAATTGAAGATACCGCCTTGAAATACGGTTTGTGGTGGGCAATGTTTGGTATTTTATACCTTGGGTATAAAACCAAAGGCTTCAAATACAATGCGCCACAGCATAATGAATTTGATGATCGTTAAACCGATTAAAAATAAAAAAGGCGCTGAATGCGCCTTTTTTATTTGCTAGAAATCTTAACCATGCAATTTTTCAACAACAGATTTTACCCGTTGTGCATAGAGTTTCGCTGTTTCTAAATCCCCTGTTGGAATTTCATCTGTACTTGCATCAGATGGCGATTGCACCAACAACCCTACTGAACCACCTAAGTTATTAATATCTTCGCGTTTCGCTGCTTTGGTATTGGCAGGTAATAAACCTAAACTCACCCAAATCCCACCGTGCTGAGACGCCAACGTTTGTAATTGAATCAAGGTAACTTGTTTATCACCATTCAAACTCGCACTGTTGGTAAAACCTGCAAAGACTTTATCCTGCCAGCCACGGGTAAACCAAACTTTTGAAGATGCATCAGCAAATTTCTTAAACTGCCAAGGTGTTGCCGCCATATAGGTAGGTGCACCAAAAACAATACCTTGTGCATCATTTAAAATTTGCCAATCTTGCGCTGTAATATCACCATTCTGATCAATTTCAATCAGATAGGCATCAATTGCACCCGCAAAAGTTTCAGCAACCACTTTGGTATGGCCGTAGCCAGAGAAATATACAACCGCAATTTTTGTCATGGGATGATCCAAAATTTTTAAAAAGTTCGATTTAATGATATATTTTAGAAACTAGGTGTCAATTAGTTACCAACTGGTAACTACTGACATCCCATTGAGAAAATAAGGGCTGTCGCTATGAATCAGGCATTAAAATACGATATTTATCAACAACATTGTCCCGCTCGTTTATTTTTTGAAAAAATTGCTGATAAATGGGTTTTGTTGATTATTAATGTCCTTGCCCGAGAGACCCAACACTTCAATTTACTCAAAAAAAGCATCCAAGGCATTTCCCCTAAAGTGCTTTCGCAAAAACTTAAAATGCTGGAACGTGATGGTTTTATTGAACGACAAGTACAAGATACTGCGCCGATTCGAGTTGATTATTCACTCACAACACTCGGCTTAGAAGTTGCGGAAATGGCGTATCAACTGAAAGATTGGGCTGAAAGTAATATCGAACAAGTGATCTATGCCCAACAACGGTTTGATTCAATTCAAGAAGAATAAACTAGACAATATGGTGAGGTTCGTATGTATCCACAACCTTTAATTGCAGTTGCAGATGTTGAGAAAACCAGTCAGTGGTACCAGACAATACTTGGTCTAGACAGTGGTCATGGCGGCAAAGAATATGAACAGTTGCAGTTTGAACAGCGCATGGTGTTGCAGTTGCATCAATGGCAAGCACATGAACATCCACATATTGGCGACCCCAAACGGCTGATTGGGAATGGGGTTTTATTGTGGTTTGAAAGCAATCGATTTGATGAGATTGTACAGAATTTACAAACCCATCAAGTCGAAATTTTAGAAGGCCCCAAATACAATCCCAATGCACTTCATCGAGAGATCTGGTTTAGAGATCTAAATGGCTATACGTTGGTGGTTGCAAGCCCGTATGGTGATCTCTAGGTGGTGAAACTAGAGTTGTTTAAAACCTTGTTGTCGCCATGCTTCATAGACAATCACGGCGGTTGCATTAGAAAGATTCAAACTTCTTGAATTTTCAGCCATCGGCAAACGGATCCACTGTTCTTGCGGGAACATCAGGCGTACTTGCTCAGGCAAACCACGCGTTTCAGGCCCCATTAACAAGGCCACAGGACGATTCAGATCAACGGTATGCGGTGTTGCTGTACCTTTAGTGGTCAGTGGAAAAACATGCTCCACACCCTTCGCTTTTAAATCAGCAAGGCAAAGTTCGATCGTGTCCCAAATTTGCATTCTTGCCCACTCGTGATAATCCAATCCTGCACGTTTCAACTTTTTGTCATCCAGCTCAAAACCCAAAGGTTTGACCAAATGTAGTTGTGCACCTGTATTGGCACATAGACGAATGATATTACCTGTATTCGCTGGAATCTCAGGCTCGTATAGGACGACATGAATCACAAATTTTCTCTACTTTAAAATCTCCCCTAGCCCCTCTTTCCAAAAGAGGGGGACTCCTCCCTTTTTAAAGGGAGGTTGGGAGGGATTGCCATTTTAACTGTTCACGTAGACTGACCACTTCACCAATAATGGTTAAAGTCGGTGCTACGATCTGATGTTCAGATACTTTAGTTGCGATATCCGCCAATGTACCCACCACCACTTTTTGATCAGGGGTGGTACCTTTAGAAATTAAAGCCACAGGCATGCTTGCACGTTGACCATGCGCAATCAATTGCTCACAAATACGCTCCAAACCGACCAAGCCCATGTACAACACCAAGGTCTGGTTTTCATAAACCAGTTCATTCCAAGGCAGCTCAGGTGAGCCTTCTTTTAAATGTCCCGTCAAGAATCGCACGCTTTGTGCATAATCACGATGGGTTAGTGGAATACCTGCATACGCTGAACAGCCTGAAGCTGCGGTAATTCCCGGTACAACCTGAAAAGTCACATTGGCTTCAACCAATTCCTGAATTTCTTCCCCACCACGCCCAAAGATAAAAGGATCACCACCTTTTAAGCGACATACGCGTTTACCTTGTTGCGCATATTCCACCAATAAGGCATTGATGCCATCTTGTGGAACCGAATGATTGGAACGTGCTTTACCGACGTAGATCTTTTCAGCATCACGACGGCACAAATCCAAAATTGGCGCAGACACCAAGCGATCATAAATCACCACATCTGCTTGTTGCATCAAACGCAATGCTTTCAAAGTCAAAAGCTCAGGATCACCTGGCCCTGCACCGACCAAATACACCTCACCTTTTGGCGCAGTCCATTCAGTTAAAGCTTGCTGAATTAGCTCGTTAGCCACATCAAGATTGTCATTAAAGACCTGCTCTTTCAGTGGGCTAGCATACAGATTTTCCCAAAAGATACGGCGTTCATCAGGATTGGCAATTTTAACTTTGACTTGCTTGCGCCATTGACCTGAAAACTCAGCCAGTTTACCCATACCATGCGGCACAATGGTTTCGATTTGAGTACGCAATTGTCTGGATAAAACAGGTGATGCGCCATTGGAAGCCACTGAAATCACCAATGGTGAACGATCAATAATCGCTGGCACCATGAATCGACAATGTGGAATATCATCCACACTGTTCACCAACAGATTACGCTGTTCACACTGTTCAAATACCGTTTTATTGACGGCAGGCTGATCTGTTGCAGCAATCACTAAGCGATAAGCTGTTGCCAGAACGGTTTCAGAGAAAGGCGATTGAATATATTGCCCTGTCGATTGCTCAACAAGCTGGCGTAATTCAGGAATGATATCAGGCGCAATGACATCAACAATTGCACCTGCTTTGACCAACAAGTTTGCTTTGCGGTAGGCAATATGCCCACCACCCACAATCAGACAACGTTGCTGTTGCAACTTTAAAGAGATTGGGAAAATTTCCACGTGACGCCTCTATATTTTCAATCTGATTGAGCTAAAGCAAAAACTATGCACAAAATCGATGCAAAGTTTAATCGATGTAGCTAACACCGCCCATATATGGACGTAAAACTTCAGGAATCTCGATTGAACCATCAGCGCGTTGATAGTTTTCCATCACGGCAAGCAAGGTACGACCAACAGCCAAGCCTGAACCATTCAAGGTATGCACCAATTCGATCTTCTTCTGATCAACACGGTAGCGTGCTTTCATACGACGTGCTTGGAAATCACCCACATTTGAGCAACTTGAGATTTCACGATAAGTATCTTGGCTTGGCACCCAGACTTCTAGATCATAGGTTTTGACAGCGCCAAAGCCCATGTCCCCACCACAGAGCAAAATTTTACGGTATGGTAAGCCCAATGCCTGCAAAATGCCCTCTGCATGTGCAGTCAATTCTTCAAGTGCCTGCATAGAGTGCTCTGGCTTCACGATTTGCACCATTTCGACCTTGTCGAATTGATGTTGTCGAATCAAACCACGGGTATCACGACCATAAGAACCTGCTTCACTACGGAAACATGGCGTATGTGCAGAATATTTCAACGGTAAACGATCAGCGTCAATAATTTCGTCACGTACGAAGTTGGTCACTGGCACTTCAGCGGTTGGAATCAGGTAATATTCTTTTTCACCTTGTAGCTTAAAAAGATCTTCCTCAAACTTAGGCAATTGACCTGTGCCACGTAAACTGTCGGCATTGACTAAGTACGGCACGTAGGCTTCGGTATAACCATTTTTAAGCGTGTGTGTATCCAACATGAACTGAGCCAAAGCACGCTGTAAACGCGCCAAAGGCCCTTTCAATACGCTGAAACGTGAACCTGTTAATTTGGTTGCTGTTTCAAACTCCAGACCACCCATCATTTCACCAAGATCGGTATGATCTTTGATCTCGAAATCAAATTGGCGTGGTGTACCCCATTTTAAGATTTCAAGGTTATCGCTTTCATCTTTGCCAAATGGAACAGACTCATCAGGCAAGTTTGGAATAGCCAGAGACTTTTGTTCAAGCTCAGCTTGTAATTCCGCCAAAGCCACTTCAGCCGCTTTGATCTCATCACCAATGGCAGCCATACGCGCCATGATCTCAGAAGCATCTCCACCCGACTTTTTGATTTGACCGACTTGTTTAGCACCAGCATTACGCTCTGCTTGTAAGTTTTCAGCTTTGGATTGCAAATCTTTACGGCGAGCTTCTAAATCAGCCCACTCTTGTACATTTAACTGAATACCACGTTTTGCCAAAGCAGCATTGACTGCTTCAATATTATTTCTGAGTAATTTTGGGTCGATCATAATCAATCATGAATAGAGAAAAAACTGGCTATAGTGTAAGGCTTTAACCCAAAAAAATACAGCGCTTGCGCAGCATCTACAGACGATATATAGATGCTGCCCTCAAACTAGATCGGATCTTTAGGTAAGCTTGGTAAATATTCTGCTTTTACAAACTGCTTAGCTGCATAATATGGCAGGGTCAATTCACTCATACCTTCTGCATAAGAAGCTAACTCATACAATGGATAGACAAATACGATGCCATTTACACCATAATAATAGTTATCGCTGACCTGTAATTGCTCCTTTTTAATACTATGATCTTCTAACCAGTTTTGATTAGATGCGTAAAGCTCATCACGCAGTTTGGTATTCATATCAGGTTTAAGCAATTCACTGACCGTGATGTG
The DNA here is from genome assembly GCF_022549545.1 of Acinetobacter sp. ANC 3882. Taxonomy (NCBI): domain Bacteria; kingdom Pseudomonadati; phylum Pseudomonadota; class Gammaproteobacteria; order Moraxellales; family Moraxellaceae; genus Acinetobacter; species Acinetobacter sp. ANC 3882. The sequence goes on along the minus strand of NZ_JAKZGB010000004.1, from coordinate 300,391 downwards.
TTTTTTATTGGTTAAGTCAAAATTCACAAATTCTTGATGTGACATACCATGTGCCGCACCAGCAGAATAAGAATAGGTCTGGATCGCAAACGTGGCTAGATTATAGTTTTGCCCAATAAAGCGTACATAAGTACTGCTTTCACTCTGTGATGGTTCATCCGCAGGAACTTTTACTTTTTGATCTGCAACATTCGAAAACGCATTCGGTTCTGCTTTCTTCATCCGATTTACAAAATACTCATCAATCCACTTCTGATTGGTTTCAACCGTTTGTAAATCATAATTGGTACAGCCATCCTCCAAACAGACTTTTTGTTTTGGAATTTTGACGGCTACGACTTTGGCTTGAATCAGAGGAATATCCACTTTTTCAGTTGTCGCAGCGGTATCTTTTTTCGGCTGGCAGCCTACGAGCGCAACGGCGGTTAGGATAGGAACAAATGGAATAATTTTTGATAATTGTGAAGTCTTCATCGTCATGCAAGTCTCTGATGTTTTTCTTCACTATACAAAGCCTTGCCTTGAGATGAAATTAAAAAATGTATCCAAGCTTCACATAAAAAAGCCGCAACAGGTGCGGCTTTTTTAAAGTTCAACCAAGAATTACTGATCAATAATATCCGTACCCTTAGGCGGCGTGAAATTAAACACCGATGCTGGAATCGCTGGATTCACTTTAATATTACTGAAACGGACATAAGTGGTTTGACCCAAAGAGTCTTGTAACACCATCAAGTTTGGTGCTTTATTGCCACCAAAACTAATGGTTAAGCTTTGGAATGCACCATCTTCCTGTTTTGGATATAAAGTGTAATACAGTTTGCTACGGTCAGGCTGAGTCACACGATAGGACTGCATGATCTGATTGGTATTGCCTGATAACAATAATGCAGGCGTGTTAGCAATTTGATCATCTAAACTTTGACGAACAGCTTGCTGTAAGTCTGGATCATAAATCCACACTACTTTACCTGTGGTCACAATGGTTTGTTTAGCAGGACTGGTAGTTTCCCAATAGAATTTCCCAGGACGTTCAACTTTCATAGTCCCTTTGAACGTCTGATTCATATGTTGAGCAGTTAAGCCCTTTTTCTGTGCGACTTTATTACTATTACTAGGTGCAACTTTTGTCGTTTGTTCAAAATCTGCGGTGAATCGTTGCAAGCCAGATAACTGTTGAACCAAACTTGTGGTCGCCTGCTGAGCCGATGCAGCTACAGGTGCAGCGAATACCTGACTACTCACAACTGGAGCAAGTGTCATTGCACTTAACGTTGCAGCATAAGCCATTTTTTTTACGAAATTCATAAAAACAACCTTCTATCAGATTTCTACTGGTATGACGACATCTTACTGTTTTTGATCATTAAAAAAATGAAGAAAAGCAACGGTTTTGTGTAATTCGTGTCGCAAAGTTCTGCATTATGTATGAAGTTGCAGCCTTTATGTAGAGATTGTAAGAATGAAAATCAATTTTTCGACCATTCACCTCCTGCGGATTTCAATGTCTGATCAGAGAAATTATTCATCAACAATGATCTAGACGAAAAATGAGAGTTTGATAACCTAAAACCAATAATTTTAAAAAGCATCCGCCATGAAAAGCCTTGCCTTTATCCACCGCAATGACACTCGATTTGCGATTGGTGATTTTTATCCTGCCCTTTCAGTCTTTTCTTATCAGGAACTTGGCAATACCACCTCCCCATTTTTACTTTTAGACCATATTGGACCTGGACGTTTGCCCCCCAAAAGCACGAAAAAAGGTGTAAATGAACACCCACATCGCGGCTTTGAAACCGTGACCTTTGTCTTTGCAGGTGAACTAATGCATCAAGACTCTACTGGAAGCGGAGGCGTCATTCAGCAAGGTGATGTACAGTGGATGACAGCAGCATCGGGTATACAACATATTGAACATTTTAGTCCTGCATTTCGCGAGCAAGGTGGATTCTTTGAAATGGTGCAATTGTGGGTCAACCTGCCAGCAAAAGATAAAATGTCCGCTCCACATTATCAAAGCTTACTGAATCATAAGATCCCAAAAGTCTTACTAGAAAATAATGCAGGTTATGTTCGTATCGTGGCAGGTCAGTTCCAAAATATACAGGGCGTTGCCCACACCTATAGCCCAATGAATGTATTTGATGTTCACCTCAATCAAGGACAGCATCTTACCCTGCCAGCCAATCACGGGGACAGCACCCTCATTTATTTACGTAAAGGCAAGCTTCAATTCACAGCGCATGAAGATGTTTTGGAAGAACAAGCCTTGGCTGTCATGTCTAGTTTCGACAATGATGTTGCAATTACCGCTTTAGAGAATTGTGATTTGTTATTTTTATCCGCCCCACCCTTACAAGAACCGATCAACGGGCATGGCTTTTTTGTCATGAACAGTTATGAAGAAATTTTACAAGCCTATGAAGATTTAAAAACAGGACAATTTGGAAAACCTTAGTACTCGCCCACCATAAAATTCTCTAGGCATAAAAAAACCCGCTCAAAGCGGGTTTTTCGAACAATTAAAGCTTAAGCTTCAACAGTTACATAGCGACGGCCAAATTGACCCTTCACTTCAAATTTTACTACGCCGTCAGCAGTAGCAAATAAAGTATGGTCACGGCCCATACCAACATTTGCACCAGCGTGGAACTCAGTACCACGTTGACGAACGATGATGTTACCAGCAGTCACAGTTTGACCACCGTAAATTTTAACACCTAACATCTTAGGATTCGAATCACGACCGTTCTTCGTCGATCCACCGGCTTTTTTAGTTGCCATGTCTATTTACTCCTCGTGTTAGCCTGCGATACCAGTAATTTTCAACTCGGTAAACCATTGACGGTGACCTTGTTGCTTACGGTAATGTTTACGACGACGCATTTTGATGATGCGGATTTTGTCGTGACGACCATGGCCAACTACTTCTGCAGTTACTTTTGCGCCAGCTACAACTGGAGCACCGATTTGAATGCTGTCACCGTTAACAACCATTAATACGTCATCAAACGTAATAGTCGCGCCAGTTTCAGCTTTCAATAATTCTACTTTAAGGGTTTCACCCTCAACAACACGGTGCTGTTTACCACCGCTTTGGATTACTGCGTACATAATGTACTCCAACTTGCCCGTGTCGTCGTGCCGATAAAGGGACATATCGATCTTAAGACGAACGCCACTGGGGTTATTCAAGGGGACAAATTTTAAGTGAAAATTGATCAAACGACAAGTTATTTTGCACAAATGCACACATAATGATAACTTGCTTGGATTTTCAAGTAAAATCAATTAGATTGATGGCGAACTGTTTTGATAGATTTGCATCAAAATTTGAAATAGTTTTTTGAAAACAAATTGTGACAATAACAAACTATGATTTTACAGCACCATACGTAAAGTAATGGCGCTTGATGAGGGCTTTCCTTTCTTCCGTCTAATTTAAGACCAAAGAACTCATCAAAATGTTTTAAATGGCAGATTACATTGGCTGTATAACTGTTTAGTCACAGATTAATTGATACACTTGGCAACATTACTCACCTGTACGAGGTTTTCCTTCATATGGTTATCGATTTTAAGCAAGACATTCTTTCTCCTGTTGCGACAGATTTTGCTGCGATGGATCACCTGATCAATGAAGGAATTAGCTCTAAAGTTGGTTTAGTTATGTCGGTGAGTAAACATGTTGTTGAAGCAGGCGGCAAACGCATGCGCCCAATTATGTGCTTACTTGCAGCTCGTGCCTGTGGTTTGACCAATATGCAACAAGCACAGCATTTAGCCGCGGTCATTGAAATGTTGCATACCGCAACACTGGTTCATGATGATGTGGTGGATGAGTCAAGCCTGCGCCGTGGGCGCCCAACCGCAAATGCAACATGGAACAATCAAACTGCGGTTTTGGTTGGCGATTTTCTGATTTCAAGAGCTTTTGATTTATTGGTCGATTTAAATAATATGACCTTGTTGAAGGACTTCTCAACAGGAACCTGTGAAATTGCTGAAGGTGAAGTATTACAGCTTCAATCGCAGCATCAGCCAGACACCACTGAAGAAACTTATCTTCGAATTATTCACGGGAAAACCTCGCGTTTATTTGAACTTGCCACTGAAGGCGCTGCAATTTTAGCGGGAACGGAAGAGTATCGTGAACCGTTACGTCGTTTTGCAGGTCATTTTGGCAACGCCTTTCAAATTATCGATGATATTTTAGATTACACCTCTGATGCAGAAACATTAGGTAAAAATATCGGTGATGACTTAATGGAAGGTAAACCAACTTTACCGTTAATTTCAGCATTGGCACATTCAACAGGTGAAGATCACGCGACCATTCGTCACAGTATTGCAACAGGCGGTGTTGAACATTTAGATAAAGTGATCGAAATTGTTCATCACTCTGGTGGCTTAGATTATTGTCAAAAACGTGCCCAACAAGAAACGGATGCTGCTTTAGAGGCGTTAAAAGCGCTACCAGATAATGAATATCGCCAAGCACTTGTTAATTTGACTTTAATGGCCTTACATCGACTACAATAATTTTCTGACTGCTTATGCATTTAACATTATCTGATCTTTTTTTAAATATGCAGGAACAGCTGGATCAACCCCAAGCTGTTCTTGATGAAAATCTCCTGATCGAGCTGATCAATCGCATCCGACCAAAAAACCCAAATGATGCAGATGAAGTCAAACAGCGCATCCACGCGCTGATCAAAATATTATTGCTCACACCGACTTCAGCAATATTGCTTCAAAATTTCTTGCTCAAGCTGATCAGCCAATATAAGCAGATTAGTTTATATGCGGATAGCGGAATTCTTTCGCTTGACGGTTTTTGGAACCAATTGGGGCAACGTCTTGGTGCGCATTTTTTACCCTTGGTCGAAGATGGACAACAGCTCAAAACATTGGTAGGCAAAGTCTTTCATCAAGAAAATGATAGTGAATGGCTCGACCTAATTGAGAATTCAGATTGGATTACGTTATTTAATCTACTCGGTGAAAGCCAAAGTAATACCATCGAAAAACAAATTTCCAAGAACGAGCTGATTAAAGCCATTACCGTTCTCTCTTATCGGATTAGTGGTATTGGCCTATATCCTGAATTTATTAATGCTCAACCCGACATTACTGAATATGAATCCCCTTTTCTGGTGCAAAACCGAGAAATTGTAGAGTTCATTGAAAAATATAAAAAACAAATTGATGATCAGGATGCTGTAGCTGTCTTGCCTCCTCCCGATGCCTCACAAGCATTTGTGATGTTGGATCAGTGTCGTGAAGTAGTTTTGAAAATTCGTCGCGCCACCAAACGGATTGGTGTCAGTATTAGTTTGACCTATTTACTCTCGTTACTTGAGCAAGCAATTGACCGCATTGAATTATTACTCACTATTTTGGCCAGTAAAAGTGATGCCCGTTATACCGCATTGGGTGAACTGATTACAGATCTGACCAAAGCGCACTACAATGAAAAAAGTGTCCGCCATTTGTTGACCTCGACCAGTGAGTTGATTGCCTTACAGGTGACTGAAAATGCCAGTAAAACAGGCGAACACTATGTAAGTACCGACAAATCTGGCTTCTTTGGTATGTACAAAGCTGCTGCGGGTGCAGGTGCGATCATTGCCACCATGGCAACGCTGAAAATCTTAACGGCACGTTTAGTGTTGGCCCCATTTGGACATGCCTTTTTATATAGCATGAACTATGCGTTGGGTTTCATGTTGATTCATGTTCTACATTTTACTGTTGCAACCAAACAGCCTGCGATGACCGCAGCAGCACTTGCCTCAACTGTACAACAGCAAAAAGGCAGCAAGACTGCGCAAATTGCAGAACTCGCCGCACTGATTATTAATATTATCCGCACCCAATTTATTGCGATCTTGGGAAACATCTCGATTGCGATTCCTACAGCTGCCCTAATTACCTTTCTGTGGCAATACAACCTAGGTGAGCCCCTACTTAATCACACCAAATCAGCAGCACTGTTACATAGTCTCAATCCGTTTACCTCTTTGGCTATTCCGCATGCAGCAATTGCAGGTGTCTGTTTATTCTTTTCTGGATTGATTGCAGGTTATTTCGATAACTTGGCGGTTTACCGTAAAGTCGGACCGCGTCTCAAGCAACATCGACGTTTAAAACGTTGGATGGGACAGCAACGCCTAGATAAATTTGCAGCTTATATCGAGACCAATCTTGGTGCCTTGGCGGGTAACTTCTTATTCGGAATCATGCTCGGCAGTATGGGTACGATTGGATTTATTTTAGGCTTGCCTTTAGATATCCGTCATATCGCCTTTGCTTCAGCCAACTTTATCCAAGGTTTAATGACGATTGGTGGTCCTGACATTGGTTTAATTTTAGTGTCATTCTTAGGCGTTATGCTGATCGGCTTAACCAACTTATTTGTGAGCTTTACCTTGACGATTATTGTTGCACTACGCGCACGCCGTGTTCGTTTTGCACAATGGAAGCCTTTAGCAAAATTAGTCACCACACACTTCTTAACTCGACCAAGTGATTTTTTCTGGCCACCCAAGCAACCGGTGGAGCTGGACGAACAAACACAGCCGAGTAAAAAGTGAGACACGAATCAAATTTTGTTATGTTTTTTTACTAAAGCTTAAAAAAACATAAAAATGAAATTATCATAAAATTTCAAGACTTGACCTAAAGTGTACTCGCGAGTACACTTTCAAACACTCGACAACCCTGAACAATGGTTAAGCACATAATGAGTTCCGCATGCCATACCTACTACTTTGTATTGGTTGCTTTTTTTTAGGATCCGGTGTGATTGGGTTAATGAATTCCAACGCATCAACTTTAGACCTTTTTAGTGTTCAAGCTTTATTTGAGCACCGTTCATTTACGCTTAACCATGTGACAATTTTGCTCTCTCGCTTAGGTGGGATGCCATTTTTATTATTTTTGACTACATTTTTGTGTATTTACCAAATATGGATGAAGAACTATAAGAATGTGACTTTTATCTTAATTAGTGTGGGTGGAAGTATTGTGATTGGTTGGCTTCTGAAATGGAGCATTGATCGGCCAAGACCTTTAGAGTTTTATCACTTGGTTCAAAGTTATGGCGCATCCTTCCCAAGTGCTCATAGCCTTTATGCTGCAATCCTTGCAAGTTTAGCGATGTTATTATGTCGACAACATAAGCATCGCAATAGTGTCATTTTAGTGTCTACTTTATGGTTTATTACCATGGGGATATCTAGAGTTTATGCAGGGGTTCACTACCCAACTGACGTTCTTGCCGGTTGGGGAATTGGGTTGATTTGGACTTCGTTGCTTTGGTTTTGGCTGTTTCAAAGCAATTTCAGCAACAATTTGTTTTTAGATAAGAAATCTAAATTGAGGTGGAATAATGATGTCGGCTAAGCTTTGGGCTCCTGCCCTAACTGCTTGCGCATTAGCAACAAGCATTGCGCTTGTTGGTTGTAGCAAAGAACCTAAAGATGCACAGCAAGCTGCTGCTGCTCAAAAAATGCCACCTCCAGAAGTTGGTGTCATTGTTGCTCAACCACAAAGCGTTGAACAAAACGTCGAACTGTCAGGACGAACCTCTGCCTATCAAATTTCGGAAGTACGCCCACAAACAGGTGGCGTCATCTTAAAACGATTATTTGCTGAAGGAAGCTACGTTCAGGCGGGTCAAGCCCTTTACCAGATTGATGCCAATACCAACCGAGCAACGGCAGACAGTGCACGTGCAGCGTTATTGCGTCAACAAGCGAACTTAAATTCATTACGTGTGAAAGAAGGTCGTTATCGTCAACTTGTTGGAACAAATGCTGTTTCAAAACAAGAATATGATGATATCAATGCGCAAGTAAAATTGGCTGAAGCTGATGTTGCTGCATCTGAAGCTGCACTGAAAAATGCTGAGATTACTTTGGGTTACTCAACTGTACGCGCGCCAATTTCAGGTCAGTCTAGCCGTTCTTCGGTAACACCTGGTGCATTGGTAACTGCAAACCAAGCTGATCCATTGGTGACGATTCAACAACTCGATCCAATCTATGTTGATATCAATCAATCAAGTGCTGAATTATTGCGTCTGCGCCAACAATTGAGCAAAGGCAGTTTAAATAACAGTAACAATACCCATGTCAAAATCACACTTGAAGATGGTTCAGAATATCCAGTTGAAGGACAGCTTGCTTTCTCTGATGCAAGTGTAAATCCTGAAACAGGTACAGTTACTTTACGTGCAGTCTTCTCAAATCCAAATCACTTGTTATTACCAGGTATGTATGCAACTGCTAAAATTTCTCAAGGAATTTTGCCAAATGCTTATCTGATTCCACAAGCTGCGGTGTCGCGTTTACCGACTGGACAAGCAATTGCTTTAGTTGTGAATGCTAAAGGTGCGATTGAAACACGCCCAATTAAAACAGTGGGTGTTAAAGGTCAGGACTGGATTGTAACTGAAGGCTTACAGACTGGTGATAAGGTTGTTGTTGATGGTGTTGCCAAGGTAAAAGAAGGACAAGAAGTGTCTGCTAAACCTTATCAACCAAAAGCAGCTGAAGGTCAAAATGCAGCTCCAAAAGCCGCTGAACAACAAAAGCAAGCCAATTCGCCAAAAGCTGAACAAAAAGCAACTTCAGAAGCTTAAGGGGTAGATTGCATGGCTCAATTCTTTATCCATCGCCCAATCTTTGCTTGGGTGATTGCACTGGTCATTATGTTGGCGGGTATCATCACGCTGACAAAAATGCCAGTTGCACAATATCCGACAATTGCTCCCCCCACGGTAACCATTTCTGCAACTTACCCTGGGGCATCTGCTCAAACTGTTGAAAATACTGTCACCCAAATCATTGAACAACAAATGAATGGTTTGGATGGTCTACGTTACATTTCATCGAACAGTGCGGGTAATGGTCAAGCATCCATTAACTTGAATTTCGCACAAGGTATTGATCCAGATATCGCACAAGTTCAGGTTCAAAACAAACTGCAATCTGCAACAGCGCTTTTACCTGCTGACGTACAACGTCAAGGTGTAAAGGTCACCAAATCTGGTGCAAGCTTCCTGCAAGTTATTGCATTTTATTCGCCAGATAACAGCCTTTCTGCCTCTGACATTAAAGACTATGTGAACTCAAATATTTCTGAGCCACTCAGTCGTGTTGCGGGTGTAGGTGAGCTTCAAGTGTTTGGTGGTTCATATGCAATGCGTATCTGGTTAGATCCTGCAAAGCTTACTAGTTTTAATCTAACGCCAAATGATGTAGCGACTGCGATTCGTGCGCAAAACTCTCAAGTTGCAGTCGGTCAGCTCGGTGGTGCGCCATCTACTGCGGGTCAAGTACTCAACGCGACAGTAAATGCACAAACCATGTTGCAAACACCTGAACAATTTAAAAACATCTTCCTGAAAAATACTTCAGGTGGTGCTCAAGTTCGTTTAGGTGATGTGGCTCGTGTGGAACTGGGTTCAGATAACTACCAATTCGACTCGAAATTTAATGGTAAACCTGCAGGTGGTGTTGCAATCAAACTTGCAACAGGTGCCAATGCACTCGATACCGCTGCTGCGGTTGAAAAGCGTTTATCTGAGTTACGTCATAACTATCCAAGCGGTCTAAAAGACAAGCTAGCATATGACACTACACCATTTATTCGTCTTTCGATTGAAAGTGTTGTACATACCCTGATTGAAGCAGTTGTACTGGTATTTATCGTGATGTTCTTGTTCTTACAGAACTGGCGCGCAACGATTATTCCAACATTGGCTGTACCTGTGGTGGTACTGGGTACATTTGCCGTGATTAATATCTTCGGCTTCTCGATCAACACCCTCACCATGTTCGCAATGGTACTTGCCATTGGTCTGTTGGTGGATGATGCCATCGTTGTGGTCGAGAACGTTGAACGGGTGATGCAAGAAGAGCATCTCGAACCTGTTCCTGCGACTGAAAAGTCGATGCGTCAGATTTCGGGTGCCTTAGTCGGTATTACCAGTGTGTTAACAGCGGTATTCGTACCAATGGCGTTCTTTAGTGGAACCACTGGTGTTATTTACCGTCAGTTCTCAATCACGTTGGTTACAGCGATGATCTTGTCTTTGATCGTGGCGTTAACCTTTACCCCTGCCCTGTGTGCGACCTTGTTAAAACAACACGATCCAAACAAGCAAGAAAGCAACAATATTTTTGCGCGTTTCTTCCGTTGGTTTAACCGCAGCTTCGAAAAGCTTTCAGAGAAATACCAAGGCGGTGTCAATCGTATGACCCACCACAAGTTTTTCTCTCTCGCTCTTTATGTGATTGTGATTGCGGGCTTGGTTGGTATCTATAAGATGTTGCCATCTTCATTCTTACCAGAAGAAGACCAAGGTGTGGTCATGACCTTAGTTCAGTTACCACCGAGCGCAAGTTTGGAACGAACTGATAAAGTCATTGACACCATGACAGGCTATTTCTTGAATAAGGAAAAAGAAAACGTAGATTCAATCTTTACGGTTGCTGGTTTCTCATTCACAGGGGTTGGTCAAAACGCAGGTCTTGCCTTTATTAAGTTAAAAGACTGGAGCGAACGTACTTCACCTGAATCACAGATTGGTGCCATCATTCAACGTGGTATGGCATTGAACATGATCGTGAAAGATGCATCTTACATCATGCCATTACAGTTACCAGCAATGCCTGAACTGGGTGTCGCTTCTGGTTTTGATATTCAGTTGAAAGATGCAAGCGGTCAAGGTCATGAAAAACTGATTGCTGCCCGTAATGCGATTTTAGGTATGGCATCACAAGACAAACGTCTTGCAGGTGTGCGTCCAAATGGTCAAGAAGATACACCTCAGTACCAGATCACTATTGATCAAGCGCAAGCAGGTGCAATGGGTGTCAGTATTGCCGATATTAATAGCACCATGAGCATGGCTTGGGGTGGTTCTTATATCAATGACTTCGTTGACCGTGGTCGTGTGAAGAAAGTTTATGTCCAAGGTGAAGCAGATACACGCATGATGCCTGAAGACTTGAACAAGTGGTATGTTCGTAACAGCAAAGGCGAAATGGTTCCTTTCTCTGGCTTTGCCAAAGGTGAATGGACCTATGGTTCACCTCGTCTAGAGCGTTATAACGGCGTATCATCTGTCAACATTCAAGGTACACCTGCACCTGGCGTGAGCTCTGGTGATGCAATGTTGGCTATGGAAGAAATCATTGGTAAGTTACCATCTATGGGCTTAACAGGTTTCGACTATGAATGGACAGGTCTATCTTTAGAAGAACGTGATTCTGGTAGCCAGACTGCCCCTCTCTTGGTTCTTTCTTTATTGATCGTCTTCCTATGTCTTGCTGCTTTATATGAAAGCTGGTCAGTGCCGGTTTCGGTATTACTGGTTGTACCTTTAGGTATCGTTGGTGCATTTGCATTGACATGGTTAGGTATGCTGATTAAAGGTGATCCAAACTTATCCTTTAACATTTACTTCCAGGTTGCGATTGTTGCCGTGATTGGTCTTTCAGCGAAGAATGCGATTTTGATTGTTGAATTTGCGAAAGAATTGCAAGAACAAGGTGAAGAGTTATTCGAAGCAACCTTACATGCTGCGAAAATGCGTTTACGTCCAATTATCATGACCACACTTGCATTTGGTTTTGGTGTATTACCATTAGCCTTGGCAAGCGGTGCGGGTGCTGGTAGCCAACACTCGGTCGGTTATGGTGTACTGGGTGGTGTAATTTCTTCAACTCTTTTAGGTATCTTCTTTATCCCTGTATTCTTCGTGTGGATTCGTAGTATCTTTAAGTACAAACCTAAAACTTTAAATACTCAGGAGCATTGATCGTGATGCAAACTGTATGGTCTATTTCCAGTCGTGGCATTGCAATCTCTGCACTCGCGCTGTCTTTGGCTGCCTGCCAAAGCATGCGCGGGCCAGAGCCTGTTGTAAGCTCAGATGTTCCTGAAAGCTTCGCGTCTTATGGCAATGCTTCTGGAAAATCAATCGCGGAACAAGGTTACAAAGACTTCTTTGCTGACCAACGTTTATTGCAAGTGCTTGATTTAGCACTTGCCAATAACCGTGATTTGCGTACTGCTACGCTGAACATTCAAAAAGCGCAACAGCAATACCAAATTTCTGAAAACAACCAATTGCCAACCATTGGGGCAAGTGGTAGTGCAGTTCGTCAAGTGACGCCGTCACGTGATCCAAATAATCCATATTCAACTTATCAGGTTGGCTTAGGTCTCACTGCCTATGAGCTGGATTTTTGGGGTCGTGTCCGTAGTTTGAAAGATGCAGCTTTAGACAGCTATCTCGCAACCCAAAGTTCACGTGATGCAACGCAGATCAGTTTAATCAGCCAAGTGACTCAAGCATGGTTGAATTATTCTTATGCAAATGCACAGTTGAAACTTGCGGATCAAACGCTGAAAGCCCAACAAGACTCGTTTAACTTGAACAAGAAACGTTTCGATGTGGGTATTGATAGCGAAATCCCTGTCCGTCAGGCTCAGATTTCAGTTGAAACTGCACGTAATGATGTTGCGAACTACAAGACTCAAGTAGCACAAGCACAAAACTTGTTGAACTTGCTTGTTGGTCAGCCCGTTCCTCAGAACTTGCTGCCTCAACAACAAGTGGCGCGTATCACGCAGCAAAGTGTGTTTAGTGCTGGTTTACCTAGTGACTTGTTAAATAACCGCCCAGATGTGAAAGCATCTGAATACCAGTTAAGTGCTGCGGGCGCGAATATTGGTGCTGCTAAAGCCCAACTGTTCCCGACCATTAGCCTGACAGGTTCTGCGGGTTACGCATCGACAGATTTGAGTGATCTATTTAAATCAGCCAATGGTTTATGGTCAATTGGTCCAAGCCTAAATATCCCAATCTTTGACTGGGGTACACGTAAGGCCAATGTCAAAATCTCTGAAACTGATCAGAAAATTGCACTTGCTAACTATGAAAAGTCAGTACAGTCAGCTTTCCGTGAAGTGAATGATGCCTTGGCAACACGTGCCAACATTGGTGATCGCTTGACTGCTCAGCGCCGTTTAGTTGATGCAACAAATACTACTTATAAGCTTTCTAATGCCCGCTTCCGTGCTGGTATTGACAGCTATTTGACTGTATTGGATGCACAACGTTCTGCTTATTCAGCTGAACAAGGTTTATTGCTGCTACAACAAGCCAACCTGAATAACCAAGTTGAGCTGTACAAAACACTGGGTGGTGGTCTCAAAGCCTCAAGCAGTGAAACTGTAGCTCATCAGCCTTCGAGTTCAGAACAACACTACGCAAAATAATTTTTATGATTTGCGAACAAAAAGCTCACTTCGGTGAGCTTTTTTATTGCAACAATTGCGAATATTTCTTATCTTCAAAGCTAAATATTGATGATTTAGAAAAATACTATGTTACTGAGCAGTTTAGAATCTGTACCTGGCCATGAAATTTTACGTCAACTCGATGTTGTGTATGGCAGCACCGTTCGCAGTAAACACGTTGGCCGTGACTTGATGGCAGGCTTAAAGAATATTGTCGGGGGTGAACTAACCGGTTATACCGAACTCCTTGAAGAATCTCGCCAAGAAGCGACACAACGAATGATTGATAAGGCAAAAGGTTTAGGGGCCAATGCCATTGTCGGTATTCGTTTCTCAACCTCAAATATTGCGCAAGGTGCGTCTGAACTTTTTGTCTATGGTACAGCTGTTGTAGTTCAACCTGTTGCACCTAAACTCCCTGATCCATTTGGCGCATAGGCGATATTATGGATGGTTTAATTTTTCAGATTATTCTATTTCTGATTCTATTTTCAGTGGGTTGGGGTTTTGGCCGTCATATCGAGCAAAAACACTTGCGCGAACTGGATCAGAAAGAAAAACAGTTCGCTCATATTCGAATTGATACCAATCGTTATGTGCAAACAACTGCGCATGGACAAATGATCAGCAGTAATGTCGTGATCTCCCACGATTATTTTAAATATGTGCTGGCAACCATTCGCAACTTCTTTGGTGGTCGCTTGGTCAGTTATGAAAGTGTGGTAGAACGTGCGCGCCGTGAAGCTATGATTCGACTCAAGCAAGAAGCACATGCCATGGGTGCCAATCAGATTATGGGGGTTCGACTCAGTACCACTGAATTGGGGATGCAAGGTGGAATGGTTGAAGTCTTTGCCTATGGAACTGCCATCGTCAATTAAGTCTCTTCGCACAAAGATTGCCCTGCCCAACTCGGCTCTCACTACAATTAGAAGAAATAATAAAAACTGCCTGCATTTATTGCAAGGCAGTTTTTATTGATCATGACATCGTCAGATTAATGAAATAAAACAATCGCTTTTTGCAAGGTAAACCAAATACCAGCCAACAAAGGAAGACCTACGACCAGCCATGCAAACACAACGGTAATCGTCTTGGATGGTGTATGTGCTACATCACTTTCCACGCTTAAATCTTGCGGTAATTTTTCATGCGCCAAAGCCTTCTCAGCGGCCAATTCAGCCTCGGTCATGTATTTGTCTTCATCAACTGGCTTGACCATTAAATTGAGTACAAATCCAATCGCCAGCATAGCAGCCAAAATATACATTGTCGTGTCATAAGATTGCGCCTGAGCCACGCCATGTGCCAGTTGATAATCTCGAATATTGGTTATCAACAATGTGCCCAATACGCCCGCCACAGACCACGCCGTCAGCAAGCGCCCATGAATTGCACCGACCATTTGCGTACCAAAAATATCAGCCAAGTAAGCAGGTACCGTGGCAAAACCACCACCATACATCGACAGAATGACGCAGAAAGCTAAAACGAATAAAGGCAGATTTTCTGTTTGGGCCAGCTGTGGAATCGAGACATATAACAAAAAGCCCAATGCCAGAAAAATAAAATATGTGTTTTTACGACCAATAAAGTCCGATGCCGATGCCCAAAAGAAACGCCCTGCAATATTAAATAACGACAGTAAACCCGTAAAACCTGCTGCAAAAGTTGCGATCTGCATTTTTTGCTCGGTATTTAATTCATTAATACCCAGATCTAAACCAATGAGACGTCCACCAAACACTTCCTGCAACAAGGGTGACGCCATGGCTAGAATACCAATCCCCGCAGACACATTTAAACAGAGTACGCCCCAAATGAGCCAAAACTGTTTGGTTTTCCATGCTTTATTTAAATGTACGTGCCGATTGGTGACTAAACCGGTCGCATGCGTTGCGCTTGGTTGCCAGCCACTCGGTTTCCAATTTGAAGGAGGAATTCGATAACCGAATGCTCCTCCCATCATAAAAATAAAATAAACCGCAGCCAGTACCAAAAACGTTTGCCACACACCAACAGAAGTATCTGTCGCAAAAAACTTCATCAATTTATCTGCGAGTGGCGCACCAATCATGGCACCTCCACCAAAGCCCATAATGGCAAGACCAGTTGCTAAACCACGACGGTCTGGAAACCACTTAATCAGGGTAGATACAGGTGAAATATAGCCAAGCCCGAGCCCAATTCCGCCCACACCTCCGCCTAACCACATCAACCATAGCTGGTGTGTATAAACACCCAGCGCAGACAAGATCAAACCCGTTGCCCAGCAAAATGCCGCAACCACACCTGCCTTACGAGGCCCCGCGTGCTCAAGCCAACCACCAAACAAAAATGCAGACGAACCGAGAAATACAAAAAATAGTGTGTACATGATGCTTAATGTAGACACACTCCAATCACAGGTTGTAGTGAACAGCTGTTCAAGCAGCCCTATATTTTTACATTCGATTGGTGCATCAATTCCTAATGCTTTGGATAATGGCAACCAAAATACGGAAAAACCATATGCCATACCAATACTGAGATGAATCGCCAGTGCGGCAGGAGGCAAGAGCCAACGGTTATAACCAGAATGGGCAATCGTGCGTTCCTTGGCCAGAAGTGAAAGTCGTCTTTCCATGTACAATCTCCATGCCTTCACTGCTAAAGAGGTGAGTATTATTCATTTGGATCTAGGCAGCGATTCACGCTGATGCCAGAGCTTTGTATTATGCTTATTTTTCAGTGAAGACCAATCGAATGATTGTGCAAAAAATGTCTAGTTTTTATCAAGTAGCTTTTTTTAATAAAAAGTAAATAACGGGTTTAATGATTTTTAAAAAATATCCTGTGTCATACACAGGATATTTTGTCCTACTCGGCAAAAATCGCTTGCCAATAGTGATAGGTTTTTTCTTCCCCATCTTCTAACTTAAACTCGTATGACATCTGACGCGTTTCAGCAATTTCAAACTCAACAGGATGCTTGAATAAAGCACCGGCATAAGCAAAGGTGTGATATTCACCATTCTCACCACAGACATCGACTCCGCTTGGCATCCGTTCAATCAGATCCGCATCGATATCCTGTCCAATAAATGACTCATCCAGTTTGCTGGCATCCGTCACGATAATCTTGGTTTTAATACCTGAATCCAAAAAATCCTGCATCACTTCAGTCGAGTTCAGATTCCATATCGGCTCAACCACTTCAATATCTAATGGATGTAAACGATCTTCCCGATATTTGCGCACATCGCTTAAATAAATATCACCAAAGATAAAATGCTCAACACCCTGTGCTTTAAAATGATTGGCAGCATCCAACATACGCTGTTCGTATACAGGCAGATTCTTTGGCAAAAACACAGGATAGAGTGGAATACCAATACTTTCAGCCTGCTTTTCGAGCAGTCTATGTGGAATCGCATGCATCGAAGACAACTCGGTTTCTTCATTCACGGTGGTTAATAAGGCAATCACCTCAAATTCATCCTGCTGTAAAACTTTGTACAAGGCCAAGGATGAGTCTTTACCACCACTCCAATTGAAAACGGCTTTCTTACGGTTATCCGCTATCATTTAATCCTACCCTATAAGCATTTATGAACGACTGTATTCTTGATTATTTCAGACTAGTTGAAAACACTGGTGAGATATAAAACTAAAAATAAAGTTAAGCAACCAAATATCCAAACAACAGTAGATAAAATGCGAGGCGCTTTTTTGATAATAATTGGCAATGCAACAAGGCAAGCTAACAAGATTGATGGGACAGATAGTATAAATATTCCAATCCAAGCATCGCTCTTTGTATTTCCGAAAAGTGGAGCCATGATTGTAAATAACTGACTCACTAGTCCACCCAGCAAAAAACTAGTAGGTAAAGTAAGTAACAGATAACTTACAATCAATGGAATTGATACTCGATGACTTGAGGATGGCTGAGATAAGTTTTGACTATCTTCCATTTATATTTCCCTTGGGAACAGAAAAATGCACACTCATTTCACTTTCATTTTTCGAATCATTTTATATAACAAGCTTGGCGATAACCGAGAAACCAGCACGCCCAGTTGCTCTTTTTTCCCACCCACCACAATATATTCATCCCCTGCCATCAACGACTCCACCACACGTTCGGCGAAGACATCGGCATCTAAACCATTCTCAATGGCTTCATCTTGATGTCCTTGTGGCTTGCCTTCGCCATTTAAAGCATTAAAAGATACATTGGTTTTCACAAAACCAGGGAACACCACAGAAACTTCAACACCCTCTTTAGCCACTTCAGCACGCAAGCTGTTGGCCCATAAATGAATCGCGCCTTTCGCAGCCGAATAAGTAGCGCGATATTGCGTACCTAACAAACCCGCCACACTGGAAACAAAGACCACCCGACCTGATTTTTGTTTTAAAAAGGTCGGCAATACGGTTTTGGTAAAGAACACTTGCGAGAAGTAGTCGACTTCCATGATGGCACGTTCAGTTTGCATGGTGGTGTCTTGGATCAAGGCACGTTGACTCAAACCTGCATTATTGATGAGCCAATCAATACGCCCTTTGCTGGCTAAAACCTGTTCATGTGCATGGCGAACTTGAGCTTCATCGGTAATGTCCGCAGCAATCGAAATATGCTGTTCTGGTTTGAGTAAACCGACACGTACTGCTTCTAACTCATCATAACGACGTGAAGTCAACACCACCTGCGCACCTTGTAATGCACATTCACGTGCCAAAGCTTTGCCTAAACCAGACGAAGCGCCTGTAATCCAGACCACTTTATTTTCAAGACTTTTAAGTTTTGCCATTGTTCTGCCCTACCTATGCTTGATGACGCATAAACTTGAGGAAATAATCCACATACGTTGCAGCCACTTGCTGATCAATTTGCGTACCGAGTTTTTCCAAACGCTTATAACCCAAATGTGTGGTCATATTAATTACCCCATTTAAAGTTTTATCAACCACAAAATTGAACTTGAGGCATTTCTTCGGTTCGCGAATTAAATGTGTCACACCTTCGTCAATCACTTCGGTGAGAAGTTTCAATGCATTGGAAATTTCCCGATGATCTCCACCAGCCAACTTCTGGCTCGAAGCGATGACTTTTTGTGCTAAATGCTGCTCTACAGGATAGGTCATGTATACCTGTTCATCTTCAATCTGCAAGGTCTTTGAAAGATATTCAACCAGCGGAATTAAACGATCATTCCCAAAGAATGAAATCGACCACGGCATATATTTGCGAATCGCTTCTAAAATTTGTTGGATGACTTTTTCGGATTCACCAGTTTGTGAATAGTGCTGATTTTCTTGTAATAGCACCATAAATACTTGTTCAATCACTTCACAAGCAATTTCTGACAAAACATTGCCCAGTGCACTGGCTTGACTTTCCTTCGTTCCTTGCAACAATTGCGTTCGAATATGGGCAAACCTTGCGTATGTATCCGCATGAATATTTAAAAAAACGGCGGTGTTCATTCTCATAACCCTAATTGTAAGATCCCATAAAAAAAGAGCTTGTTTAACAAGCCCTTTAATTCAATCTATTTTTCTACGTTTTTGGCATTGTACACGCCGAATTTATCACACTCTATTCTGTATCGACATGCATAAATGCTAAAAAATGATTAACGCAATCCGTCGCAGCGCCCATATCGACTTGGTTACCCATTTTCTCTAAACGCTTATAACTGAGATGCGCAGTCATATTAATCACCCCATTTAAGGTTTTATCGACCACCGTATTAAAGTTAAGGCATTTTTTCGGTTCACGAATCAAACTGGTTACCCCCAAATCCACGATTTGAATCAAGGTTTGGAACACATCAACCATGTCACTGATTTCATTATTTTTTAGTCGCTCTACCAAGGCATGCACCTGTTGCACCAAATGTCGATCAATCGGATAAGACACATAAACCTGCTCGTCATGATACTTGATCATATTGGAGAAATAATTGGCAAAAGGACAAAGGCGTTCATTACCGAATAATGCAATCGACCATGGCATATATTTACGCACCGCAGCAATAATCTGTTGAATCACCTTTTCAGATTCAGCGGTATATTTTTGCGTTAACTGGGTCGGTTGGCGATTTTGGATCAATAACACTGAAAAGACTTGCTCGACAATATCGCAGGCAATTTCTGAAAGTACCTCACCTAAGATTCTAGATTGGCTTTCATAGGTGCCAGCATTGAGCTGCTGACGAATCACTTCAAATTGTCCATGTGTAACGTCATTAATCTTCAATAGGATTGAATAACTCATGAGAAGCATCCCTTTTTTAGTTTTTCGCATTCTTATATTGTTGTTTTGAGCATCAATATTTTTAAGTTATGTGATGCATTACACAAATCTAATCCTATTTGTATAAAAATCCAACGCCTTTCATCGGCTTTTTCAGAAAAAAATGAAGTCTATAAATACCTTATCTTAATTGAGTCATCGATTAGCTGTAATAACAGCCACATTATGAAGATGTACTAAACATCTCATCGATAAAAGCTCAAGAAACCGCAATTTAGCCATTATTTAAGCGGCTTTAATCATTCACATAAGGTCAGGCTGAAATGCCTACAGAAGTGAGGATTTTTTGCTACAATAGATGCAATTTTTTATTCAATTTTAATCTTCTGTACTATGACTGACGCTCAATCTGCTCAAAATATTGCAACCACTTACGATCCAACCGAGATCGAAAAGAAATGGTATCAAATCTGGGAACAACAAGGTTACTTCAAACCTTCAGGTCAAGGTGAATCATTCTGTATCATGATTCCACCACCGAACGTCACGGGTAGCTTGCACATGGGGCATGGTTTTAACAATGCCATCATGGATGCACTGACGCGTTACAATCGTATGATGGGTAAAAACACCTTATGGCAACCAGGAACTGACCATGCGGGGATTGCAACGCAGATGGTGGTCGAGCGTCAATTAGGTGCGCAAGGTGTCAGCCGTCATGACTTAGGTCGTGAAAAATTCATCGAAAAGATCTGGGAATGGAAAGAACAATCGGGCGATACCATCACCCGTCAGATCCGTCGCCTAGGTTCTTCAGTAGACTGGTCGCGTGAACGCTTCACTATGGATGAAGGTTTGTCGAATGCGGTCAAAGAAGTCTTCGTTAAACTGCATGAAGATGGCTTGATCTATCGTGGCAAACGCTTAGTCAACTGGGACCCGAAACTACAAACTGCGCTGTCAGATTTAGAAGTTGAATCAGATAAAGAAGAAGCAGGTTCATTGTGGCACTTCAAATATTTCTTTGAAGATAAAAACCTACGGACCCATGATGGTAAAGACCACATCGTTGTCGCTACCACTCGTCCTGAAACTTTGTTAGGTGATACCGCGGTTGCTGTGGCATTGGATGATGAACGCTATTCACACCTTGTGGGTCAGAACATTATCCTGCCAATTACAGGTCGTGCTGTTCCAATCGTTAAAGACGAATATGTAGATAAAGAATTCGGTACAGGCTGTGTGAAAATCACCCCTGCACATGACTTTAACGACTATGAAGTCGGTAAGCGTTGTGAATTGCCAATTATCAATATCTTCAATAAAAATGCAGAAGTATTGGCTGAGTTTGAATACATCGCTAAAGCAGGCGAACAAATTTCTAAAACCATCCCTGCTCCTGCGGACTATATCGGTTTAGAGCGTTTTGAAGCACGTAAAAAACTGGTTGAACAAGCCGAAGCTGAAGGCTGGTTAGATCAAATCCAACCTTATACGCTTAAACCACCTCGTGGCGACCGTTCAGGTGTAATCGTTGAGCCGTTATTGACAGACCAATGGTATGTAAAAATTGCACCATTGGCGCAACCTGCAATTGAAGCAGTTCAAGATGGTCGTATCAAGTTTGTTCCTGAACAGTACAGCAACATGTACATGGCGTGGATGAACAACATCCAAGACTGGTGTATCTCTCGTCAGCTTTGGTGGGGTCACCGTATCCCAGCTTGGTACGACGCTGAAGGTAACATCTATGTCGGTCGTGACGAAGCTGAAGTCCGTGCTAAAAACAACATCCCTGCTGATGTTGTGTTAAACCAAGATGAAGATGTACTGGATACATGGTTCTCTTCTGCGCTGTGGACCTTCTCAACTTTAGGTTGGACTGGCGATGCCAAGAAAGATGCGGAAAACTATTTCCTCAATACGTTCCACCCAACTGATGTATTGGTGACTGGTTTTGACATCATCTTCTTCTGGGTTGCTCGTATGATCATGTTTACGATGCACTTCATGAAGAATGAAGATGGTACGCCACAAGTCCCGTTTAAAACGGTTTATGTGCATGGTCTAGTCCGTGATGGCGAAGGTCAGAAGATGTCGAAGTCTAAGGGTAACGTGCTTGACCCACTGGACTTGATTGACGGTGTTGACCTTGAGACTTTGGTACAAAAACGTACTACAGGTCTAATGAATCCAAAACAAGCAGCGAAGATTGAGAAATCAACGCGTAAAGAATTCCCAGAAGGCATTCAAGCTTACGGTACCGATGCAGTTCGTTTCACATTCTGTGCGCTTGCGAACACGGGTCGTGACATTAAGTTTGATATGAAACGTGTTGAAGGCTATCGTAACTTTGCCAACAAAATCTGGAACGCAACCCGTTTCGTATTGATGAATGTTGAAGGTCAAACGGTAGCTCAAGAAGCGCGTCCTGAACTTTGGGAACTTCCAGAAAAATGGATCATGAGCCGTCTGCAAAAAGCAGAAGCTGCGGTACATCAAGCATTTGCTACCTATCGTTTAGACCTTGCTGCGCAAGCGATCTATGACTTTATCTGGAATGAATATTGCGACTGGTACGTTGAGTTAACCAAGCCAGTTCTAAACGATGCCAATGTGTCTGAAGAGCGTAAAGCCGAAGTTCGCCGTGTGTTACTTGCGGTGATGGAAGCGTCTTTACGTTTAGCACATCCGTTGATGCCGTATTTGACAGAAGAAATCTGGCAAACGCTTGCGCCAATGTTGGGCAAAGGCGGTGCTACGATTATGACTGCGCAATACCCTGTACCTGATCAAGCGAAGGTGAATGATCAAGCTGAAGCAGATATGCAGTGGTTACAAGGTTTGATTGGTGCGGTACGTAATATCCGTGGTGAAATGGGCTTAGGTAATGCACGTTTATTGCCTGTATTACTCAAGAACATTTCTGATGCTGAGCGTGAGCAAATCATCCGTATCGAAGCTTTATTCAAAGCATTGGCGAAAGTTGAAAGCATCGAGTTCTTAAGCAATGAGCAAGAACCACCGTTGTCTTGTTCTAGTGTTGTCAGCCATGCATCGGTATTTGTACCAATGAAAGGCTTGATTGATCCTAAAGCTGAATTGGGTCGTTTGCAGAAGGACTTGGATAAAGTTCAAAAGCAACATGATCAAATTGCCAATAAACTTTCGAATGAAGGCTTTGTAGCTAAAGCACCAGCAGCGGTTGTTGAAGGTGAAAAGGTTAAATTGGCTGAGTTTGCTGATCAGTTAGCGAAAATTAAGCAAAGTATGGAGCAAATTGCTGCTCTGTAAAGTATTGTAACTTTAAAATTAATATGTAATATAAAGGGCTGACTATTCAGCCCTTTATTAATTAAAAATTATGAAATATTTACAAAGCATAACTGGTACAACAAAAGGTTTAGCAAAGGAAATAAAAATTCCGTTACATGGTAGAAACTTAATCATAACAGGTCAAAATGGTGTTGGTAAAACATTCTTTTTGAACCAAATTAATAATACTATTACGAAAGAGTTACTATCTAAGATTGCATCACTTTCAGACGAAAGTTACAAAGCAAAACAGACTTTCATAATCAGACTAAATTCTATATTAAACCAGAACCACGAGCTAAACTCCATAATAAATCATTCTGATTATAAAAAACTAATCAGTTTAAGCAAAAGCAAAAGTGAATTCAACGTAAAAAATAACAATCAATTTTACGAAATATCAAAAACAATTCTAAATGACATATACTTTTCCATTAAATCTAATATGAAAAATAGGAACAGATACACACATGAACTAAATTCAAGTAAAATTATTTTAGAATCTCACAACTATATAGAACATTTATTACCTGACTACATTTTAGATAATAGATTTGAGAAAAATATTTTATCAGAAACTGATGACTTAATATATAATTTAGAAAAAATGTTAAAAATTTTAAATAACTTTGACATTTTTACAACTATTGGTAGTGACTTAAAAGTTAAAATTGAAAAAATTGATGAATTAAATAGAGATATCAGATCAACAAGAATCACTTTTAACTATTTTTCAGCATTTAGACAAACTCAAATAACACATTCCACTAATACTTGTTCATTGGATGATTATATAAATAGTGCAAAAACAGGCTATGATACTAACCTCAGTCAAGCATTTGAACAATATTTAGTTAATATTAAAATAGAAAAATCATTAGCTATAACAGAAAGATCTGATCAAGAGTATGCTGAGAAAATTGATCAATGGTTTAAAAAACTTGATAATGATTTAAAATTTATATTTGAAGATGATTCAACTTCATTGCTTTTTGATTACAAAACAAAAAAATTTTTAATAAACCAAAATAAGAAAACATTTAACTTTCAAAATCTTTCTTCTGGCTATTCATCAATATTCACGATATACACCGAATTAATGATGCGTTCACAATTATTAAATATTTTACCTGATGAGTTAAATGGCATTGTATTAATTGATGAAATAGATGCACACCTTCACATATCACTACAAAGAAAAATTTTTCCTTTTTTTATTAAATCTTTTCCAAATATTCAATTTATTGTCACCACACATTCACCTTTTGTAATTACATCATCCAATAATGACACAGTTATTTTCGATTTAACAGATGGCAGTTTTATCGATGAAAACCTCAGTAAGTATTCAGTTGAGACCATAACCAAGGAGTTATTTCATGTCAATACTGAATCAATAGACTTGAAAGAGTCGATTGATTATATTTATAATACTATGCGCAGCGATATTATTGATTTTAAGAGTCTAAATAATGAGCTTAAAAAGCTAGAACCATACAAGTCGAAATTAAATATCGAATCAAAAAACATTTATATGCAAGCTTTAAACTTCCTAATTGACAATGATGAATTAGGTGATCTTGATGTTTGAGATTATTCGCTCCCTACCTGCTCCTGCTGATCTTCTGAGAAATAAATATAATACAGCTCCTATTCTTGCTGCTCTTTCAGAGATATGTTATTCGAAATGCTATTTATGTGAAAATGATAAAGTACAAGAGGTTGAAGTTGAACATTTTTTACCTCATGCTCATTATCCTTCATTAAAATTTGAATGGGGGAATTTATTTTATAGTTGTAAAAGATGCAATAGAATAAAAGGTGATAACTATGAGTATATTTTAAACCCTTGTGATACCAACCATAATATCTTTAGGAATATTTTAATAGTAGCCCCTTCTCGTGCAAATGATCCTGTATTAGTCAAAAACCAATGTGCTTCTACTGACCCAAATTATGCAAGTTCAGTTAGAACTGTAGAATTATTAGATAGATGCTTTAATGATATTTCAACAGCTGCTAGAAGAATTAGTAGAAGGGAATTAATAAACCAATTATTGGAAGAGTTATCTCTAATGCTAGAAATAAGGGGTAAACTCAAATCAAAAAGACTTACTTCTTTTCAAGAAGGAGAAGAAGTAGATAAATTAAAAAACATGACCTCTCCTCATTATCCATTTTCTGCTTTTTGGCGTTGGTACGTATTAGATGACGAAGTTTTAGTTGCAAAAATGGGAACATATATTAACTTTTAAAACTAACCTTTCAAACCCTCTTCCAAAGGAAGAGGGTGAAAAACATTAAAGCACCCCATGCCCCACCAACAACATCTCCACCCCATTCACCTTCTTCATATGCTTTAAACGCTCTTTTTCCCACTTCAACTGCTGTTTTAACTCAGCACAATCCGCATCTATGGCTTTATACACATCACTGATATGCAGATGCTCAGCTTTGACTTTCTTCGCCAACTGAAAAGAATCCAGAATCTCTTCAATTTGACTGTCGAGCTGCTGACTCTGTGCATCCAAAGCCAGTTTATAAAACTTCACCTGCTCCGCTGATAACTCTTTCGTACCAACACCTTTGTTCTGTTCCAACTGTAATTGAAGCTTGAGCAAATAAAACAAATCCTGCTGTTCATAAGCCTGACTCGCCTGCTGAAACAACTCGGTTTTTTCTTCTTTCTTGGTCTCGTCTTGCTCACGATCGGGGTGAATCATCGCAGCAATTTTTAAATAGACCGTTTTCAGCGACTGCGCTGCCATCTGCTCAGCTTGTTCACGTTTCTGCTGCTGGCGAAGTTGTTTAGCCTGTTCACGTGCCTGTTGCTGCTCTGCAGCATACTGCTCAAAGTCATCTTCCAATTCTATATCTTGCTCAGAACTCTCATACTGTTCAAACTTGGCTAACTGTACTTTTTTATTCTTTTTAAGCGATTGCTGTTCATGTTGCTGATAAAAAGTATCGATCTGCTTGACCAGCTTTAACTGTTCATCATTCAACATCTTGGAACGTTTTAACATTTGGGCAAGCTGGGCAATTTTTTCATCCAGTTGCTGCATATCTGCTTTGGAAAACTCATGCTGCTGCAACAAATTCCAAAGCTGATCTAACTGCTGAAACAGGATTTCATGCAGCTCGCTATACACAGGCATCAGTTTTTGTCGTGTATGTTGTTGAATCTCGGCTTGCGCATTCTGCCAAGTGGCAAGGCTGATCTTTTGCTGTTCTATTTGATCAATCAGGCGATTTAGCTTTTTCTGCTGTGAGGAAGGTTCAGCCCTTTGCTTTAAACTGACTTTGAGATCAAAGGACATAATGCTGCCGCCTAAAAATAAAAAAGTGTAGCAATAATCAGCCGACAAAGTCAGCAAACGCCTTCAATATCGTGTTTGGAGAAACATGTCGCTTAACTAAACTTTACTCATCACCAAATAAGGCATTGGCTGAAACGACTTTGGTGATTTTAACTTTATCCTGTTTAAGCAAGGGATAGATTTTTTGTTTAAGTGCATCACTGGTCATGCTGCCATTCAAATTCAGTAACACAGGCTCTTCACTCAGCGACCCTTTGCCCAAGTACTCTTGATTCAAATCATTGGTGGTTGCTTGATTGACCACAACAAAATATCCCGAAATGTCTTTGACCTGACCACAGGCCAAACTTTGTGGTGACCAATCCCCTTGGCGAAGCACTTTTTGCAACGTATAGCCTTTGCTTTTTAATTGCTGCGTTTGTGCTGCGGTTGCAATTGGAAAATCAATCCGCTTTTGCTGTCCTTTCCAGTTCACCTGCAAATGACTCGACTCACAAGATTCACGCATGACGCCCCCGCTGCCTCTCAATGCGCCTTCATCAGGATCAAAACAGGATGAAATCACCTGAAAGGTTGCTTCACCACAATGCAATACTTCTGATTGATAGGTCTTAAATGGCGTTGCTTGGGCTTGGTTTATTTGAATTAAACACAAAGATAAAAGGCAAAAGCTGACGAATTTATTGTTCATATGAAGTCATATTAGAATTAAAGGCTGATTCATTCTAACTTAAAAAATAGCGACTAAAGAAAGTTCTCATACTCCTCAGTTTGAATGAAACATTAAAAATGACAAACCCATTTTTTAAGCTAAAATCTTTTATATGCATCATCATTTAAATACTCGAATTGTATGAAGAATAAAGTCCTATTACTCACCTCATTTATTTTGCTCACTGGATGTAATGAAAAACCAAAAACATCTTCAGAAAGCGATCAACCCGCACCAAAAGCAGTTCAACAGACTAAAGTCGCATCGGAACCTGTAGTTATTCCCGCTACACCCGAATCCGATTATCTCGCCAATAATTCAACTCCACTACCAAAAGGCTATTCAGTCGATACAACCCATCTCAAAAAGCCTGTGTTTATTGATTTTGATGGCGATGGAAATCTGGATACCTTTCGAGTGCTGAAAAACCCCAATAAAAAGGGAATGAAATATCTCTTTGAATTCCGTATCTCAAATAGCGACAAAGTTTATTACTACGAAAATACAGATAAAGATTATGACCTCGATATTTTCGGAACTTTTGAAGTTGCACCTAAAACAGAGATTTACTTGGATGAAGACTATCGCTTTGATGAAGATGGAAACATCTTAGCTAATGAGCAAATTGATCCAAAACATTATCTAAAGTTCAAAGGTGATGGTATTTCAGTCAATGTATTAGAAGAAACCTGTGCAACATCTGTGTTTTTCTTAGCAGATGAAAAAATTAAACGCATTGCGCTGTGCTAACTCAGCACTTTCATTTCATAAAAAAGCCGCTTCTTTCAGCGGCTTATTCAATCAGATAAAGCAATTACTGCGCGGTATAACCACCATCCATCACCACCGCCTGTCCTGTAATCCCTGCGGCTTTGTTACTGGCAAGGAAAATCGCATAGTCGGCAATTTCTTCAACACTGAGTAAACGCTTTTGTGGCACCATCGCTAAAATCACATCTTCCAAAGCACTTTCCAGACTCACATTGCGGGTTTTCGCCAAGTCAGCAATTTGCCCACGCACCAATGGCGTGTCCACATAACCCGGACATAATGCATTCACAGTAATTCCGTCACGCGCACATTCCAAAGCCGCCACTTTGGTCAAACCAATCACCCCATGCTTGGCACTGTTATATCCAGCCTTCCCTGCAAAACCAATCAAGCCATTGATCGAAGACATATTGATAATACGACCATATTGCTGCGCTTTCATAATTGGAAACGCATGTTTAATTCCGATAAATGAACCTGTCAGCATCACCTGTACCAGCTTCTGATAAATGTCCGTTGAGAAATCTTCAATTGCTGCAACATGCTGAAAACCTGCATTATTGATCAGGATATCTAAACGCCCAAAAGTTTGCGTGGTCAACTCAATCGCAGCTTTATAGGCCTGTTCATCAGTCACATCACAAGGCGCAGACAACGCCTCAAAACCTTGCTGTTTTAACTGCGCCACTGCTTGCTCACATTTCTCTGCATTGGCATCAGAAATCACCACTTTCGCGCCTTCCTGAGCAAATTTTTTCGCAATTTCCAAACCAATACCGCTCGCTGAACCAGTAATAAAGGCCACTTTGGCTTCGAGTTGTTGAGTCACTGTGCTACTCCTGTTCTTGATGATCTTGATTGCTCGCCAATCAATACGGACAAACTGAAATTAAAGTTCGACTTAGACAATACCGAACCATGTAAATGCAGCAATCACCACAAATACCACCAAGGTTTTAATAATCGTCACTGCGAAAATATCTTTATAGGATTGCTTATGGGTTAAACCTGTCACGGCGAGTAAGGTAATCACTGCGCCATTATGCGGCAGCGTATCCATACCGCCCGATGCCATCGCCACCACGCGATGCATCACTTCAGGTGGAATACCTGCTGCTAAAATAGCTGCGTTATAGGTTTCGGCCATCGCACTCAAGGCAATACTCATCCCGCCCGATGCCGAACCTGTAATCCCTGCCAGTACTGTCGTGGTCACTGCACCATTGACCAAAGGATTGGTAAAGGTTGTACCCAATGCATGGCTAATCAAAGCAAAGCCCGGTAATGCCGCAATAATCGCTCCAAAACCATACTCAGATGCAGTGTTCATCACTGCCAATAAAGAACCACTGATACTGGCATTCACACCTTCTTTGAAATTGGTTACAACTCGTTGATAATCAAATAAGATCGCAGCAATAATGCCGACAATCAACGCCAAACCGACTGCCCAGATCGCACCCGTTTTTGCCACATCAACGGTATAATTGGCGAGACCAATCGCATTAAAATCAAAGCCATTCGGATACCATTCTTTGATTGCCGTAGATAGATAACGGTTCATGACTGCAACCAGAATCAATGGCACAAAGGCCATACCTTGACGTAACACTGAACCGTTGCTTTGCTGAGATGACTCTACATCCGCAGTCGTTTGTGTAGCGTCACCCTCCGCAGCAAAACCTGCATAGCCTTCACCCGCACGTGCCGCAGCTTTACGACGTGACTCCAAATAAAGTAGGCCCATGCTTAAGACGAAAATCGCTCCAATCACACCGAGAAATGGTGCTGCATAGATATTGGTGCCAAAGAACGTGGTTGGAATCACGTTCTGAATTTGTGGTGTGCCCGGCAAGGCATCCATGGTGAATGTAAATGCGCCTAAGGCAATAGTGCCGGGAATCAAACGTTTTGGAATATTGGCTTGTTGGAACAATTGGTTGGCAAATGGATAAATCGCAAACACCGCCACAAACAGGCTGACACCGCTATAAGTCAGAATGGCACCGAGTAAAACCACGGTTAAAATAGCTTTCTTTGCACCAATCAAATTGACAATGGTACGGGCAATCGACTCGGCAATCCCCGACATTTCCACCACTTTGCCAAAGATTGCACCAAGCAAGAACACTAAGAAATAGTCTTTGATGAAATTGACCATTTTCGGCATGAAAACGCCTGAATAAAACGGCAGTACATTGGCGGGGTTAATCAGAAAAACCGCCAGTAATGCGCACAATGGCGCCATCAAAATCACAGAAAAACCGCGATAGGCGGTGTACATCAACAAGCCTAAAGACAGCAGAATGACAAATAAGTCCCACATATTCTTTTACTCCATTCCAAAGAATATATGTCAGGGTCAACCAAATTATTTTTTTTATACTATGTGCTGGTTATCCTAACCATAAATAAAATTAAAATACTGCGAACTGCAGTACAGAATCTAAAGCAAAGACGCATGTTAAAACGTATTTTAAAATAGCATTAAAATCATAAAAAACAATATCATTAAAACAAAAATAATAATTTAAATTAATTATAAAAATCATACACATAACAAACAAAAGGTTAATTATTTTGATTGATTAATAAAACAAATTAACTATTAAAAAATACTCATTAATCCATTCAAAGTATATTTAGCTTATTATTTTAATAATCTATTTTTCGATATTGCGATAAAATAAATGAATAATCTCGTCTCATATTTTAAAAAATAAACGGCTTGCCTCTGATCAACGAATTAACAAAAATGCCAGTCACAATGTGCTGTTTTTTTTATAAATTACACCATATAAATCAAAAACTTTTCTCATAGGTCGTCCACCATGACTTTAAAGCAACTCAAAGCATTTCTGGCTTTGACTCGTACCCTGAATTATGCAAACGCCTCTGCTGAATTGCATCTCAGTCAGTCTGCTTTAAGTTTGAGTATCAAATCACTAGAAGAAGAATTGGGCGGCAAGCTATTTAAACGCAATACCCGTCGGGTTGAGCTGACACAGGAAGGAAAGTCGCTGATTCCCTATGCCAAGAAATTATTGGCCAATTGGGAAGATATGGAAAAAGACGTCAAACAACGTTTTAAACTGAATCGCGGCACCTTGAATATTGCTTCGATGCCCTTTGTCACCCATGCGATTTTGCCGCAAGTGATTCATAGCTTTTTAGCAAAACATCCCAATATCAGCTTTTCCATTCATGATATTCCCAATGAGAAAGTGCTGGAAAATGTACAAGATGGTATTTTTGAAATTGGCATTTGCTTTGAGCCGCCACGCAATGATCAACTGGAATTTAAACCTTTATTTGAAGAAGACTTCCTTGCGCTCTTACCAAAAACGCATCCACTGGCAACAGCAGAATCGATCAGTTGGAAACAACTGTGCGCCAATCCCTTTGTAACCTTGCAACACCCCTCGATTGTGCGGCACCTGATTGAAGAAAACTGTCTCAAAAATCACCTGACTTTGGATTTAAAAGTCGAATGCCACCAGATCAGTTCCCTCTCCAGCTTTGTTGCACTGGATATGGGTGTCAGTGCGATACCGCGCCATTTTCAAAACTTTATCGACAAGGAACATAATGTGCTGATTGAGATTGAGGATGGCAAATTGCCTCAGGCGATCGGCATTGTGTATAAGAAGGACTTTGAGCTTTCCAATATTTCGGCCGAGTTTATCGAGATCTTGCTACAACATGATTTTGGCTAAGTTTCGTCAGCGTGCCTGTGTTAGTGCAATAGATGAATTTTCTTGTATTAATGAGTTTCTCTCATTAATCCTTTAAAAATTTAAACTTCTGTAAATAATCCCTGAGTGCTAAAACTAATAGAAACCAAGGAATTTACAGGTGAAAAAATGAATAAAGTCTATTCAACGGCGGCACAGGCACTACAAGATGTGGTGCAAGATCAGCAGACTTTTGCGGTTGGCGGTTTTGGCTTATGTGGTATTCCAGAGGCCTTGATTCAGGCGCTTAAAGATACAGGCGTCACGGGCCTGACCTGTATCTCCAATAATGCAGGTATTGATGATTTTGGTTTGGGTGTATTACTCAAGACCCGACAAATTAAAAAAATGATTTCTTCTTATGTGGGCGAAAATAAAGAATTTGAACGCCAATATCTAAATGGTGAACTCGAAGTGGAACTCACCCCACAAGGCACATTGGCGGAAAAACTACGCGCTGGCGGTGCAGGCATTCCTGCCTTTTATACCGCAACTGGTGCGGGCACATTGGTAGCTGAAGGTAAGGAACAGCGCGAATTTAATGGTCGTACCTATATTCTGGAACCATCTCTCACTGCGGATGTGGCATTGGTCAAAGCTTATAAAGCAGACAAAGCTGGCAATCTGGTATTCCGTAAAACCGCTCAAAACTTTAACCCTGAATGTGCAATGGCAGGAAAAATCACCATTGCCGAGGTTGAACAGATTGTAGAAATTGGCGAACTGGATCCAGATGAAATCCATTTAGCAGGGATTTACGTCAACCGTGTGGTGCTCAATGCCACACCAGAAAAACGTATCGAACAAAAAACCCTAAAAGCACAGGACGCATAATCATGGCATGGACACGTGAACAAATGGCACAACGTGCCGCGCAAGAATTACAAGATGGTTTCTACGTCAATCTAGGTATTGGCCTGCCAACTCTAGTTGCCAACTACATTCCAGAGGATATGGATGTGTGGCTGCAATCGGAAAATGGCCTACTTGGGATTGGTGAGTTTCCAACCGAACAGCAACTCGACCCCGATTTAATCAATGCAGGCAAACAAACCGTCACCGCGCGTGCAGGTGCGGCCTTTTTCTCAAGTAGTGAATCCTTTGCCATGATTCGTGGCGGACACGTCAACATTGCCATTCTGGGTGCAATGGAAGTCTCCGAACAAGGAGACTTGGCCAACTGGATGATTCCGGGCAAGAAAGTCAAAGGCATGGGTGGTGCGATGGACTTGGTCGCAGGCGTACAGCGCGTGGTGGTGTTGATGGAACACAATGCCAAAGATGGGACTGCCAAAATTGTTAAACAGTGCAGCTTGCCACTGACAGGTCAAAAAGTCGTGCATCGCATTATTAGCGACTTAGGTGTTTTGGATATTGTTGCTGAAGGCATCAAATTGGTGGAGTTAGCGCCTGATGTGACTGAACAGCAAATTCAAGCTGCTACAGGTGTCGAACTTTTGATTGAAGCCAAAGCTTAATCAAACTTTTTTAATCTTATTTTTTCTTATTGAAGTGATGCTTTTTACGAGCATCACTTTTCGCTGTTTTTTCAACAGCAGAAATTCATTTAGGACAAATGAATGAGATACAACAAAATCAAAGATGGATGCTGAAGATGAATAAACAACCTGCTTTGTTAGAACGTTTTGCCTTGCGTATCAGTAATTGGTCGGAAAAATGGTTTCCGGACTCCTACATTTTTGCCCTCCTCGGCGTAATTATTGTTTCATTTGCTGCCATTGGCATTGGTGCATCCGTACAAGATGTTGCCAGCTCATTTGGTAATGGCTTTTGGAGCTTAATCCCCTTCACCTTACAAATGACCATGCTGATTATTGTCGGTTATGTGGTTTCTGTTTCTGCGCCTGTAAAAAAACTGATTCAGAAGATGGCACGTATTCCGCACTCAGGTCGCAGTGCAATCGTATTGGTGGCCACAGTCAGTTTATTGATTTCTCTGGTCAATTGGGCGGTCAGTACCATTTTGACCGCGTTATTAGTAATTGCGTTGGCAAAGCGTAAAGAACTACAGATGGACTATCGTGCTGCTGCCGCTGCTGCAATTATTGGTATGGGCGCAACGTGGGCACTGGGAATCAGTTCATCTGCGGCACAATTACAAGCCAATAAAGCCAGTTTGCCTGAATCCATCTATAAGCTCACAGGTGTGATTCCATTTACTGAAACCATCTTTCTGTGGCAATCGATGCTCATGACCTTGATTTTGGTGATTGTCTCGATTGCGATTGCCTATTGGTCTGCACCAAAAGGTGACAATGTCAAAACCATGCAGGATTTTGAGCTGAGCTTTGACGAAGAAGAAAAAACTGAAGTCAAATCGACTCGACCTGGAGATTGGTTAGAGAACTCCCCACTATTAACCATTATTGTGGTGGCATTAGGCTTGATCTGGATGTTTATTGAGTTTTCTAAAACCAATCCAATCATTGCCATTTCCAGCCTCAATACTTATAACTTTGTGTTCTTGATGCTCGGTCTGGCACTACATCGTACCCCACGTAATTTTCTCAATGCCGTCAGTCAGGCGGTGCCTGCGGTGTCTGGGATTCTGATCCAGTTCCCGCTCTACGGAAGTATTGCGTTCATTATGACCCAAGCATTGAATAGTCAGGACTTATCACTATCGCACTATATTGCAGAGTTCTTTGTTTCGATTGCTTCGAAAGAAACCTTTGCGATTGTGATGGGTATTTATTCTGCGGTACTCGGTTTCTTTGTACCCTCTGGCGGTGGTAAATGGATTATTGAAGCACCTTATGTGATGCAAGCCGCCAATGATTTGCAAGTACATTTGGGCTGGTCGGTGCAGATTTATAATGCTGCCGAAGCATTGCCAAATCTGATCAATCCGTTCTTTATGCTTCCAATGTTGGGGATTTTGAAACTCAAGGCCAAAGACGTGATTGGTTTTACCGTCACTCAGTTGGTGTTCCATCTTCCTTTAGTGTTGTTCTTGCTTTGGATTTTAGGGCGCACCTTAACCTATACTCCACCCGTGATGTAGCTAAGTCATCATTATCCACCGTAACCTTTCATCTTCAATCTGATTAGGCTGAAACGTTACGGTGTTTTTATGAGTCCGCAATTGTTCATTCCCCTAAAAAATCAAAGTAATATTCTGCTGTTGAACTCTATCCACACCAAAAACTGTGCTATTTTTAAGCAAATTGCACCACTTTTCATCAAAATTACAATTTAATTTCTATATTGGTGCGTTTTTTGCATTATAAATTCCATCAAATTGAGTTGTTTCAAGACAACTTGAGTTTTTAGATTTACTAAATCTATTTTGGTGCAAAAAATGAATCAAATATTTGCATAAAAATAGAATTTAGCACTTTTTTTGAGCACCACTATGCAAAACGTAGATCTATTTTTCTTACTGCTCGGTGCAGTACTGGTATTAGCAATGCACGCTGGCTTTGCGTTCTTGGAATTAGGCACAGTCCGCCATAAAAACCAAGTCAATGCACTGAGTAAAATCCTTACCGATTTTGCCATCTCAGCGATTGCCTATTTCTTTGTAGGCTATTGGATTGCATATGGTCAAAACTTTTTCCATGCAGGCAGCACCTTAGCAGCCGATCATGGCTATAACCTGATGCGCTGCTTCTTCTTGCTCACCTTTGCCGCTGCAATTCCTGCAATTATCTCAGGCGGCATTGCAGAACGTGCCAAAATGCGCGCTCAAGCGATTGCAACGCTGATCTTGGTTGCCTTGATCTATCCGTTCTTCGAAGGCATGATCTGGAATGGCAACTATGGCCTACAAAAGTGGTTAGAAAACTCTTTTGGTGCAAGTTTCCATGACTTTGCAGGCTCAGTTGTCGTGCATGCAATGGGAGGATGGATTGCTTTGGCTGCTGTGATTTTACTCGGTGCACGTCATGGCCGTTATAAAAATGATGGTCGTGTCAGTGCACACCCACCGTCATCGATTCCATTCCTTGCATTAGGCTCATGGATTCTGATCGTGGGTTGGTTTGGCTTTAACGTGATGAGTGCACAACGTGTTGAAGCAATTTCAGGTCTGGTTGCAATCAATTCTCTGATGGCAATGGTCGGTGGAACTTTAGCTGCAAACTTTATGGGTAAAGATGACCCTGGTTTCTTACACAATGGTCCATTGGCTGGACTGGTGGCGATCTGTGCAGGCTCAGACATTGTGCACCCAATTGGTGCATTGGTGATTGGTGGTACTGCTGGTGCACTCTTTGTTTACTTATTTACTTATACGCAAAACAAGCTGAAAGTAGATGATGTACTTGGGGTGTGGCCATTACACGGAGTATGTGGTGCATTAGGTGGTATTGCAGCAGGAATCTTTGGGCAACAAGCACTTGGCGGTCTCGGTGGTGTGTCAATCATTTCTCAGATCATTGGCACCAGCTTAGGCATCGGCATTGCACTTGCAGGCGGTTTCATTGTGTATGGACTACTCAAAGTAACCATGGGAATCCGCCTTTCTCAAGAAGATGAATACCGCGGTGCAGACCTTTCAATTCACAAAATTTCAGCCAACTCTGAAGAATCAATGTTCTAGTTTCTTACATCAATTTAAGCGGCTAACCATGCCGCTTTTTTTATAGGTGATTAAAAAATATAAGCGCATCTATACTGCAATTGATGCGCTTCTGTCAGCACCAGAAACTATTTGATTACGCATATCTATCAATTGGAATAGGCCATCTAACACAGCGATTCTTGGTTGCATTTGAAATCAGAATAACAATCATGGCACATATTATGCTTTACGTTTCTTGCAATTTTTACTGTAATTCATTCATTTAAAAATTGCTTAATTCATCGACAGTTACTATTAACAAAACGGTAAAGAATATCGCTTGAGCAATCGTATTGAAGTCTATTAAGATGAAAAATAATGTATTTTTTATGCATAAAAAAGAGCACATTATTTTTCATAACAATGAACGGTTAAACCGCAACAATTACGAATGCGATCATAACGATACAAAAGGAGTTTTGTATATGACACCTAAACGCACCATGACCTCCCTGCTTTGTGCAAGCGCCTTGATGCTCGGCTTAAGTGCCTGTAGTGACAATAAAGCACCCGCTGCTGGTGAAAAAGCTGCTGAAAGTAGCACTTCCGACTCTGGTACGTTAAACAAAATCAAAAGCTCGGGTACGATTGTACTTGGTTATCGTGATTCATCTATTCCATTTTCCTATATCGCCTCTACCCCAAATCAGCCAGTAGGTTATGCACACGATCTGCAACTTAAAGTTGTTGAGGCTGTGAAGCAGAAGCTCAACATGCCAGACCTGAAAGTCCGTTATAACCTTGTGACCAGTCAGAACCGTATTCCTCTGGTCTCGAATGGTACGGTAGATTTGGAATGTGGTTCGACCACCAACAATAAAGAGCGACAGCAACAGGTTGATTTTTCTGTTGGTTTCTTTGAGGTTGGCTCTCGATTGCTCACTGCTAAAAACTCTGGAATTAAAGATTTTGCAGATTTAAAAGGCAAAAAACTGGTGACCACAGCAGGAACCACCTCTGAACGCTATATCCGCCAACACCAGCAAGAACTTGGTATTGGTGAAATCATTTCTGCCAAGGACCACGCCGAATCTTTCTTGATGCTGCAAAATGGCCGTGCTGTTGCCTTTATGATGGACGATATCCTACTCGCAGGTGAGAAATCCAAGGCCAAAGATCCAAATCAATGGGACATCGTCGGTACTGCGCCGATTCATGAAATCTATGGTTGTATGCTGCGTAAGGGCGATACTGGTTTTAAACAAGTCGTCGATGATGCCATTAAGGCAACCTATGCCTCTGGTGAAATCAACAAGATGTATGAAAAATGGTTCCAGCAACCGATTCCACCAAAGAACATTAATTTGAACTTTGCCATGTCTGATCAACTCAAAGCATTAATCAGTAACCCGCATGATCGGGATCAATAATTTGTCCTTATAACCAAAATCTTATTATGGAACCGGGGAACAGTGGATGTTCTCCCGCTTCTTCTCAGGAGTTATTATGAATTATAGCTGGAACTGGGGAGTTTTGTGGCAATCTACAGGTATCGGAGATACAACCTACCTTAGTTGGATTATAACGGGTCTGGGATGGCTTGTAGTGATTGCGATTGTCGCATGGAGCATTGCCATGCTTCTCGGCAGTATCCTTGGCATTATGCGGACGCTCCCAAATAAAACAGCCAGAGCGATGGGTACAGCCTATGTCACGCTGTTCAGGAATGTACCTTTACTTGTTCAGTTATTTATCTGGTTTTATGTGGTTCCCAACTTTCTCCCTGCACCAATCAAAAGCTGGTGGATGAACGATCTGGGTGCCAATACCACGGCCCTGATTTCTGCCAGTGTTGGACTCGGGTTATTCACGGCTGCACGTGTGTGTGAGCAAGTCCGAACAGGTATTGAAGCCTTACCCAAGGGGCAAGTTAATGCAGGTTATGCCATGGGGTTTTCCACGGCACAACTCTACCGCTATATTATTCTGCCACAGTCTTTTCGCACCATTTTACCGCCACTGAGTTCAGAGCTGACCAACTGCGTGAAGAATACCTCGGTTGCCTCTCTGGTTGGGGTAGCAGAAATTATTTCGCAGATGAAAACCATTAGTGAATACACCCAGAACACCATCGAAATTTACACCTATGTCACAATCATTTTCATTGTGATCAATGTCTGTCTTATTTTTAGTATGAACCTGCTGGAAAAACGTCTGCGTATTCCTGGTTTAATATCAGGAGGAAAGTAGTATGGAATGGTTAACTTCTTTTCTTAATGATTTACAGCAGTCTGGGCCTGCGCTCTGGTACGGTTTCAGCATTACCTTAAAAGTCGTTGTTCTCGCAACGATTGGCGGTATAGCCATTGGTACAATACTGGCACTGATGCGCCTCTCATCGATCAAAATTCTGAATTGGATTGCGCAGGCGTATGTCGACCTGTTCCGCTCGATTCCCCTACTGTTGGTGTTGATGTGGTTTTACTTTGCCGTTCCGTTTCTTTATACCGCGATCACAGGTCAATACCTCACCATTGATACGGCTTTGGTTTCAAGCATCGTGGCATTCATGCTGTTTGAAGCTGCTTATTTTTCTGAAATTGTACGTGCTGGAATTCAATCCATCCCCAAGGGTCAAGCGGCTGCAGCATATGCACTGGGGATGAATTACAACCAGTCGATGCGCTTGATTATTCTGCCACAGGCATTCAGAAAAATGACGCCATTGCTACTACAACAGACGATTATCCTGTTTCAGGATTCAACCATGGTCTATGCCATCGGGTTACTGGATTTTTTCAGAACCAATTATGTTCGTGGTGATTTAATGTCCTTACTCACCCAATATATTCTATTTGCTGGACTGGTGTACTTTAGCATCAGTGCTTTAGCGACTTTCACAGTGAAACGTTTACAAAGGAGGTTACGTGTATGAGCGATAATAAAGTAATGATAGACCTCCAAAATGTCAGTAAGTGGTATGAACAATTTCAGGTACTGACCGACTGCAGCACTCAGATCAGTCAAGGGGAAGTCGTGGTTGTCTGTGGTCCATCAGGCTCAGGTAAATCGACCTTGATCAAAACCGTTAATGGACTAGAACCATTTCAGCAAGGTAAAATCTTTGTCGATGGGGTCCCTGTTCACGAACCTAAGACCGATATGACCAAACTGCGTAGCCGTGTTGGTATGGTCTTCCAGCACTTTGAACTGTTTCCACATCTGAGCATTACTGAAAATCTGACGATTGCTCAGGTCAAGGTACTTGGCCGCTCAGAAGCAGAGGCCAATAAAAAAGGATTGGCCTATTTGGATCGGGTTGGACTGAGCGCACATGCCAATAAATATCCTGCTCAGCTTTCAGGTGGTCAACAGCAACGGGTTGCGATTGCTCGTGCACTGAGCATGGACCCGATTGCTATGCTATTTGATGAGCCAACGTCTGCGCTTGACCCTGAAATGATCAATGAAGTTCTCGATGTGATGGTTGGACTGGCCAAAGAAGGTATGACCATGATGTGTGTGACCCATGAAATGGGCTTTGCTCGTCAGGTGGCCAATCGTATTATTTTCATGGACCAAGGAAAAATTGTTGAGGATTGCTCCAAAGATGAATTCTTTGGTACCCCCCGTGGTGAACGTGCCCAACAATTTCTGGATAAAATTCTGCATTAAACCGTATATGTTGCAGCCTAAAATAAAGCAGCCTTTGGGCTGCTTTATTTTGAAAACCCCATAACATAAATTACCTATCTTATTTTTCAATGCTCCTCTTTCGCTCGTTTTAAGACTCATTTAAGAGCCAATTAAGCTTCTCCGCATTAAATAATCGGACCATCATCCAGCCCTAACAGCCAGTTCCATGATCTTGAAAACACCCTTTTTTTTATGGCTGAGTTTTTTGCTTTTTATCAGCTTTTTCATTCTGTTGTGGGTGTTTCCTGTGGGAGGAGCAATTGACTTAAACCTAATTCAACCTTGGGTTAGCGCGCATGGCACATTTCCATATAAAAATGATTGGTTCCTCGATAAACTGAATCATAGTTATGTCAAACAACTGCTAACTGTTGTTTATGTCATTTTTTTCTTTTTATGGGCTGCTTCTTTTAAAGTTGAAAAACTAAAACCAAATCGTTGGCAATATGGCTATATGTTTTGGGTCAGTATGCTCTGCACCTGTATTGTCGGATTACTCAAAGCACATTCTGCCCAAGCCTGCCCGTGGTATATGACCCATGAAACTGTCACAGGCTTTGTTTGGGATTTCTCAGCAACAGCTGGAAATTGTTTCCCAGGTGGACATGCCAGCACAGGTTTCGCGCTCATCACTGGTTATTTTGTTTATCGCTTACATCAAACACAACGTGCTTGGTTCTATTTAATAGCAGGTCTAATCCTCGGCTTTGCCATGGGGTGGGCACAAATGATGCGTGGCGCTCATTTCCTGAGTCATAATCTTTGGACTGCATGGGTTTGTGTTGCGATTAATTTACTTTGTTATGCATTGACTTATAAGTATCATCAAGCAGCTGCAAATCGTAATTCTGTACCTTTCCAGGTAGTTGATGTGGTAAAGTGAACGAATGTGCTCATAGAACGAGTACGTTTGACACTCACATTAGGATTATTTTTGCTGGCCTATGTCTGACTTTGAAACTTTTTTAGAATCCACTTTAAAAACGCAACAAGACTCAATTCAATCTTATGAATTAGATTCACGTAAAGTATGGCTTAAAAAAGCATCTGAACGCCATGGATTATGGTTATATACCCCATTGAAATGGTTAGCTAAAATATTTAACTTAGGTTCAATCACCCCAGTTCCCAATCAAGGTGGATCAACCGCCATCCAGTGTGAATTTAAGCGGATCCAACAACTGAAAGCATTGGGCATTTCCACCCCAAATGTATTGGCGCTCTCTAAAAAAGGTATTTTATTGGAGGATGTTGGTTCTCAGCGCCAAAGTCCTGTCAGTCAGCTTGATCAAAAGTTAGGGAGCTTGAAAGATCATACTGAAGAGCAATTCCAACTGTTTCATAAAGCAATTCAATCGATTAGTCAATTACATCAACAACAAGGCTATTTGAGCGAAGCCTTCGCCCGCAATATTTTGGTTGATCAAAACAATCAATTTACGTTTATTGACTTTGAAACTGACCCTCAAGATGTACTTAGCTTACATGATTGCTATGTCCGTGACTGGTTATTGTTTATCTTCTCAACTGCCTATCATTTTGAGTTTGAACAACTCGAGCAAGCCAGTCAGGTACTCTACCAAGCTTTGCAAGATGAGCCTCAAGTCTACAAAGACATTTGTAAAGTTGGAAAACGCTTAAATTGGGTATTACGTTTGAATGTGAGCAAAGTCGGCAATGATGGCAAGCGCATTCAAAAATGTGTGCTGTTCCTGTGTTATCTGAAACAACAAGCCGACATCAACAAGAACGAATAAACATGAGATGAGGGACCCTCCCCAAGACTTAATGCGGTTCGTGATGCGCCAATTTTTTAGGGAGTTTGACCAATACACTCAAACCACCCAATTCAATGCTTCTCGACAAAGTTAAAATACCGCCTAAACGCTGGGTGGCTTTATCCACAATAGAGAGTCCCAAGCCACTGCCCACTTCTAAATGATGATGCACGCGATAAAAACGTTTGAGTACTTTGTCATATTGTTCGGGGTCGATCCCTGTACCACTGTCATCAATTTGGATGTAGGCATAGCCATCGGTATCACTATACACAGAAATATTGATAATCCCCTGATTGGGTGTGTATTTAATTGCGTTATCAATCAGATTAAAAATAATCGAATGTACGGTTGATTCAAGACTCCGCATTTCAATAGGATCATTACGCTCAAAGCCTAAATCAATCTCCTTTTGCATGGCTAGATTCACCAATTGCTCTACACAATTTAAAGCCACATCGTTGAGCTTAAACTGTGTGTTTGGTTCAATTAAACTGAGTGCAACATCCTGTTTTGCCAAAGCCAAAAGCTGGGTGACCAAGTGCTGAATACGGGCTAAGCCTTTGCTGAGATTCTGTAATGCTTCATGCTCAGGGAACTGACTGATCAGAATTCGGGTTTGCAAATTCAGTGCAGTCACAGGTGTTCGTAGCTCATGTGCCGCATCTGCAATAAATTGCTTTTGTTCTGTTTGCGCATGTTGAATCCGCTCGAATAAACGATTCATTTCCTCAATGGTCGGTTGTAACTCTTGTGGGTACTCACTGCTGTCAATCGGTGCCAATCCATCTGAGTCACGTTGGGTCAGTTCAGCTTTGAAATCATCTAAAGGCTTTAAACTCAAGCTAATAATGAATGCCAGTACAATAATTGCGATCGGTAGCAGAAGCAGATATGGAATAAACATGCTTCCTGCCAGCTCCAACGCAAAAACCTTACGTACCTGTTCTTGCTGGCTGACCTGAATCTGGAAATCTTTTAGAGGAATCACATAAACACGCCACTTCCCTTGTGGTGTGTTTTGCATATAAAAACCCGCTTGCTTCACGGGTGGAACCAATAAATGGGTTTGATGCCACAAATGACTCTGATCTTTGTACGCCCAGATATCAATCAATAAATCTTCTTCGTGATAAGTCCGATGTAACTCAACCCGACTGGCCGTTGGCGTGAGCGGCTGCAAGGTTGAGCGTTCAGCCATATATTGCATTTGTGTATCTAAAATTTCATCGACTTCATGCAATGAAACTTTATAAGCTGCCAAAATCAAAAAACAGCCCAGCACAATACTGAAAATGGAAGTTCCCCAAATCAGTCTTTTCTTGAGTGAATAATGCCTTGCCGCTTTCATCAATTTAAGCTTGTCCCAAACGATAACCTAAGCCGCGAATCGTACGAATAAAGTCTTTCCCTAATTTGGCGCGCAAATGATGCACATAGACCTCAATGGTATTACTCGTGACTTCACTATCAAAATCATACAACTTATCTTCAAGATTAGCTTTCGAGAAAATTTTATTTGGATGAGAAACCATCGGAATGAGGATGGCCCATTCACGATTGGACAGTTCAATCTGTTGCCCTTTGAATGTGGCTAAGTGCTGCTCGACATCCAGAGTCAATTCACCACTTTTTAGCAATTGCGACTGGCTTTTCAGCTGTGCGGTCTCATTGCTGCCACGGCGCAACAAGGCATTAATTCGTGCAAGTAATTCATCAAATTCATAAGGCTTGATCAGATAATCATCCGCACCTTGATTTAACCCATCAACCCTGTTTTGTAGTTGATCACGCGCAGAAATAATCAATACGGGAACCGTGCTACGCTGACGAATCTGTTTGAGTATTTGCATGCCATCCATTAAAGGAAGACCCAAGTCCAACAGGACCAAATCAAAAGCCTGCTTGGTCAGCAAAGCCAATCCATCTACCCCATTGTTGACCCATTCCACATCAAACTGATGATATCGCAATAGAGTCAAAGTTGACTCTGCAATCATAAAATCATCTTCTATCATCAAGATCTTGGTCATGATTTCACTTCACCTTATGGCTTAGGACATGTTTGTAACATGTCATCTTTAGGATTAATTACTTTAGTTTTAATATCAAGCAAACTGAGCATAGTTGGGAATAAATTATCCTGACTGAGTTTATTTTTACTTTGTTGTACTAAACATTTGATTTGCTTGGCTTCCCGTTGCTGCCATGCGCTAGAGAACCACATCAACATCGGAACATGTGTCTGTTGGCTCGGTGCAATCGCATACGGCGCACCATGCAAATACATCCCACTTTCACCAGTTGATTCACCATGATCAGATAAATACCACAAACCTGTTTGATATTGCGTAGTATTTTTTAATGTATTGATCAATGAGTCTAAAACATAATCCGTATAAAGTAAGGTATTGTCATAAGTATTGATTAAGGCTTCTTGGGTACAGCCTTGAATCGCATTGGTATCACAAATTGGCTTGAAGACACGAAACGCTGCTGGTGCACGCTTATAATAAGCGGGTCCATGACTGCCCATTTGGTGCAAGACCACCAATTGCGGGCGTTTATCATCTTTTGGAATCGTTTCGAGATACGCTTTCAGGCTATCAATCAAAATTTCATCCAGACATTCACCATTCTTACACCATTTCTGCTGGATCGATTCAGGAATTTTATATTCGCCAATCCGATCACATGTACCTTTGCAACTTGAATTGTTATCAATCCAAGTGACTTGGTAACCCGCACGTTTTGCAATATCCAATAGCCCTTCTCGATGACTGGCCAAACGCTCATCGTAGTCGACTCGCGGCATACCTGAGAACATACACGGAACAGATACTGCTGTCGCAGTACCACACGAACTGACTTGAGAAAAATTTAAAATATCTTGCTTGGAGAGTTTCGGATTGGTGTCCTTGGCATAACCATTTAAAGCAAAGTTCTCAGCACGCGCTGTTTCACCCACCACCAACACCATCAGTTTAGGTGCACCTTTTGCCGCTTTGGAAAGCTGTGCATCTTCACCGTAATGCACCAGCGGTAAATTCTGTTTAGGGGCTTTCTTTTTATAATAAGACACCGAAGCAGCAATCATATTTTGTGGGGAAATCATCCCTTTTAAATCACGATTCTCACGAAAGATTGCCGCAAAATCGACATAGAAAATAAATAGCAAGCCACCCACCAGCATTAAAGAGACCAGCGATGCGATTATTTTTTTGAAGACCTGTTTCAACCCTGACTCTGGCTTTAACCGAACCTTCAAAATAACCACAATCGGCACAATTACCATGCCAACAAACCAAATGACTAATCGCCAAGACCAAGTATCACGGGCCTCTGCAATATTAGTTTGCATCATGTTCTGAATTTGGTCGGCAGTAATCCAAACGCCTAAAGTATTCACTGCATAGGCTGCAAAACCACCAATAAATATCAAAGCAATTGCGATAGGCTTTGCCGTCCATTTCCAATTTAAAATCTGTAAAGCAAACAAATATAATGCTGTCACCACACCTATGGATGCGGCCACAAAC
This sequence comes from Acinetobacter sp. ANC 3882, assembly GCF_022549545.1. NCBI lineage: Bacteria > Pseudomonadati > Pseudomonadota > Gammaproteobacteria > Moraxellales > Moraxellaceae > Acinetobacter > Acinetobacter sp. ANC 3882. Next base: position 255,431 of record NZ_JAKZGB010000004.1, on the reverse strand, counting down.
AGTCCAGCCTTAAGCCCAGTATAAGGCGTTAATGCTTGCATCTTTTGATAAAATGCAATATTCAGAAATACACCCAACCAAATGGCAAGTAGCACATTGAAGGTCAGTAGTGAAATCGATCTAGGCATGGCTTTTTGTAGCAACATAGGCATCACAATCTAAAAATAATTTTCTTTGCTTTTTTTAAAATAAGAATAAAAACTTAAAAATCACTTAAACCCTGTAATAAGGGCATGGATTTGCTGAATGGTAGGATGTTTTTGTTCAAAAGTAGGGTGAACAACATCAGCTTAAAATGCTGATCAAATTTTTTTATCATCGATAAACTAAATTTTATGATGAATAATTTTTGCTTTTATAACAATCCAATATAAAAAAAGCCCTCTAAGCAAACTTAAAGGGCTTTTTTGAATGACGGCAGATTAGAATTTGAATTCTAAACCTAAGCCTGCAACAGGTTGTTTATCCTTTTTGCTTGCTTGTTCAAGTGTTAGATAACCTGCATAACCATAGGTTTTAACTTGCTTGTTAAATGCATAGTCTGCGCCAGCAATAATTTGTTTTGCTTTAAAATCAGCAGTATTGGTTTTAAAGCTTGTATCATTCTGGCTGTATTGGCCTTTCACCGTCCAGTTTTTTGCTTGAGGGATGTTATATTCTGCCCCCAATAACCAGCCTTGTGCATCGTCAATATTTTCTGAACCTGGAGCATTGCCTGCGGCCTCTTCAACTTCAGAAGTTTGATAGAGTGCTTTTAATGCCAAACCATCAATCGGCGTTACTTTACCAATTGCACGTACTGTATTCGCCGCGGCAAAAAGACTACCACCTGTAATTGCAGGTTCAGCAGCATTTAAAAAACCACGACCAAGGAAAGTACTTGGAATTGCTTTGTCATAGCCGATACCAGCAACGACTAAAGGGTTTTCATAGGTAACAGATGCTGACCATGCATCACCTAAACCACGACCTGCAGTTTTAACAACGCCCTTATCTGATTTAATACCACTCGACTCACCAGTAGCCAATAAAGCATTGAGTTTAAAAGCACCATCTAATAATTTAAGCGCTGGAGACTCATACACCACGACATTCGAAACACGGTTTTCACCCGCGAAAATCCCCGTGATATCAGCTTTGTTAGCAACATAGTTGTTGAACGTATCTACCGTACTCGATAATTGCTTTAATGGCGTGTCATGCGCACCAATTTTAACTGTACCTAATTGTGAATCTTTCAGACCGACAAAACGATTACGCTTGCTCCAGTCGTCGCCATCACCATCGGCATTAAACGCCCATTCAATCGCATAAACTGCACTTAAGCGCTCAGTCAGTTTTTCATCACCTTTTAATCCAAGGAATGAACTGTTTGAGCTAATTTCCCAAACGTCTTTGTTTGATTTGGTTGCATTTTTTTCTGGTAAATAATCAACACTGGCATCAATCTCACCATAAAATGTCGGTGCTGCAAATGTGGTTGTTGCAAGTAAACTAAGCACTGCTGCTGTTACAATTTTGATTTTCATTGTTTACATCCTGGTTAAATTTGTAACAAATCCTACACATTAACTTTATATGACAAAACGATTAAAATCTTATTAATTTATTCCAATTTCGACTAAAGTTTAATTTTTATACACTCACTTTTTATGAGCGCAAAAGATTTTTATGCTTTTATTGATGAACAAATTAATTGCATTATCAATTAATTAAAACCGTCATCTTAACTATTTTTTCTTATTATTTCCTATATTCAAAAAAACAAAAAATCCGATAAAAATCATCTAATTCCCATATAAGACAATACGCTTTGTTTCATAAAGTGTCTGCTTAATACAAAAATTGTAATAAAAGATGATCTTTAGCTTGCTTTATTTTTCCAATAATAAATTGGTGCCAAACAAAGCATCGAAACGATACAAATCACAATCAAATAACGATAGTATCCAAGCCAATCACCCACCACACCACTAAACAAATAGAGTAAACCGCTCACTGTTGCCATAATAGAGACTTGGAACGTAAAGTCAGTTGCTGCAAACTGTTTACGGCTGTACTGCATGACGAGCGTTAACATGACAACAAGTAGCATGGCTGAACAAGCATCTTCAAATGCATTCACTCCATACAGCCAGATCGGTGTAATTTGCTTCTGAGCTTCATAGTAATAAGCGAGAACTGTATATCCTGCTAAACTGATGATTTTCAGAACCGAAAATACAACTAAGCAATGTACTCTGGAATAATGCTTCAATAATAAACCTGCAATGGCAGCGCCCAACAATGCAGCCACGGCACCAAACATGGTGATAAACACACCAATTTGAGTGAAATTCAGTCCCATATCGACCATTAAAGGTTTTAATAATGGACCTGCGAGGCCATCAGCCACTTTAAAACAGATCAGTACCAACAACCATGCTTTTAGTTCTTTGGAAGACTGAAAATAATTTAAATAGGTCTTCACCGCTTGCATAAATGATTGCGAAGCAACGCTATCAGGCGTAGTTTTGCTCAGGTGTTGCGGTTCGCGATAAAACAAAACTGGGAGCGTATTTAGAAACACCAAAACAGCCAAAGCCAGAAATGTGTTTTGCCAATGCAGCCAATCCAAGCACCAGAGTACAGCTCCGCCCCCAACAATAAAGCCCAACCGAGATCCAATTACTTGAAAGGTATTGCCCCAATGCTGTTGATCACTTTTGAGTAGATTCACTGCCAAGCCATCAGTTGCAATGTCTTGAGTTGCGCCAGTTAAATTCATTAAAAGTAGCAACACAAAGAAAATCAGTAAATAACTCGGTTGATCCAAAGCATGAATAGGGAAAAATGATAGGACAATCAGAATAATGACACTGCACAGTTGCATTGGGATAATCCAGCTACGGTAATGTCCTAATGTTGATAAAGCAAAACGATCTACATAAGCTGCCCAAAAAATTTTAATCGACCAAGGCAACATCAATAAGCCGAAACCGCCGATATGCGCCAACGATACCCCTTGCGCTCTTAAGATCACGGGCAAAGCATGGGTCATAAATCCAACAGGTAAACCCTGTGCCCAATATAAAGAAAACAATAAAATGTAAACCTGTCTAAGATTAAGCATTTTTGAGTTTTCCATGGCTGTACGATGAAGTTGCTCAAGTATCTAATCCTTTCATCTACATGGCAATAAAATCTTATTTTTTGCCAATGCAGTCGCTGTAATGAGCGTTTAACATGATTATAGTTGTCATTACATATCGTGATTTATGCCACAACATTTTCCTGATTTACCGCCGCTTGTTCCACAACGTGGGACCGCTTATAGTCGTGCACTGTGTAAAAAGCTTTTTCTCGGGCAAGGCTGGACTGTCGTTGGCGAGATACCAAACTTACCCAAAGCGGTTGCGATTATTTCCCCGCATACCTCCAATATTGATGGTTGGTATGGCTTTTTAGCCATTGGCGGTTTGGGTTTAAAAATTACCGTGTTAGGTAAAGATACTTTATTTAAACCAGCTTTGAAGCCACTTTTAAATTGGGCTGGTCTGATTCCTGTCCGTCGCGACAGCGCACACGGACTGACAGAACAGGTCGTTGCCACGATTCATCAGCACGATAAAATCTGGATTGGCATGGCCCCAGAAGGTACTCGCAAAAAAGCCGAAAAAATGAAAAGTGGCTTTTACCATATTGCCCATGCCGCGGGTATCCCCATCGTGATGTTTGCCTTTGATTATGATCATAAAACCATTTATTGTTTGGGTGCCTTTACGCCAACAGGCCACTACCAACAAGACCTCGAACAGATCATGCAACGCTATGTGGGACACTTCTCACCAAAGAATCCAGATTGGTTGGCAGAACCCTTACAAAAACTTGTGAAAAAAAACTAGAAAATTGAGGGTAAATCTGCTCTGATGTGCCATCTTTTTGTACATTTTATCTGCACCTGATATGAAAATTGCTCGACTGTCTTGCTTGGCTATTATTAGCTTGGCTTTATTTGGTTGTGATCAAACAGCAAAGAAAACACCACCTACAACGGCAATTAAAGCACGTGAACCCGTGATTGCTCTCGCTTTAGGCGGTGGCGGTGCCAAGGGCTTTGCCCATATTGGTGTGATCAAAGTTTTAGAATCGCATGGTATTAAAGCCAAAATCGTGACAGGTACCAGTGCGGGTAGCTTTGTCGGTAGCATTTATGCCAGTGGGCAAACGCCTTATCAAATGCAGAATCTGGCTTTAAAACTGCAAGAATCTGACTTGCGTGATCTAACCCTCAATAGCCAAGGCATTATCCTCGGTCAAAAACTACAGAATTATGTAAATAGCCAAGTCGGCAATAAACCGATCGAGCAATTCCCGATTCGTTTTGCTGCGGTCGCAACGCGCTTAGACACAGGAAAAAAAGCAGAGTTTATTAAAGGCAATGCAGGCCAAGCGGTACGTGCGTCTTGTAGTATTCCAAACGTGTTTGTCCCTGCGGTGATTGGCAATACTAAATATGTAGATGGTGGCTTAGTCAGCCCGATTCCAGTCAAAACAGCAAAAGATATGGGCGCAGATATTGTCATTGCCGTGGATATTTCTGCTCGTCCAGCGGGTGATAAGCCCTTAAGCATGTGGGGTCTATTGGACCAAACCATTAACATCATGGGACAGCAGAGTATTAATGAAGAACTCAATCAAGCGACTATTGTGATTCAACCGAAAGTAGGCCACCTTGGTGTACTTGACCTTAAATCTAGTAATGAAGCGATTTTAGAAGGTGAAAAAGCAACACAGGCGAAGATCACTGCTATTCGAAATGCCATTACGACATTTAAGAACTCCCCTGCTGCATTAAAACCTGCCCCTAGACCAAAATTCTAAAAGCCCTCATCAAGGGTTGTTGTTGTCTATAAATACTTGCGATCCAAGTCAGATTTTTAGCACGCATCAGCCCTAAATCCTAAAAAAACAATCTTTGTATATTCATAAAGATAATGATCTGCTAGAGTGCTAAAGGTGAATGTTTTTTCACCTCCACTCCGTTTAATGATGCGAGCAAATCTATGGAATTTGTAGTTGAACCTTGGCACTGGTTTGTATTAGGGATTTTACTGATTCTTTCAGAGTTAATTTTGCCTGCTTTTGCTGCATTATGGTTTGGCATAGCAGCAGTCATGGTCTGTATTTTACTGTGGCTTTTCCCGATGATGGGCTTTACAACCCAAGTGATTACTTGGGGGATTTTATCTATTTTATGCACGATTCTTTGGTTCAAATTTATCAAACCACTCTCCATTGATAAAACCAAAGCAGGACTTCCTCGTGAAGCAACTATTGGTCAAGTCGGTATGGTCATCCAGACTGGACTTGAACATGGGCAAATTATTGTGCGCTTTCCGATGCCTGTTTTAGGTAATGATGAATGGAATTGTCGCTGTACTGTTCCAGTACAAGTTGGCGATCGCGTTCGAGTTGTTGATATTTTGGGTAATGATTTAGTCGTTCAACCGCATAGCACGTCATAAACACAAAAGAGGGTTTTCAATGTCTGTCGGTACTATTGTTGTTTTAGCGCTTTTAGCTTTTATTGCTATAACCATCTTTAAAGGGGTTCGTATTGTTCCCCAAGGTTATAAATGGATTGTTCAACGTTTAGGTAAATACCATACTACGTTGAATCCTGGTCTCAACTTCGTTATCCCCTATGTAGACGAAGTTGCTTATAAAATTACCACCAAAGATATTGTTTTAGATATTCCTTCACAAGAAGTAATTACCCGAGACAATGCCGTACTGGTCATGAACGCTGTGGCTTATATCAATCTTACAACACCAGAAAAAGCGGTGTACGGGATTGAAAACTATACATGGGCAATTCAAAACCTTGTTCAAACTTCACTCCGTTCAATTGTGGGTGAAATGGACTTGGATGATGCACTGTCTTCACGTGATCATATCAAAGCAAAATTGAAAGCAGCCATTTCTGATGATATTTCAGATTGGGGGATTACGCTTAAAACAGTTGAAATCCAAGATATTCAACCATCTCACACCATGCAAGCGGCGATGGAAGCACAAGCTGCTGCTGAGCGTCAACGTCGTGCGACTGTAACCAAAGCAGATGGTGAAAAACAAGCTGCCATTTTAGAAGCTGATGGTCGTTTAGAAGCATCGCGTCGTGATGCAGAGGCACAGGTTGTACTTGCTGAATCATCACAACGTGCGATTGAAATGGTCACTACTGCTGTCGGTGATAAAGAAATCCCTGTTGCTTACTTACTTGGTGAGCAATATGTGAAAGCGATGCAGGATCTTTCTAAATCAAGTAATGCAAAAACTGTGGTACTTCCAGCCGATGTACTCAATGCCATTCGTGGAATTATGGGCAAACACTAAACCTTGGTTCCGATCAAATAAAGCAGCGTTCTCGCTGCTTTATTTTTTTAAGCTTCTTGAATCTTTTTTCGATCTTTGGCGGACAGTTTCTTCACCACCAAATCATAAGAGTCTTTGATCAAATCCTCGAGTAAATCAGCCGTAATCTCACTACTACTTGCAATTGAAATCCAGTGTTTTTTATTCATGTGATAACCAGCCGAAATTGAGGAATAAAGTTCCTGATATTCCAAACTTTTCTCAGGCTTGCATTTGACGGTTACGATTAACTTCCCCGCATGGGAAGCCACGTACATAAACATTTTGTCAAAGACTTTAAACACCTCACAGTCAGGTCCAAACGGTTGTGACAGATTCGCAAAAGCCAAATTTTTGCCATATTGCAAAGCACACTGTTCGAGTTGATGGTCATTCATAAAGTGATGCCCTGTTGTTATTTCTCTGGATCGTCTCTTTATCTTAGATTCGCTTTTATATTAAAACAATGATTTATAAGCCGCTAAAATCCATTCTATTGATCGTATTTAGATGTACATCTATTCCAAAAATAAAGACCATACAAGGATGGTCTTTTATAACATTCAAGAATCGATCAAAGCTGATGAAATATTAACTTTTACGTGCCAATAAAAATTGCGAGATTGCCACCAGTACTTTGGCATCCTCACCGAAATAAGCCAGTGCCTCAAAGGCTTGGTCATGTAAAGTTTGTGCATAAGCTTGTGCTTGCGCCAAGCCCATCAAGGATGGATAGGTTGATTTTTGTACCTGCTCATCTTTACCGGCGGTCTTGCCTAAAGTTTCAGTGCTAGCAGTAACATCCAGAATATCATCCTGCACTTGGAAAGCTAAACCAATCGTTTGTCCAAATTGGCGTAATTTCGGAATTGCTGGATCAGTGCCATTAAAAATGGTCACCGCACCCATCATGATTGCCGCTTGAATCAAAGCACCTGTTTTATTGCGGTGAATATTTTCCAACTCAGCTTGATCAACTTGCTTTCCTTCCCCTTCAGCCTGCAAATCCAATACCTGACCACAAACCATTCTTGAACTTGCTGTTGCTAAAATCTGCACCTGTTTTAAGACAATGGCTGCTTCAGTACCTTGACCCTGCTCATCAAACAAACGGCTGCCCAAAATTTCAAAAGCCATCGACTGCAAAATATCACCTGCCAATAAAGCAGTATCTTCACCAAATGCGACATGACAAGTTGGTTGTCCACGACGTAGTAAATCATTATCCATACAAGGCAAATCATCATGTGCCAAGGAATAGCAATGAATCAATTCTACTGCAACCGCCGCGCGTCGTGCCGCTGCAAAGTTATGATTGGCTTGCAGTGAAGCTGCTGCATAACACAAGGCCGGGCGAACACGTTTCCCACCCAACATCACGGTGTGGTGAACGGCTGCTTTTAAAGGTTCTGGAATTGAAAATGCAGCCAATGCTGTCAATAAATCCTGTTGAATACGTTGTTGAGCTTGTTTTAGAACATCCGCATTAACTTGAGAAATAGATGACACAGTTGTTGCCTCAGGAAATCTGAATGGAAGAGTAAAATGACAGGACTTGTCAGAATGGCAACATCATAACATTATTTATCTCATGAAATTGTGTTTGTATTTTTAATAGATTCAAAATAATAAAGCCTTCAAATGAAGGCTTTAGCAATAAATTCAAAACAAAATAAATTAGAAGGTATCGCCGGGTACACGAACCCAGCCTTCCATCAGTACACGTGCGCTACGGCTCATGATGGCTTTTTTTACAGACCATTTTCCATCAATCAATTCGGCTTGAGCACCGACACGTAAGGTTCCAGAAGGATGACCGAAACGAACGGCTTCACGCTCACCGCCACCTGCGGCTAAATTTACCAAGGTTCCCGGAATGGCTGCTGCTGTACCAATCGCAACTGCCGCCGTTCCCATCATGGCATGATGTAATTTACCCATCGACAAAGCACGCACCAATAAATCCACATCACTCGTCTCAACGGGTTTACCACTCGATGAGCTATAACGCTTTGGCTGTGAAACAAAAGCAATTTTAGGCGTATGCTGACGCGCAGCAGCTTCTGAAATGTCTTTAATCAAGCCCATGTGTACTGCGCCATAAGCACGGATTTTTTCAAAACGCGCTAAGGCTGTGGCATCACCATTAATTTGATCTTGCAATTCTGTCCCTTGATAACCAATGTCTTCAGCATTTAAGAAAATGGTTGGAATGCCTGCATTGATAAATGTTGCCTGAAAAGTACCCACCTCAGGAACCACCAGCTGATCAATAACGTTTCCTGTCGGGAACATATCGCCCCCTTCTTCACCATCATCAGCAGGGTCTAAAAATTCAATTTGCACTTCAGCAGCAGGAAAAGTCACGCCATCCAGTTCAAAATCACCTGTTTCCTGAACTTGACCGTTGGTCACAGGGACATGTGCAATAATCGTTTTTGCAATATTTTTCTGCCAAATCCGTACTGTACAAATCCCATTTTCAGGAATACGCGCTGCATCCACCAAACCATTTGAAATCGCAAATGAACCCACTGCCGCAGTGAGATTGCCACAGTTACCACTCCAGTCGACAAATGGTTGATCAATCGAAACTTGACCAAATAGATAATCAACATCGTGCTCTGGCTGTGTACTTTTTGCCAAAATCACTGTTTTACTGGTACTTGAAGTTGCAGCACCCATTCCATCAATCTGCTTGCCATAAGGATCTGGGCTACCAATCACACGCAGAAGAAGTTGATCACGTGCTTTGCCTGCTACTTGTGCCGCTTCAGGTAAATCATCCAGTTTGAAAAATACACCTTTACTTGTGCCACCACGCATATAGGTTGCTGGGACTTTAATTTGCGGTACTGAGCTCATGTCAATGTCTTCCTTTTATCATGTTCTTGATGCAGATAAATTTTGAATCTAAAGGTACTGCACTGCCATCAAAAATACCATACGACCAATTGTTTTGGGATTGGTCGTAATTCCTAGAATCTGTGCATTTTAGTGAGTAGATTTCAAGGCTTTGATCATGGTAGAAATAGTGATCCATCCGTCGGGAAAAACAGAGACATTTTTTAACTGTACAAAATTACAGCATATTTCATTTTAATATTCATATAAATATAAGATTTTAAATAACTTTTAAAAACAACTTTCCAGTCATAGCATCGCTGTACTTTTACTAGGCGAAAATCTTTCAATCTATTAGAATAATCCAGTTAATTCCTCGTCGAGCTCAGTCCTTTGAACAACGATTCTTCTCAACTTCAGCGTGGACTAAAAAACCGCCATATCCAACTCATCGCGATGGGTGGAGCGATTGGTACGGGCTTATTTTTAGGTTCTGCGCAAATTATTCAGTCTGCTGGACCATCTATTATTTTGGGGTATGCAATTGGCGGCTTGATTGTTTTTCTCATCATGCGTCATTTAGGTGAAATGATTGTCGAAGAGCCTGTTGCAGGTTCATTTAGTCATTTTGCTTATAAGTATTGGGGTAAATTTCCAGGCTTTATTACAGGCTGGAACTATTGGGTGCTCTACATCCTTGTGGCAATGACTGAGTTAACGGCGGTAGGTAAATATATTAATTACTGGTGGCCTCAAATCCCGGCTTGGCAGTCTGTATTATTTTTCTTTGTTGTGATTACAGCAGTAAACCTGACCAATGTTAAATTCTATGGTGAATCTGAGTTCTGGTTAGCGATCATCAAGGTCACTGCCGTGGTTGCCATGATCTTGTTTGGTTTATTCCTGCTTTTCACTGCCGATGCAAACTCAACAGCTTCATTTAGCAACCTCTGGTCACATGGCGGCTTTTTCCCGCATGGCTTTGATGGCCTGTTCTATATGTTGGCTTTCTTGATGTTTGCTTTTGGTGGCATTGAACTGATTGGTATGGCCGCAGCAGAAGCCAAAGATCCAAAGACAACCATTCCTAAAGCGATTAACCAAGTGGTTATTCGTATTCTGGTTTTCTACGTCGGCTCACTGACCATTCTATTGTCGCTGGTGCCTTGGAACCAACTGGACCTAGGTGGCTTAGATAAAAGTCCATTCGTGATGATTTTCAGTCAAATGGGCATTGCTTGGGCAGCACATCTACTTAACTTTATTATCCTGACAGCTGCATTATCGGTTTATAACAGTGGTATGTATGCCAACAGCCGTATGGTGTTTGGTCTAGCCCAACAAGGCAATGCACCCAAAGTATTTACCAAAACCAATAAACAAGGCGTCCCTGTTCCAGCGGTACTCCTCTCAGCATTCCTGATTTTTGGCTGCGTATTACTCAACTACTTTGTGCCTGAAGATGCCTTAGGTCATTTGATGTATGTCGTTGTTGGTGCTCTGGTTTTAAACTGGGCCATGATCAGCTTGACCCACTTGAAATATAGAAGTCATATCAAAGCTGCTCAAATTAAAACTTCTTATCCAGCCTTATGGTCTCCATTCAGTAACTATTTAGTATTAGCATTCATTGCTGTTGTGCTCTATATCATGTGGCAACAAGGCTTCAAAGAATCTGTACTGATGATTCCGATTTGGATCGTAGGCATGTTTATTTTCTATAAAATTTTAAATCGCAAAACTGAACATTAACAGTTGATCGGTTTGATGAAAAAGTGATTGCTTCTGCAATCACTTTTTTGTTTATAATCATTAAATTACGGTTAATAGAACGACTTTATTTTTTAGCCACAAAGCTCTGAAAGAACCAAAAGCCCTGAACCAGTTTTAGAATAATTAAATTTTAACTTTAGAAACTTATTAAAAAAACTAAACAGTATGTTCTGTATATGGCTTACTATTATCCTTCTATAAAAATTAAGAGGGTAAAATAAATTATGGCAACACCTTATATTGTGATTGGATGTCCTACAACGGGCGGTGGCCAAGTTATCTCAGGAAACAATAGCTTTTTAATTGAAGGTATCCCCATTGCCTGTGTAGGTGATAAAGCAACATGTCCAAAGCATAAGACGGTTTCAACAATTATTACTGGTGATCCGTATATGCAAGTTATAGGTAAAGCGGCAGCAAGAGTGAATGATAGCCTTTCATGCGGCTGTAAGCTCTTACCAAAGCAAAATCTCGTTGTTCAAGATAATGGCAGCTCTGTTGGGAATGGCAGCCAACAATCGAATACTCAACCTCAACAAGATAGCTTTTTATCTAATAAAAAAGCCTTCAAAGCACAGTTTGAATTTCTAGATCAAAGTGGAAATACCCCTCTAGAATATTTTTATTATCTACTAACACTCCCTAATGGGGAAAAAATAGAAGGTATTACAGATAAACAAGGTAAAACAAAGATCACCGAGATTGGCTTCAAGCCAGAAGATGTAAAAGTTGAGACTTTTGATCTATCACAACCATTACCACCTTTAGAGTAAATACAATGAGTGATAATTTATCAAAGCCAACTAAATACATACCGAGTACTAGTGATGCATGGGGGGCCTTTCCACCTGAGGTTGAGACTTGTGCTGTTCGTGAACCTTTTTGTGTATTTCAATTCAATAAGCCTATAGCTATCCCTTATAATTTTATGATGTCCGCAAGCCAGTGGAAAAGATTATCTCAAGAAAACAAACTTGAGTTTTTACTTGCTGTACGTTTTGGAATGGAATATGACTTATCTAAATTAAATAAAGATGGCCTACTTAGTACTACGGGCTTTCATACACAAATGTACGTAAAATTTCAAAGCTATTTACAAAAGAATTTTCAAAAAGAAGCGGCTGTACTTGTCGCAATATTTCAACATAATGCATTTACAACTCGATTTAAATCAGCCTTTGCCATTGGTGATCTGTTCTCACTAAAAGGCGAAATTGATGACTTAAGAGTGGATGATATTATGACAGGAGGAATAATGATAAGTAGACGTGGTGGGCGGGCAACATTCATTAACCGAAAACTGTACCGGCAAATTTTTAAGCAAGACTATAATCCAGAAATGTTAAGAGTTTTAGCTGTGCAAAAAATTTATCCAGATGAAATAAATACTCTCTTTTAACGGTATAAAACATAATGAAAAAATTTATTTTAATTGGTCTCTTACCTTTCCTTATTTCAGGATGTAATGCCAAGACTACTCCACAACAAGAGCTATCGATTCAAGCTAAATTTTTACCAACAATTGTAGGTATAGATGCTGGAGTATATGCTATCGCCTTGCAACAAAAACCAACACCTTTAACAATTCAACTTTTTGATAGTGCGTTACTTAAGGCTGGTTTATTGATGAAGTATGAGAATGAAGTAGGCAACAATTTTTCTATTGAAGATGGCACTAACATCGTAAAAATAAACTCGTTGTGCTTAATGGGAAAATTTCTCAACTCACCTGACTACCAAAGTACGGTTAACATTGATAAAAAGTATCATGCGGACCTTTATCGATGGCTTGATATGAAACAGAAAAAATGGGAGAACTTATTGAAAAATGAAGGTGTAGGTGCATTTGACTATTCTTGTATTTCTTAAATTTCATTTGGTTCACACATTTTTCAATAATTTATCAATTTTGGTTTAAACCCGTAACGTAGCTGTGGCGAATATCATATAAGGCCTATCCCTAGAAATTATTAGTTCCCTTTTAACAGTTGATCGGTTTGATGAAAAAGTGATTGCTTCTGCAATCACTTTTTTGTTTATAATCATAAAATTATGCGCTTATAGCTTAACTGGATAGAGCAGTTGCCTCCTAAGCGACCGACGTGGGTTCGAGTCCCGCTAAGCGCATACCCTCTAGATTTTTTATATTTACACTAAGGGAAAATTAAATATCCCAGTTCTTTTCGATGGCGGTAATTTGGCTATAGACACTTTGGTACTCTGCCTGTTTCACCGTACACCACAGCTCAACAAAATCTTTGCCTAGATATTCAGTTAAACATCTATTGCCTTTCAATAAGCTTAGTGCTTGCATTTGCTCAGTTGGCAATAACACATGCTCACTTTTAAGTTTTAATTGATATGCTTGCTTAGGCAGTGGTAACTGGTGAGTCAAACCATGCAAAGCACCTATCAAAATTGTAGTTACCGCCAAATAAGGATTACAGTCTGCTCCTGCTACGCGATATTCCAAACGCTGATTTTCTTGATCAGAGCATGGAATTCGGATCGCAACATTTCGATTATTCAGCCCCCAATTGGCTTCCAAAGGAACATGATTACCCAACTTGAAGCGACGGAAAGAGTTTAAGTTTGGCGCTAAAATTGCCATAGAATCAGGCATGAATAATAGTAAACCACTGATTGCTTTTAATAATGCCTCAGAGAGTTTGTCTGGCATTGAACTAAAAACATTCTGCTGATGTTGATCTAAAATACTCATATGGAAGTGCATCCCACTGCCCGCCTTATGCATCTCTGGCTTGGCAAGGAAATTTGCTCGCAAGTGATATTTATGTGCAATCTGCTTAATGGTTCTCTTCAACACCATGATCTGATCACATAGCTTTAAAATATCCGTAGTATGTTGCAGGTTGATCTCATATTGCCCCGATGAAGACTCAGAAACGATGCCTGTAATCTGAATGTTCTGCAATTTTGCAACCGATTCAATTTCATTCAGAATATTTTGATAATGATCAGATGTATTAATGTCAAAGCATTGCGTAATCGTTTCTTGAACGTCTCTAGCAGTACTTAAAGGATGTAAATAAAACTCTATTTCTGCTGCGATACAGGGATAATAATTTTTGTCATGCAGTTGATACAGAATCTTTTTCAGTACATTCCGAGGCTCATACAAACAATCTTTTCCACAATCGTCTTTCATACTAAGAAGCAACTGTGCGTTATGCTCAGGATCGGTGGGATGAGGTTGTAAGGACCCTAAAATAGGTTCACACAAATGATCTGGCTCACCGATATATTTTCCCAATCCAGTCTCTTCAATCACCTTACCATCTAAGCTCATTGCGTAAATCGACAACGGGAAATAACAACCTTTGACCAGTTTTTTTAGGCAGCCAATATCAATTCTTTTGCCACGTAAATGTCCGTTCAAATCACATAAGTACACATCGACATGTTGAGTATTTGGATACTGTTGTAAATAGGCTTCAACTTCTTCTATGAATAAATTCTTTAACTCAAGATCATTGCGCTCATTTTTATGCATGGTGGTATGCATATACTTTTTAAGCACAGATGGATGATTAATCTCAACAAGTACAGCACTCATAGCTGAAAACTCTAGTTATTCGATAGATTCAGCTTAGAACAAGCCTCAATATAAGTAACGTAAACAGTGCGTAAACTCATTGCGGTATTGAATAAATTTTTCATAAAAATGAGCAATAAAAAACGGAGTCAGACTCCGTTCTTAAAACAATAAATCAATTTATTCTTGATGCTTAGTCGAGTACCCGAATAGCTTTTAATCGTCTTATTCTTATAGCCAATTCTTTCAATACATAATTGATCGAAACAACCAGCATGAAACCAATTACAAACGAACCGATCACATCGAATGGAAAATGCACCCCGACAAAAACCCGTGATAGCCCAACAATCGCACTCAAGATCAACCCGATGATTCCAATCTTTTTGAAACCCGCCAATAAATAGGAAAACGCAATAATAACAATGGTTAAAGTATGTTGACTTGGGAAGGATGAACTTGAACCATGACCAATCAATTTATGACCTAAATCAATTTGAAATGGGCGTGGATGATGATAAAAGAATTCAATGATGTCGCTGAGCAGTAAAGAGAACAGGACGATCACCAATGTTTTTGCGAACAATAAGTTATAGATTTTCCATTGTGTCACTAATAAAAATACAAGAAAACTGATAAACACAGTGTTGAGATCATCGGCTAGAAAAATCGCGGCCTTGTCTAAAACTGCATGTTCCTTTGCAAAAGAATTTATACTATTAAATAAAGAAATATTTAACTCTTTAAAAATCATTTCCGTTTCTATCCACACTATCCATGAAGATCAATGCGCTCAATATACAGGATAATAATGAAGAAATTATTAATAATTTTTATATTTTATTATTCACATATTCCAAAAAGATTGAGGGCAAGTATTACTGAATTGACTCACAAAATTCCTCAAGTAAAATCATCAATAAATAGGACAAATTTATCCTATTTATTGACGTTAACTGACTGAAGTTTAGAACTTAAATTCTAAACCAGTGCCCGCAATCGGTTGCTTATCTTTAGCACTTGCTTGCTCAAAAGTTGAATAGCCTGCGTAACCATACACTTTCGTTTGTTTAGTAAATGAGTAGTCTGCACCTAACAAAAGTTGCTTGGCATCGAAATCGGCTTCATTGGCTTTAAAGCTGGTGCTATTTTGGCTATATTGTGCTTTCACCGTCCATTTTGATTGATTCGGTAACTTGTATTCAGCACCAATGAGCCAGCCTTGCGAATCATCAATATTGATCGCAGTGTCATCATTTCCTTTTTTATCAGCAACTTTCGAGGTCTGATATAAGGTTTTTAATGCCAGTCCTTCAATTGCCGTCAAACGACCAATCACACGCACTGTATTCGCAGCAGCAAACACTTCATCCACTTGCGTTTCAGTGTCGCTAGAGTTCAATAAACCATGTCCCAAGAAATCACTTGGAATCGCTTTATCGTAGCCCAAACCGACTAAGAATAATGGATGGCTATAACTCAGTGATGCAGACCATGCATCCCCTAGACCACCACCAGCGACATTGACACCACCGCGGTTGTCATCTTCAATTCCCTTACTTTTATTTTCACCTGTCGCAACCAAAACGCTTGCTTCAAAATTACCACCATTAAAAGCAACTTCTGGAGAATCATAGACCACGACGTTATTGACACGGTTCTCACCTGTCATGATGCCCGTGATATCTGCTTTATTACTAATATAGTTGTTAAAGCTATCGACTGGGCTCGATAAATCTTTCAAAGGTGTATTGTGCTTGCCCACTTTAATCGCACCAAAGCGATCATCTTTTAATCCAACATAACGGTTTCGTTGTGACCAGTCTGTTTTATCACCATCGGCATAAAATGCCCATTCTGCTAAATAAATCGCGCTCAAATGCTCGGTTAATTTTTCTTCGCCTTTAATCCCAAGAAATGAACTATTACTATTTATTTTCCATACATCGCGGTCTGATGAATTAGCATTCACTTCAGGTAAATAATCCAAACTCGCATCAATTTCTCCATATAATTTTGGCGCTGCAAAGGCAGAACTGGTTGCAATACTTATGATTGTCGCAAGCGCAAGTTTCATCTTCATTTTTATGTTCCTAACCATCTAAAAAAGTGTAAAAAGTCTCTATTTCGCTCTGTTTCAAGCAAAATTTAAAATTAACTGGGAATGTGTAAACAGGTATGCTTTTATATTCTCATGAATATAAAAGCATTATAACAATTTGATTTACATATTATAAAATGGGAATACACCAAATATTAACGCACTGCCCATCAACACGCAGCAGGTAATAAAGGCCCATTTCAACGTGAATTTCTGATGATCACCCATTTCTACAGCCGCCAAACCACATAACAAATAGGTTGAAGGGACGAGTGGCGATAACAAGTGAATCGGTTGACCAATAATCGAAGCACGGGCAATTTCAACCGCTGAAATTCCATAATGCGATGCAGCTTCGGCAAGGATCGGTAGAACACCGAAATAGAAGGCATCATTCGACATAAAGAAGGTTAAAGGCATACTTAAGACACCTGTAATTGGTGCCAAATAAGGTCCCATACTTGGTGGAATCACAGCCACGAAACCTTTAGACATCGCTTCAACCATGCCTGTACCAGATAAAATTCCAGTAAAGACACCTGCAGCAAAGATCACACCGACGACTGCGAGTACGCTATCCGCATGCATGGCAATACGTTTTTTCTGCATGTTGACGCATGGATAGTTCACGACTAAAGCAATACAGAAACCCAGCATGAACAGAATCGACATTGGTAAGATCCCTTTTACCAACGAAGCCATCAACACTACGGTCAAGATACCGTTAAACCAGCGTAAATGCGGACGTTGTGCTTCTGGGTCTTTTGAAATAGAGATGTCATCCGCATGGCTGATATCGACCAGTTCAATCACGCCTAAACGTTTGCGTTCATACATTCCATACAAGTAGGCCAAGAAAAATAACCAAGCAGCAGCAACAATCATTGATGGAATCATTGGAATGAAGACTTCACTGGCATCGACCTGAAGCGCACTTGCAGCACGTGCTGTTGGCCCACCCCATGGTGTCAAATTCATGACTCCACTACAAAGCAGCATCAAACAGGTCATGATCAATGGATTCATGCCAACACGTTTGTACAATGGCATCATTGCCGCCACACAAATCATATACGTGGTTGAACCATCACCATCTAAAGAAACCAATAATGTTAGAAAAACAGTACCTAAAGTGATTTTTAATGGATCGCCTTTTACTTTCTTTAAAATCCATCTTACCGAAGGGTCAAATAACCCCGAATCAATCATTAATGCAAAATATAAAATAGCGAAAAGAAGCATTACGCCTGTTGGTGCTAACTTTTTAATACCCTCTAACATGGTATTGCCAAGTTCGGCCAATTGAATATGACTTAAGCTCTCAAAATAAAAACCTAAGCCCCAAGCGATAATAGCGAATATGAATGGGATTAAAATTAATGCAACTAATGCACTGAGACGTTTTGACATGATCAAATACATAAAGCACATGATCATGCTGATACCTAAAAAAGTCAGCATTTAAAGCAATCCTTAGCATAATAAGTTTTTTTAATGGGTAGACCTACCCTAATCCAGCACAGATTCTATGCGATTTAACTTTAGGTAATTCATTTAATTTAATTATATGTCTTAGGCACCCATTCACATGAAAAATACCTTAAAAGTATACAAATATACTTTAAACATAAGACCATGATTATTATTATATTTATTATTTTAATTATAGATCAAACGATCAAAAAATTTGAATAATAACTAATCAGCACACCATTTATTTGAAATCGAAATGCTATATTATGGTGCATTTATTGATTAAACAATCAACATGAACCATTAAATGATAATCAAAACAAATATCATTAATTTATAAAACCACTATCCAACTTAAAATGAACAACCCTTCATTGCCATAAAACAATTATAGCAATCATTATTATCGAGCGATATTAAAATTAAATTAAAAAATTCATATTTTGAGAATAATAGTACTTATTAAAACTAAATATGGTGAGTTTGATGCTCTCGATATTCATTTGGTGAAATCCCCACCCAATTTCGATATGCCTTCCTAAAATTCGAAGTATCAGAAAAGCCCAATCTTGCTGCTATTTCATCAATACTTAATGTTGTAGCCCCTAAATACTCATCAGCAAGTCGCCTTCTGGTACTATCTAGAATATCCTGATAACTGACCTCAATATCCGCTAAACGACGATAGAGTGTTCTTTTAGATAAATGCAATTGATCCGCCATCTGTTGCGCTGTAGGAAAGCTACCTACCGCATCTAACAACAGCAGCCGAATACTACGAACCAGTTCAGGTTCTTCATGCTCATCTGTACCTAGCATTCGTTCACAGAATGACTGGCACATATCAGCCGTAATTGGATTGGCATTTGGGCAAGGCTTGTCTAGCCAGCCAAGATCAAAATGCCACTGCATCACCTCTGCATTAAATTCAACTGGACAGCGAAATACCTTTTGATATTCATCGGCATAGTCAGGTGCAGGATAAGGCAACAATAATTTTTGAGCCTGAAAAGGCGCTTCTAATACACACTCAATCAAAGTTTGCATTGAACTAAACCAAAACTCACAGACCAAAGGTAGTAATTTACCCAGTGCAATAATTTCACTCCCTTCAAAAACCGCAGCGTGCTTTTGAATAGAAAATGATTTCTTTAATACAGGTGCAGCGAGCTTAATATGGCGAATCCCAAACTCGACTGCCTGTTGAAAATTACGAGAAGAATAAAGCGCATAACCATAGACACCAAAGTCCGAGAGTTTCTGTTTTTGTCCTGCTCGCATACCAATCAAAGGGTCTTTTGATAAATGCTGAATCGTCTGGAAAAGTTGTAATTTTTGATAGGGTGAGATCTGGGAAGCTGCGCTGCTCAGTGCATCATGAGCGATACCTGTACCTTTTAATATTTCAGCTAAGCTATAACCTTGTTGTTGCATTGCGTCAAGCAGACTGGTCAGACCTAAGATCGCTGTGCCTTGACCCAATTGATTATGATCATATCGTGCTTCAATCATTTTCGAGTTCACATCCTGTTTACGCATTTTTTCACCTCATTCCTTGAGTGATGATGCATAATGGCACTAAATTACCTTTTGTTGTCTCAATTTAACATCGACTACAAATCTCATCAATCATAAAGTCTATTCTACTAATAAGCATGAAAGGAGCAACAATGACACTTTCAACTTCACAACAATTCAGTGATCCTGCAACCGAACATATGTATTCGGTTTTTAATCAACAGCGTGCTGCTTTTGATGTTCAGCCCTACCCTGATCTGGATGATCGACGCACCAAATTACTGAAAATAAAAAAGCAAATTATCCGTTATCAAGATGTAATTGCGGCTGCAATCAATACGGATTTTAGTTCACGCTCTGTAGATGAATCCAAACTACTTGATTTGCTTGGTTCTGTACTTGAAGCAGAACATGCAATTCGTCATTTGAGACGTTGGATGCGACCCAGCAAACGTAGCACTGAATTGCTGTTTTTATCGAATCGTTTGCGCGTGCAATACCAACCCAAAGGTGTCGTTGGTGTCATTGTCCCATGGAACTTTCCTGTTTATTTAGCACTTGGTCCATTGGTTGCGGCAATTGCAGCAGGCAATCGCGTGATGATCAAATTACCTGAAGTGACTCCAGCCACTAATGCAGTGGTTAAACGGATGTTGGCTGAAATCTTTAATGAAGATGAGGTTGCTGTTTTTGGTGAAGAGATCCTTGATCCAGCACAATTCACTTCACTGCCATTCAACCATATTGTATTTACAGGTTCGCCAGCAATTGGTCGTGTGGTCATGCGCGCAGCAGCAGATAATTTAACTCCAGTCACCTTGGAGCTGGGTGGTAAATCTCCAGCATTGGTTAGCCGCAATTATCCTCTAGCCGATGCTGCAAAACGTGTTTTACATGGTAAAGCAACGAACTGTGGTCAAATCTGTGTTGCACCCGACTATGCACTGGTACCAAAAGAAAAAGTCGATCAATTTGTCGCAGAATGCCAAGCGAATTTCACCAGCATGTATGGCAAAAGTATTCGCAATAACGACAATTACACCTCGATTGTGAATGACCGCCATCTGAAACGTTTGCTCGAAATTCTGGATGATGCCAAAGCCAAAGGCGCACAAGTCATTGCTTGTGGTGAATATGACCGCGACCAAGATGCGCGTCGTATGCCTGTGCATATCGTACTGAATTGCACACCTGACATGCGTATTTTAAAAGAAGAATTGTTTGGCCCTGTTTTACCTGTCGTCGCTTATGAGGCATTAGATGATGCGATTCAGTATATTCAAGCAGGTGAAAGACCATTGGCTTTATATTGCTTTAGCCATGATGCTAACGAACTTGATTATATTTTAAAACGGACTCACTCAGGTGGAGTCACCGTCAATGATTGGGGCTGGCATGTGGTAAACCATGATGCACCATTCGGTGGGATTGGTAACTCAGGCATGGGAACTTATCATGGCGAAGAAGGTTTCCGTGAGCTTTCCCATGCGAAAACCGTCTTTGCCCGTCATCGCTTCTTCCCGACCCAACTGTTCTATCCTCCATATGGCACTTGGGTACAAAAACTGGCTATACGTTTCTTCCTGAAACAGGGCGACCCAAATATTAAATAATCACTGAAAATAAAAAAGCCTCGTCTAGAGGCTTTTTTATTTTTACATGCAAGTAAATGGTTTACTTCATCATGCCATCTTGTTGATATTTGGGTGAACGAGGTCCATACAGCAACCCTAATCCAGGATTGTGCTGTGTTGGTGTAAATAACTGGGTATTAACAATCGTCGCCAAAGGATAAGCACGATCATTGACACTGCCCGCAATTTGTTCAACCAATGCTCCAACCAGTGCAGTAAGTAAATCGTTGTTGCCATTATTACTCGATTGAACCGCTTTCTTCTCCCCAGTCCAAATAGTTTCATTGGTCTTTAGATCGACCAGTTTGGCTTCCACACTTACTGTAGCAACACTTTGAATGACCTGATATTTTGATCCATATTCTTTGATTCGAATATATAAGGCCGCATCAGCCCCAAAGATTTCCTGTAATTTCTGCGGCGGAATGCTTTGAGCATCATGACCATTGGTCACACCATTCTCTTTGAACATCGAATCGACTACAGAAATTGGAAAGACATAGTATCCTGCTTCAGCAACTGGCGTAATCACTGTCGGCCAATAGCTATAGGTTGCCTTAACATCAGGAGAATCATTTACAGGGGGTAATACCAAAATGGATTTCGGCATATGCTGTTTATAAACAGTCATATCCTTATTCACCGCAGGAGATGATGCACATCCCGTCACAAGCACGCTCGCGAGCAGAAGGCTCGAAACTAAAAATGCCTTCATCATGGCTTTGGATCCCCTGCATTGGCATTCATTTTCTGCAACAAACGATCCATCAATACCGTAGATTCAGGGTAGACCTGTCGCTCCAATTGAAAATATTCAACTGCCTTTTGTGCATTATTTTGCTGTAAAGACAACAAACCCAGATGTGCATATAGTCCAGGTGGAACAGCCAGATTTTTTGCTTTCGCTTTCTCTATTTCTGCTTCCAACTTGATCATTTGTGCATTGGGCGTTGCTTTTTCTGACGCGTTATACATCAGATAGGTTTGCTGTGTATAAGAGCCCCAGCTATATAAAGGTTGAGGTCCAGCAGCACAACCGACCAATCCGATGCTGATCAGACTGGTGTAAACAATGTTTTTCATTTTAGGACGATCCAGTCTTATTGTGCAGTCCAGCGATTATTCTGAATATCGGTAACCAAATTGTTGACTGCTTCACGTACCGCCAAGTCTAAGACTTTGCCGTTTAAAGTAGAATCATAAGATGCTGTAGAGCCAAAACCGAGTACTTCACGCGCGCTCAACGCGTACTCACCAGCACCTTGTACTGAATGAACAATCTCTGAGGTTTTCACATCTACAATATTTAAGTTCACTTTTGCATAGGCAATTTGCTGTTTACCACGGCCTAAAATACCGAATAACTGTTGGTCACCCACTTCTTTTCGGCCGAACTCAGATACATCGCCTGTAATGACATAGCGTGCGCCTTTAATGGTTTGGGCCGAATTGCTATAACCGACTTCTTGTTTGAGTTCAGACAAATTATCGCGATTCAAAACAGAGAAATAACCTGTTTGATGTAGATGTGTTTCTAAAATAGTTTTTGCCTGTCCGCCAAGACGATCGACATTATCTGAAAATATTCCTCTCATATAACTTGAGCGATTATCAAACTTGCCAATTGAAACAGGTACTTTCACGCCGTTATATTTAATTTGTTGTACTGCTGCCGTCACTTGTGGGCTTTGGATTGATTTTGAAGTTTCTGTGGTTGAACAGGCCATTAAACCTAAAGAACTGAATACAGTAATCGCTAATAATTTTTTCATTTTGACTCTAATAAGCAAGACATAAAAAAGTCTCAGCAGTATATACTAAAAAGCTGAATATAGCCTATAACCATTAAAAGGCTAAACTATTATTAATTATAATAAAATTAATTTTATACCTTCAAATATATTACACATTACAAGTATCTGATGATCACTCAATACGCTGTGATGAACGAGAGTTGCAACCCTATTTCTTGGCTCAATCACATAAAATGACAATTAGAGTTTCAAAAATATATTTTAAATTTTCTTTTATTTTCTAAAATCTTATGTATCTGATTTGCTCATATAACTTGTATAAAATTGCTGTAAATCAGTGAGCTGAAATGCATCGAGTTATTCAGCGTTTGTATGATAAATATGAATAAAATTTGCGTTCATATTGACCACTATTTTTCTCAATGCTACTTTCATTTTGCCATACCTAAAATTTTCTCTATACCGATATGGTAGGTTTCTAGATCGCTCATTTGTCCTGAGCTTACCTTTAAAATATCATTTTATTTCAGTTGGTAACGATAAAAAGTCACACAATCAACCTCATGCTCATCCCTTAATTGAATACACCAACCCGCGAAAAAGGATAAAAAATGTTTGGAAAAATGATACATCAGGATTTATTGATCAGTAACTTAATTGAGCATGCAGCAAAATACCATGCAGATACTGCTATTTTTTCACGTGAAGTTGATGGTCAACTCTACAAAACGGATTGGAAACGCATCCAGCAAAATACTAAACGCCTAGCAAATGCTTTCAAGGTATTTAACTTAACCGAGGGCGATCGTATTGCAACAATTGCATGGAATAACCATCGCCATTTAGAATCATGGTATGCCATTTCTGGATGTGGCTATGTTTGCCACACCATTAACCCCCGATTATTTCTAGAGCAATTGACCTTCATTATTAATGATGCCCAAGATAAAGTTATTTTCTTCGATATTACATTTTTACCATTAATCAGCGCCCTTAAAGATAAGGTGCCTTCAGTTGAGAAATTTATCTGTTTAAGCGCGTATGATGAAAGTGTCGCTGCTGCACTTCCAAACGTTATTTTCTATGATGCGTTAATTCAAGATCAATCGGTTGAATTTGATTGGCCACAATTCAAAGAAGAAACACCAAGTTCCTTATGTTATACCTCCGGCACGACAGGAAATCCTAAGGGTGTCTTATATAGCCATCGTTCGACCTTACTGCATAGTATGGCAATTGCACTGCCTGACTCTTTAAATATTTCTGCTCGAGATATTGTCATGCCCGTGGTTCCCATGTTCCATGTCAATGCATGGGGCATCCCCTATGCAGCTGCAATGGTGGGTAGCTCTCTAGTTTTGCCCGGACCAAATTTAGATGGCGAGAGCCTCGTTCACTTGATTGACGATTATAAAGTGAGCGTGGCTTTGGGTGTACCGACCATTTGGCAAGGCCTATTGGTTGCTGCTAAAAAAATAGGCAGCAGCTTGGAAAGTATGCAGCGCAATGTTGTTGGAGGTGCGACCTGCCCGCCATCGATCATCCGTGAATTTAAAAACACGTATCATTGCGACACGATTCATGCATGGGGAATGTCAGAAATAAGCCCACTGGGCACAGCCAATCAACCCAAAGCAAAACATGATGCGTTAAATCCAGATGAACTTGAGAAATTGCGACAAAACCAAGGTCGTCCACCTTTTGGTATAGAGCTACGCATTGTTGATGAAAATAGCATCACACCGCTAGCAAACGATGGGCACACCCAAGGAAACCTACAAGTCCGTGGTCCATGGGTCGTTGATCACTATTTTAATCAAGCGAAAAGTTCTCTTACTTCAGATGGTTGGTTTGATACCGGTGATATCGCAACCATTGATTCAGATGGATACATGACCATTCGTGATCGCGCCAAAGATTTAATCAAATCTGGCGGTGAGTGGATTTCATCAGTTGAATTAGAGAATATTGCCGTGGGCCATCCTGAAATTCGTATGGCAGCAGCCATTGCTGCGCGCCATCCAAAATGGGATGAACGTCCAATTTTAATTGCTGTAAAACAAGAGCACGCTTCTTTAACCGAACAAGATGTGCTTGCATATTTTGCAGATAAAATCGCATCTTGGCAGGTTCCAGATGCTGTGATTTTTGTTGAGGCTCTGCCTATCAATGGAACAGGGAAAATTGTTAAAGCAGAACTACGCGAAAAATATGGGGATTTTTTACTAAAATCCTAGTAACCGAATACCACGACAGAAGAAACTCACTATTCGCCAAAGCGTAATCCAACCCCAGCAATGGTAAAAATATACTTGGGTGTCACTGCAGAATCGCCTATTTTAGTTCTGAGTTTTTTCACCAATATTCTCAGATAGTGGGTATCTTCTTCATGGGTAATTCCCCATAACTCGGTCATGATCTGTTTTTGTGTCACGATCTTGCCTTGATGACGGATCAACAACGCCAATAGCTGAAATTCTTTTTTGGTTAACGCGATTTCTTCATCTGCCAGTTTGGCTGCATGTTCTGCGACATCGACCCAAAGCTGCCCATCATTAAACACCATATTTTGCTCTGAGTGCTGTGGTTTATTTCGAAACATCACACGAATACGAGCACATAACTCCTGAATGCTAAAGGGCTTGGTGACATAATCATTGGCGCCTGCATCCAGCAGTTTAATTTTTTGATTTTCGTCTGGACGTGCCGATAGCACAATGACAGGAATATCTGACCACTGCCGCAATTCTGTTAAAACCTCTTGTCCTTCCATATCGGGTAAACCCAGATCTAGAATCAACAGATCAGCGCCACGTGTCGCCAACGCCTCCAACCCTTTCATACCATTTTCAGCGACATACACTTGATAGCCTTGCGCACGCAAAGCGATATCCAGAAATTTCCGAATTTGTGGCTCATCATCAATAATGAGAATAGAGGCATGCTGATTGAATGTTTGCGGCATAAATGATGATTTTAATCCTGATGAAGTGGTAATCGTATTCTAATCAAGGTGCCCTGACCCTGTGTGCTTGCCAAGGCTTCAATACTGCCCATATGCGCCCCAATAATGGCTTTTACAATGGCGAGACCTAAGCCTGTTCCTGTTTTACCACGATCTCCACGTTGCATGGTATAGAACATATCAAAGATTTGCTCGCGTTCATCTTCGGGAATCCCAACACCTTGATCGACGATATCAATCTGCAGGAAATTATCCTCTTGTTTGATTGTTACTTTGATGGGTACATCATCAGGTGAAAACTTGGCAGCATTTTCCAATACATTGAAAATCGCTTGTTCAATTAATGCTGGATGTACGTAGAGTTGGGGTAAATCCTCACTCAAAGCCACATTAATATTGACCTTGGGTTGATATCGTTTCAATCGTTGGGTGGCAGATCCTATCAGTTCTTCCACCCCGATCCAGTCTCTGCTTAAACTTAAACCTTGATGACCGAGTCGGGTCATATCCAATAAGTTTTGAATATAACGATCCAAGCGTTCACCTTCGACATGAATGGTATCTAACAATTCATGTCGATCTTGTTCTGACATTTGCTCACCGTAGTATTTCAGACTATCCGCAGAACCAATCATCGCGGCCAAAGGTGAGCGTAGGTCATGCGAAACCGAAGACAAGAGCGCAGAACGTAACTTTTCAGTTTCAGCCACCACTCGTGAATTTTCTAACTGTAAAGACAACTGCACCCGAGAAGCCGTTTGGGCAATATCATCGATCATCAACTCAGCCAGACGTTGTTGTTCAAAACTGATATTTTCTGCATTTTGCTGAAAACGTATCGCAATCACCCCAAATCCACCGACGAGATTGAGCGGATTAAACCACCATTCAGACTGGGTTAAGGTATTGGTAAAACGGCCACACGGCTTAGCGTTTTTCTGAGTCCAATTTGCTGCAATCTGATCTTTTTCATTAAATACAGAATAATCGCCCAATTCCTGTGTTCCGATCCGAAGCAAAACCACAGCATTTAAAGAACTTTCCAAATGTTGTTTGGCGACACTTAAGACTTGTTCAATATCAACACAGTTGGATAATTTCCGTTCCAATTCTTGTAGCTGTAAAGAGAGCGAGTTCGCTGCACGTAAACTCAATACCTGAGCACGTAACTGATTGGCCAAACGCCCCACCAGCAGGGCTGAAACGATAAAGATAACAATCGTCATCACCCCACGCTCGGCACTAATTCGAAAGGTAAAGCGTGGCTCAATAAATAAATAGTTATAGAGCAAGAAACAAATCAAAACACTTAGAATCGTGATGAACATCCTTGCACGCATTGCAACCACAAGCACCGTGACCACAAAAATTAAAGCTAACTCACTATAACCAATAAAATGATCACTCACCGTTGCCGCGATTAAACCCAATAACACAATCAAAATACTTTCAATCATTTCACGTGGATGAAACGTCAATGCTTGTTTCGACCACGCTGAAGCAGTGCTATCGACCTGCTTCATCTCATGATTTTTGGTTTTTAAGGGCTGAACAAAAGTAATTTCAAAAGGATGCTGCTTTTCTAATAGTTGATCGGCAATATGGTCTGAGAACAAACGCTGCCATAATGATTTCTGAGGACTTTTGCCGAGCAGAATATTCGATGCACCATAATCATAGGCCGCCTGTAAAATGGTCGACGCAATATGATTGCTATAGAGCAAATAGGTATCTGCACCTAGTTTACGTGCCAAATTAAAGGCTTTGGTCACTGCAAAAACTTGTGTATTGGAATTCTGACTTTTTTGAATCGAAATCACACTCCAAGCTGCATTGCGCCTTTCGGCAATACGATGCGCCCGCCGTACCAAGTCCTCCGAAAACTCTGATCCATCAATCGCCAACATGACATGATTCTGAATCGGGATAATCTGTCCTTGTGCGACAAACTTTTCCCGATAATCAATTTCAACTTGTCCTGCAACGGTTTGAATCGCTAAATCACGTAAGGCGGTTAAATGTGCGGGTTTAAAAAAACCTTGCAGTGCATGCGGTGCAACATCAGCCAAATAAATCTTGCCGTGATTCATACGTTCTAATAATTCAGGCACAGGTAGATCGACCAGACGAATATCTTTCAAACGTTTTAACAACGCATCAGGTACGGTTTCGCTAACCCGAATCCCCGTGATCTGATACACCACATCATTGAGACTTTCCAGATGCTGAATATTCAAGGTGCTATAGACATCGATACCTGCATCTAATAATTCATTCACATCCTGCCAGCGATATTCATGCCGGCTATTTGGTACATTCCGATGTGCCAGCTCATCAACCAACACAATTTCAGGTTTTAACTTAAGAATTTGGTCGAGATCCATCTCTTCCAGGTCTCGCCCTTGATATTCCATAATCTTTCTAGGAATAACATTAAGCCCCTGAATCAAACGTTCGGTATCAGATCGACCATGGGTTTCGACTAATCCAACCACAACCTGCTGCCCTTGCTGCATCAACTCATGTGCTCGGGTCAGCATCGCATAGGTTTTCCCTACACCAGGCGCAGCCCCCAAGAAAATGGTCAGACGTCCAGACTGTTCACGTTGACTATGTGCCAGCCATGCATCAGCTTTGTTATTACGGTCGATCTGCATAATTACACTCTATCAACGTGTGGTCGATGACAATTGATCTAGGGCCAAATTCAGTTGTAGAACATTAACCCTCGCTTGCCCATATAAACCAAACTGTGCAGGCTGAATCTGTTGCTGTACTAAATCTTTGACCTGTGATTCTGATAAATGACGCTGCTGTGCCACTCGTTTCACCTGTAACAAGGCACTTTCAGGTGAAATATCTGGATCAATCCCACTGCCTGATGCAGTGATCATGTCCAGTGGTACCTGCTGCTCAGCAATCTGATTGTACTGCGCAAAGTGTAGTGTTCTTTCTTTAATGTGTTTTTGCAAATCAGGATTGGAGACCGCTAAATTGCTCCCTGCCATTCCATCTACACTGTAATTTACCGCACTGGGGCGAGCATGAAAATATTGCTCACTCACGAAATTCTGCCCAACTAAACTCGAACCCACAATCTTTCCATTCAGCTCAATCAAACTACCATTCGCCTGCTTTGGGAAGAGCAATTGAGCGATAGAAACGCTTACCGCACTATACAACACACCTGCAATCAAAAAGCCAACCAAGATCAAACCTATACTCGGGCGTAGCGCAGACTGAACTTCGGTTGATAAGGGCAGATTTTCTAATGTATTCATTTCTTTCTCCTAAATCCACAATGACACAACAAGGTCAATCAACTTGATCGCAATAAAAGGGAAAATCACTCCACCAACACCATAGATCAACATATTACGGCGTAATAATTGCAAGGCACTGGCAGGCTTAAACTGTACCCCTTTTAGTGCCAATGGAATCAACATCGGGATAATTAGCGCATTAAATATCAATGCTGAAATCACAGCACTACTTGGACTGCTCAGTTGCAAAATATTGAGCACCCCAAGTTGAGGAATTGCCACAGCAAACAATGCAGGTAAAATTACAAAGTATTTAGACACATCATTTGCCAAAGAAAAGGTGGTTAATGCACCACGGGTGATTAATTGCTGCTTCCCAATTTCCACGACATCCAACAGTTTGGTTGGATCTGAATCAAGGTCCACCATATTGCCTGCTTCTTTGGCTGCTTGGGTGCCTGAATTCATGGCTAAACCAATATCTGCTTGAGCCAAAGCAGGCGCATCATTGGTTCCATCACCCACCATCGCCACCAATTTACCAGCCGCTTGTTCTTTGCGAATACAAGCCAGTTTATCTTCAGGTCGTGCCTCGGCAATATAATCATCTACCCCTGCTTCAGCTGCAATCGCAGCGGCAGTCAATGGATTGTCCCCTGTGACCATAATGGTTTTAATGCCCATCTCACGTAATAGTGCAAAGCGTTCTTTAATCCCTTGTTTAATCACATCTGAGAGTTCAATCACCCCTAAAATACTGTGATTCGAAGCAACCACGAGTGGGGTCGCACCTTTCGATGCAACCTGTTCCACGCGGGTTTTAAGCTCAACGTTATCCCTAATGTCTTGGTTGGTAAATTTAAGAATCGCATCCACAGCACCTTTACGAATGCTTTGCCCTGTGACTAAATCCACACCAGATAAGCGTGTTGCAGCACTAAACTGGATAAATTCTGCATCTTTTGGCTCTTGAATGCTTTCACCCAATTCTTTCCCAAGGCTGATTACCGACTTCCCTTCAGGAGTTGGGTCGGCAAAAGAAGTTAACATTGCGGCTTGGCGTAACTCACTTGGGCTTACGCCTGCCAAAGGATAAAAGGCAGTGGCTTGACGATCGCCATAGGTGATCGTGCCTGTTTTATCTAATAGCAGCACATCAATATCACCCGCAACTTCGACAGCCTTGCCTGATTTAGCGAGAACATTGGCTTTTAAGGCGCGGTTCATGCCTGCAATCCCAATCGCAGGCAGCAATCCTCCAATCGTGGTTGGAATCAAACACACCAGTAAAGCAATCAACAAGACTAGACTGATTTTGATCCCGACCATTGCCCCAATGAATGGCAAGGTCGCGACCACGACAATAAAGGTGATGGTCATGATATTGAGTAAGACACTTAGTGCAATCTCATTCGGTGTTTTTTGGCGATTGGCACCTTCAACCAATGCAATCATACGGTCTAGAAAGCTATGTCCCGCTTCATTACTGACCCGAATCATAATTTCATCAGATAAAACTTTGGTTCCCCCAATGACACCTGAACGGTCAGTATTGGCTTCACGTAACACTGGCGCAGACTCACCGGTCACCGCAGACTCATTAATGGTCGCGAAACCTTGAATAATCTCTCCATCCGCAGGGACAATTTCACCAGCTTTAACAATGACTAAATCATCTTTTTTGAGTAGGTTTGCAGAGATGACCACCGGCGCTGCATCCAGATCAGCAATCCGATTAGCAGTTAAGTTTTCACGCGCTTGGCGTAAGGATGCTGCCTGCCCGCGTCCTTTAGCTTCTGCGACTGCTTCAGCATAATTGGCGAATAATACGGTGACCAATAGAATCAAGCTCAACACTACACCGAAACCGAAGCTGGTACTTCCCATCAAGGTCGCTGCAATTGTTAAGAGTGTGCCCACCCATACACATGCCATGACTGGATTTTTAAATGCATATTGCGGCAATAGCTTATAAAAAGTTTGTTGAAGGATTTCTTTATTCAAAATATCCATGTGTTGTGTCGCATTTGAATGTTTCATTGTGCTTGCTCCACACTTAAACTTTTATAGACAGATAGTCAGCAATTGGTCCGATCACCAACACTGGCATGAATTGCAATAAGGTGAGAATCAACACAATCCCGATTAAAGTCAGTGCAAATGTGGGTGATTCGATGTGTAAAGATCCTTTGCTTTCAGCAGCTTGTGGTTTGGTTGCTAGGCTGACTGCAATTAAAACAGGAATAATCAACACGCTATAACGACCTGCCAATAAAGCCACACTGGCACTCAGATTCCACCATAGTGTGTTATCGCTTAGTCCTTCAAAACCAGAGCCATTGTTGGCATAGGCAGAGACATATTCATAAAATACTTGGCTAATACCATGAAAAGCTGGATTGGAATTGCCTGTCAGCGTTGGAAATGCGATTGCGATCGCAGTCAAACCAAGAATCACCACAGGTTGTAACAAGATCACAAGAGCCAAAAGCTTAATTTCAGTGACTTCTACTTTTCGACCAAATAATTCAGGGGTACGTCCCGTCATTAAGCCCGCGATAAATACTGCTAAAAATAGATAAATAAAGAACTGTAATAAACCACAGCCAATCCCACCCCAGATGGCATTGATCAGCATATTGCACAGTTCAACCAAGCCTGTGAGTGGTGAGGCTGAGTCATGCATCATGTTGACTGAACCATTGTTCACTTGTGTGGTGAGACTTGCCCAAAGTGCCGATGCATCCTCCCCAAAACGTACTTCTTTGCCTTCCATCAAAGCGACATTAGGACTCAAAGATGATTTTTCAGCCCAGAAAGCCAAAGAGGTAGAAATCAATGACATCAACAACATACTGCCAAAAATCATCCACATCAGTTTTTTACGTTGGATAAAGCGTCCAACCATAAACACAACTGACAACGGGATCAGTAAGATCGCCATCATCTCAATCACATTGGACAACGGTGTAGGGTTTTCTAAAGGCACACTACTATTTGGGCCATACCAACCACCACCGTTACTGCCAAGCTGTTTAATGGCAACCATGGGCGCAACAGGACCAAATGGAATATGTTGTGTCTGCACCTCAGCGCTTTGATCTAAGACCTGCGCTGTTGGTCCCGCAGACAAGGTTGCTGGCACACCTTGAAAAGTAAGCAGCAAAGAAAAAACTAAACCAAGTGGAATAAAGAATCTAAACAATGGTCGGATGATATCCATCCAGTAATTGCCTAAATTGATCTGATTCCAATTGTTTGGCGCTGAAGCTTTGTTTTGATCTGATTGCAAGAACAAAGCTCTTAACATTGCGACCAATAATGCAAGCCCAATAATTGGCGATAAATATTGCAAACCGACAATCACGGTCATTTGCGATAAATAAGACAATTGGGCCTGCCCTGAATAATGCTGCTGATTGGTATTGGTCAAAAATGAAATCGTGGTATGCAATGCTAAATCCCAATTCATATTGGGAATATGATCTGGGTTTAGTGGTAGCCATGCCTGTGTCATCAGGATTGTGACACTTGCTCCAAGCAGTAAAATATTGCTAAAGATAAAAGCAGCAAGATATTGGCGCCAGTTCATACCACAGCGCTTTACGCCAAGTACGGCATAAATTGGTTGCTCGATCCAGTTAAACAACCTGTCACTTTTCATTGGCTTTACTTGCATCACGTCGGCAAGATAAGCACCGAGCGGATAAGCCAACAGTAAGGAAAGGACAAATACAGAAATAAATTCCCACATAGCAAATGCCATTTAAAAATAGGTCAGCTTTAGTATGGAAATTGGGGACGTAAATTCTCTATATTGAAAGAATCAGAAGGCGTAAATTTTGCGTAAATTATTTGAGCGAGATTAAAAGTGTTTAAAAAAATGCCTAAAAAGTAAATATGGAGAAATAAAACCTACTTTTTACAAAAAATCTTTGACCATATGAAAAAACTTTTTCTAAAAAATGCAAAAAATAATGATTCTTATTTTAAAATAATAATTCATATTTATCATTATTTTATAAATAAAAACACATATGTATATAAATTTTTTAAGATTTATTTTTGTCCATTTTCATCTAATCCTTCGTACTGCTTAGTTCATTTAGAACATTTACTCTTATTTTAATTATGGTATTTTTGTTACATGAAGTTATAGCCAATCACGATAGATAACTTTTTTGTTGTCAGATCATAGCTTCTTAACACTTAAGAATCTTGAAGTTCAAGGAAAGATTACAATGAAATTAAAACATCTTAGCACTGCCATGATCTTAGCAACGCTACCTGCAACTGGAGTTTTTGCAGCTGCGTTAGACCGTTCAGGTCAATCTATGTCTGCATTTTTACAGCCGGGTAACTATTTTGAAGCGGGTATTTCGGTTCTAGACCCAACAGTTAAAGGTCAGGAAGCAGGTTCATCATCAACTACCCGTAAAATCGGCGATATGGGTGATGATTATTACTTCCCAAGTGCTGCATTAAAACTTCAACTGACTGACAATGTTTCTTTTGGTCTTCTTTATGACCAACCATTTGGTGCTGATGCCCAATACACAGGCAATAATGTATTTGTATCAAATCCTGGTTCTGATACTGTTTTACCTGTTGAAAGAACAAATGCTTTAGTGCAAAAGAAAGTAAGTGACTACTTAACTTCTCCAACAGGTCAACAACAAATTGCAGGGCTTGTACAGGGCGGTATGACTCCAGCTCAAGCTCAAGCTGCAGTAACTCAAGGTTTCTTAAATAGTGCTCCAGTTAAAGCATTACAAAAAGGCCTTGCGGATGCCAATGCATCATTAGGAACAGGTAACACTGGTGTTGAAGTTGACACCCAAAATATTTCACTGGTTTTTGGTTATCAACCAATTAAAAATGTGAACCTTTATGCTGGTGGTGTTTACCAAACTGTAAAAGGTAAAGTAAACCTACGTGGTACTGCTTACAGTATCTATAATGGTTACGATGCTGATATCAAAGAAACTGGCGGCGCGGGTTGGTTAGTCGGTGCAGCATATCAAATTCCTGAAATCGCATTAAAAGCATCAGTGACTTACCGTTCTGAAATCGATCATAAAGTTAACATCAATGAAAAATTTGCAGTCACATCAGCATTAACAAGTAACCCTGCTGTTTTGGCTGGCTTATTAGGTATTTCTCCTGCTGAAGCATTGGCTCAAGCTCAAGCACTTGAAGAAGGTAGCGCAGGTAAAAAAACCAAAATCACAACACCTCAATCTGTTAACTTAGATTTCCAAACAGGTATCATGGCGAACACCGTTGCATTTGCAAACGTTCGTTGGGTCAACTGGAAAGATTTCTCGATCCAACCATATAAGTTTGGTTTGTTGTCTAAACAAATTGGTGGCTTAGTTGGTCGTCCAAATGGCTTTAACTTAGTTGAATATTCTGATGACCAATGGTCTGTAAACGCAGGTGTTGGACGTAAACTGAGCGAGCAATGGGCGGGTAACGTTTCTGTAGGTTGGGATTCTGGTGCAGGCAACCCTGTAACAACACTTGGCCCAACAGAAGGTTATTGGAACGTTGGTGTAGGCCTTCAATATAGCCCTACTCCTGCAACATTTATTGCTGGCGGTGTGAAATACTTCTGGTTAGGCGATGCTAAAGCGCAAACTGGTGCTCAAGCAGGCGGTAATGAATATGTTGCTAAGTTTGAAGACAACAATGCAATCGCTTACGGTTTGAAAATTGGTTATAAATTCTAATCAGAATTTATAAAACAAAGGTCATCTTAGGATGGCCTTTTTTATTGTGCTTTAATAAATAAAATCAAATCAATAGATCAATATTTAATATTCCTTTCAAATCTTATAAACACCAAGATAAAACTTGAATGCTCAACTATTTTTCGTGACCTTGCCAGTTCATTTATTGACATTTGTAAAATATTTAAGCGAATAAAAATTATGTTACTTTCCGCGCCATTCTGTTACAAAGTGATTTGAGAGAACATATTAATGAAGCTGAATGCTATTCAAACGGCTCTACTACTTAGCTTAGTCCCAACAACGACAACATTTGCCGCAGCACTGGATCGCTCAGGTCAATCAATTGCAGCGTTCCTACAGCCAAACAATTATTTTGAAGCGGGTATTACAGTTCTTGATCCAAACGTATCAGGTAAGGACATATCTCAAAACAATACAGGGAATATGGCGAATCATTACTACTCGCCAAATGCAGCCTTAAAAATTCAAGCAACCGAAAAATTCTCGATTGGTCTTATTTATGACCAGCCTTATGGCGCCGATGCAGAATATACGGGCACAAGTAACTTTATCGAAAGCCGCCCTGTTCCATTTAAGGGTGGTACATCTGTTACCGTTGATACCGAAAACTTAAACCTGTTATTTGGTTACCAACCGAATCAAAACTGGAACCTCTATGCAGGTGCGGTTTACCAAACTTTAGACAGTACTGTGTTATTACGTGGTGCAAGCTATAGTGCTTATAACGGCTATGATTTTAAAACAGGCCGCGATGAAGCTGTGGGTTGGTTAGCAGGGGTTGCTTATCAAATTCCTGAAATTGCACTCAAAGCCTCTTTAACTTACCGTGCCAAAATCAAGCATGAAATGAATGCTTATGAAAAGCATGGCTCGGCGGGTATGACACCATATCCAGAGCTTAATGCAGGTTTTACTCAAATTAATAATGCTGAAGGCCAAACTGAAATCACTACACCGCAATCCATCAATCTTGATTTCCAAACGGGGATCATGGAAAACACGGTTGCATTTGCCAATTTACGTTGGGTGAACTGGAAAGACTTTGCCATCCGTCCATATAAATTTGGTGAAGGTTCAGTTCTACCATTTATTGTAAAAAATACAGGTAAAAAAGACGGTTTTGATCTTGTTGCCTATACCGAAGATCAATACTCGATTACTGCGGGTGTCGGTCGTAAAATCAATGACCAATGGGCAGGCAATCTATCAGTGGGCTGGGATTCAGGTGCAGGTAACCCAGTCACTACATTAGGTCCAACAGAAGGCTATTGGAATGTTGGTGTCGGTGTTCAATATAGCCCTACGCCTGCGACCTTTATTGCAGGTGGTGTGAAATACTTCTGGCTTGGCGATGCAAAAGCGCAATCAGGTTCTCAATTCAATACACCCGGCTATGTAGCTGAATTTGAGAATAATGATGCAATCGCATATGGCTTAAAAATTGGTTATAAGTTCTAAGCAATTTCCCCTAACCCCTCTTTAAAAAAAGGGGAAACTCCCTCCTTTTCTAAAGGAGGGTTGGGGAGGATTCTTTACTCTGGGATATCACGTTGTGATACAGAACGAATCGCCTGTTTTAAAGCTTCATAGCCATGCAGTGGTGGGAATTGTGGGAACTCGGCAATCACATTGTCTGGCGCATCAAACAAGAAACCGTGATCAGCTTCACCCAGCATGGTGGTATCATTATAAGAGTCACCCGCCGCAATAACGCGGAAGTTTAAGCCATGTAATGCTTTTACCGCTTGACGCTTTTGATCAGGTTGACGCAATTTATACGCGGTAATCATGCCATTTTCATCTGTCTCAAGTTTATGACAGAAAATCGTTGGCCATCCCAATTGTTTCATCAATGGATGAGCGAACTCATAAAACGTATCAGATAAAATAATCAGTTGAAAATGAGTACGCACCCACTCCACAAACTCTTTTGCACCTTCAAAAGGCCCCATATCTGCAATCACTGCCTGAATATCATTTAAACCCAAACCATGCTGTTTTAAGATATTCAAACGTTGAGTCATGAGCACATCGTAATCTGGAATATCACGTGTGGTTGCTTCAAGTTCTTTAATCCCTGTTTTTTTTGCAAAGTTAATCCAGATTTCTGGAACTAAAACCCCTTCAAGATCTAGGCATACAATTTCCATGCTTATCCACCTGTCCTATCTGTTAAAAATTGCGCTAGTTTAACATGGAGAGCTGTTCAAGAATCGCCCTTTTTTCATGCTCTAACCATAGATTTTTTGAATAAGAATTTCCGTCGGGGACATATCCGACTCAACATAATTGCATTACTATATGATGTAGTGTGTCGTGTATACGACGAAGACCGATGAGCATAAAAGGCAACGCGTTATGACTTTAAACTTGGATCAAATCAATACAGAATTTGGCAATGATGCTGAAAAATTAGTTGAATGGGCATTAAGCTTAAATGAAAAAGCTATTGTGACCACTAATTTTCGTCCATTTGAAGCTGTCATTTTACATATGTTGACCCGTGTCAAACCTGATATCCAAGTGGTATGGATGGACAATGGCTACAATACTGAAACGACTTATAAATATGTCGATGAAATTACAAAATTACTCAATTTGAACCTTCTCACCTATTTACCAAAACGTTCACGTGCTCATCGAGAGGCATTGGAAGGCACTGTTCCTGCGCTTGATGATCCAAAACATGAAGCTTTTACTGCTGAAGTAAAGCTAGAACCATTTGAACGTGCCTTACGTGAAACTGCACCAAAAGTTTGGTTTACCGCTTTACGCGCAACGGATACTGCTGTTCGTGCAGAAATGGATCCAGTGAGTATTAATCCAGATGGTCTTATCAAAGTTGCCCCATTATTAAAATGGACTTCAAAAGACTTATGGGAATATATGCAAAAACACAACTTACCTGACAATGAAGATTATTTTGATCCGACCAAAGGTGAAGAACACCGCGAATGTGGTTTACACCTAAATCACTAAATTCAAGACCTTTATTAAAGTAAAACCACTGATTCGTCAGTGGTTTTACTTTTTCTGACTCGCTTGTCTAAAGTCATATTTTAACCAGAACAAACAGTATATACTGCGCAGAACGGTTCCAATAATTCTAATAAGAGCTCCATGAGAGTATCTTAGAAAAAATGCGATGAAGAGGCTAGATCTGCTATGCGCCCACTACACCCGATTGATTTTATCTTTCTCTCGCTAGAGAAAAGGCAACAACCTATGCATGTAGGTGGATTGTTTTTATTCGAGCTTCCAGAGAACGCTTCACCCACATTTGTGCACGATCTAGTCAATGAAATTCGCCAATCTAAAAGTATTCCTGTTCCACCCTTTAACAATCAGTTGAATGGTTTGTTTTGGGGTGAAGATAGCGAGTTTGATATCGACCATCATTTCCGTCATATCGCTTTGCCTAATCCAGGACGTATTCGCGAATTACTTGTGTATATTTCGCAGCAGCATAGCTCATTAATCGATCGTGCTAAGCCGCTCTGGACCTGTGATGTGATTGAAGGCATTGAAGGCAATCGCTTTGCCATGTATTTCAAAATACATCATGCCATGGTAGATGGCGTGGCTGGCATGCGTCTGATTGAAAAATCACTCTCTCATGATCCAAATGAAAAGCATGTTGTGCCACTTTGGTGTGTGGAAGGAAAACGAACCAAGCGTTTAAAAGCCCCTAAGCCACCAACAGTCAGCAAAATTAAGAGTGTCATGGAAGGGATTAAATCTCAACTTGAAGTTGCACCGAAAGTGATGCAAGAGCTTTCTCAAACCATCTTTAAAGAGATTGGCAAAAATCCTGACTATGTCTCAACCTTCCAAGCCCCACCGTCGATTCTGAATCAACGTGTAAGCTCCTCACGTCGTTTTGCAGCGCAATCTTTTGAGCTGGGCCGTTTCCGTCGTATTGCCAAATCTTTGGGTGTAACGTTGAATGACGTCATCTTAGCGGTATGTTCTGGTGCATTACGTGAATACTTAATCAGTCACAATAGCTTGCCAAAGAAACCGTTGATTGCGATGGTGCCTGCATCACTTCGTACAGATGATTCAGATGTCAGTAACCGCATCACCATGATTTTGGCAAATCTGGCAACACATATTGAAGATCCAATTGAACGTCTGGAAATCATTCGTCGCAGCGTGCAGAACTCGAAACAACGTTTTAGCCGTATGACTGCCAATGAAATTTTGAATTATAGTGCGGTAGTGTATGGCCCAGCAGGTTTAAACATTGCATCAGGCATGTTACCTAAACGGCAGGCATTTAACCTTGTCATCTCAAACGTACCAGGTCCGCGTGAACCGCTGTACTGGAATGGTGCCAAACTCGATGCGCTCTACCCTGCATCGATTGTGATGGATGGTCAGGCACTGAATATCACCATGACCAGTTATTTAGATAAACTGGAAGTGGGTCTGATTGCATGTCGTAATGCTTTGCCAAAAATGCAAAACCTACTGACACATTTAGAAGAAG
Source organism: Acinetobacter sp. ANC 3882 (assembly GCF_022549545.1). Taxonomy (NCBI): domain Bacteria; kingdom Pseudomonadati; phylum Pseudomonadota; class Gammaproteobacteria; order Moraxellales; family Moraxellaceae; genus Acinetobacter; species Acinetobacter sp. ANC 3882. The sequence continues at coordinate 215,906 of NZ_JAKZGB010000004.1, read as the reverse complement.
AAATTCAACGTTTTGAACAAGCAATTCAAGGCTTGCCTCAACAAAAAGTTGCGAATTAAGTGTAGAGAAAAAATTAAGGGGCTTCGAATAGCCCCTTATTTTTTAATTGTGCGGCAGCGCTGTAATAGCTGATGGCAGGCTGAACGAATCATTGCCGTGGTAATCGGAACTTCTTTACCTTGGCTATCTACCATATAACATGTGTTTACAGGGTTACTGTCTAATACATGCTTAAAACCGTGATTCACTAATCTTTCACTCACATTCATAATTAGATACCTCATATTATTTGCTAAGGCACCGAAAAGTACCTATGGCTCATTTTATGGTTCTAGTATTTAAAATTCGTGATAGAAAGTAAAATTTCAGTTGTAACAAGGATTAAGCGAAATCTTGTTACAACTTTAGGTCAAAATGATATCGTATTGCTCTTGCGTATATAGATTTTCCACTTGGAATTTGATCACCCGATTCACAAAATGTTCTAGATCCGCGACAGCTGGGGCTTCTGCTGTTAATAGCCGATCTATCACGGCTGGATGAGCAACGACAGTAAAGCCACCCTTGGAATCAAATGCACGCGCATAACGCATGACCTCTCGAAATATCTCGTAACATACTGTCTCTGCTGTCTTCACATAGCCCCGCCCTTGGCAGGTTGGACATGACTCACACAGCAAATGTTCTAGCGATTCACGGGTGCGTTTACGGGTCATTTCAACCAAACCCAGTTCCGAAACTTGGGTAATTTTAGTCTTGGCGTGATCACGTTCCAGCATTCGTTCAAATTGACGCATCACTTCTTCACGATGCTCAGCTTCTTGCATGTCGATAAAATCAATAATCAGAATGCCACCCAAATTACGCAGACGAAGTTGTCGTGCGATCACTTGAGTTGCTTCCATATTGGTTTTAAATACGGTGTCTTCTAAACTACGTCCACCAACATATGAACCTGTGTTGACATCAATCGTGGTCATGGCTTCGGTCTGATCAATCATCAGATAGCCACCAGACTTGAGAGCGACTCGGGTTTGCAACGCTTTTTGAATATCTTCTTCGACGTTATACAAATCGAAAAGTGGCTTTTCACCTGGATAGTGGATTAGGCGATTTTGAATGGTTGGAACAAACTCATCTACAAACTCACTAAGCTTGCCATGAATCTCACGTGAATCCACATAGATTTTAGCAGTTTCATCACTGGCTAAATCTCTGATGATGCGTTGTGGTAAAGGGAGTTCTTCAAAAATCAGTTCAGCCGTTGCCGCTTCTTTTTGCTTACGCTGAATAAACTCCCACAGTTTACTCAGATAACACATATCCTGTGCAATCGCAGCTTCATCCACGCCTTCTGCCGCAGTACGAACAATCACACTTCCCGGCAAATTATGTTCTGCCTGAATATGTTCAATAATGCCACGTAAACGGTCACGCTCTTCTTCTGACTCAATGCGCTGAGACACGCCAATGTGATTGCCATAAGGCATGAGAACGAGGTAACGCGATGGGATGGAAAGATCAGTACTTAGGCGAGCGCCTTTGGTACCCAGCATATCTTTCATGACTTGGACAGTGAGCATTTGCCCAGGATGTAAAAGTTCGAAAACGTTTGGCGTGGGTTGCGAACGAGACCACACCATATCGTTGATATGTAGAAAAGCAGTTCGAGATAAACCAATATCAACAAAGGCAGCCTGCATACCTGGGAGTACGCGTACCACTTTACCCTTGTAAATATTACCCACTAAGCCACGCTTTACAGTGCGTTCAACGAATAATTCATTGACTGTTCCATTTTCAATCAATGCCACACGACATTCCATCGGCGTGACGTTAATCAGCAACTCTTCTGCCATAACAAACTCAAAATTTTATAAAAATTCTTATATCCGAAAGTGTCAGCTCAGGCATCTAACGCCTATGCTTTAACGCTTTCTAATAACTGTGCAATCTCATATAAAGGCAAGCCAACAACATTGCTATAACTGCCTCGAATCTGCGGAATATATTTTGCCGCAATTCCCTGTATGGCATATGCGCCAGCTTTGCCTAAAGGCTCACCCGTCGCCCAATATTGTTCCATTTCTGCATGACTGAGTTGTTGCATCTCAACTTTAGTTTTTACAACATGACTCAATATGCGAGCAGAGCTTGCCACACAAATTCCAGAGTAGACCTCATGCCATTGTCCAGAAAGTGTTGACCAGATTTCAAAGGCATGCTGCTTTGATTCTGGCTTACCAATAATCTGCCCTGCAAAACTTAAACTGGTATCTGCCGCAATCACAATAGCGTCAGGATACTGATTTAAAACTGTCTGCGCCTTCGCTCGTGCTAGACGCTCCACATATTGCTCAACCGCTTCCCCATCTCGCACAGCCTCATCGATATCGGGACTATAAATTTCAAAGTCCAAACCCAGTTGCTGTAATAGCTCCTGCCGACGAGGCGAGCTCGATGCGAGGATTATATGCGCCATTTATGTAAGCAATAATAAACCAGTGGCCATATCAGTACACTTGTCACAACTGGTTGCCAATGGCGTGCAATCGAAAAATGTGTGCCTGAAATGGTCTGGCTAATCCAGAGGAACGTAATGTGTGTCACAACCGCGATAACGGCTATCACCCACGAATTTCCAAAAGTCAGAATACGGCGTTCACGAATTAAGTAACGTATCCCGAAACTGATCACGACGAAACTGAGTGCATTTAAGCCAAAGGGTGCATCCAACAGCAAATCGGCAAAAAGCCCCATACCGAAAGCAAACCAGACACCACACCATACAGGCTGATATAAAATCCAGAACAGCATAATCATCAGCATGATTGATGGTCGCCAGCCTGAGGCCTCATAGGCCATTGGATAAACCATCAATACAGAGCCGATCACGATGGAGAGGATAATCATCCAAAGTGGATCTTTGCGTTTCTCGTAATTAAGCTTAGCGATCAGCATAAGGTTGCTCCTGCGCTAAGGACTCAGAGAAGAGCACCACCACATGATGACCGCTGGCAAGTTGAGCAGCAGGTGTGACATCAATTTCGGCAAATTCACCTGAAGTATGACGACTGACTTTAGACACGGTTCCCACTAAATAACCCGCAGGAAAATGTTCACCCAAGCCTGAACTAAAGACTTTGTCCCCAACCTGAATATTGGCACTGGTCGGCACATATTCCATTTTGAGCTGACCTAAATCACCTGTGCCCGAAATAATCGCACGCATGCCAGTACGCTCTAAACGCACAGACAATGAATGCTCTTTGTCAGACAGCAACATGATACGGGCACTATGCGGGTACACATTAATAATCTGCCCCATAATCCCTTTGTCATCGAGCACAGTTTGCCCTGTACTTAAATGATCAACTGAACCACGGTTAATGATAATAATATGACGCAATGGATCAGCATCAGTGCCGATCACCTCCGCAATCTGCATACGACCATCAATAATCAGTGGCGTATCCAAAAGCCCTCTCAAACGGTTATTTTCCGCAGAAAGTTCTGAAAGTTTTTGTAGACGGACTTGTGCTTGTAGCAGTTCAGCTTGCATTGCCGTGTTTTCACGTCGCAATTGCGCTTCAGATTTGGTTTGTTGGTTAAGCCATTCTCGCGACAGTACAGGATAGCTTGCCAGCGCATAAATTGGATTATACGCGGCGTACAAGACATCCCTTGCAGGTTGAATCACATAAGGCATGCGCCAATCAAAGAAAAGCACCACCAAGCATGTAATCGCCGCAATGACAAATGAGCGAAAAGATGGCGGTTGTCTTGAAAAAAGATTCGGTTGCACCGCCTAGTCCTTATGATTTAACCAACGAAAAGCATGTCGTGGTTTGGATTGTCAAAGAACTCTAATACTTTACCGCCGCCACGAGTGACACAAGTTAAAGGATCATCTGCAACAATCACAGGTAAACCTGTTTCTTGCGCAAGTAATTTATCAAGGTTACGCAATAATGCACCGCCACCTGTCAACACAATACCACGCTCTGCAATATCCGAAGACAATTCAGGTGGCGTTTGCTCAAGTGCAGATTTTACAGCGCTTACAATGCTTTGTAACGGATCAGAAATTGCCTGAGTGATTTCATCAGAAGTCACGGTAATCGCGCGAGGTACACCCTCTGCCAAGTTACGACCACGAACTTCAATCTCGAGGGTCTTACCGTCAGCAACAGCCATACCCACTTCTTTTTTAATGACTTCGGCTGTTGTTTCCCCGATCACACAACCGTGTGCTTTACGCACATAATTGATGATTTGCTCATCAAATACATCACCACCGATACGTAATGAATCAGCGTAGACGCAACCTTGTAATGAAATAATTGCAATTTCAGTGGTACCACCACCAACATCCACAACCATCGAACCACATGCTTGCTCAACTGGCATACCTGCGCCAATCGCAGCGGCCATTGGCTCTTCGATTAAACGTACATCACGCGCACCTGCATTAAATACAGCTTCACGAATCGCACGACGCTCAACCAGTGTTGATTTGCAAGGTACGCAGACAACGACACGCGGTGCTGGCGGGAATAACCGCTTTTCATGCACTTTGCCGATAAACTGATTCAACATGGTCTCAGTGACTTCAAAATCAGCAATCACACCGTCTTTCATCGGACGAATTGCTGAAATATTCGCTGGTGTACGGCCTAACATTTGTTTAGCATCAATACCTACAGCGGCAACAATTTTTTGTGAACCACTATGGCGAATTGCCACAACAGTTGGTTCATTTAATATAATGCCACGGCCTGGTGCATAAATAAGTGTATTTGCAGTACCTAAATCAATGGCTAAATCCGGCGAAAACAAGCCAATTAGTCGTTTTAGAATCACGGGGGCGTTCTCAATTAAACTTTGTGTGAATACAAGGTGGCAACTTTAACTAAATGTGATGATTTGAACAAGTCAATCGCTTATTATAACGCACGATATTTTGAAATTTTTTAATACTGAATTAGGTAAAGTTATGTCTACATCATCAGATGCTCAGCAGACAACAGACTTAAATGCGCAAACGGTATCGCAAATTGCACACCTTGCCCGTTTATCTCTCAATGACACGCAATCTGCTGAATATGCTCAAAGTTTAAATAAAATCCTTGGCATGATGGAAAGCTTGAAAGGCATTAATACCGATGATGTTGAGCCTTTAAAGAGCCCATTTGACAACCCTCAACCGTTACGCGCTGATGTTGTGACTGAAAGCAATCATCGTGATGAATATCAAGCGGTCGCGCCTGCTACAGAAGCAGGTTTGTACCTCGTACCTCGCGTAATTGAATAAGATTTATTCAATTAGTCAATATTTTATATTTAGAATGTAAAGAAATTTTTCATATGACAGATTTACATCGCTTATCAATCCGTGAACTCTCTGAAGGCTTAAAAACAGCCCAATTTTCATCACGCGAATTGACTGAACATTATTTAAAGCGTATTGCCCACATTGACCCAAAAGTAAAAAGTTATGTGACCGTGACTGCAGAACAGGCCCTTGCTGAAGCAAATGCTGCCGATGCTGCACTGAAAGCAGGTCATGCACATGCGTTGGCGGGTATTCCACTTGCCCACAAGGATATTTTTTGTACCCAAGGCATTAAAACCACTGCTGGTTCAAAAATGCTGGATAACTTCATTTCTCCTTACGATGCAACCGTCGTTGCGAAAGCGAAAGCTGCGGGTCTCGTGACTTTAGGTAAGGTGAACATGGATGAATTCGCCATGGGTTCGACCTCTGAAAACTCGTATGTCGGTGCAACGTCTAACCCTTGGGCACTAGATCATGTTCCGGGTGGTTCATCTGGTGGTTCTGCAGCGGCTGTGGCGGCTGATCTTGCGCCAATCGCAACAGGCACGGATACAGGTGGCTCAATTCGTCAACCTGCTTCATTCTGTGGCTTAACAGGCTTAAAACCAACTTATGGTCGTGTGTCTCGCTTCGGTATGATTGCGTATGCATCATCTCTCGATCAAGGCGGTCCAATGGCACGTTCAGCGGAAGACTGTGCGTATTTGATGAATGTCATTGCTGGTCATGACGCCAAAGACTCTACTTCGATCAATAAAGAAGTCGATGACTACGTTGCGAACCTAAACGGCACAGCGGTCAAAGGCTTACGCATTGGTATTCCAAAACAGTACTTCAATGTTGCTGGTTTAGATGCAGATGTGAAAGCACGCGTTGAAGAGTCATTGAAAAAGCTTGAAGACATGGGTGCGATCTTGGTTGAGATTGATCTCAACATGACTGAAGCCTATGTACCAACTTACTACTTGATTGCACCTGCGGAAGCTTCTTCAAACCTGTCACGTTTTGATGGCGTTCGTTATGGCTACCGTTGTGAAAATCCTGTGGACTTGATGGACTTATACAAGCGTTCACGTTCAGAAGGTTTTGGTGCAGAAGTACAACGTCGTATCCTGATCGGGACTTATGCCCTTTCTGCGGGTTACTACGATGCTTACTATGTGAAAGCACAAAAAGTTCGTCGTTTGATCCAGCAAGATTTCTTGAAAGCATTTGAAAATGTTGACGTGATTGCTGCACCATCTGCGCCAACCACTGCCTACAAAATCGGTGCCAACCTCAGCCCGACTGAAATGTATTTAGGCGATATCTATACGCTTGCTGTGAACTTGGCAGGTCTACCCGCCATCAACGCACCTGTTGGTTTTGATAAAGACAGCCTGCCTGTAGGCTTACAGTTGATTGGTAACTACTGGTCAGAATCACAATTGCTTTCGATTGTGCATCAATATCAACAAAATACAGACTGGCATACCAAACGTGCGGCAATTGCTGAGGAGAATGCATAATGACTGAAGCTCAAAAGTTAAAGCTAATTGACGGTTGGGAAGTCGTTATCGGGATCGAAATCCACACGCAGTTGGCGACCAAGTCTAAAATCTTCTCTGGTTCATCGACTGAATTTGGTCAAGACCCAAATACGCAAGCCAGCCTTGTTGACCTAGCCATGCCGGGTGTATTGCCTGTATTGAATGCGGAAGTGGTTGATCTTGCGATTCGCTTCGGTTTGGGTATTGATGCGTATATCGACCAAGCGTCTGTATTTGCGCGTAAGAACTACTTCTATCCAGATTCGCCAAAAGGCTATCAGATCAGCCAGATGGACAATCCGATTGTGGGCTTGGGTCATATCGACATCCAGCTTGAAGATGGCACTGTGAAGCGTATTGGCGTAACCCGTGCCCATCTTGAAGAAGATGCAGGTAAATCGATTCATGACCAGTTCGAAGGTATGTCGGGTATCGACTTAAACCGTGCGGGTACACCATTGCTTGAAATCGTATCTGAGCCAGATATGCGTTCAGTTGAAGAAGCGGTTGCTTATATCAAGTCGATTCACACGCTCGTGCGTTGGTTAGGTATTTCTGACGGTAACATGGCAGAAGGTTCATTCCGTGCCGACTGTAACGTGTCACTCCGTCGTCCGGGTCAGCCTTTTGGTACACGTTGTGAGTTGAAAAACCTCAACTCATTCCGTTTCATTGAACAAGCGATCAATGTTGAAATTGAACGCCAAATGGAAATCTTGGAATACGGCGGCACGATCGATCAGGAAACCCGTTTGTTCGATCCGAACAAGATGGAAACCCGTTCAATGCGTTCGAAAGAAGAAGCGAACGACTATCGCTACTTCCCAGATCCAGACTTATTGCCAGTGATCATTGCCGACGAGCAAATCGAAGCGGCACGTGCTGCCCTTCCAGAACTGCCTAAAGCGCGTCGTGCACGCTTTATCGCTGACTTCGCTGTGACCGAATACGATGCACACGTATTGACGCTATCACGCGAAATGGCGGACTTCTACGAAGCAGTTGTAGCTGCTGCGGGTGGTGCTGCACAAGGTAAAGTCTCTGCAAACTGGGTGATGGGTGAATTTTCAGGTGCTTTAAACAAAGCAGGCCTAGAATTGGCAGACTCTCCTGTTTCTGCTGAGCAATTGGGCGGCATGATTGCGCGTATCGTGGATAACACCATTAACGGCAAAATTGCGAAGCAAGTGTTTGGCTTTATGTGGGAAGCAGAAGGAAAATCTGCGGATGACATCATTGCTGAGAAAGGCTTAAAGCAAGAAACCGATACAGGTGCGATTGAAGCGATCATCAAAGACGTGCTTGCAGCTAATGAAAAAATGGTTGAAGAGTACAAGTCGGGTAAAGAAAAAGCCTTTAACGGTCTGGTTGGTCAAGTCATGAAAGCTGCAAAAGGTAAAGCCAACCCAGCACAAGTCAATGAATTAATGAAAAAATTGATTGGTTAATACAATCCAATTTCAAAAGAAAACCCGCTTTAAAGCGGGTTTTTTGGTTTTTATAGGATAAAATATTCACACAATAAATTTTTAAACTAAAACTGACATGATCATTCAACTTATGAAAAATAGATTACTCCTGAGTACCTGTTTACTTTTAATCAGCAGTTCTAATTTTGCACAAAAACTCCAAGTTCCTAAAGCCGATGCTGAGGCTATTTTTAAAGCAGCAGGTTTTACAAAAACAAAATATGGTTGGGAAGGAAACTGCGATATAGGTGAAATCACTACATATAAAGACTTAAATGGTGATGGACTAAAAGATGCCATTATTTCAGATGCTGACTCAACATGTTATGGTCGAGAAATGGTTGGTTACCACATCATCTCCCAGCAGAAAAAAGGGATATGGAAAATGATCGTCGAAAACCGAGGCACTCCAACTTTCTTAGACACAAAAGGTAAAGATGGTTGGCCAGAACTTATTAATGCAGGTTCTGGTTTTTGCTTTGCTGTATTTCGTTGGGATGGTCAAGAATATAAGGTTCACCGTTATGAATATGAAGGCAAAGCCTGTTCATTACGATAAATGAAAATGCAATAAAATAAATCCCTCATGAACGAGGGATTTTATAACTTATTAACGTATCACACCCAACTTATTCCAAATATCAGGGGTTAAAAAAGTCGTAACCAATTTATTTAAATCGATATAACGCAAGGTACCTTGCAACTGCTGTCTTACCGCTGGATCTTTAACAATATCCTGCCCTGCACTCTGACCTAACTGCTGGAAAGCCTGCCCGACTGCTTGAATTCCTTCAGCCTGAATCACAGCCTTAGTTTGTGTCGAACACTGCTCCACAATCACACGCTGTAAAACCTGTGCCAACTTCTGATCCAACTGGGTTTTCTGCTCAGGCGTGACATTACTAAAAGACTTTAAATCAGGATGTGCTGCCAAAGCGCTAAAAGTCCATTGCAAAACCGTGGTCTTATCCGCTGCGGTGGTCGCTTTTACCAAACAATCACTGAGTTGATCGACTGTTGGCCCTGCCATTGCCACTTGGGTTGTACCCAACACAGCCGCAGCCATCAACACAGAGCGACTCAAATGAGAGAATTTACCGCGGGCAGAAGAATAAACACGAGACATAAGCACAGTTCCAAATTGCAATCTTTCCCTTTGTACCACGCTCTGTCTATATCATCTGTTATGACGCTGTAAATTACGTAAGCCCACGCCCTTAAAGCTTTGGCAAAATGTAAAATGCCCCGCTAAAACAATCCTATATTCCTGAATGCACATTTATTCCATACCAGCATAATCCCATTCTTTTGGAATATTCGGCTGCTCAGGTGCTTTATTTAAATCAATATTTAGGTTACGGCTGCCTTTAAACGATTTCCCACCCGAATCTGATGCAGGTGATACATCCAAACTGTAGCGATAACGAAATTGCCAGACCATCGGCTTGATCGGACGAATATCCAGACTCAGACCATCTTCATCATGGCACTTGCCTTTAGAACTTTCATAATCCTGTTCAGAGAAACAGGCTCGAATCATACGATTAAAGCTAAAAGGATAATTTTTAATAAAAGGACGTTCGTTGCCCGAATCCTCTAACTCATAAAAGCTGGCTCGTTCAATTCCAGCCCCACCACCTGAATACATCTCAGAAAACTGATCGATGATTGCAATCGTATAACGCTGTTGAGTGAGTGGAAAAAGCTTAGGAAATATATATTGCTTATGGCGACTATCGTCGCTTGCAACTGTCACAATACTCCATTTACCGATTAATTTAAGACCTGCAGATGTAGATTTAAATCTAGCAATATCATTACGGCTTGATAATATCCATAAATTTTGGTCTGAGGTTTTTAGGCTACGCGATTGCACACCTTGCTGACACAGCTCTTTCACTTGTTCACAGAGTTGCGTCTGTTCTGTTGCACTTATCTGCCTCTTTTTAAATTCAAGAATCTGTAAAGGAGCAGCAAAAGTAGATGTACTAAAACAGGTGGATATCCCCACCAAAATCATTGTAGCCAGCGCAATCTTATTCTTCAGCATGATATTTCCTTAGGCTATTTTTATCTGTTCACAGTATTATTTTACGATCGCTTCGACCTGATCAAGCTCCCATACGCCACCCGCAGCAAGTCCTTTACACATCCCCGTCCACATATCTTTAGTATGCACAAACTTCTGTCCATCCCACACCCATTCATCACTCGACCAACAGTCACCAATGCCACGACCTTTTTGTGAACTACTGATAATACCTGCATAAAACTCTGAGGCATGTTCAGTCACAAAGTTCGGTTTTGCCGTGAGTGATTCATCCAAAACCCATGCACCATAACCTTCGTTATAGGCACCACGCCAACATAAGGTCATCGCCAACACTTTTTTATTGGTCAGTTTATACAACTCTATTGGTTGAGGCTTTGTTGCATCACCATCATAAATCCCCTCACAAAATCCCTCTTGTTTTGGGATAGGCTGTGCTGCCATCAAATTACGATATAACGCCGGATAGCGTTTATGATTTGGCTGCAAAGTCAGATAAGGCTTATTTGGGGTTTTGATCTGTTTTACCGTGAATTTTGACTGTGCCGTTAAGACATGCGATTCATCCGCTTTTCCCTTTTTAATCAATGCACCCACAGTCCCAATACGTTTTTGAAAATCATCCATTTTGAGCAATACAGCAGTCATCCCCAAATCTGATATTTGCCATTGCAATGTATTATTTTTAAAGATGATTTCAGTCTTTTTCTTAGATTGCTTCAATAAGGCGTTGACCTGTTGTCCAGACAAGCGTCCCATCAATGGGAATTCAGTTCCATCCACCGCAACTTGCCCAAAATCTTTACCATTAACATAGAAGTGAATATTTTTAAGTTTGGCTGCGGGAAAAGAAGGCTCTTCATAACGCGCCAATGCAAATTCCACTTGAACAGGCTGTCGTGCGCCAGCCTGACGCGTTAACAGCAGAGAAGCAGGTTCATTACGATATTCTTCATTCTGATAACCCGCGGCACGACAAGTCCCAGTATTGCTACAATAAATTTCCCAGTCTTGATGAGAGAATGAAATCCCCTTGAGGTCTTGGGCAAAAGCACTGACACTCATCGCAAGCAAGCAACAGGCTGAAAGGATCTTGTTCATAAGACGTATTTCTCAATGCAATTTATTTATTATTCAGTCAAAATATTCTAAATCTTTTCAATTGATCTGGTTGTAGGTTCTTGTATTCAAGAATATGTTAATTTGAACTGAAACTCAAAACACTGAATTAAAATGAAAATAGCCCACTTACTCTCTATTATTTTACTGGCTGGCTCAACTGCAATGGCACATGCAGAGGTGCGTAATTTCACACCAGTTTTTCCCAAATTTTCAAATACAGCCCAAGAGCGAAAAGCCATAAATCAAATTTATGCACTTGGTGAAGTATCCTTTGCCAATGATGTCCGCGTTCCTTTTTATGGCGTCACCGCACTCAATCCTGCTGATGATGGTCTACTCAAAGACTTTAAAAGCTGTACCGCAAAAAGCTGTCATTTTGATTTCAAGCTTGCACCTAATCTGGTCAAGCAACTTAAATTATTTGCGCTTCCTGAAATTGGTCTGGTCCTTGTCCCTAAAGATTGGCGCGACGCGGAAGCAAGTGCTGGGGCAAATGGTACAGGTTCGGCTCTGTTAATGAGCCCAAATCAAAAACAAGCCATAGAATTATACGATTCATCCTTCTGTGTCGGTTGCGGCATGCCCAATGCCACGCTTTATTTTCCTAGCCTGTTAAAAGAAAGTGTTGAAAATGAATTTGGCGGCTATAAAGATTCGCAGAAATTAATCAATGTAGTGCATCCTTCGAAACAAGTGGCTTTCTTTAGTTATCAAATTCCTAACTTGAATAATAAAACCCATGGCGTCGCCAAATACCATGACGAGGACACATTCAATTTTAGAGAAATCATCGTAACTCTGGATAAATCACAACAGCACTTGCTTGGGCCGGTTTTAAACTTCTATCACTTTAGCCATTAGCAGCCAATAGCTTTCAAACCGCTTGACTGGCTTTGAGTAGAGTCAAGAAATGTTCAACCCGAATATTATTTTCTTTGGCTCGACAAATCGCATAAATCGGTGCGATACAGGGTTTCTTTGCTTCTAAAGGTCGATAGATAATCTGTTTATTCCAAAAGTCCTGAATCGAAGCAGGCACAATCGAAAGCCCAATCCCCGCAGCAATCAAATTCAGGCTGGAGGTTAAGCGTGGTGCTTCTTGTACGATATTGGGACTAAACCCCGCCTGATAGCAATTTGCCAAAATATTATCAAACAGATCTTGCCCAGCAATACGGCGATACAGCACAAACTCATAAGGCTCTAAATCGACTAAGCGGATTACCCCCTCTTTGTCCGTTAACGGATGATTGCTAGGTAATGCGACAATTAAAGGTTCATTCAAAACATGAATACTTTGTACTTGTGCATGGATTGGGGCGGGTTTACGTAAAAATACGATATCCAGTTTTTCATTGATCACCGCATCGGTTAAAGCCGTACTACTGTCCTCTTCCAAATGGATGGCAACAGCAGGAAACTTCTCTCGGAACTGACGCAATAATGCAGGAAGAAAGGGATGCAAACCTGCGGAGTTAGTAAAACCGATATTGATCTGTCCTTCCAAGCCTTGGGCAATGTTTTTAACCCGTTTCGGAATCGACTGTGCATGCGCCAAAATCGTGATCGCTTCTTGATATAAAGCTTTGCCTGCCTCGGTCACTTCCACACCTCGTGGCAGACGTTTGAGCAAAGCGGTATCTAGCTCCTCTTCCAAACTTTTAATCAATCGGGTCAGTGGAGGTTGTTGCATGTGTAACCGAACAGCTGCTTTAGAAATATTACTTTCTTCAACAACCGCAACAAATGCATTGAGCTTGTGAATATCAATCATACATACCTTAAAAGTATAGATAACAGCAAAAATAGCATTTGTGAATATACCACAAATCATCCATTCTATAGCTCACAAGGTTGAACAAAAGGTCGTCCAATGAAAGCCCAAGCCCTATCAATACAGAATGAGCCCCTCACCACTGCTCCTGATTGTAAGGCACTATTCACGGGATTTATGAAATTGGGATTGATGGGTTTTGGGGGTGTTTTACCCTTGGCACATCGCATCATCGTTGAAGAGCACAAATGGATTGATGAAGGTAAATTTACCGACTTACTTGGTGTCTGCCAATTATTACCGGGTGGAAACATCATCAATATGTCAGTTGCAATTGGTATGGAATTCCAAGGTGTAAAAGGTGCAATCAGTTCAGTGCTTGGTTTGATCTCCGCACCGACTGCAATCGTCCTGATCATCTACCAAGTCTACGAGTATTTTCAATACCTCCCCGCAGTCAAACATATGATCCAAGGTCTAGCCGCAGCGGCAGCAGGCCTACTGTTTGCAACAGGATTTAAAATGCTCAGGCCCATTTTAAAAAGTTATCTGACTATTTTCACGATTGGATTGACCTTCGTGTTTATGATTTGGATCAAGCTGCCGTTGGCGCTGACTTTGGCTATTTTGCTCGCCATTAACATGTTGGTTTTAGGAGTGAAAAAATCATGATCCTACTTACCCTTGCCATTGTATTCACTCAACTTTCTCTACTGGCTTTTGGTGGTGGTAATGCCATTTTGCCTGAGATGCAGCATCAGGTTGTAACAGTACATCAATGGATGTCTGCGGAGCAATTTAGTTCACTGTTTGCGATGGCCCAAGCTGCACCTGGTCCCAATATGATGATTGTGCCTTTGGTGGGTTGGCATGTCGCAGGACCAGCAGGATTATTGGTCACCTCGCTGGCCAAGTTTGGGCCCTCTTCAATTATTACCATTTATGCACTTAAATTCTGGGAACGTTTTAAAGCCAATCCCTTACGCGCTCGTTTTGAAAAAGCATTGAAACCGATTACCGTGGGTTTAGTTCTGGTCAGTGCGTGGTTGATTGCCGATGCATCTGCACAAAATCTGTTGTTGGTGATGATCGTGATTGTTACTGCAATCCTCGGCATGTTTAAAAAGATTCATCCGCTCTGGGTGATGGCTGCGGGTGCAGGACTTGGAATTGCCTTCCTTTAAGTCAGCAGCAATAAAAAACCTGCTCGATGCAGGTTTTTTATTGCTAAAAATTGAACTACCAAATACTGACACGCTTTTCAGGTGCCAAATACATTTTATCCCCTTCTTTGATTTTGAAGGCATCGTAGAACGGCGCTTGATTAACTAAAGCACCGTTGGCGCGAACTTTATCAGGTGCATGTGGATCTGTTTTTAAATACACAATCGCTTGAGCTTCACGGGTTTTGGCACGCCAAACTTGCGCCCAGCCCATATAGAAACGCTGCTCACCTGTTTGCCCATCAATCACGGGTGCGGGCTTGCCTGCTAAGGAAATTTGATAGGCTTTATAAGCAATCGATAGACCTGAGTTATCTGCAATATTTTCACCCAAAGTCAGTTCACCATTGACGTGATAGCCTGCAATTGGTTCATAAGCATTGTATTGCGCCACCAAAGCCTGTGTTTTGGCTTTAAAGCGTTTGTGATCTTGTGCGGTCCACCAATTACGCATATTGCCCAATTCATCAAACTGGCTGCCCTGATCATCAAAGCCATGGCTAATCTCGTGACCAATGACGCTACCGATTCCACCATAATTCACCGCATCATCAGCATCGATATTAAAAAATGGTGGTTGTAAAATCGCGGCAGGAAATACAATTTCATTTGAGGATGGATTGTAATAAGCATTCACAGTTTGAGGCGTCATAAACCACTCATCACGATCAACTGGCTTGCCTAACTTATCTAAATCGTCTTGATGTTCAAACTCTCTGGCACGAATCACGTTGCCAATCAAATCACCTTCTTTAATATCCAGAGCTGAATAATCATGCCATTTCTTTGGATAGCCCACTTTAATCGATAAGCTGGCTAATTTCTTTTTGGCCTGTACTTTGGTTTCAGGACTCATCCAATCCAGTTGACTAATGCTTTGATCATAAGCCTGTATCAGGTTTTGAACCAATGTATCCATGCGCTGTTTTTTATCTGCAGAAAAATGTTTTTCCACATAGATTTTGCCCAGACCATCACCCAATACTGCATTTACGGTTTGTACACCACGCTTCCAGCGAACTTCTTGCTCTGCGACATCACGTAAGGTTTTACCGTAGAATTCAAAACTCTCATCTACAAACGCTTTGTTTAAGAATGGCGAAAAATTACTGATCAAGTTCCATTTGAAATAAGCTTTCCAAACATTTAACGGTGTTTTATTCAAGACTGGATCAAACGCTTTGAAATAACTGAGCTGATGAACTTGAATCGTCTGAACTTTATCTTTTACACCCACAGTCGTTAGATAAGTATCCCAATCAAAGCGATGACTTAACTTAGTTAAGTCTTTGAGCGGGTAGATATTGTAGCGTTTGGATAAATCACGATTCTGTACGTTGCTCCATTGGATTTTGGCCAATTCCGTTTCAAGCTTTAGAATGTCTTTTGCATGCTGAGCGGCTTGCTGATCACCTGCCAGTTGGAGCATTCGTTCAATATGCTTGAGATATTTGGCACGCGTCTCGACAAACTTTTCATCATCTTTTAAATAATAATCGCGATCTGGTAAACCGAGTCGGCGTTGCACTAAACCTGCAATCATCACATCAGAGCGTTTCATATCTTGATCGATACTGACATCAAATGGTGTTCTGACTCCAATACGCGAGAAATGTCCCATTAATTGAGCAAAATCTTGTTTCTTTTGAAGTGCATCAACCCGTGCCAACTCCTGTTGTAAAGGTTTAATACCTTGAGCTTCAATCGCTTTTTCATCCATAAAGCTGGCATACAAACTTGAAACTTTTTGTTCGACCGTACCCGTGGCCCATTTCTGTGCAGCCAAGTCGTCAACGATACGATGCAATTGATTGGTTGATAATTCATGCAACTCATTGAATGCGCCCCAACGAGACTTATCGGCTGGAATTTCAGTTTGTTTAAGCCATGTTCCATTCACATAATCATAAAAATCCTGATTGGCACTTACGCTTTGATCAATATATTGTCGATCTATACCTGAGATTTTTTCAGCTTGAGCAGGTTTAATTGCTTGGTCTGCCCATACATGTACAGTACAAGCAGTCAGTGCAAGCGCTAATGCACTTTTGAGCAATACAGGTTTCATGCATTATCCTATTTATTTACGTTTTCAACTGTATAAGAGAGAAATGAAAGATCATTAATTTTATCAAGGGACTATAGTGAAACCACAGGCTCAAATAAAGTCATTTTCACAGAAATACATATGCAAACGTCACATAAGAAACAAATCCACTCAGCATATAGCCAATAAAAAAGCCTTCACATCAACTGAAGGCTGACTAAAATTAGGTCATTCAAACTAATCTAACGTTTTTTCAAATGTGCGAAGACGTTTATAAATTGATAGCAACTCAATAATCGTTGGCCATGAAGTGATAAGATATTGAAAAGATTTTCTAACCAATTGGAATACATTCATAATCTGCATTATGATCCCTAGAGTAATCGCACCTGCTGCAATTGAAGGTGCTAAAATAAAAAATCCATATAAATTATCCAATTGTAAATACCAAAACCGCACTAAATTAAAATAGGTATAGTGGAAATACAATTTAAAGTAGTTCAAACGTACCTTACTAAATAACTCTTTTAGTGTTAAAGGATCAGCTCGATCAGCATGGTCTTCACCATAAACTAACTCTTTACGATATGCAGCTTCAACCTTTTGATTATTAAACTCCAATCCCGGAAGCTTAGCACCAACTACCATTAAGACTACGGTTCCAAAAATTGCCCAACCTAGAGCAGCTATCATTAGTGTATGGGGAATTTCGCCAACTATAGGTAAAACTTTGACGTGAACTGAAAGCTGGATCAAAATCGGTAAAAAGGCGATTAAAGTCATAATCGCCTCAATCAAACTTACACCTAGCCCCTCTAAAGTCCCAGCAAATCGCATCGTATCTTCTTGAATACGCTGAGATGCACCTTCTATATGACGTAGTCGCTCCCAATACTGGGTATAATAATCATTCATTGCTGTACGCCAGCGAAAGATATAATGGCTAACAAAAAATAAATTCAATATAGCGATGGTGACATAGACCATGGCTATCAAAATAACAGTAAACATTCCACTATAAAGCTGCTTTAAATCACCTCCACCACTCGAAACCATTTTCTGTATTAATGAATAAAAGGGGTTATACCAAGCATTCAATACGACATCGACTTGTACCGAAAACCAAACATTAAACAAAATAAAAGCAGAGCCCCAGATTGACCAACGCTGCCATTTATTGTCTGAAAAGATACGCCAGAAACCAGCAAATAGAGCAGTTGCGGCAAAAAACCAAGCATAAAACCAAATAAAGGAAGGAGCCCAAAAGCGACTGACATCAATGGGTAATTCCGCATCAGCATAGCCTTTGGGAAAACCAAGATACTCACCCCAGCTATGCCCACCTGTGTACCACAACAGCATATTGAGTGCTAGCCACACCAGCACTGAAATAAAGAACAGGCGTGGGTTTGGAAAGAATGACTTAAACATCGTGTTTAACAATCCTTGTTATGTTGCAATTAATCGTATAGGTCATCCTATGACCTAAAACTTAAGATTAACTGATAAAAAAGTTTTATGATTTGTAGTTATTTACCTGTTTTTCTCTCTTTTTAATAGCTTTTTGTAGATGATTTACAATTTGTTTTTTTGCCTGAATATCAGTTTAGTAAATGGACTCAAACAGTTAAGTCCATTCGAAGCTTACCCTCGACTTATTGACGCGGTGATGCCGTACTCATTTTCAAAGCAATATCTTGCCGTTCCGTTGGAGATGGATAAGTTTTACTTTGAATTGCCCATTGAATCTCTGCCAACTTTTCATTAGCAGCATCCGCACCTGCCTGCATGGTTAGCTCACGGCCTTTGACATCAAAGATATGCGCCTTCTCACGTAGGTCAGGTTGAATCACGATGTCTGCATCTTTCAGCTCTTCCTCAGCCAAACGCCCTTGCATGATATTGATGTTTTGGTTGAACAATCCCCACACATTGCTCGTCTCGGTATGGATCGGCTGAGCCAAAATATCGACCGCTATCACCACATCTGCGCCAAGCTCACGCGCAACCTGAACAGGTACTGGGCTGACTAAACCGCCATCGACATACTCAACATCATGAATTTTGGTTGGCACAAACATACTTGGAATCGATGCAGAAGCACGTACTGCCTGCCCTGTATTGCCATAGTTAAAGACTGTTCTGGTGCCATCTTTTAATTCAGTCGCGACCACATACATTGGAATTTTCATCTTTTCTAATGGCATGTTATGCACTTGTTGATTGATATAGTCCTCAACCTTCTTGCCATCAAAAAAACCCTTTAAACTGACATTCACTTCTCGAACATCATTGGCTTTAAGTTTTAAGGCAATATCGCGTAATTCGGCAGGACTTTTACCACTGGCATAAATAGAACCAACAATGCTGCCTGCGCTGGTTCCAACAATGAAGTCAGGGCGAATACCTTGTCGCTCCAATACTTCAATCACACCAATATGCGCATAGCCGCGTGCACCACCACTACCCAATACCAATGCAATCACTGGACGTTTTTGCTGCTGTTTAATCGAACTAAACGGTTGGCTGACAGCTTGAGCTTGGGCATCTTCAACAACTGGAGTCAAATGAGATGTGGTTTGGCAACCTGCCAAAATCGTCATTGAAAGACCAAGCATCCATAATTTAAGCTGTTTCATACGCAACAATTGCCATATTTACGATATTTCTTGACTAAATTTTAGCGCTTGCCAAGTCTAAATGCTGTATCAATTTTTTGTATTTTTCATAAAAACTTCACAAAAAAGCTCCTCGAAAGGAGCTTTTTTAATATGACGAAACTTGAGTTAAATCGAATTACCAAATATCAGAGTCGACTCTTTTCTTCAACTCTGGATAGTTATCAATCTTAAACTCAGGCTCTTTAATCCCTTTCTTAAGCTGCGAGGTATAATCTTTCAACAAAGTACGCGCCATTGGTGTGAGCAGCAAGATTGCAATCAAGTTAATGGTTGCCATGATACCCATGAACAAGTCCGCCATTGACCAAACCAGTGGAACGCTACCGATCGCACCGAAATACACCATCACCAACACAAAGATTCGGAAGATGAACATCACTTTCGGATTGTTATTAATAAACTGCACATTACTTTCTGCATAAGCATAGTTGCCTAGAACAGCTGAATAACAGAATAAGAATAACAAGATCGCTAGGAAGTCACCGCCCCAACTACCTACTTGTGTCTCCAATGCACGTTGGGTCAGTTCAACCCCAACGAAGCCCGCATCATGGTACACACCTGATACCAAGATAATGATCGCTGTACTGGTACACACAATGAAGGTATCGACGAACACACCGAGCATTTGAACCAAACCTTGGTTCACTGGATGTTTTACATCCGATGCTGCTGCCGCATTCGGTGCAGAACCCATACCCGCTTCGTTTGAGAACAAACCACGCTTAATCCCTTGCATCATTGCCATCGAGATCATTGCACCGAAGAAGCCACCCGCTGCCGCATTAAACTGGAATGCTTCAGTAAAGATCAGTTTGAAGATACCTGGTAGAAGTTCGTAATTGCTGATTGCGATATACATCGCAACTGCAAGATAAAGACCTGCTTTTAACGGTACGAACATTTCTGCAAATTTAGCAATACGTTTAATACCACCAAAAATTGCCAAAGCAACCAAAACAACTAATGCCAGACCGACCCATGAAATTTCTAGATCAACGCCACCTAAGTGTGCAATCAGATTGGCTTTGTCCCAACCCCATGCATGTGAAGACGCATTGGCGATCGCATTGATTTGAACTGAATTGAATACAAAGCCATAAGTAAAGATCAATGCAACGGCAAAGATTACACCAAAGGTTTTACTACGTAAGCCTTGGGTAATATAGTAGGCTGGTCCACCCCGGAACTGCTTACTATTACTATCTCTGACCTTAAATAACTGCGCGAGTGATGACTCAATAAACGCTGAGCTCATCCCCAAGATCGCAGTAAACCACATCCAGAACACCGCACCCGGTCCACCAATCGCGATCGCGATTGCAACACCCGCAATGTTACCTACACCCACACGGCTTGCTAACCCCGTTACAAAAGCCTGAAATGGTGTAAGTCCATGTGAATCTTTCTCTTCACCTTTGGTACGGCTGCTCTTCATGACCTTGATACTGTGGAAGAACATTCTAATCTGTACAGCTTTGGTCGCAACAGTATAGAAAATACCTACAGCAAGCAGGAAAACAACGAGGAAGTCCCATAAAGGATCATTGAAAAAACTTACCCAAGCCATCAGGGTGTCATTTAATTTTTCATTCATCACTTATTCGCTTTTAAATATTTTATGTACATCCGTACATATACGATAACAATGGATGAATCAAAAAAGCCCCGCTTGGAGCTTTTGATCCGACTTAGGCAAAGAATTTCAAAATTAATTGAATTACTGTTGCGTTAATTAAATCAACGAAGAACGCACCACAAAGCGGAACAATCAAGAATGCTTTATGAGATGGTCCATACATATTGGTAATCGCTTGCATGTTTGCAACCGCAGTTGGTGTTGCCCCCATACCAAAACCACAGTGACCTGCTGCCAAGACTGCCGCATCGTAGTTTTTACCCATGACACGGAAGGTCACGAATGCTGCATACAATGCCATAGTAATGGTTTGCGCACCTAAAATTACGACAAGTGGACCAGCCAAGTCTGCCAATTGCCATAATTTCAACGACAGCAATGCCATTGCTAAATAAAGCGATAATGAAGCATTACCAAACACATCAATTGCACGATCAAAAATATCAATTTTCAATACGCTTTCTAAGATATTACGTAAAATCACACCGCCGCCAAGTGCCCAAACAAATGTTGGTAACTCGAACCAAGTTCCTTTACTAAAACCAGTCATGAATTCTGCAAATGCTAAACACGCAGCAAACATACCTAAAGTCGTAATGGCATTGTCCGCAGTGATTAAACGGACTTGATGTGGATTTTCAAATGGCGCTAAGTCGTCAGGATGTTGATCTAAATGTGTATCGCGATCTTTGATCTCTGCTGGCGTCTGAGCTTGAGAAAGGCTATAGCGGTTAATCAACAATTTCGCCAATGGACCACCGATAATACCACCGATAATCAGACCAAAAGTTGCACTCGCCATACCTAAAGCTAAAGCACCTTGAATCCCATGCTGAGTTTCAAGAATCTCGCCCCATGCACCAGCTGTACCATGTCCACCCGTCAATGTGATTGAACCTGCAATCAAACCAACCAAAGGATCAATACCCAACAGCGTTGCAAGGCTTATACCGACAGCGTTCTGTACCACGATGAATGACGCGACACAGATCAAGAAGATCACTAACCCAATGCCACCTTCTTTGAGCTTCATAAAATTGGCACTTAAACCAATAGAAGCAAAGAAGATCAACATAAAACTGGTTTGTAATTCACTACTAAAAACAATGCTGTAACCCCAAAACGAGTGTACAAGTAGTGAAAGTACAGCTGCAACTAAACCACCTGCAACAGGTTCAGGAATGTTATAGCGTCTTAAGAAGTCAATTTTATTAACGAGCAAACGCCCTAATAACAAAACGATAACCGCCGAAATTAGGGTATAGAAACCATTAAAAGTAAATTCCATATCTTCTTCCGTTTATTTTATTTGTTATGCCGATGATTTTTCACCACGCCATAGCAGATAAAATAGTAACTCTCAAAATGAGTGAAAACTCAATCAACTTAATAAAAAGCATACAGTTCCAAGCAAGAACCTCAGTGGGATTAAGCTATTCAGTTTTCACAGATGATTTGCACCTATAGGATAGATGGCTTAGAAGTTATAGCGAGCCATTGCCCCTACACGATTATCCTTCCCTTTTTGCCCATCAAAGGTTTTACGTTCGCCATAGATATACTCTAGACCAAACGTAATTGGTGTTACCGGTGAATACATGATATTCCACCAACCTTGTTGCAAGGTTTTATTCTGCGCAGTATCTTTTGCGACAATCGCCTGTTTTGCAAAGTCATTGCTGTCATCTGCAAACATTGCGCCATAGGCCAATGTACTGCGTAGTTTCGGCGTGATTTGGTAGGTTGTACCCACTGTTAATGCATCAAATTCATTCAAATTTAAGCCAAAGTTATTTGGATTTACATTGTAGGCATTGTTGGTATACAGCAAGAATTTGCTATCACCTTTGACATGCGAATAGTCAATCATGGCTTGTAATGCATCAGTGAATTTATATTTTGCACCGACTGCGACCCCCCAACCCAACTCAGAGTCACCTGCATTGAGACGGTTATTATCTTTGTCATAAGTCGCTTTGCTACGTGCCTCTGTCAGTAAGGCACGTGCAGACGTGGTCCCTTGACCTTCAGCAAAATCATATTTCAATTTTGACGTTAACGCGGGCGCACGATTGTCATCATTACCTTTTTCTAAAGCAATCGCATAACTTGTATCTGGATTAAACTTGCCGCTGTAACGAACCATTGGCGTACGATAAGTACCAATTCCCAATGGCGAGTTAAAATCAAGCATCTCTGGCTGTAAATCTGTTGCCAAGAAGGTTGAAGTTGTTTGACCAAATAGCCAATCATTCAAGGTTAAATAAGCATGGCGAATACGAATGGTGTCATTGCTGGTACCTCCACGGAAATCAACTTCGAGTTTTCCGCCAACATTTGCGCCTTCAACAGGTGCTTTGAAATCAAGACCTAAACGCGTTACCGTTGCCGTGCTATAGAAACGGTCACTGTTCTTTTCAGCACCTTCTAGATCGACTTTATTGATACGGTTAAAGATTCCGTCTCCACCTTTGGCTTGGTAAGAGGCATCGCCACGTAAGAAACCATGCAATTTCACTTCTGCACCAGAAGCTGTATTAAATACCAATTGTGATTTTTTAGGTACTTCAGATACCACCGAGACATTTGCTGGGTGATCAGGATGGGTTTCTGCTAGATTGGAATGCTGTTGCGTTTGAGCAATGCTATTTTGTTGTTTTGCTTGGGGAACATATTGCTGTAATAGTGCTCTTAATTCCTTCACTTCATCACGAAGTTGTTGAATCTGTTCTTGCTCGCTAGCAGCGTGTGTACTGTTCATCATTAAGGCTGCAACAGTGATTGCTAAACCTTGCATTACGAACGGCTTACGGATGAGAGATAAACTCATGAGAAGCTCCTTGTATATGGTGTATATTTCAACATTTCCCACAGACATAAATTGGATAAATTCAAGATGTCTGTAAATAGAAAATCCCCTCACCTGATCAGTAAGGAAGGCCTAATCAATATTTTAAAAAGGGCGTATTATGCATAAATTTCGGATATTGTGTGTACTTTTTATTTAAGGAGTTTTTGGCATTTGACTTAAAATCATAAAATAATTTTTCGATTTCATTATGTTACTATTAGTTTTCTTTTTCACACAAACTTAACAAAACATAAAAAAGCCACAACAACTTTGCTTAATTTATTTATTTTAATGATTATTTTTTAAACAAAATCAGATCAATAAACGAAAAGTCCTCATCAAATATAACGGATTGCTTTATAGTCTTGCTCAGATGACAAGATCAAATGATAAGGAGTTTTTATGAACACGGAACAAGTCCGCCATGTGGATGACGCTATCACATCTCGCCACTCCGTACGTGCCTTTTTAGATACCCCAGTAGAAACACAAACCATTAAAGATATTTTGACCGTGGCAAGTCGTGCACCTTCTGGCACCAATGTACAGCCATGGAAAGTCTATGTGGTTACAGGACAAAAACGCGCAGAAATGATTAACCGTGTTTGTGCGGCTCAAATTGAACTATTTCAAAAGCCTGAGCTTGCAGCACAGTACCCAGAAACTTTTGCGTACTATCCAGAAACTTGGATTTCGCCTTTTATTGATCGTCGTCGTGCCAATGGTTGGGGACTATATGGCCTACTAGGTATCCAGAAAGGCGAAAAAGAAAAAATGGCAGCGCAGCAATTGCGCAATTTTCAATTGTTTGATGCGCCTGTTGCATTGTATTTCACAGTCAACAAAATCATGGGCATTGGTTCAAAAATGGACATTTCCATGATGATCCAAAATGTCATGGTTGCTGCCAAAGCACGTGGTTTAGACACCTGTCCTCAAGCAGCGTGGAATCATTTCCATCCAATCGTCTTAGATATCCTAGGCGCGCCTGAGGATGAAGAATTGGTCTGTGCAGTGGCTTTGGGTTATGCAGACCCTGAGCATATTGTAAATACCTTCATTACACCCCGCGAACCCGTAGAAAACTTTACGGTGTTTCTCGATTAAGCTGCTAACTCAAGCAGTTTCTCTAAACTGAGAGACTGCTTTGCTGTTTTCCAACCTTTATAATCGCAAACAGACCAGCACTGGTAAATAGCAACATCATGATGCCCATATTCAATGATGCTTTCCAGATCAGAAAATTAAGAATCACGCCACCCAATAAACCACACGCAAATTGCATACTGCCCATAATCGCGCTGGCTGTTCCAGCACGTGCGCCTTGCTGAGACATTGCCAATGCCATTGCATTTGGGCCAGTCAAACCAATACCTGAAATCACCAAGAATAGACCCGACATGAGCAACCAAAGTGGTGCGTCTGCCATCAAGCCTGCACTCAACACAATCAATGCACCAAAACATTGAATTGAACCACCCAAACGCAAGCGTTGAAAAATTCCCATGCGAGTGTTGAGATGTTTATTGATGGATGACATCAACATGATCCCCGCTGCATTCAATGCAAATGCATAAGAGAAATGCTGCTGAGACAATCCATACTGCCCCATAAAGACCGCTGAAGCCGAGCTGATATAGCAGAATAAGGCCGCACCTGTTAAACAGCCTGCGAGCATCGGTACGCGAAAACTTTCATCTTTTAAGATGGCCGCATAGAGTGTTGTGACTTGATACGCAGATAATTTTAAACGGCGCTCGACAGGCAATGATTCTTTAAAGAAGAAGTGGACACACAACCAGCAAATCACCCCAATTATAGACAGCGTAATAAAAATCACCTGCCACGGGAAAAAGTTCAGAATCCATGCACCAAACATCGGCGCAAGAATAGGTGCCAACCCCATAACGATCATCATGCTTGAAAATGCTTGCGCAGAACCTTGCATATCAAGTCGATCGCGAATTGCTGCTCTGGCCATCACCACACCCACACAACCACCCAGAGCTTGAAAAATACGTGCTGCAATCAGCGCCCATTCATTGGTGGCAAAAGCACATACCAAACTGGCGATAGCGTAGAGGCTTAAACCGAAATATAGCGGCTTTTTACGTCCAATGCGGTCACTGACAGGACCATAAATCAATTGTCCAATCGCCAGCCCCAAGAAATACGCGGGTAAGGTATTCGCCACCATTTGCGTACTTACCCCAAACTCATCTGCCATTTGAGGCAAAGCAGGTAAATACATATCAATCGACAACGGCCCCAATGCGGTTAACAAAGCAAGCAACAAAATCCATGCTGTTGAATATTGACGTTGATTGGTTTGCTCGGCCTGCATAATGCACTACTTTTCACTTATTACTGGATTCTAAGCTTAGCATCCTCAACATATTTGTGCATAATAAGAATCAGAAAATCGATTGCAGAATATAAAAAGGACAAACTTTGAATCCTTGGTTCGGACGTTTAAGACAAGCAACCTATAACACCACGTTAATGTATAACGTGCGCATGTTAATCGCCTTTACGGGCACAGCTTTTGTTCCCTATCTTTTAAATTATCAATTGGCGACTATTCCACTAACTTTGGGTGTGGTTGCCGCAGCGATTAGTGATATTGATGACCGTTTTTCTGTACGGATCATGAATCTGATCTATACCTATATTGGATTCTTCATTACCGCTGCTTCGGTTCAACTGCTCTTTCCCTACCCTGTTGCTTTTGCAATTGGACTGATTGCCTCATGTATTGGCTGGATCTTACTCGGCTCTTTAGGTCGGCGCTATGCGACGATTGCTTACGGGTGTTTGGTGGTCTCGGTCTATACCATGCTCGGAGTGCACTTATTTGAACAATGGTATCTACAACCCGCGCTGTTAGTGCTTGGGGCAGCGTGGTACGGACTGCTCTCTACCATTAGTTTTCTACTTTTTCCAGTGCGAAAAGTACAAGATCAGTTATCTGCCTCATATACGGCATTGGGCAGCTTCTTATTTGCCAAATCAAATTTATTTGATGTGGATATGACGCCCTCAAGCTATCAACAAAGCATGATTGATATTGCCTTGGAGAACGGCAAATTAGTGGCGATCTTTAATGATATGCGCATGTCCCTGTTGACCCGCTTAAAAGGTGACCGTGGGCAAAAAGATACGCGGCGTAGTCTTCAATATTATTTTGTGGCACAAGATATTCATGAACGTGCAGATTCCGCACATATTGATTATCAAAAGCTGGCCAAAGTATTTCAGCACAGCGACATCTTGTTTCGCTTCCAGCGTATCCTGTCGATTCAAGGTAAAGCTTGTCAGGATCTGGCTCAATCCATTTTGAGCCGTACTCGGTATGTACATAACAAACGCTTTAAACATACTTTTGAAAATCTACGCTTATCGCTGGAAAAGCTCAAACAAGAAGGTCTTTACGATCAGGTGCGAATTAATGCCCTATTTGCACTGTATCAAAACCTTAAATCCATTGATGCACAATTACAAAACTTAGAAACTGAGCGAAATCTACAACAGATCAATGCCCAACATGCAGAAAGTCAATTGAAGGACGATGATCTGAAAGGTTGGAATGACATCCTTGTTCGAGTGAAACAACACCTCACCCCTGAGTCCGTGTTATTCCGACATGCAATCCGCTTGTCGATTGTCTTATTTATTGGTTATCTGTTTATTCAGCTCACCAATATTGCGTACGGCTACTGGATTTTACTCACCGCGCTGTTTGTCTGCCAACCCAACTTCAATGCTACCAAACGACGTTTATATCTTCGTATCGTCGGAACTTTGGTCGGGATTATTGTTGGTCTCGCGATTATCTACTTTATTCCTTCAATAGAAGGTCAATTGGTCATGTTGGTGCTGAGCGGTGTTCTATTTTTAGAATTACGTAGTAAGCAATATGCGCAAGCCACTGCATTTATTACCATTCTGGCGTTAATCAACTTTAATCTAGACGGCTCAGCTTTTGCAGCGGGTTTGCCGCGCCTAATCGATACTGTGATTGGCTGTGCCTTAGCTTGGTTTGGTGTTAGTTTTATCTGGCCAGACTGGAAATTCCGCAGACTGCCTCGTTCGATTCAACGCTCGTTACAGGCACAGTGTAAATATCTAGCAGAAGTGGTTGCACAGTATCATCAGGGGCGGAACAATGCCTTGAATTATCGGGTGGTTCGACGTGCTGCACATAATACCGATGCAGAAGTGGCGTCACTCATTTCGACGATTGCCACTGAACCAAATATTGATGTGAATCAAAAAAGCTTGGCATTTGAGTTTTTATGTCTGAGTCATACTTTTTTAAGTTATATTGCTGCCTTAGGTGCGCATCGTGAGCAAATTCAAGATCAACAAGTATTGACCTTACTGGATCAGGCTTTAGATGATATTCAAGGTGCGCTGCTCCGAGATGAAGTCCCTGATTTATCAGCACAAAATATGATGCAAACCATCCGTGAGCGTTTAAACACAGATGAAGATCATGATCCCAAAGCATTAATTATTTTGCAGCAGCTTTCATTGATGCTGAGTGTCTTAACCCGTTTAAGTATGCTGAAACAAAGTTTAAGCCATGAACCTAATGAAGATGGCACTGAGTTTGCATCTCTGTAACGTATCCACCTTTGGCATAATATCTTTGCATGCCAATAGGTGATAAACTTAACCCAGTTCTAAACTCATTTTTTACACTATGACCGCCAAAACGCTATACGCTTATACGCTACAACCTGTTCCTTACGAAGTTTCTGAAGCTGAACAACGTCAAGCTCAACTTATGATTTGGCGTAGTACTAACAAATTCAGCCGCAAAGCATGGATGATTATGATTGCACTAGTCGTGCTTTCTTTAGTTGCTGCAGGACTTATTAAATATTACTCCACCTACTCAACTGTGATTTGTTGGGTGGTGATTATCGGTGTGGCACTTTTCTACCTCATCAAACGATTTGGTCTGGAATGGTATGTCAAACGCAAGATGACCGAATTCCCTGTTCAAGAAATTAAAGGGCTTCGTTTAGGGGTGCAACCTCATGGTATCGTGATGCGCCAAAAAATGGGGCTTCAAGAAGGCACTGCAACGATTGGCTGGAAAGACATTTACGAATGGTATAGCTCGCCAGACTTTATTTTAGTGAACTTCAAGGTAAAAACAAAAGGCGAAGAACAACAAGGTGCCTATATTTTACCAAAGCGTATGGACTCGAAGAATTTCTCGTTCAATACCGTACGTAGACACTTGAATGAAACGGTTGGTGCGCCTAAATCAATCTAATCGATTTAAAGTATACCCAAACCCAGCCAAGAGGCTGGGTTTGTTGTTTCTAGCCTACCAATTAAAACTCAAACCCAGCGAACCATTGCGTGCTTCGCCAACATTGGCTGCTCCCCAGTCACCACCTGCCCAATATTTTTTATTCAATACATTATTCATATTGGCATTCAGGACCGCATCACGATTGCTCAATTTAAATTTATAAGACAGACCTGCATTGACGATGCGATAAGCGGGAAGTTTAAGATCATTACTTGTAGATGCATAAGAAGTCCCGTTGTAACGAACATTACCATGCACGCTGAGTCCTTCAATGGCTTTTAACTGATATTCAGTATGAATCACACCTTGCCATTTAGAGGCATTGGCGGGTCGGTTTCCTTGAGTCGCTTGATTTGCTTCTGATACTTGGTCAATCGTCGCATCTAAACCAATCAAGCTAATCCCAAGCTTCCATGCATCTATTGGACTGTAGCTCCCATTTAGCTCCATCCCATTATACGTAGTTAGACCATCCTGTTTTAAATATCGTTGTCCATCTTGAATACGATCAATTGCTTCAACCCGTTCAATTTTGAATAAGGCAGAGCTAAAGCTAAATGGCGCAGCGTCATATTTAAACCCCATTTCATATTGCTTACTG
Organism: Acinetobacter sp. ANC 3882; assembly: GCF_022549545.1. Classification (NCBI taxonomy): domain Bacteria; kingdom Pseudomonadati; phylum Pseudomonadota; class Gammaproteobacteria; order Moraxellales; family Moraxellaceae; genus Acinetobacter; species Acinetobacter sp. ANC 3882. The sequence goes on along the minus strand of NZ_JAKZGB010000004.1, from coordinate 186,253 downwards.
ACCGTGGCTTTCAATATCTCCCCAACATTGGCATACATTTCACTCACACGAGAGCCTGCTTCCAGTCCCTCGACATAACTGCTATACAAAGTTGCTGTTGGAGTAGGTTTATATAAAATCGCAACTGTTGGTGTGGTAGTTTTGGTGCTATAGCCTGAATTTTTAGTTGGATCTCGATCTACATCTTCGCGATCATAATAGGTATAGCGTAAACCAAAAATTGTCTGCCACTGATCATTGAAATGAGCTGTATCACTTACAAATCCGTAAGTTTGGCTTTCATCACGACTTTTAGGTGCAAGACTAAAATTTGGTTGACGGCTAATCATAAACTTTTGGTCTTGGTAGATATTTCCATTAAAATCATTTCCATAATACATTTCATTGCTATATCGATCTTGGCTTCGTTGATAGCCGACACCCATCACCACATCATGCCCAATCAGTCCAGTGTTAAATTTGCCATTTAACATCACCTGATTAACATAGCTTTCCAACACGCCAGCAAAATCATATAACCTGCCCGAATAATCCCCATTTCTGTTTTGTAAATTTGCAAAGGCTTTTCTTGATTCATGCTCTTTGCGTGTATAACCAAACTGATATTTACTTTCCCAGCTCTCATTCAACTTCCAACTTAGGCCAGTCGATGCCGCAAAAGTGGAAGTATCATAATAGGCATTATCAACATTTATATTTTCATAGTTATAGGTGACTTTAGGTAATTTTCTAGCACTCCCTGTCACATCATAACGCCCTAAATAAAATTGAAGAGGTTCATGTTCGAGCTTATTCTTCTCATAAGTAAAATTTGCATTCCAACTGAACTGATCATTGAATTTTTTATCCAACGCCAAAGAACCCACGAAACGATTTGCTTCAGCAACATTATAGGCTTCGCCCTTTTCACCTCCAATCACCACGCGATAACCAATATCTCCCATATCGGTTCGATCACTACTGTCTAATAACGCAGAAAATAAGCTGCTATTTCGGTAACCCACATCCACCACGGTTTCAGGAACATCTTTCGGGCGTTTTAAGCTGTAGCTAATGGCCCCACCTGGTGAGCCAAAACCATACATAAAACCCTTTAATCCTTTTAAAGCAGTTACCGTTTCTGCTGCTTCCACTGGAAAATCCCCACCCCAATATAGATCCATTGGCAGTCCATCCGCATAAAAATTGCGAACACCTAAACCACGAATATGCGCTCCCCACCAATCAGTTGTTGCTGAACTGGTTGGTGAATAAACAGAGGCATCATTGACAAAAATTTGTGCGATAGATTTGGCTCCACGTTTACGAATATCCTCGCTTTCCACCACTGCCATAGAAAAAGGAGTATCTAAGATGGAACGACTACCCAAAGCACCTGTTTCCGTTTGCTTTTTTAATCCAACCTCCTGAGGTTCAGCAGCAACTTTAATCACAGGAAGTCGTGATGGATTCCTCTCTGTCACTAATTCCGCTTCACCAGTCAAGGTCTTAGGATTTAATTGCCCCTCATTGGCAGCATAAGCATTAACCACCACACCATGTACCATACTCAATAATGCGATCTGTATTGCTATCGTGAGTACTGTTTTTCCCTGTTGGACCTGCATATTCGCTCCTACGCGGTCAGAATAATATTCCTTCTATCCTGCTGCGGGGTTGTCGTATTCAAAGACTGTCTTAGCTCTGTTATGCAATATCGATATTCACAGTAAAGTTTGTTATTTGTTCATACATGCATTGCAAATATTGAGCTGAAAAAGTTGTTTTTGTGAGAGATAAAATGACTTTTAATTGCCTCTCAATCATGAAAATAATAATTATTATCGTTTTAGAGAGTTAAAACTCAAAACAAATTTTCTCGCAGTGTCTTAGAGGAAAAATTTAAACTATTATTCTTATTAAACTTTTTGCTTTTTGATTCGATTATTTTGTCCCAAAAAGGTAAATAAGAATCAAAATCAATATTACCTGCAAAATCTATATTGTATTCTTATTCTTAGGTTATAATTTTTTACATGAATTTCATTATCTTTCCATTTTTTGACCATGTTTAAAAAAGTTTTCTTCCAAATCCATTGGTTTTTAGGGATTACCGCAGGGCTCATTCTTTCTTTAATGGGTGTGACGGGTGCAATTTACTCTTACGAGCCACAAATTCTAAAATGGATCAACCAAGACAGTTATGTGGTTGAGGCTGCTCAAACACCAAAACTCACTCCGGCCCAGCTGTATCAGCATTTCAATCAGCAACAACCAGAGATTGAAATTAATAGTATTACCATCGCTGCTGATCCGACCGAATCGTCTACCGTCAATATTAAAAAAGAAGGTACGCGTCGTGGCTATAATATGATGGTAAACCCGTATACAGCAGCAGTATTACCTGAAGTTAAAGGCCGTGATACGCTGCAATTTATTCAGCGTTTACACCGTAATTTAACCGCTGGTGAGTTTGGGGCGCAGATTACAGGTGCATCTACTCTGATGCTGATTTTCTTTGTATTGAGCGGTATCTATCTACGCTTTCCAAAGAAACATACTATCAAACAATGGTTCTTTATTAAGCCAAAACTTAAAGGTCGCAATTTCATTTGGGATCTACATGCCGTTGTTGGCACATGGGTCATCGTGTTCTATCTGTTATTTGCCTGCACTGGCTTATATTGGTCTTATGACTGGTGGCGCGCAGGTATGTTCAAAGTCATGGGGGTTGAACAACCACAACGCAATCAACAAAATAATGAACGTGGTAAAGATAAACAACCTGAATTGGCAAAAACGCAGGTCAATACCATCCTCACCCAAACATGGACAGGTGTAAATGCTCAAATTGGGCGTGAATATTCTAGTCTTACTTTGAATATTCCTAAACACGATGATGCCAAGGTTGAATTGTCCTTTGTCGATGTCATTCCTCAACATGAACGTGCACGTAACCAAGCAGTTTATAATTATCAGAATAATCGCTTTGAAAAATTTGAACTGTATGAAGACAAGAAGCTCAATGAAAAAATCATGAGCAGCATGCTGCCTGTGCATCGTGGTAGCTTCTTTGGATCAACCTATCAATTTATTGCCATGCTGGCTTCATTGGCCATGCCTTTATTCTTCGTGACGGGTTGGATGCTATATCTTAAACGTCGCAAGCAGAAGAAGCTCACCCAAGCTGCACGTCAGTCTTTAAGCGCTCAGCACATTGACCCGAATGCAACACCGTGGCTGATCACTTATGCAACACAAACAGGTGTAGCTGAACAACTGGCTTGGCGTACTGCAACAAGTTTACAGGAAGCACAACAGCCAACCACGGTTAAACCCATTCAACAGCTCACCGAGCAAGACCTATTGCAGGCGGAGCAAGTTTTATTTGTTGTAAGTACTTATGGTACAGGTGAGGCACCCGATCTCGCCGCAAGTTTCAGCAAGAAACTGATGCAGCAAAACCTTGATCTCAGTCAAATGCAATATGCAGTCTTGGCAATGGGATCAAAAGAATATCCAGATAGTTATTGCAGCTTTGGTTATGCCGTAGATGCATGGCTAAAACAATGCAAAGCACAACCATTGTTCGATGTGATCGAAGTCGATAATGCCAATGCCAACGATATTCAACGTTGGAATCAAGGCTTATCTGCGGTGACTCAGCATGAGTTACATGCGATGAATATTGAGAAAGTATTTGATCAATGGACCTTAAGCGAACGTTCCCTGCTCAATCCAGACAGTTTAGGACAAGCAGCATATAACATCGAACTCACTACAGCTTCTGATATGACATGGCATGCAGGTGATATTGCTGAGATTCAACCAGCCAATAACCTAGCTGAAATTCAAGACTTCTTGATCAAGTACCAAACCCCAGCACACAGTATCGTTCAATCATTGAACCAAAATATTGAACAAGTGCTTTGGGATAGAAATCTACGTGTTGAAATCAAGCCATTTAGTTCACTCGAAAATTTACTGGAACAGCTGCCGACACTACCAACACGTGAATATTCGATTGCCAGTATCCCATCGCAACAAATACTGCGATTGGTGATCCGACAAAAACGCGATGAAAATGATCAACTCGGCCTTGGTTCTGGTTGGTTAACCGAATTTGCAGAGCTTAAGCAAACGGTTGCTTTACGTATTCGGACCAATGAATCCTTCCATTTAATTGACGATAACCGCCCGATTATCTGTATTGGTAATGGTACAGGTATTGCTGGTTTGATGAGCCTGTTACAACAGCGTAATCGACAAAATTACACGGCCAACTGGCTGATCTTTGGTGAGCGCCAACGCGAACATGATTTCTTCTACCAAGAAAACATTCAAACCTGGTTAAACATGGGAACACTACAGCGTCTAGATCTGGCTTTCTCTCGTGATCAAGAACAACGAATCTATGTTCAGGATGTATTACGCAATAATGCTGATGAACTGATTAAATGGGTTGATCAAGGCGCCGTCATTTACGTCTGCGGTAGCATTGAAGGTATGGCTTCAGGTGTAGATCAAGCATTGATTGATATCTTGAGTGAAGAAAAACTTGATGCATTAAGACAAGCTGGACGTTATCGTCGAGACGTGTATTAATTCTTTTCAATCTAAAAAAACGAGTGCCAGCCACTCGTTTTTTTCATAAGACGATAAGAGAATTTGCCTTTCTTAGAATTTTGCATACACTTAGCACGGTTCAAATCGACACAATTAAGATTATGCAAATAAGTTCATGGGTTCGTATTGCTTTAGCCCTTATCGGTTCAATTCTTTTCATCGATGGCGCAATTCTGATCGCCTTTAAAAAGATTCATATCGGAACCGTACTCCCGCTGCTGCTTGGGTTATTTTTCTGCCTGTATGCTTATTTCTATTATCACATTGAACGTTTCTTCTTCTATCATTTCCGTTTGCATTCCATTTGGCGTTTTGGTTGGCTTTGCTTTTGGATCTGGGTCGTCAGCTTAGGCTATTTTTTTAATTATCTATCAGATAATAATGAGCAGACTCAACCTGTCCCTCCTGTTAAAGCCATCATTGTATTGGGCAGTGGTGTTGAAAACGGACAACCTTCTGCCACATTGGCGAAACGCCTAGACCGTGCCGCACCGGTTGCTTTAGCTCAACCTCAAGCCAAATTAGTCATGACTGGTGGTATCGATTTTGGTGAAACTACGAGCGAAGCTGCAGTGATGTCACGCTATGTACAACAGCACTACCATGTACCTGCATCACAAATTATTTTAGAAGACAAAAGTACCAGCACTGAGCTAAATCTCAAAAATAGTCAGACTTTATTACAGGCACAACACATCAACATCCAGCAACCCATTGCAATCGTGACCAGTGATTTCCATACTTTACGCGCTTCAGCAATTGCCAAGAAACAAGGTTATAGCAATATCACCCTGCTGGGTGCAACCACACCTTTGGCGACACGTTATAACGCATGGTTAAGAGAATACTTTGCCTATGCCAGTGGTTGGCTGTTAAATGAGTATTGATTGAGAGATTATTCTCTCGATCTCAGGATGATGCTGAGTTATGCAAACGAATATCACGTGGTAATGGTAGTTTTAACTCAGCAAATACATCTGGGCGTTGTAAATAAACTTGATATAAAAAATTCTTAATATCCAATAATAAAGCATCAGGGGAAACCAACAGATTGTTTCCCTCTGGTGTTAAATCTAAAGATAAAATCGTATTGTTTTCTTTTAAAAATGGAATCATCTTCTCAATGAAAGCCAGTAATGGCACTTCTTGGATTTCGTATTGCGCCCAATTATCTTTAATCAGTAATTTTGCCAAACTTTTATTCTGCCAAACGGATAATGCATGCTGTCCAGAAGGCGTTGAGCATAAAGCCCACCCGTCATGATAAAGCGCAATCACGTGGCGTTGCATAATAATATTTTGAATAAACTGACGGTAAGCGTCTTTGAGTGAAGAACCAGAAGGTGTGGTTTGAGATTTCGACGCAGCCTTGCGTTGATAAGGGTTTCTCATAAAGTACTTCAATATTAGAATCATTATTGACGCTAATCATAGAATAACTTTGTATTGATTACAATGATATGAGCTTTGAAGAGAGATATGGTGGGCGCTGACGGGATCGAACCGCCGACATTCTGCTTGTAAGGCAGACGCTCTACCAACTGAGCTAAGCGCCCTGAGGAATAAAAATTGATTGAATATCAATTTTTATGACGCAAGACGAACGGAGTGCGTAGTGTCTTACATTTTCACCCTCTTGAACAGGGAATCAAGAGAATGGCGCAGCGGACGGGGCTCGAACCCGCGACCCTCGGCGTGACAGGCCGATATTCTAACCAACTGAACTACCGCTGCACTGGATTACTTCATAACGAGAAGTAAAAGTCACAAATTATGGTGGGCGCTGACGGGATCGAACCGCCGACATTCTGCTTGTAAGGCAGACGCTCTACCAACTGAGCTAAGCGCCCTAAGGAATAAAAACTGATTAACTATCAATCTTTATGACGCAAGATAAAATTATCATCTTGTATTCCAAGGTGTTCATTCTTGCAAATTTAAGTGGCGCAGCGGACGGGGCTCGAACCCGCGACCCTCGGCGTGACAGGCCGATATTCTAACCAACTGAACTACCGCTGCACGATAATTTTGCAATCATGACAAACAATTATTAAAACTTAAGTGGCGCAGCGGACGGGGCTCGAACCCGCGACCCTCGGCGTGACAGGCCGATATTCTAACCAACTGAACTACCGCTGCACTTGAGTTTTAACGTAAAGGCTTGGTGGGCGCTGACGGGATCGAACCGCCGACATTCTGCTTGTAAGGCAGACGCTCTACCAACTGAGCTAAGCGCCCTTAACGTCTTCATCGTTTGTGAGGTGCATTATAGAGAATCTTTACAGCCTGTCAAACGCTTTTGCCACTCTTTTCCGAAAAAACCGTGTGAATGATTAAAAAATAAGTAATTCTTTGAAAAAACCAACATTTCCGTATTTTATTTAAGCACTTATTTGCATTTTCATGCATTATTTTCTAAGCCTTGCTCAGAAATATAAACCACAGCTTGCTCAGAAACGAGTTCAAACAATTCAAGAACTTCATCATTCTTCATTCGAATACAGCCATGTGACATCGGAATGCCCATCGGTTCAGTATCTGGCGTACCATGAATATAGATATAGCGCTTAAAGGTATCGCACCCTTCCCCATGATTAAAACCGTCCTCTAAACCATCCAACCATAAGATGCGAGATAAAATCCAATCACGTTGTGGAAATTGCTGCGCCAATTGTTGGTTATACACTTCACCTGTAGGCTGACGTGCAATAAATACGGCATTTTTAGGGGCATCTCCCCCAATTTTTTGTGCAACTTGATGCCAGCCCCTTGGGGTTTTACCACTATTTTCCTGTTCGCCAATACCGTTTTTACCAGAAGAGATCACATAGAATTTATTATGTTTTGGCAAATGTAAGGTTTGTTTTGCTAAATCAATGACGATATCTGCCTGATCTAGGGTATAGCTCATTTTTATCTCGATAGATGATAGAACAGTTTTATTTCAACATAGACTGCAATCTTTTTCTTGTATTTTTAGGTAGTTTTAATTACTCGTTGGTTCTAAATATAGAAACAAAACAATGCAACATGATTTGATCTTGTTCTGATCTTTTGGATCTGCGATAAGTAGCGCTTTAATCGATTCTCAGGACAAATCCTTAAAGCGATACTTAAAGTTTGTTTATCCTCGTTCAGGCTCGGGTCTTAACCACAGCCACACTGCCACAATAAACATAGTCACATCAGTAAAGACTTTTACCCAAAATGGCGCATTGGTAAATAGCATCAAAATACCACTGAGCAACATCATGATACTGGCGATCCATTTTGCTTTACGAGGAACCGTGCCATGTTCACGCCAATTGCGTAAGGTCGGACCATATTTAGGATGATTCAATAACCATGCATCCATTTCAGGCCAGCCTTTCGACGCCGCCCATGCTGCCAAAATCAGAAATACAGTGGTCGGCATCCCCGGCAGAATTGCCCCAATAATTCCTAACGTAATAAAAATCACGACTAAACTACGCCAGAATAATGTTTTCATTGAGCAATTAACCAACACCGATTTACAACCGTGCTAGTATAAAGTGTTTTTATCGTTCTTTCTTAAACTTCACTTATTATTTCAATGATTGAGTTAATTCATGTCTAACCTGATTGCCACTTCCAGTTATTTTGAACCGTGGTTACAGTTTAAGCATCCTATCGTACGGCATTTAGCGTTTTGTATTGCTAGTCCTAATATTTTGGCTCAAATTCCCAATGACCTGAAAGTAAAACATCATTTTGAGCTGCATCACGATTCGATTTGGCACAGTCACTACCAGAACTATGAACAAAGATTGAAGCAGCTCGATCAACAGCCTCAGCCTCTGATGGATTTTCTTGCACAATTAAAAAGTACGCGCCTCGGTTTGCGCTTTGAAAATTTATTGTGGTTTTGGCTACAAGATGATGCTTACCATCCTTATCAGCTGTTAGGGCATAGTATCCAAAAAATCGCAGGTGCCGTGACCTTAGGTGAGCTTGATTTTGTTGTACTGAATACACAGACAGATGAAGTTGAACACTGGGAAGTGGCTTTAAAATATTACCTAGGTGAAAATAAATTAGATTTAGCGGAATGGTACGGACTAAACAGAGAAGATACCTTGCATCGAAAGTTAAAACATTTTACCGAACGTCAATTTCAATTTTCAGAAGCTAGTCACCATCAAATTCAAAGAAAGTTTGCCGTGATGAAAGGCCAACTCTATCTACCTGAACCACAAAACAGCTTAACTTTACCGTCTTGGATCAATGCATCACGACGTTTAGGCCAATGGGGTACATCCATCCCACAAACGCCTTATTATCGCTTACAACGACATGAATGGCTCTGTCCTGATTTAGCGCCCTCATCACAAACCGCAGTCTGGTGGACCAATGGGCTTTATTATCAAAAGACTCCCACCTGTGCTTTTTATATGTTCCGCCAACCTTCACTTTTATTTATGAAATAAAATGAATTATTATTCTAAAAATTAACATTTTATAACATATCTACCATCAAACCCACATAGTCATTTTCTGTTAACTTTTTTAGCCTCTTAAGTACATCATAATTAAATTGAAATGGAGACGATGATGAAAAAAATTTTAGTTGCTTCAATCATGACTGCTTTTGTTTTAACTGGCTGTAATACATTCAAAGGTATTGGTAAAGATGTGTCTAAGGCAGGTGATAAAGTCACACAAACTGCGGAGAAAACACAAGATAAAATGTAATCCCTGAAAGCAACTTACCAAAACCTTATCTAAACCTAGATAAGGTTTATTTTTCCATACCTTTCTGCTGCATATTCCCCTATTATATCGGTTCACATTTCACCAGATTTAGCTACATCCCGCATGAACCATTCCGATACGCTTGAACTTAGTTTACAACTCCTACGTCAACCTTCTGTTACTCCTGTAGACCATGATTGCCAGAACATCATGGCTGAACGCTTGGCAAAGATTGGCTTTAATATCGAACACATGCGTTTTGAAGATGTTGATAATTTATGGGCGCGTCGCGGTACTGAAAATCCGGTATTCTGCTTTGCAGGACATACCGATGTGGTACCCACTGGACATTTAGATGCATGGAATTCAGATCCATTCCTGCCGAGCATTCGCGATGGTAAGTTATATGGTCGCGGTTCTGCGGACATGAAAACGGCTTTGGCTGCAATGATTGTTGCGTCTGAACGCTTTGTCGCAAAGCATCCGAATCATAAAGGCTCGATCGCCTATCTGATCACCTCCGATGAAGAAGGCCCATCGATTAACGGTACCGTTAAAGTCGTTGAAACATTAGAAGCGCGTAATGAAAAGATGACTTGGTGTTTGGTGGGTGAACCATCGAGCACAAATCAATTGGGTGATATCGTCAAAAACGGTCGTCGTGGCTCTCTCAATGCCGTACTTACGGTTCATGGTAAGCAAGGTCATGTTGCCTATCCACATCTTGCTGAAAACCCAATTCACTCTGCATCAAAAGCCATCAATGAATTGTGCGAAACGACTTGGGACAATGGCAATGAATATTTCCCTGCAACTTCGTTTCAAATTTCCAATATTCAAGCAGGCACTGGCGCAACCAACGTTATTCCTGGTACCTTAAAAGTCACTTTCAATTTCCGTTATTCAACCGAAGTCACTGCTGACATTTTAAAACAACGTGTACTTGAGACCTTAGATAAACATCAACTGAATTATGATATTCAGTGGACTTTATCGGGTTTACCATTCCTGACGCCTGTCGGTGAATTGGTGAATGCGGCAAAAACTGCAATTAAAAATGTCACGGGTATTGATACGGTACTTTCAACCAGCGGTGGAACGTCAGATGGCCGCTTTATTGCACCCACAGGCGCACAAGTACTTGAATTAGGTGTGTTGAATGCGACCATCCACCAGATCAATGAGCATGTCAATGTGGCAGAGCTTGAACCATTGGCTGAAATCTATGAACAGATTCTAATCGAGCTGCTTGCTTAAAAATAAAAGATATCAACGAAAAAGGAACTCAAATGAGTTCCTTTTTTATTACAACCCAAGCTGGGTCTGTATATTTTGTAGATGGGGAACATAGAATTCATGTTCACCCATTTTTACATATTTAAAGACTTTGTCATCATCGGTTTCGCGCTCTTCATCTACAATCTCCGAAATACGCACACGAATCGATTCAGGCATTTCATTACAGACAAGGGCAAATCGCTCAGAAACATCGTCCCCTTCAATCACCAATGCAACCCCCTGTTTCTGCTTCGGATCATTCACCGCATAGACAGGAAGTTTTAGATCATGCCATTCGATATGATCTACATTGGTTTGCGTATCCATTGCTGATAGCACAATATTTTGTGGTAACAGCATCGGCACTTTTTGATGGCATTGAATAATATATGCATCAATAAATCCCGTTGAAACCGTAATTAAATGTTGTAACTCTTGCTGGTCAATCTGCCCCAGTGTCGAATTTGCGCTTTTCTTAGCCATTATTTTTCACCTCTTAGCGCACAGTCAGTAAGCTTTCAATATTTTCCAGAAGTGCCTCTTCTTGGAATGGTTTACCCATATATTGGTTTACACCGAGCGATAATGCACGTTCACGATGCTTCTCACCGGTACGTGATGTAATCATAATGATTGGTAGATCTCGGTGTATTTCATGGTGTCGTACCAGATTCGATACTTCAAAACCATCCATACGCGGCATCTCGATATCCAGCAACATCAGATCTGGCTTAATCGTCTCAAGTTGTTCGATTGCATCAACACCATCTTTCGCAGTGACAACATCGTAACCTTGACGTTCTAGCAAGCGTGATGTCACCTTACGTACCGTTACCGAGTCATCGACAATCATAATCAGGCGACGTTCATCATAACGCTGCTTGGTATAAGTCTCATCTGCTTGTTTACTGCGGGCAGTCGACTGTGCTTGTCGAGCAATGTTTTGACCATCCAGAATCAAACAGACTTGACCATCACCGAGAATCGTTGCACCCGCAATCACCCCAATACTTGAGAACTGTTGCCCCACAGGTTTTACAACAATTTGTCCTCGTGAACCAATCAGTTGGTCGACCAGCAAGGCTGTGGTTTGACCTTGAGCACCTTTAATCAACAGTACAGGTAGTGAATGAACTACACCACTCAAACGTGGAATTGGTTGCCCTGCAACGAACTCCGACAAATAACGTAAACGATAGCGTTCTTGGTCGATACTGAAGTAGTCTTCTTGGCTATCGAAGTACTGCTCTAATGCCATTGGCGAAATACGAACAATACGATCGATCTGTGCCAATGGGAAAGCAAATTGTTGATCGCCTGCTTTTACCATCAAGGCATCGCTTACCGCCACGGTGGTTGGAACGCGAATGGTAAAGGTCGTGCCTTTGCCTAAAGTTGAGTCGACACTGACATGACCGCCCAAGGTTTTAATATCACTTTGCACCACATCCAGACCGACACCACGTCCAGAAATCTGCGTCACTTGAGCTGCTGTACTAAAGCCAGGATGGAAGATAAATTGTAGAATTTCTTCCTGATCCAACTTCTGATCTTTGGTCATCAACCCCGTTTGTAAGGCTTTTTCTTTAATGCGGTTAACATCAATCCCTTTACCATCATCACTGAAGGTCACCACCACATCGGTACCCTGACGACCAATGTTCAGTACGATATGTCCAGTTTCTGGCTTTTGTGCCTGCAAACGTTGCTCACGATCTTCAATCCCGTGGTCAATCGCGTTACGTAACATATGTTCAAACGGAGCAACCAAACGCTCAAGAATACTGCGGTCTAATTCACCTTCGGTATTATTGACCACCAGCTCTGTAGGACGATTTAAGGTTGAAGCGGTTTGACGCACGATCCGCTGTAAACGCGGCAATAGCCGTGAGAATGGAACCAGACGTGTCCGCATTAAACTTTCTTGAATTTCGGCTTGGATACGAGACTGCTGTAATAACAAACCTTCGGTATCACGAATCTTTTCAGACAGCGTGGTTTTAAAGTCAACCAAGTCCGATGCAGATTCTGCCAATGATTTAGACAATTGGTTTAATGAAGAATATTGGTCCATTTCCAACGGGTCAAAGTCTGCATAACGCGAGTTCTCACCGCCATGACGCGCAATAATCTGACTTTCCAGCTCACCTTCCATTCGGCGTAACTGATCGGCCAAACGCTTGATCGCCAGCTCCATTTCCGTCAACGTACCGCCCAACTGACCTAAGTCCATCTCGATACGTGAACGGTTGATCGCATTTTCCCCTGACAGATCAATCATCTTCTCGATGACGTCAGCAGAGACACGGATCATTTCATTATTCTGTTCAATGCGTTCTGTGGTTTCCCACTCGCCTAACATTGACGGTGGCTCAGTACCATCGCCCTGAACAAACTCCATTGTATAGTCAGGGGTAAAGATATCTTTCGCAGAAAGCTTCTGTGGTAGTTGTGCAGAAACGTCCACAAACTCCATCTTCTCTAAACTTTGTTTTAAACCATCAAAGTTCGCATATTGGCGTTTAGATATTGCATCTTCAAGCCAAGCAAATGCAGTGTTAAGCAGATTGTCATACACATTCGAGTTGAAATGATGTACACCAAATTGCTCGAAAGCATTTTCTAGGTGGTAGGCAATAATGGCAATCGCATCCATTTCTGCCATACGCGCCCCACCTTTAAGACTGTGAGCGTTACGCTGTAACTGCAACAGTAAACTACGGTTACCACGTTGATCAAACCATTGTTTTAATAGGCCTTGGGCCTGCTCTATTAACTCTTCCGCTTCTTCCAGGAAGGTTTGCTCAACTAGAGAGCGAACATCGTCTTCAGCCGATGCCGTCTCTGTCTCAACGGTTTGAGCTGCTGAAGTATCTTCAAGTACTTCCTCGTCAACTTCAACGCTGCTGACTTGCTCTTCAAGCACTATCGGCTGTACTTCAATTTCAGCTTCGACGAACTCAAGTGCTTCCGTTTGAGTCTCGACTGTCTCAGTCTCAGCTGTTTCCAGTATGTCTACAGTCTCAAGCACAGGTTCGACAGTAGCTGAAACAACTGCTTGATCTGCCTGTTGAAGTAGCTGCACCACATGGGTTGATGGATAATCGGTTTGCTGATCACGAATGGTTTGGATACGATCTGCAATATCGTCTTGGACTAATCGAATAATCGCAATCAGTTGTGGCGTTGCCTGAATCTGCTGGTTAATCAGCTTTTCATAAATCGTTTCCAACTCATGTGCAATCAAACCAATATGACGCGCTTGAATCATATTTGAACCACCTTTGAGGGTGTGCAAATAACGCATCAAGTTCTTCAAAGCATTGATATTCTGATGATCACTAGTCCATGTATTGAGATCAGCATCAATCCCACCCATCAATTCATCAGCTTCTTCTAAGAAGATATCCAATAAGTCTGGATCAAAGTCTCGGTTTGCATCACTGGATTGTAACTGTTGCTTATCCAAGGCCAACTGTGCAGCGAATGCAGTGACATCTATCGTTGTAGATGCTGATGCTTCAAGTTGAACAGGTGCTGCAGAAACAATCGTTTCTGCTGCTACAGTATCGTCTTGGATGGATTCAAACTGATCTTCTACGTCTATGCTTTTCGATTCAGTTTCAGCCAGATCAGCAGCTGGCGCTGTTTGGGCTAAGTCGGCTAGAACAGTTAAAGTATGCGTTGAAGGATAATCAATTTTTTGATCACGAATGGTTTGAATTCGATCAGCAATATCATCTTGAACCGAGCGAATCACAGAAATCAGTTGTGGTGTTGCCTGAATCTGTTGGTTGATCAATTTTTCATAAATGGTTTCTAATTCATGCGCAATCAAACCAATATGACGCGCTTGAATCATATTCGAACCACCTTTTAAGGTGTGCAGATAGCGCATCAAATTTTTCAAGGCATTGATATTTTGATGGTCCGCAGTCCATGTATTCAGATCAGTATCAATCCCACCCAGTAATTCATCGGCTTCCTCAAGGAAGATATCCAATAAGTCAGGATCAAAGTCTCGATTCGCATCATCCGACTGTAACTGTTGCTTATCTAAAGCGAATTGGGCTGCTAGATCTGTGCTCGCAATAACAGGCGTAGCTGCCTGTTGTAATTCAACTGTACTCGTATCTTCAACCGTCAACGTCTCTTCAATGACAGGGGTTTCCAAAGACTCAACATTTTGTTGAGTGAATGAACTTAATTCATTTAAAACAAGTTCATGCGCTTTGCTTAAGGTAACACGCTGTCCTGCCGCCAAGGTATCAAACAGTTGGATAAACTGTTGATGTACTTGATGATAAAGCTCAAATGCATAATCAAGATTGAGTAGGCTTGGCTTAAAGAGAATATCTTGATAGCTAGAACGCAACTGACTGGTGTATTGATACATCCCAATGGTTGCATGATGATGGGTGTGCTGCAACAAGGTCTCTGCTTGCTGGCTGAGTAACTGAATATATTGAGGAAATTCCTGACGTGCGCGTTTTTCAAAATCAAACTCGACATCTAAGAGGTCATTAATATTCAGTTCGAGCAACTCAGAAACCAAGCCTTGTGGTCGTACAGTCGTTCCATTCTTTTCTTCTAATTGGAAGTCGTAACTATCCCACGCAACGTTGAAGGTTGCATAGATTTCATCAAATTTCTGCTGTGTACCTTGCTGTTTCAAGGTGTGTAAATAATCACGTACGAATTGAGCATAATGCGTGAGTAATGCGGTTTCATCTGAACTTGAATCCAGTTCTTCTTGTAATAATGTTTTAAACAGATTCTCAACTTTTGAGCTGGCCTCAAATACATGATCAACATGTGCCATGGCAGAGCTACCACGTAAGGTATGCAATGCTCTAATCAGTGTATTATAGTGATCATTGCTTGGACGTTCATTCACCAAGAATTGATCAATCGTAGCAAGATGTTCTTCTGCTTCTTCCAAGAAGATGGCCAAAGTTTCCTTCGCAAGAACCTCATCATCTGTATGAACTGTTGTCTCAGCAGCGAGGGATTCAACTGCAAGGCTATCAGGTACAGTTTCTTCAACGGCGTCTGCATCTGCCAATTCAAGACCTGTCAGTACATCGTCATGTGTCAGATCAGTAGCAAGCTTAAATAACTCGGCCAATGCTGGCTCAGGACTGTGCTGTTGTTGTAATTGTTGCCCCAATAAAACCAGTGGTCTGAAATCGATCAGATGACTTTGAACTGCTTTAAAATCATGAATCAGTTTAAAACGGTAAAGATTGAAAACTGCTTGTATATAGCTTTGGATATCAGTATTTAAGCTAATCGTACCTGCAATGACACGATTTAAGGTATCTTCAACCGTCCACGCCAACTCTCCAGACGACTTCGCCCCCACCATTCTTCCAGAGCCTTTCAGCGTATGAAAATGGCGACGAATGTCTGTAAGCACATCTTGCTGATGTGGTTGTTCCGTCCATTGAACTAATAATGGTTCTAACTCAACAAAGATCTCATCTAATTCTTCAATAAAAATTTCAAGAATCTCTGCATCTTGTTCAAGATAACTGTCTTCAGGAAGCGTCATCGTTTCAACTAACGTTTTTAATATTTGTTTCATAGCTGCTTCTTTCGTTTTTATCCACCAATCGTGGGTAAAAATTACGTATATCTATCACACAAGATGTAGTTCCATTTCGCCATCACCTTGTTGAGATATCCAACATCTCTAAAATAAATGGAAAGACAGACACCCCCATCTGCCTTCCCAATTCGGTTTAATCAGGTAACTTAAAGTCAGTTACTGATTCACGTAATGATTCAGCCATATTTGCCAACTCAGAAACTGAGCGTGCTGTATCAAACGTTGCTGTTGTGGTTTGTGAAGTAATTTCCTGCACGACATTCATCGTAGTGGCAATATGACTGGCAGAAGCAGACTGAAGTTTTGCTGCATCCGAAATGCTTGCAATCAGTTTCGCCAAGTCGCCCGATACCGTCTGAATCTCATCCAGTGCAATACCCGCATCTTTTGCCAAGTTCGCACCACGTACAACTTCCGACGTGGTTTGTTCCATTGAAATCACGGCTTCGTTGGTATCTGTTTGAATGGTTTTTACCAAGCTTTCGATCTGTTTGGTTGCTGATGCAGAACGTTCTGCAAGACGTTGTACCTCATCCGCTACGACCGCGAAACCACGACCCGCTTCACCTGCCATCGATGCTTGGATTGCAGCATTTAATGCCAAGATGTTCGTTTGGTCGGCAATATCGTTAATCAGCGAGACGATGTTACCAATCTCTTGAGAAGACTCACCCAAACGCTTAATACGTTTTGAAGTTTCCTGAATCTGTTCACGAATATGATCCATACCCTCAATCGAACGGTTTACAACTTGCGCACCATTGGTTGCAATTTGTACCGAACGTTGTGCTACGTCAGCAGACTCAGAAGCGTTGGCAGATACTTGGTCAATCGACAATGCCATTTCGTTCATCGCCGCAGATGCACCTGCAATTTCTTGCGCCTGATGTTCAGAAGCTTCTGCCAACTGGTTGGTAATGCTTTGCGTATCTTGGGTATAACGTGCAACTTCTTGAGATGTATCTGTAATTCGAGATACAAGGTCACGTAACTGGTCAATCGCGAAGTTAATCGAGTCCGCAATCGCACCCGTAAAATCTTCCGATACCGTTGCATACGAACGTAAGTCACCGTCCGCTAAGTCGGCAATCTCATCCAGTAAACGTAAAATCGCGTTCTGGTTACGGTCATATTCATCTTGTAAGCGTGTCACACGCTCTTTATCAGTATTACTACGTAACGCAAGTAATTGTAGTGCAGAGAATACCAGCAAGCCTAAAGCACCGATCAGTACGATACCAGCAATGACATTGCCCCAACCACCTTCTGCTTTATTCGACAAATCATTCAATGATGTCAAAAGTGCATCAGACTGAGAGAAAATTTGTGAAGATGCCTGACGTACGCGAACAATCTGGTTGGCGTTTTGCAATACGGTTGCTGCTGCAGATTTCAATACAGCGTCATAATCAGATTTGATACTATCTACCGATTCACGTAAAGCCGAAGAACTAATTCGGTCTACACCAAGCTCAGAGCTACCGTTTAATTGTGCATTCAGATAAACACCAAAGGTATCAATATCAGCACCAAAGTCGTTTGCTGACACGCTAGAGTTGTCTGTACCCACCAGCACCGAGTTGATCGAACGTAAAATACGTTCTGCAATGAACACCTGGTTTTTAGTGATAATTACCTGACTACTTGGCATGTTTTCACGAACCATCTGGTCGACCATCAAGTTGTATTCCGCCTGAATTTCAGGAATCGTTTCACTGATCGAGATGTTGGTATCGTAAAGTTGGTTAATGACTTTTTGTTGCGATGCAATCAGATCAATATTCTTTGCGACATTGTCCCAAAGTCCACTCACCTTTTTATATTCATCAGAGCCTTTACCGTAGACACTTTCAACAGTGTCTAAGTTTTCAGCAAACTGCTTTTCTGACTCGACCAATTTTTTCATTGCTTCTGGTGTACCAGATGCCGTTGCTTCAGTGGCTTGACGTGAAATCGTTTGCGATAACAAACGCAACTCACCCAAACTACGAGTCAATTGATTCGAACGCGGTACGCTGACGAATAAGTATATTAAGAGGATGACTGCAAGGGCCAACGCAATTAAAGCACGATAGATAATCGGTTTTGATTTTTCAGTCTCACCGAATAAGCGTGAAAACTGGTCAAGTTGTGTTCGAATATTATCTAAGAACACACCGCCTTTTTTCAGCCCTGCACTATCGCCATTGCCGTTCTTTTTTTTAAGTTTAAAGCCCATATCAGCTTCTCCCCAAATACGCGTTTATCTTCCGTAGCGTATTAAATTAGTTTATAAATTTTATTGATGCATTCATGTACTGAGGATTGTTTAACAAACGACTCAATAAAAATACATGCCATTGTTGATTATGTTGATGAAAATGACCTTGGCAATAATCTTTCAATTTATTATCCAACTCATTATTTTGGGAGAAAAAACTCTTCTTATTAAAGTGTTGAATCCCCAAAACCTGATCAACGACCAACCCCACATAATGGTCTTGATGGCTAATACAAATAACTTTTTGCGTCGGGGAAAACTGACTTCGTTGCCCTGAGATAAAATGTGTTAAATCAGAAACCGAAAGTAGTCGTCCACGAATATTGGCCAAACCGCGTACCCACGCCTGAGTATTTGGTACAGGTGTATATTTCGGAGGATAAATGACCTCCGAAATTTCCCCTAAAGGCGCAACAAAATATTGCCCCAACATCTCAAATGCAATACCAGACCAACGGCTGACTTCATTTTGAGTTGCAGTGTATTGCTTGTTACCTCGCTTGGATAAGCGAAGCAATTCGATAAATCCATTTGCTGCCATACCCTATCCCGTATTGAGAAGGCTCATCTTGAGCAAAAAATTAACTTAATAATTGTTTAATGACATCGATCAACTGCTGTTCATCAATCGGCTTGGTCAAATAATCACAAGCCCCTTGACGCTTACCCCATACACGGTCTGTAGCCTGATCTTTTGTACTAACGATCACAACAGGAATATGCTGTGTGTCTTTGCCTTTACTGATTTGGCGTGTCGCCTGAAAGCCATTCATCCCTGGCATGACCACATCCATCAGCACCAAGTCAGGAAGTTCTGCCTGCGCCATGGTCACCCCATCAGCACCATTGGTCGCTTCTATAACGTCATAACCGTGCTTCGTCAAAATTTCTCTAAAGCGAAATGTTTCAGTAGGTGAATCATCTACAATAAGTATACGAGCCATTTTTTCCTCAATCTTTAATTTTATGCGCTAACGTGGTTGCGAATCGCATTTAACAGCTCATCTTTACTAAACGGCTTGGTTAAATATTCATCCGACCCCACAACACGCCCTTTGGCCTGGTCAAACAAACCGTCTTTGCTTGACAACATAATCACTGGAATATTTTGATAATTTAGAGAATTTTTAATTAATGCACAGGTTTGATAACCGTCTAAACGAGGCATCATGATGTCTACAAAAACGATATCTGGATTGGCTTCTGCGATTTTTGATAATGCTTCAAAGCCATCAACAGCAGTAATGACCTCACAACCTTCACGTTGCAACAAGGTCTCAGCTGTACGACGAATCGTTTTTGAATCGTCAATCACCATCACCTTTAAATTTTGAAATTTATCTTCCATTTATTGTCCTGCCCCAATACTCAATACAAATTATGGTTGGTTTAATTTGTTTTATACACATTAGTTGATATTTTTAACATATCTTTACTTGCATTATCAATGAAGTTTTTTGAACCAATCTATCAGTTTCTCTAAACAATCCTAAACAGTTCACACTTTTAATTAAATTCCTATTTTTTTTGCTGGATAACTATTTTTAAATGTATAAATTAGCACTAATATACAACTGATTATTATTTAAAAATAAGTGATTTAATTAACTTTTTTACGGGGAATGTAATGACTGGTTCGTTAAAGTGCGGTTTCCGCATTCGTCACTTTACAACGATTACTCGTAGTTACATTTGTTGTTTTTTCCTATTGCTCTTTGTCAGCAGCTCATCCTTTGCCACGACTGAACAGTCTAAAGCAGTTTGGTATCGTTATTATGACAAAAACAGAGTTGCCAATGTCAGCACCTCTGTCACACCAGAACATATCCGCTATGGTTATGAAGCACTTGACCGCAATATGCAAGTGATCAAACGTAATCGACCTTACAATGCTGCCGTAGATGCCCAACAATCCTCTCAACGAGAATCGATTGCTCGTCGCCGCGAACAGGATCTGAAACTAAAACGTGCCTATGGCAGTCCGCAAATTGCTGCAGCGAAACGAGATCAGATTTTAGCCACCCTAAAAAAACAGCTGAATTACCAACAAGAACAATTACAACAGCTGCAGAAGGATAAAATTGGCTTTAAACGCCAAGAAATGGAATATCACCGTAAAGGCGAAATGCTGCCCGCACAGCTCAAAAGCAATCTGGAAAATAACGCCCAAAATATTGAAAATGTCAAAAAAACCGTTGAAAGCTTACGAAATGCCTATCACAAGACCGAAGTGGAATATACCGACATTATTAATCGTTTAAATGCGCTGAGTTCAACTTAAGCTCTCGATATTCAATAAATTGCATTCCCATCTCGACATTAATCTTTAAACAATTCCAATATTTACAGTCTTTGCGATACTTTATACTGCGCGAAATTGAATGATTCATGTCATAATGCCAATTGCTCAAAACTGAGCTCATTATTTTGCTCATTTTATAGCACTTTTTAAATAACACTTAACTTTAGGACAGTTTCCATGCGCGCAAGCCGCTTTTTATTTGCAACGTTAAGAGAAACCCCAAATGATGCTGAGGTCATTTCACACCAGCTCATGTTACGTGCGGGGATGATTCGTAAATTAGCTTCTGGCTTATACTCTTGGTTGCCCATGGGAACGCGTGTTTTAAAGAAAGTGGATGCCATTGTTCGCGAAGAAATGAACCGTTCTGGCGCATTAGAAGTGTTCATGCCTGTTACACAACCTGCTGCACTGTGGGAAGAATCTGGTCGTTTTGAACAATACGGCCCAGAGTTATTACGTTTTAAAGATCGTCATGACAATCCATTCGTGTTGGGTCCAACACATGAAGAAGTCATTACCGACCTCGCGCGTAATGAGCTGAAAAGCTATAAGCAATTACCATTGAATTTCTATCAAATTCAAACCAAATTCCGTGATGAAATTCGTCCACGTTTTGGTGTCATGCGCTCGCGTGAATTCATCATGAAAGATGCTTATTCTTTCCATGCTGATCAGGCCTCTTTGCAAGAAACTTATGACGTGATGTATGACACTTATAGTCGTATCTTCTCTCGTCTCGGTTTGGACTTCCGTCCAGTACAGGCAGATACAGGTTCAATTGGTGGTTCTGCATCGCATGAATTCCATGTACTTGCGTCAAGTGGTGAAGATGACATCGCCTTCTCAACTGAGTCTGACTTTGCCGCAAACGTTGAAATGGCAGAGGCACTTTTAGTCGGAGAGCGCGCTGCAGCGACTCAAGCATTGACCTTGGTGGATACACCAAACCAGAAAACCATCGCTGATGTGTGTCAGTTCTTAAATGCAGACGCAAAGCAATCCGTCAAAGCATTATTGGTACAAGGTCCAACCGATGAAAAAGGCCACACACCTGTTGTTGCCTTATTCTTACGTGGTGATCATGAACTGAATGATATTAAAGCTGAAAAGCATCCATTGATTGCATCACCGTTAACTTTCGCAACTGAAGAGCAATTGCAACATCACGGCTTAACTGCAGGTTTCTGTGGTCCTCAAGGCTTGGTTGAAAAAGGCTTAACCGTGATTGCAGATCGTGCTGCATCGGTCTTATCTGACTTTATCGCGGGTGCCAACGAAGTCGACAAGCATGCAACAGGTGTAAACTGGGATCGTGATGCGAAATTTACAGAAATCTTCGATCTGCGTAATGTGGTTGAAGGCGATCCATCTCCAGATGGTAAAGGTACGATTTTAATCAAACGTGGTATTGAAGTCGGTCATATTTTCCAACTGGGTACAAAGTATTCTGAAGCTTTGGGCTGTAAAGTTTTAGGTGAAGATGGCAAACCATTTACTGTCACTATGGGTTGCTATGGGATCGGGGTTACACGTGTGGTTGCAGCAGCAATCGAACAAAACTTTGATGACAAAGGCATTATCTGGCCACAAGCGATTGCTCCTTTTGAAGTTGCAATTGTACCAATGAATGCACATAAATCACCACGTACGCTTGAAGCTGCTGAAGCACTCTATGCTGAATTACAAGCACAGGGTTATGATGTATTACTCGATGATCGCAATGAGCGTCCGGGTGTGAAATTCTCTGATCTTGAGTTGATGGGTATTCCTCATCGTATTGTGATTGGTGAGAAAGGTTTGGATGCGGGTACTTTTGAATATAAAGGCCGTCGTGATGCTGAAGCCAGCAACCTGAATAAAGAAGAACTATTAGCTAAATTTATTCGCTAATTTAAATTTTGAAGCTAAAAAAGCCGTTTCAATGAAACGGCTTTTTTATTTGAAGATTAAACAGTGAGGTCTTTAATGGTTTCCGATGGCCCATTCTTTTTCACCGACTCAACCCCTTTCTCACGTGACTGCTCACTTGAATACAGCTGGCTGTTACCAATCACCTGATGGTTCGCAGCTTTTAAATTAAAATACGGCTTATCGTTTTTAGATGTTAATCGTTCATAACGGCCATCATCAGGACTATTTTTTTGTACTGATGCAATCCCGTTCAATGCAGCTGCTTTGGTTTTATATAATTCACTTGTTAAAACAGTCTCACTGTTTCCTGCTTTTAATACGAAGCGATATTGCCCATCACTCGCCTGACTCACTTCAAACCATCCTGACATAAAGACCTCTATTTTTTGAGTTACTATTGATTGTTATCTCATCCAATATAGATCAGCAATTGCCGTTTAAGAAGATTAAATTTTGTTCATTTTTGGTAATTTATGTAATGAATAAAAAGGAGCATTTTCATGCTCCCAAATAAAAATAAATTAAACTTTTTTTACAAATTCAGATTTTAATTTCATTGCACCCACACCATCAATTTTACAATCAATGTTATGGCCATCACTTGCATCAGGCACCAAACGGATACTTTTTACTTTCGTTCCGACTTTGACCACAGATGAAGAGCCTTTAATTTTTAAATCTTTGACAACCGTAACGCTATCTCCATCAGTCAAAACATTGCCGTTGGCATCTTTAATGATGTCTTGTAATTCTGAAGCTGCTGCTTCCCCTTCCTTCCATTCATGTGAACATTCAGGACAAATCAATAAGTCGCCATCTTGGTAAGTATATTCTGATTGGCATTGTGGGCAATGTGGAAAAGACATAAAAGAAACTCAAAACGACTATTATGATGGATAGACGCAGTTTTTCAAAATTTTAGGTTTGAATCGCTTTTCCGAGTAAATAATTTTGAAGTACCAAAGCATGATTAAGTTCAGGATCTTTGGCGGCATAAATCAGCGTCAATTGCTGTTGCTCTGCCATTTCTCGGAGCTGCTGTACATCAGGATTCTCTTTAAGCTCTTGATAATATCCCTCCTGAAAACTGAGCCAGTGTTCAGCCTTGTGGCAAAAGGCTTGTCGTAATTCTGTCGATGGTGCAATTTCCTTCAACCATAGATTTAAATGCGCACGCTCTTTAGAAATTCCTCTAGGCCACAAACGGTCAACCAATACACGCTGCCCGTCGTTTGGCTCTACAGGATCATAAATACGTTTAATCTGAACTTGCACGTGATTCTCCTACAGCTTATCCGTTCAACTTTCCATTGATATATCGATCACTTGCCCTTTTGCATCAAAACTCACGCAAATAACATAGTTAGTGATGTCATCTGGCAAGGTAAAATCCAGCATGTCATAACTGTCTATGTCCTCATCTTCCCATTGATGAGCAAGCACCAAAAATTCTAGCACCTGCACAGGTGTTGGTGTTGAGGTTGCAAAGTGTTTTTTCCAATATGCTGGCTCCACTTCCTCCAAATGGTGTTGAATAAACAATTCCACACTATCTTCGGCTTGTTGATTGTCCAAAGCTTCACGCATGGCGATACGCGCAAGTTGTTCACGGCGTTCAACAATCGCTTGTTCTGACATAGCATCCCCCGATGTAATGATCTTCCTAAACTCTGTAGTTAAGATTAAGTTGTTTGCGTTATTAATCTGGTATTTGTGCTTGTACCAACAAGCCCAATAAATAAAGTGATTCTTGCCAACCGAGATAACAGGCCTCAACAGGAATCGCATCAGGGATTCCCTCTTGTGTAATATGCACTTCGGTACCGACCAGCACTTGCTTCAATTGAATGGTGACCTGAATATCACCGGGTAAATTCGGATCGTCAAAGCGATCGGTATAACGCAGAAGTTCATTGGGTACCAGCTCAACATAGGTGCCACCAAAGGAATGTGAACTCCCCGTTGAGAAATTGGTAAATGACATTTTATAAGTCCCGCCCTGTTGTGGGTCTAAATGATGCACTTTTGCGGTAAATCCATGCGGTGGCAACCATTTAACCAATGCATCAGGATCAAGAAATGCCTGATAAACCCGTGCAGGTGGCGCATTAAATACGCGATGTAATCGGACTGTACCTGTCATTCTTATTCTCCAATATCACTATTATTCTGTTGGATCGATTCATCATAGCGATTTATTGTACAAATGCTATGCCTTCAATCGCCCATTTGAGCACGAATATCGAGAATCTCAAGCTGCTTTTTTGTGAAAAATGGCGCAAAATAACAGACCATATTTTAGTGTTCAGAATGCAGATTTAGGATTGATCTATGAGTCAGCTTGCTTTTACTGCTTTTAGTTTAAATGGTGTCGATGCACAAAAATTTTTGCAAGGTCAAGTGACTGTTCATGTAGAACGCTTGCCTAAGAATGAAAGTCGCTATACCGCTATTTGTGATTTAAAAGGACGTATTCATTTTGGTTTATGGATTAAAAGATTAAATCCAGAAAGTTTTGAGTTTGTAGCCACTCAAGATCAAGCTGAAGAATTGTCCAAACACATTAAAAAGTTTGGTGCTTTTTCTAAAATGAAGTTAGAAGAAGTTGGAACAGTTTATCCAACTGTTGTCGGTACGCAAACCGAGTTCTCTGCAACAGCTACAGATATCACGACTTGGCAAATTCAAGCAATCCAATCTGGACAAGCTTGGATTACCCAAACCACAGAGCATTTATTCCAACCTCAAGAATTACGCTTACATCAACGTGATGGCGTGCATTTTGATAAAGGCTGTTACCTTGGTCAAGAAATCGTGGCACGTCTTTGGTTTAAAGCAAAGCCTAAACACTGGTTGCACTTAATTCAAGCCAAAGATGCAGTGCCTGCATCTGCAACGCAACTTAGTAAAGACGTCGAAGTAGTGAATAGTATTGCTTTTGAAGAAGGCTATTTGGCTTTGGTCATTGCTAAACCAGCTGCACTGGAAGAACTTGGTGTGACGGTTTTAGAACTTCCTGAAGCGCTTAATGGCGATGTAGCAAGACCAAGCTAAATACTTGTAAAAGTTAGGCTTTGATTTTATATTAAAAACTCATGTGTTATCGCGGCTGCTGAACCCGATCAACTCGTGAGTTTTTTTAATATGGATGATTTATCACAACAACGTAATCGAGCATGGCGACGTAAACAAAAATTTCTATTTCGTGGTCGAGACTGCAGACATACATCTCTGTGTTAGAAGCCCCCTAAACAATGGAAATATCTGTATACACGACAAGACAAACTTGCACGTGCCAGACAATTAGGAATCGAATATCCTCGAATTTCTAACGCAAGATATTTACGTGAAGCCCAATTCAATTCTTGGATTTAAAATACTGAACACACTTTTCATTTGTAGCCGCAATCAATGGCGCAGTCCAACTGCCGAACGTATCTTCGCTCAAGGGTATGGTCTACATACCCGTTCAGCAGGAACCAGTCGTCATGCTCAACATACGATTTCATTCAAAGATATTGCTTGGGCCGAGCAAATTTTTGTGATGGAATCACGACATAAACAACAGATCAAAGAAAAATTTTCAAAACAATTGCTGCATAAAAAAGTGTTTGTCCTCGACATCCCTGACGACTATCAATACATGGATCCTGAACTGATCGAATTGCTACAATTGGCAATGCAGCCTTATTTGAAATAAAGTTTGATCTAGATTCTTGTCGAAAGCCAAAATGAACGTTATTGTTCAATGATTCTCATCAATCTAAATGCACAATGAAAATAATGATCAAGACATGGTTATCTGTACTCGGCTTGAGTCTTCTCAGCGTACAAAACCTACATGCCGATAGCAAAACACTGGAACGAAACTTCAAACAGAATTATCCAGATATTCCAGTCAAATCCGTCAGCTCCTCTCCTTTACCCGGTATTTATGAAGTCTATGCCGCGGGTAAAATTATCTATACGGATGAAACAGCCAAATACCTGTTTTTCGGCAATCTCCTCGATGTCAAAAACAAAAAAAATCTAACCGAAGAGCGTTTAGCTGAATTTGGTAAAATTGATGTCAAACAACTGCCACTCGATCAGGCAATTAAATATGTAAAAGGGAATGGAGCACGTACCCTCTACGTCTTTAGCGACCCTGATTGCCCTTATTGCCAAAAGCTCGAGCAACACATGACTTCGGTTGATAATGTCACCGTGTATCTGTTCTTGTTCCCGCTGAAAAAATTACACCCACAAGCTGAAGCGGTTGCCAATAAAATTTGGTGCTCGAAAAATGAGTATGAAGCTTGGGAAGATTATATGCTGCACCGCAAAGCCCCTAAAAATACCGCACAATGTGAAACGCCAATACAGAAGAACCTCGCATTAGGTCAAAAATTACAAATCGATGGCACACCAACTTTATTCTTGCAAAATGGTATACGTCTCTCGGGCAGTCCACAAAATGCTGAACAAATTGAGCAGCTCTTAGAAGAAGCCAGTCGCTAGAAATATAGATCAAATATGGAGGCTTGTTGACCATTTTGCCACAAATGACTCGCAAGCCATTCTTTTAAAATTCAATATTATTTAATTGATTTTTAAATATTTTAATAAAAAATAAGCTTCGCCATCCCGTCCTTCTTCGTCACGATTTATACAAAATCCTTATTTACATTTTTCAGCAAGCTTTTATGATGGAGACAGCATATTGAGTTCTGCTATGCAAAGGATGAAAGCAGATCAACGTGAAAGGAAAATAAAGATGAAAAAATTGCTCATTGCGAGTTTAATCACTATTGCAAGCCATGCAGCATTCGCCGCAGACAGTAAAACTTCGGCTACCAAAACAGATCCACTGTTTACCAAAGCAACTCAACTCTATGAAGCAAAGGACTATCCTGCTGCTTTTCAAGAAATGCAACGTTTGGCCAATACAGGCAACAAGCAAGCCATCTATAACCTCGGTTATATGACTCAAGCTGGGCAAGGCACTGCACGAGACGAAAAAAAAGCACTGCAATATTATCAAGATGCTTCTAATAAAGGCTATGGACCAGCAAGTTTTAGCTTGGCTCAAGCCTACCATAAAGGCACACTCGGTCTTGCCAAAGACCCACAAAAATATAAACAGTATTTAGAAAAAGCATCGGTTCAAGGCTCAGATGAAGCAACAGTTGAATTTGCTGATTTACTATTCAGACAGGGAAAACCTGAATATGACCAATTGGCTGTGCAAAAGCTACTGCCTTTACTTCGCAAAGATTATTATCCAGCAAAAAACCTAAAGGCAGTGTATGACCTTGGGATTGGAGTGAAGAACAAAAATCCATTTATGCAACAGCAAGCCATTGAAAGTTTAAAAGATCTTGCTAAGAAGGACTATGCACCCTCTCTAGTAATCCTTGGCAATATGCTGGCCAATGGCACTATTATTGATCAAGACTTAGAGCAGGCGAAAAACATTTTTTCTCGTTTAGCCGCAGCAAACTATCCAAATGCAAAAGAATCCTTAGCTAAAGTTGAACAAGCCATTGCTGCAAAAAAAGCCGCTCCAGCTCAGGCCCCTAAGAAATAAATCAGTAAACAGCAGCTCAATATTAAGCTGCTGTTTTTCTTTTTCTAGAATTGCTTGCTGACTTTAATTCCAGCACTCCAATTACGCCCATCGGCAGGCTCAAAGAATCGGCTGTTGCTATCATTTACAATGACAGAACCTGCATAGTTTTTATCAAACAGGTTATCTACACGCGCAAAGCCATTAATCCCCCAGTCTGCATATTTCCATGCATAGCCGGTATAAGCTGAGGCAATCGTATAACTTTCAGCTGCATCACTATTGATATCATCGACATAGACCTTATCCATGTATTGAGTATCAAGTCCTGCATAGAAACCCTGATCTGGTTTCCAAGCCAGTCCAATAAAGGCTTGGTTCTTGGCAATACCAGGAATCGCATTGCCCTTTTCAACTGCCTTTACCGCACCGACAGCAGGAATAGCTGCGTCAAATTTAGCATCCAAATATCCATAACTGGTACTGATTTCCAAGTCTTTCCAAAGCTTTTTGTTCCAAGCGAATTCAGCACCTTGACGTAAGGTCTTATCTGCATTTCTAAAGGTTGCACGACCATTCGAAGTACCTGCTGAAACAATATCATCCTTCGTTTCGCTCTGGAAAATCGCGAAAGTGAAATCACCAAACGGATTTTGCGACTTCAAACCCACTTCATAGTTATCACTGGTCGATGGTTTTAGAGCAAAATTAAATCCAGACTTTTGAGGGTCCGCTTGATAGGCCATCTCAGTAAACGTTGGTGTTTCAAAACCTTTGGCATAGCTGGCATAAGCCAATAACTCAGGTGCAATTTGCCAACTTAAAGCGGCTGATGGCAACACCTTGTTGTAATCCGTTTTATCACTATCATTGCCGTTACTTAAATAGCGATCCTTAGACTTGTAATGCACATTACTATAACGCACACCCGTATCTAAACGCCAAGTCGGTAAGAATTGCCATGAGGCCTGTAAATATGGATCAACATTCCACAAGCTATTGTCTTCATCACGACGTAAATTGCCTTTTACACCATAAAAAGGCTGACCATTTTGTAGATTAAAGTTTTCATAGCCTTTGCGGTCTTCATCCATGCTATCAACGGCAACCCCAGCACTAAAAGTGGTATTAGGTAACAGTTCTTTACCTGTCCAACGGAAATCAGCACCGTAATAATTACGTTCGAAATCAATCACACCACCCGCATGATTGGGGTTAGCCTGAGCGGATTGGGGAATTGATTGATATTGAGTCACCTGACGATTGCCCAAATAGGCCATTGCATATAATTCATGCTGATCATTAATCGGTTTAGACCAAGTCACACCGGTTTGGGTTTGCTCAATATCCTTACGTACATTGTAGAGATTCTTTGCATCGTTCACTTGACGCGGATTTTGCTGCCACTGTGCTCTATTTAATCCTTGTGGATCGTCTGCATGAATTTTGACATAGTTGGTGACCCAGTTAATTTTGCTGCCATCATCTAAATTCCACGTCAATTTTGCATTATTTAATACTTTTTCTGCACTGCTATGATCACGATAACCATCCGTATCAAAGTACGATGAACTGATGATATAGCTCGGTTCATTTTGATTTTTTGCGCCACCCTGCAACACCAGACCTGCGCGATTTTTGTTATGGCTGCCACCCACATAACTCATCTCAATCGAATCTTTGCCCTGTCCCTCTCGAGTTGTTGCGAGAATCGCTCCACCTGATGAGTTGCCATATAACGAAGAAAATGGACCCGTTAGCACTTCCAGATGACTTAAGCTATTTAAATCAATATTGGAGGTTTGACCTTGACCATCTGGCATCGTAGCTGGAATACCATCTGTATATAAGCGAATCCCACGCACACCAAAGGTAGAGCGCGCACCAAAACCACGCATCGAGAGTTGCAAGTCTTGAGCATAATTTTCACGATTCCGCAATTGCACACTTGGAATACCTTTAACCACTTCGGTTAAATTGACCTGTGCAGATTGATCATTTTTAGGCATATCGACCCTAAAAATTGATGCAGGGGTTTGCATATAAGTGGTATCGGTACGCGTTGCTTCAACTCTAATCGCTGGAAGCTGCACGGCTTGTTCTGCATCAGGTGCAGCAGCCCAAACAAGGGAGTTGCTTAACCCCATACACATTGCAACGCAACCGTATAAAAGGTTAATTTTTGGTGAAGGCATGAAGATTCCTTATTTCTCAAAATTTCAAAGAAAGGCTTTTTAAAAAGTAAGAGTCTGATTATTTTATATTTATCTTACACATTTAACTTTAGCTAAAACCATCAATCGCGTTACCGATCTGCATTAGCAAATAAAATTAAATACCGTCATAATTGTAAGTGAAACATTTACCCTCATTGTATTGTTGTTGAAACAACTTGAGCTCAATATGCCCGAACTTCCTGAAGTTGAAACCACTAAAACCAGCCTACTCCCTTTGTTAGAGCAACGCGTTCAAGCCGTCCAAGTATTGAATGCAAGCTTACGTTGGCCGATTCCCAATGACCTTGATAAATTAATTGGACAACGTTTAACCCAGCTTAAACGCAGGTCTAAATATATCTTAGCGGAATTTGAACAAGATCAGATGCTTTGGCACTTGGGTATGTCTGGTAGCTTTCGTCTTTGCAAACCGAGTGATGAATTGAGAAAGCACGATCACCTGATCATTGACTTTGAAGATCAGCAACTTCGCTACCATGATCCACGCCGCTTTGGTTGCATTCTGTGGTTAGACCAAGCTAATCAGACCAAGTTAATTGATACCCTCGGCCCAGAACCCCTCAGCGAAGATTTTAATGCTGCCTATCTGCGTGAAAAACTCAGTAAAAAAAATGTAGGCATTAAAATTGCTTTAATGGATAACCATGTGGTGGTTGGTGTCGGCAATATTTATGCGACTGAAAGTTTATTCAATATCGGAGTACATCCAGCACAACCTGCTTCAACCTTGAGCAAGCTACAAATCGATAAGTTGGTGATTGAAGTTAAACGTATCTTGAAACAAGCAATTGATTTAGGTGGTTCAACTTTACGGGACTATAGTAATGCCATGGGCGAAAATGGTTATTTCCAGCAAACACTTTTAGCATATGGTCGTGCTGGTGAGATGTGCGTAAATTGTGAAACGACATTGGAAAACTTAAAGTTAGGACAGCGTGCCAGCGTATTCTGCCCACAATGCCAACCACTGAAGTTAAAGAAAGCTTAAACGAATTGAGATGTACCCAAGGAGAACAAATCATGCAAACGGCGATTGTTCGACATATTCTAGTCAAAGATAAAGATTTAGCTGAACAGCTTAAAAAGCGCATTCAGTCTGGTGCTGATTTTGCAAAAGTCGCCAAGCAATATTCGACCTGTAATTCTGCAAAACGTGGCGGTGAACTTGGCGAAGTCAAAAAAGGACAGCTGGTGTCAGTGATCGATAAGCTGGTATTCACTGCTGCTGAACGTATTTTACATGGTCCAATTAAAAGCCAATTTGGTTTCCATTTGGTCGAAGTTAAATTCCGTATGGATAGTCTGAGATAGCACGTTTGAGCTTAAATTCCGATTTAAGCTCAATCATACGATTTGGCCTACTTACTCATTATTTTAGTCTTGGGCCTTCATCACATAAGTCCATGCTTGGATTGTTTCGCCTGTAGCCAGTGTGACATCTACAAGCGCTCTTTGGTATTGCATCCCTTCAAAATCATCCAGCATCTGCCAGTTCTGCTCTAATTTTTCTGTGCTAAATAAATAACCCTCAACCAGAGGATCTGCGTCATTCAACACGATTGCAGGTAAACCTTTATCTGGGCCCCAATCTAAAATATGAATCATGCCATGTACAAAGGCCTGCTGCCATTCCCCTCCGATCTCACCCAAAATATGGGCATTTTCTCGATTTGGGCAAAGTGTACCGTAAACAAATAGTCGATTCATGATTGATCCCCTCACAATATGCACAGCATCTTAAAATGAAAGCAGCAATTTTTCTATGTCAAAACGACTATTTTCACATCCATCTTCAGCAGCTTCTTATTCCAATAGACAATAAAAAACGGCATCAAAATGCCGTTTTTCACTCAAGATGGTTTAGCCTTGTTTTTTCAATTCATCACGGATTTCACGCAACAATTGAACATCTTCAGGAGTCGCTTCTGGCTCAGGTACAGCTTGTTCTTGTTTGCGGATACGGTTCATGACTTTCACCAACAAGAATACTACCCATGCCAATAACAAGAAGTTAATCAGAATGGTTAAGAAATTACCATAGGCAAAGATATTTAATCCTGCATCCTGAGCCGCCTTTAAGCTCGTCAGATTATTTGGATTATCTCCAAGCACTAGGAACCAATTACTATAATCAACATCACCACCCAAGATCCACGAGATCACGGGCATCACGATATCTTTAACTAATGAATCAATGATTTTACCGAATGCGCCACCAATAATGACACCAATCGCTAAATCCATCATATTGCCTTTGATGGCGAATTCTTTAAATTCTTTAATAATACTCATCTATAACTCTCCAGAGTTGAACTTGATCGCAGCCTGTTTTTGCATTCTTTATTACACAGGTGCAGTTATTCATGATAATGATGATAATTTAATATTTTTATCAAAAAAAGAAAGTTATTTCACACTTTAACAACATATTTTATTTTAATAAAAATATGAACTTAAGCATGAAGCAGTGATTTATTTTATGCAATAAAAAACCGCTAAATAAATTTAGCGGTTTTTTCATTTTTCAATAAAGAAAAATTATTTGTCACGGTTACGCTTACGTTCGTTTTCAGTCAAGTAACGCTTACGAATACGAATCGATTTTGGAGTAACTTCAACTAATTCATCATCTTCAATGAATTCAAGCGCTTGTTCAAGCGTATATTCCATTGCAGGTGTTAAAGTCAAAGCTTCATCTGTACCTGATGCACGAACGTTAGTTAACTGTTTCGCTTTAGTTGGGTTAACAACCATGTCATCAGAACGAGAGTTAATACCGATGATCATGCCTTCATATACTTCTAACTGTGGTTTAGCGAACAAACG
This sequence comes from Acinetobacter sp. ANC 3882, assembly GCF_022549545.1. Lineage (NCBI taxonomy): Bacteria > Pseudomonadati > Pseudomonadota > Gammaproteobacteria > Moraxellales > Moraxellaceae > Acinetobacter > Acinetobacter sp. ANC 3882. The sequence goes on along the minus strand of NZ_JAKZGB010000004.1, from coordinate 152,959 downwards.
ACCACGGTCTTGAAGTGTGAAAAGTGCATAGCCCAAGCAAGTACCTTGAACCATAGAGATCAACACACCGTTTTGACGTTTCGCAACAGTACCTGCTTTTGCTGGACCGTAATGCGAGAAGCTTGATGTCATAATCCCTGTACCAGAAGTCATGGTTAAGAATTCTGAACGGAAACCAATCAAACCACGTGAAGGTACAGTTGCTTCAATACGGATACGGCCTTTACCGTCAACTTCCATATTAGTCATCTCACCTTTACGGAAGCCCATTTGTTCCATTACAGAACCTTGGTGTTGTTCTTCAACGTCAAAAGTTACGTTTTCGAATGGCTCTTGTTTTTCGCCATCGATTTCTTTCATGATCACTTGTGGACGTGATACGCCCATTTCGAAGCCTTCACGACGCATGTTTTCAATAAGAACTGAAAGGTGAAGTTCACCACGACCAGAAACTTTGAAACGGTCTGGACTGTCAGTATCTTCAACACGTAATGCTACGTTGTGAATTAACTCACGATCAAGACGCTCACGAATGTTACGTGAAGTTACAAATTTCCCTTCTTTACCAGCAAAAGGAGAGTTGTTTACTTGGAATGTCATCGAAACTGTAGGTTCATCTACAGACAATGGCGGTAAAGCTTCTACATTTTTCGGATCACAAATCGTGTCAGAAATATTTAATGCATCAATACCTGTAATACATACGATATCGCCTGCAGATGCTGTTTCAACATCAACACGCTCTAAACCGTGGTAACCCATGATTTTTAAGATACGACCGTTACGAGTCTTACCTTCTTTATCAATTACAGTAACTTGAGTGTTTAATTTTACTGAACCACGTTGGATACGACCAACACCGATAACACCTACGAAACTGTTATAGTCAAGTGATGAGATCTGCATTTGGAATGGACCATCAACATCAACTGCTGGTGGTTCAACGATATCTACGATGGTTTGGAACAACGGAGTCATGTCTTCCGCCAATTCTTCTGGTGAAGGACCAGCAACACCGCGTAAGCCTGAAGCATAAACGATTGGGAAGTCTAACTGTTCGTCAGTACCACCAAGATTATCAAACAAATCAAAAACTTGGTCGATAACCCAATCTGGACGCGCGCTTGGCTTGTCGACTTTGTTGATAATCACGATTGGCTTCAAACCACGTGCGAACGCTTTTTGCGTTACGAAACGAGTTTGTGGCATTGGACCTTCTTGTGAGTCTACAAGTAGCAATACACAGTCAACCATCGACATTACACGTTCCACTTCACCACCGAAGTCGGCGTGTCCTGGGGTGTCCACAATGTTAATGCGGTATTCGGTGTTTGTACGGGCATCTAACCATTTGATTGCAGTGTTTTTTGCAAGAATGGTAATACCGCGTTCAGACTCAAGCGCGTTAGAATCCATAACACGTTCAATCTCGCCTGCGCGATCACCAAGAGCACCTGATTGTTGTAAAAGTTTGTCTACAAGAGTCGTCTTACCATGATCGACGTGCGCAATAATGGCAATGTTACGGAGAGTTTTAATATCTGACATGTAAAATTCGATACGCTTTAAATTTGAGGGCAAATTATACAGAAGAATCCTAAACTTTAGTAGTGACAGTTTATTGACAGAGCACTTTTTTTCTGACGAAGTGTTATAGAATCGTTGGTAAAGCGAGCTAACTCTATTAGAATATTCCACTAATGCTTCTGGCTTTTTATACTCCCATGTCGAATTCACAACCTCAACAACAGCTTGATCTAGTCTACGGGCTCAATGATCGTCCGAAACCTTTTGTTGCATTTTTAGCCGCACTTCAACATCTTTTAGCGATTTTAGTCCCGATTGTCACCCCAGGTTTACTGATCTGTTTGGCATTAGGCGTGTCGCGCGAAGACACCAATATGATCTTATCGATGTCTTTGATCATCTCAGGAATTGCAACCTTTTTACAATGTAAGAAAGTTGGTCCCTTTGGTGCAGGACTTTTGATTGTTCAAGGCACAAGTTTTAACTTTATCGGTCCAATTATTGGTATTGGTAGTGCAATGGTTGCTGCTGGTACACCTGTTGAACAAGTCATGGCAGCCATTTTTGGTGTTGTGATTGCGGGTTCGTTTATTGAAATGGGCGTTTCTCGAATTCTACCTTGGGTGAAAAGACTGATCACGCCACTGGTGACAGGTATTGTAGTACTTCTGATTGGCTTAACTTTGATTAAAGAAGGCCTGATCAGCATGGGTGGTGGCTATACTGCAATGCAAGACAATACGTTTGCCAATGCAGATAACCTGATTATGTCATGCACCGTACTTGGCATTATCATCCTGTTAAATCGTATTAAAATAATTTGGGTGAAAAGTTCAGCAATTTTAATTGCACTCGTGATTGGCTATATTCTTGCTGGATTCATGGGACATTTAAACTTTTCAGTACTCAATGATGCTCCCTTGATTCAAATTCCAACACCGATGCATTTTGGACTTAGCTTCTCATGGAGCTTATTCATTCCAATGGCATTCATCTACTTAGTCACCTCACTTGAAGCCATTGGTGATGTCACGGCAACCAGTAAAATTTCAAATGAACCTGTTGATGGCCCAATCTGGATGCAGCGAATTAAAGGTGGCGTTCTGGTCAATGGTGCGAACTCTTTCTTAGCCGGTATCTTCAATACCTTCCCAAGTTCAGTGTTTGCACAAAACAATGGTGTCATTCAACTTACTGGTGTTGCAAGTCGCTATGTCGGCATCTGGATTGCAGTGTTATTGATTATTTTAGGGCTGTTTCCTGCTGTTGCTGCGGTGATTCAAGCCGTACCACAAGCAGTGCTTGGTGGTGCTGTGATGGTCATGTTTGGTGCTGTCGCTGCGTCTGGAATCAATATTCTTTCTAGTATTCACCTTGACCGTCGTGCATTGCTGATTATTGCGATTTCACTTGCGCTTGGCTTAGGTGTTGCGCAAGTACCTCAAATTCTTGAGCACCTCCCAGAGCTATTTAAGAATATTTTTAGTTCGGGTGTCGCAACAGGTGGTATTGCCGCTTTGATTTTGAATATTGTTTTACCTGAAACACATAAATAATCATCCACCCATCACAAGTGCCCAGTTTCACGACTGGGCTTTGTTTTTGATGAGAGATCAAAATGGATCCACGTAGTGAAGTTGTCATCCGACAACAAAATTATTTAAATGGGCAAGTCTTATTGATTAATGCTCCAAATGATCAACTCGCCAAAAATTTACCCAACACAGTTCAAGCTTCTGTATGGACTTGGAATTATGCTGATCATCAAGGTTTTATCAGCTCTGACATTCGCTCTCATTTTTCCGTGGAATTTCCACAAGCAACGTTTGATCAAGTTATTATTTTCGTTCCCAAGTCGAAAGAATTACTGAATTATCTTCTGCACGTTGTGGCTAGTCATTTAAAACTCAATCAAAACGTTTTTCTCGTTGGTGAAAAAAAAGGCGGCGTTGAGCGGGCAGCAAAACAATTACAGCAGTACGGTAAAGTCCTAAAACTTGATAGCGCACGCCATTGCCAATTATGGCAAATGAAAATTGAAAAAACTGAGCAGTTGAAACCACTTGAATATTGGTTAAAAAGCTATACAGTTCAAGTGAATCAAGAACAATTAGAAGTTTGCGCACTACCTGGTGTCTTTAGTCAAGATCATTTAGATGTCGGAACAGCCGTATTAGTCCCTTACCTTAGCCAAGTAAAATCAGGTAAGATTGCCGACTTTGGTTGTGGCGCTGGAATTATTAGTGCTTATTTAGCCAAGCTAAATCTGAACCAGCAAATTTTTGCACTTGATGTTGATGCATTTGCTTTACGGTCAACTGAACTGACTTTTCAGAAAAATCATCTGGATTTCAATCAGTTAACTCTACAGCCTGTAACAGGGTTTAAAGATGCACCCAAAGATTTGGATGCCATCGTAAGTAATCCACCGTTTCATCAGGGGATTCATACCAATTACGATGCAAGTGAAGAACTTTGCCAACTTGCGAAAATACATCTGAAAAATTCAGGTGAATTATGGATCGTGGCAAATCGTTTTCTGAACTACCCTCCTCTCATTGAACAAAGTTTTGGTCAATGTGTGGTGAAAACTGATCAACAAGGATTCAAGGTGTTATATGCCTGTGCAAAATAAACGTTTTAAGGAATTTTTATGAGCGATACATCTGCTCCTCAACACCTACAGCGCAAGCTCGGGGCACGCCACCTGAACATGATTGCCATTGGTGGATCGATCGGCACAGGCTTATTCCTTGCTTCAGGTTCAACCATTGCCACTGCGGGTCCAGGTGGTGCGTTATTGGCCTATGCCCTGATCGGGATCATGATTTATTTCTTGATGACCAGTTTAGGTGAATTAGCCACGCATAATCCAACATCAGGTGCATTCTTTACCTATGGCAGCCGTTATGTCGAAGATGGTTTTGGTTTCGCCCTAGGTTGGAACTATTGGTATAATTGGGCGATTACTGTTGCATTTGAATTGGTTGCTGTTCAATTCATTATGAAGTTCTGGTTCCCTGATATCCCCGGCTTCTACTGGAGTGCGATTTTCCTTGCCATTATTTTTGGAATTAACGCTTTAACGGTCAAAGGTTTTGGTGAAAGTGAATTCTTATTCTCCTTGATCAAAGTCATTGCCATTATCGTGTTTATTGTCATTGGTATCTGGATGATTGCTAAAATCATGATGACGCCAAATGTATCGGTATTTCAGCACTGGACTTACAAGGAAGCACCTTTTGTAGGTGGTTTGCAAGCCTTGATCGGGGTTGCCATGATTGCCGGATTCTCATTCCAAGGGACTGAGATGGTGGGTGTTGCTGCAGGTGAATCAAAAGATCCGAAAAAGACTATTCCATTGGCAATCAAACAAATCTTCTGGCGTATTTTACTGTTCTATATCCTGTGTATTTTCATCATCGGAACATTGGTGAGCTATGATGATCCACTGTTGTTAAAAGCGGCACAAAGCGAAGATATAGCACTTTCACCATTCACGTTATTGTATGAAAAAGCAGGTTTTGCCTTTGCAGCAAGTTTGATGAATGCAGTGATTCTCAGTGCGATTTTATCTGCGGGTAACTCGGGCATGTACTCTTCTACCCGTATGCTATTTGATATGGCAAAACAAGGTCGTGCACCGAAATGGTTCTCAAAACTGGATGGTCGTGGCGTACCAATGAATGCGCTTTATGCAACCACTGCCGTAGCTGCATTGTGCTTCCTAACCACGTTTATTGGTGAGAAACAGGTATTTAACTGGCTACTCAACATGTCTGGTATGTGCGGTTTCATTGTCTGGTTAGGGATTGCGATTTCACACTACCGTTTCCGTAAAGGTTATATTGCTCAAGGCTATAAAGTTGAAGATCTGGCCTACCGTGCCAAGTTTTTCCCTTTTGCGCCATGGTTTGCATTTATTCTGTGTTCAATCATTATTTTGGGACAGAACTACCAAGCACTGCTTGGTGGTAAAGTTGATTGGTTAGGTCTAGTGTCAACATATATCAGTATTCCATTATTCTTGGCAATTTGGTTGGGTTATAAGTGGAAACATAAAACCAAACTGATTGCTTATAAAGACATGAATGTGAAAGAAGGCGAATAAAAAACCACTTTTCACTTGACCCAAATGAAAATATGAGTAGAATTTCGCTCATATTTTCAACCACAGCACATATAGGAGGACGACAGCATGCCATTACAACTAGGAACTACACCATAAGATTTGGCACTGTCGACTCACGGACAAGTGTACAAATCTGTTGATCACTTGTCCGAATGCTCTATTCAACCTAGCATTCGCTAGGTTTTTTTACGCCTATTCGGACGAAAAATAAAGAGGGGGTGCTGACATTTCACAAATGTTTGCGTCCCCTCCTACCCGAGACAAGAAAATGGGCATACAAAAAATACTCAATGCCGATGCTCAATATGGCGTTCCAGTGAAAATTTTCACCAACGATATTGATAGTGAAAGTATTGAACAGCTAAAAAAAATGGCACAACTGCAATTTGTGTATTCACATATTGCGGTGATGCCTGATGTACACGTTGGCAAAGGCGCAACTGTAGGCAGTGTCATACCCACCAAACATGCAATCATTCCCGCAGCTGTCGGTGTTGATATTGGTTGTGGTATGAATGCAATACGGCTCAATCTAAAAGCTTCCCAGCTTCCAGACAACCTCGCACCGCTACGCCATGCTATTGAACGCAAAGTCCCCGTGGGCTTTGAATTACACAAACAGGTAAAAGCAAAAGCTTCGAGTATCATCCCTCTGGAGAAACGCTTACAACCAATCATAAAAAAACATCCAGGTTTGGTTCGGATGTTAAGAAAGTTTGATGCAACTTGGCAAAAACAACTTGGCACCTTAGGTGGAGGTAATCACTTTATTGAACTCTGTTTAGATGAGAATCAAGATGTCTGGGTGATGCTGCATTCAGGCAGCCGTGGCTTAGGTAATGTGATTGGTACCTATTTCATTGAATTGGCAAAGAAAGAAGCTCAACATCGCTTTGGACATGTGCCCGATAAAGATTTGAGCTATTTTGCCGAAGGTTCAAATAGTTTTCATGATTATGTTGAAGCAGTTGAATGGGCACAGGAATATGCTTTTGAAAATAGACGTGAAATGATGCGTCTGATTTTAGAGGCAATCCGTCCACTACTGCCACCCTTTCAAATGACCAAAGAAGCAATTAACTGTCATCACAATTATGTCAGTCGAGAAAATCATTTTGGTGAGGACTTACTGATCACCCGTAAAGGTGCAATTCGTGCTGGTCAAGATGAACTAGGAATAATCCCAGGTTCAATGGGAGCACGTTCCTATATCGTTAAAGGTAAAGCTCATCCTGAGTCATTCTGCTCATGTTCACATGGCGCAGGGCGAAAAATGAGCCGTAGTAAAGCAAAACTACTCTTTAGCCAAGATGACTTGATTCAGCAAACTCAGGGTATCGAATGCCGAAAAGATAGTGGCGTTATTGATGAAATACCAAGTGCATATAAAGATATTGATCAAGTCATGGCAAACCAATCAGATTTGATCGAGATCGTGCATACCCTCAAGCAAATTTTATGTATCAAAGGTTAATCAAATGAAACTAAAAGATATGCCTAAAATCAAAGTACGTAATCCTGTCGCACTCTCCCCTTTATTACATAAAGGTGGAGTCCATGAAACAGAGAAGCCTCGTGCACAACACCGTCGTGATAGACAGAATTCCAAACAGCAGCTTAAAAAAGAAGTTTGGTAGGCTGCAACATACGACTTAAATACATATACATCCATATAGGAGTAATCAAAATGTCTAACAACACAAATTATTTATATAAAAAAAGCGACTCTGACGAGTCGCTTTTTTTATTCAGTTCAAAAACTCAAATTATTGAGCCGCTGCAGGAGCTGCAGCATCTTGACCTGGTTGTACGAGAACAGTACGGCTACCAGTGATCGCAGCAAATACGCGACGGTTCATAGCACGACCTTCTTTAGTTTTGTTGTCTGCGATCGGTTGATCCCAAGCAAAACCTTGAGTAGACAAACGAGTTGCATTCACATTGTATTCATTTACAAGAGATGACTTAACAGAGTTAGCACGCGCTAAAGATAAACGTTCGTTTAACTTACGTGGACCAGTGTTATCTGTATGACCTTCAATACGAGCAGTCGCATTCGGGTATTCAGCTAACTTCTCTGCTACTTTAGCAATTTCAGTTTTGTACTGTGGCTTAATGTCAGACTTGTTCGTATCGAAGAATACGCGAAGTTCCATGTTAAGGTCTTCGGTCAACTCTTGTGGCTGTGGAGCAACTGGAGTTGGTTCAACTGGAGCAACTTCTACAACTGCAGCAGCTGGTTTCAAGTGACCACCAACAACAACTTGTAATGCTGCTAGAGCTTGTGCTTCCCACCACTTATTATCGTAGTTATATACACCACGACCTTCTGTACGAAGTGTTAAAGCATCATTTACTTGCCATAACACACCACCACCTACATTACTAATTGTGTCATACGAACGACGATCCCAACCTGGGTTATCAATCGTAATTTTTGAGTGACCAACACCTAATAAAGCATATGGCTTGATTTTGCTGTCATAGTTACCAGTAAATACATCAGCAGTTGCAATCGCATTCAAACTTAACGTTTGTTGCTTAGCATCCCATGGCTGACCATTAAAGTTAGTTTTTTCATTACGAGCAGCATCAGCTTTAGTTTGTTGGTATTCAAGCTCTGCTTGTAACCAAGGAGTTAATTCAACACCAATTGCAGCACCTACAAGTAAATCACTTTGTAACGCAACACCATTTTTTAAGCTACCAGCATCACCACGACCTTGCGGATCACGATCACGCAGAGTATCACGCATCTTGTCCTGAGCACTCTCAGGATACCAATGGTAACCAAGCATCAACGGAGTTACTGTTACACCAGCATTCGCAGCGACCATTGGTGTTGCAACTAACATTGCTAGTGCAATACGACTCATTTTCATGGAATATCCTCCAAAAACAAAAATTTGTTTGTTCTCTAAACTCTAATAGTTTTTGAATACTGAGAAATAGTCTTATTGTATCTTTTTCAGTCATTCACTTTATGTTGAATCATACAAACACCTGATCAATTTTCCAAGTATTTGACAACATTTAGTTAGCAGCCACTGAAAAAATTACTTATTTCTCTCCCAAAAAATCTAGAAAATTCTAATTTAACAACATCTAATAAAGCTGTGAGAGCTTATCACTTTTTAATCAAAATTTTAACAAGGTATCAAAATCTTTTCAATAAAACTAAATAATTCTCACAATGTATCCAAAGTTAAGGCAAGATTATTCTAGTTTTTAATGCTTATGTTTTAGTTTTACATCAATGCTACAAAAACCTCTATATCTATAAAAAAAGCGACTCTGACGAGTCGCTTTTTTTATTCAGTTCAAAAACTCAAATTATTGAGCTTGTTGACCTGGTTGTACTAGAACAGTACGGCTACCAGAAATCGCAGCGAATACGCGACGGTTCATAGCACGACCTTCTTTAGTTTTGTTGTCTGCGATCGGTTGATCCCAAGCAAAACCTTGAGTTGTCAAACGAGTTGCATTCACGTTGTATTCATTTACAAGTGCAGATTTAACAGAGTTAGCACGCGCTAAAGATAAACGTTCGTTTAACTTACGTGGACCAGTGTTATCTGTATGACCTTCAATACGAGCAGTCGCATTCGGGTATTCAGCTAACTTCTCTGCTACTTTAGCAATTTCAGACTTGTATTGTGGCTTGATGTCAGACTTGTTCGTATCGAAGAATACGCGAAGTTCCATGTTAAGATCTTCGGTCAACTCTTGTGGCTGTGGAGCAACTGGAGTTGGTTCAACTGGAGCAACTTCTACAACTGCAGCAGCTGGTTTCAAGTGACCACCAAGAACTACGTTTAAGCCAGCAAGCGCTGTATAGTTCCAGAAGTCTTCATCGATGTTATAAGTACCACGAGCTTCTGTACGAAGAGATAAAGCATCATTTAAGCGCCAGAAAGCACCAAAACCAGCATTACCTAAAGTACCTTCTTCTTTCAAACCACGACCAGCACGACCCAATTGAGTTGAGCTAGCATCATCGAATGTATATTTGTAATGACCAGCACCTAACAATACGTAAGGTTTGATTTTGCTGTCATAGTTTTTAGTGATTAAATCAGAAGTAACGTAGAAGTTACCATTGATTTGTTGTTGCTTGTATTCAGCGTTAGCTGTAGCGCCGTCAACATCACCTTTAACTTGGTTATATTCAGCTTCAAAACCTAACCATGGTGTTAATTCAATACCTAATGCCGCACCAACGAACAAATCGTCTTGGATTTCTGCGCTATTAGTCAAATTATTAACACTGTTGTTGTGTTTAGAATCTTGGAATGTGTAACCCAACATTAATGGAGTTACTGTTACGCCCGCATTCGCAGCAGCTAAAGGAGCAGCAACAAGCATAGCAAGTGCAATACGACTCAATTTCATGGATATCCTCCAGAGATAACAATTGTTTGTTGTGTAAGCTCAGCCTAATGATTTTTCGCCCTGAGAACAGTGATGTTCTGCAGTATTATTTTTTCAGCTATTCACTTCACTTTGAATCATACAAACACTTGATGAATTTTCCAAGTGCTTGATAACTTTAACCTCGTAAATTATTGACAAAATTTCTTACAATTTCCGTTGTAGTTCAGTAAATTTTCAATTCCCATCAGGTATCGGAATGATTTACTGTTCAAGAGCTTACGTTTTAGTCTATCTTAACTTATTCTTTAGAAAGATTCACTAACAAGCCAAAATTTATATTTAACATGTTGTTAATAAAAAAATTAATAAAAATAGATAGGTAAAATATGTTTAAAGCTTCTGGCTTTACCTTAATTGAACTCATCATCACCATTGGAATCTTGGCTATTCTATGTACACTTGCCATACCCCACTTTCATGAAATGATGATTTCAAATGAGGTAAATCACCTCAAAAAAAACCTCACAATTCATATACAAAAAGCAAAAACTGATGCACAACTTTATCATAAAAATGTGATGCTATGCCCAAGTTCAGATTTTGAGAACTGCCATAAAGATTGGAATAAAGGGTTTATCGGATTTATTGATACCAATCGAAATCATCGCCGTGATCATGGGGAAACTTTATTATTTAGCCTACCCCTCAATATTAAATACGGCAATTTAAACTATCGTGCTTTTGGCTCAACACCATATGCTATTATTTTTCAAGCAGGTAATGGCCTCCCCCTCGCATCCAATGGTAGTTTTATCTATTGTTCAGAGTCACCTTCTCATCATATTAAAATTTCCTTAAGCAAGATGGGCAATACTCGTACAGAAAAAATTTCATCTTGCTAAAAACTCTTCAGTCTAGCCTAAAATAGTTAAAACTCTTTATTCCGATCCTTTTTTTACTATACTGCTTAAGTTTGGAACATTTTTATAAATTATAAGTGTGGAGACACAGCATGACTGATATCGTAATTGTTAATGGCGCGCGTACAGCAATGGGCGGCTTCCAAGGTGCATTATCTGGTGTAACTGCGCCAGAATTAGGTGCTGTTACCATTAAAGAAGCAATTGCGCGTTCTGGTCTACAACCGACTGATGTAGAAGAAGTCATCATCGGTTGTGTTTTACCAGCAGGCTTAAAACAAGGTCCAGCGCGTCAAGCCATGCGCAAAGCAGGTTTACCAGATTCAACAGGTGCAGTGACCATTAACAAGCTTTGTGGTTCTGGCATGAAAGCCGTGATGCAAGCTGCAGACATGATTAAAGCTGGAAGTGCTGAGATTGTTGTCGCTGGTGGTATGGAATCGATGACCAATGCGCCATATGTATTACCTAAAGCACGTGCTGGCTACCGTATGGGTCATGGTGAAATTAAAGACCACATGTTCCTTGATGGCTTAGAAGATGCAGAAACAGGTCGCTTAATGGGTTCATTTGCTCAAGATATGGCAAATAAACGTAGCTATACACGCGAACAAATGGATGACTTTGCCATTCGTTCATTACAACGTGCTCAAAAAGCGATTACTGAAGGTTACTTTAAAGATGAAATCACTCCTGTAACAGTTTCTACCCGTAAAGGTGATGTAGTTGTTGACCAAGATGAGCAACCTTTAAGTGCAAAAATCGACAAGATTCCATCATTAAAACCTGCTTTTGCAAAAGATGGTACGATTACCGCTGCCAATGCGAGTTCAATTTCTGATGGTGCTTCTGCACTGGTATTAACTTCAAGTGATGTTGCTGCACAACGAGGTTTACAACCTTTGGCAAGAATTCTTGCAACTGCTTCAAACTCACAACACCCTTCTGAATTCACCATTGCACCAGTGGGCGCAATTGAGAAAGTATTGAAAAAGGCAGGTTGGGATGCTCAAGAGGTTGATCTCTGGGAAATCAACGAAGCCTTTGCCATGGTCACCATGTGCCCTATTGATGACTTTAAATTAGACGCTGAAAAAGTGAATATCAATGGCGGTGCTTGTGCACTAGGTCACCCAGTTGGTTCTACAGGCTCTCGTATCATTCTTACACTCATTCACGCACTTAAACGTACTGGCGGTAAAAAAGGCGTTGCTGCATTGTGTATCGGTGGTGGCGAAGCAACAGCTGTTGCGATTGAATTGATCTAAATATTTTCAATTTATTCAAAAAATCCTGCTTGATGCAGGATTTTTTATTTTTGGGGATTACAAAAAATAATGCACCAATTGTTAAATTCCCGATAAGTTATGCTGTGTATAAAAAAACAACAAGGAGCCCAACATGCAACTCAATCATTATCTAAACTTTAAAGGACAAACAGAACAAGCATTCAATTTTTATAAATCCGTTTTTGGCGGTGAATTTGCCATGATCAGCCGTTATGGTGATATGCCACCAACCGAAGGGATTACTCTCTCAGATGCAGATAAGAACCTCATTTTACATGTCTCGTTACCAATCAATGAGTTCACTGTACTGATGGCTTCGGATGTCAATGACCAATTTTGTGCGCAGAACAGTGTCTTTACGCAAGGTAATAACCACTATATTTCAATTAACCTAGACCCAGATGAATTGGGTGAAGCGCAAAGGCTATTCGACAGTCTATCTGCAAATGGTCAAATTGAAATGCCGCTAGAAAAAACCTTCTGGGGTGCACTCTATGGTGCTTTCACTGATCAGTTCGGGATCAAATGGATGATCAATTGCCAGTTAGATGGGTAAGCTAAATTAATCAAATAAGACTTCCTAGAAGTACATGGTTATTTCTAGGAAGTACTACACATCAATATTGGAATACTGCGCGATAATCATAAGGCCAATGGTAATAAAGCCAATACCAACCCAGCCTGCTAAATCAATATGCTGCCCTAAAAACACCTTCGCCAAAGCGGCTGTTGCAATAACCCCAATACCCGACCAAAGCACATATAAAATCCCAGCCTGCATATATTTCAAAGCAATAGCAGCGCAGGTAAAAGAAATAATATATAAAACTAGGGCAATACCTTGATCAAGCTTATTGACCAGTCCATTACCCTTTGCCGAGTAAAATGTCGAAAGTACATCCGTTGCGATCGCAAAGAGTAACCACACCACCCCAGGATTTATTTTAAAAATAAAGTTCAACATTTTATTCTTCAATTGAGTTGCTAAAATCATGACTCATAAAAAAGCTGAACCTTAGTTCAGCTTTTTTAATCACTGGCGACTGACTTATGCGCCAGTCTGATAGCTTGCTTTAGGTACCGCTGTTGAAGCTTGATAAGGATTGGTGAAATCTTGAAGCCCCGTAGCAGCTTCATGAATATCTTTACCTTCTTTCACCACAAATGTATCAAAGCCAGAACGTTTTAAATAATTTAAAACATCCTTAAAGATATCACCGACCGCACGCAATTCACCTTGGTAACCTTGGCGACGTAATAACGCAGCGAATGAATAACCACGGCCATCATTGAAACCAGCAAATTCAATAAAAATGGCATCAAGCTCATTCAATGGAAATTGATGTGTTTCAGGAGAATCATTGACTGTGAGGTAAAGGGCTTTTTTGCCTTGTACATTTGCCAATTGATCCAACTGTTCAGTTGTTACAACCACATCACCTTGTGGAAGCACGCCATCTTCAGCAATGACTTGATAAGTATTATCTGTAATTGTGCCATCTTTAGAGAGCACTTGTAGCGTTGTATTAAGCATAAGCACGCTCCTTAAATGGTTGAATACCAACACGGCGATACGTATCAATGAAGCGTTCACCTTCTGTACGTAAATCAAGGTAAGTATTCAAGATTTCATCAATCACATCTGGCACAACATCGGCAGCAAATGACGGTCCTAAAATATCACCCAAAGACGCATCATGATCTGCATGACCACCTAAAGTAATTTGATAGAATTCTGCGCCTTTCTTATCAACACCAAGAATACCGATATTGCCGACATGGTGGTGACCACAAGCATTCATACAACCCGAAATATTCAAATCCAGTTCACCTAAGTTATAGATGGTATCTAGATCATCAAAACGACGGCTGATCGCTTCTGAAATTGGAATCGATTTCGCATTTGCCAATGAACAGAAATCACCACCAGGGCAGCAGATAATATCGGTAATAAAGCCGATATGTGCACGTGCCATGTCGCTATGTTCAAGCGTTTGCCACAATTCGAATAAATCTTTCTGTGGTACATCAACCAATGAAATGTTCTGTTCGTGCGTCGTACGGAACTCACCGAAAGTATATTTATCTGCCAAATCAGCAATTAAATTCATTTCTTCAGTGGTGACATCACCTGGTGCAATACCCGCACGTTTCAAAGAAATCGTGACAATACGATAGCCTTTCACTTTATGTGCATTGGTATTAACGTTGAACCATTGTTTGAATTTAGGATACTCAGCAAATAAAGCCGTAAAGTCCTGATCTTCTAAATCTTGATAATCAAATGGTGTAAATTCTTCATCTAATTTTTTCAAGATCTCAGGCTGAATCTTCAATGCTTCACGCGTGTGCTCAAATTCGGCTTCCACTTTTTGTGCAAAAACTTCTGGTGTTAATGCTTTCACCAAAATTTTGATACGTGCTTTGTATTTATTATCACGACGGCCATGTAAGTTATAAACACGCAATGTCGCTTCTAAATAAGCAATTAAATCTTCGCGTGGTAAAAACTCACGGATCACACTACCAATGATTGGAGTACGGCCTAGACCACCACCCACCATGATTTTATAGCCCATTTCGCCCGCATCATTACGAACCAGATATACACCGATATCGTGAAACGCCGTTGCAGCACGATCTTTTTCTTCCAATGCAGAAACTGCAATTTTGAATTTACGTGGCAAGAAGGCAAATTCAGGGTGGAACGTACTCCATTGACGAATCAATTCACAGGTTGGACGTGGATCGGCAATCTCACCTGCAACAACACCTGCAAACTGGTCAGTGGTGGTATTACGGATACAGTTACCTGAGGTTTGTACTGCGTGCATTTGTACCGTCGCCAGCTCAGCAAGAATGTCAGGTACATTTTCTAATGCAGGCCAGTTCAACTGAATATTTTGACGGGTAGAAACGTGAGCATAACCACGATCGTACTCTGTCGCAATTTCAGCAATTTTTCTGAGTTGTTTAGTATTCATCAAGCCATACGGCACAGCAATACGAAGCATAGGCGCATAGCGTTGCACGTATAAACCATTTTGCAAACGTAGTGGACGATATTCGTCTTCTGTTAATTTTCCTGCTAAATAGCGTTCTGTTTGATCGCGAAACTGAGCAACACGTTGGTTAATCAGTTGTTGATCGAAATCCGTATATAAATACATGGCGTATGGCTAGTCATTCATTATAAAGGCGACTAGCATAGCGAGCTTTTATTCATCAACAAAATGCTTTTTTTGCATATTTAATAACGGTTTTATTGATAAGCCTATCTAATTACCACAAAAAGAAAAAGCCCAGACCAATCTGAGCTTTTTCAATCAATTTCTAAATGAAATTAGTTCTTATCTGGCAATGCATAAGCCACGAGATAATCACCCATTTTGGTACCGAATGAACCGTGTCCACCCGCCATAATCACCACATATTGTTTGCCATTGGCTTCATAAGTCATTGGTGTTGCTTGTCCACCTGCAGGTAAACGTGCTTCCCATAACTTATCACCATTTGAAACATTGAATGCACGAATATAGTTATCTTGTGTTGCACCAACGAACATCACATTACCCGCAGTCGAAATAGAACCACCTAGACCCGGCACACCAATTTTCACTGGCGGTAATTGGAACAATTGCGGCAAGCTGTCACGAATTGTACCAATACGTTTTTTCCAAACCACTTCATGTGTTTTTAAGTCCACACCAGCAACGAACCCCCAACCCGGTTGTTTACATGGCAAGCCGAATGGAGACAAGAATGGGCTGATATCAACACCATATGGCGTACCATACATCGGTTGCATACCCTGTTCTGTACCAGCACCACGTGCCACAGGTTGACGGTTTGGATCAGCAGGAATCAAGCGACTAACGAATGGCAAGCCAATCGGGTTCATCACCGCAACTTGACGATCTGCATTCACCGACATACCGCCCCACTCAAATACACCGAGGTTACCTGGGAAAACTAAAGTACCGTTTTCAGAAGGCGGTGTATAAATACCATCGTAGTTCAGACGTTTAAATTTCACACGACACATTAACTGATCAAACATTGTGGCACCCCACATGTCTTTATCGGTTAATTTATCTTTCGGTGCTAAATTCAGGTCAGAGAATGGTTGAGTTTTTGAATAGAACTCACCTTTGGTTTGTGGTCCCCATTTCACCGTTTGTGGAACTGGTTTTTCATTGATTGGAACAATCGCCTGACCATTACGACGGTCTAAAACAAAGGCATTCCCCGTTTTAGTCAATACATAAATTGCAGGAACTGTTTGGCCTGATTTATCTTGAATATCCGCCAATGAAGGTTGCGATGGTACGTCCATATCCCACAAATCATGATGTGTGGTTTGGAAATGCCATACCAATTTACCCGAGGTCGCATTAATCGCTAGCATTGAGTTGGCATAACGCTCTTTCAACTCGGTACGATCACCACCCCAGATATCTGGCGTACCCACACCTGTTGGGACATAAACGATATCCAGTTTAGGATCATAGGCAAGCGGTGCCCAAGCATTTGGTGAGTTATGAACAAACTGCGTATCTTGACCTGGCATCGCATTTGGATCAGCTGCGCCTGTATCAAACACCCACAACAATTTACCAGTGTTCACGTCATAACCACGAATCACGCCTGATGGCTCTTTATTCGAATGGTTATCGGTCACTGAACCCGCAATCACCACAGTTGTACCAGAAACCACACCTGGTGAAGTTGGGTTATAGCCACCCGGATACGCATACGGCATGAACTCTTGCAAGTTCACTTCACCATTTTGACCAAAGTCAGAACATGCTTTACCTGTATCTGCATTCACCGCCACCAAACGACCATCATTCACAGGAACAAAGACTTTACGTGGGCACTCGGTTGAGCTCGACTTCTTCGCCTGCAAACTGGTTGCAAACTCAGTGGTGTTGGCAGCATCGTAGTACATCACACCACGACAAGTTAAATGTTGGAAGGTTTTATCGGTTTTGAGTTTTGGATCAAAACGCCATTTTTCCTTCCCTGTTGCAGGGTCAATCGAAATTAAATGTTGATGTGGCGTACACATAAACATGTTATTGCCGATTTTGATTGGCGTGACTTGGTTGGTGGTTTCACCAGAATCATTTTCAGTTCTGAAATCACCAGTACGTAATGTCCAAGCTACTTTAAGATCTTTGACGTTTTTATCATTAATCTGTGTCAATGGAGAATAACGCTCACCGCCCTGACTACGACCATAAGCAGGCCAGTCTTCTGGGGCAATGCCATCCACTGCTTTCGCTTGTGCTGGTTGAGGGGTCTGAATCACGCCATTGATTTCTTGCGGATCATTAAAGATTGCATACACCATCACCACAATGGCAATTGCCAAGGTTGATGATAATGCCACCTTACTCGAAGTGAGGTTATCAATGCCACGCGTTACCGCTGGGATCAATAACCACAAACCTAAAATTCCAAGGATATCAAGGCGTGGTGCGAGTGCCCAGAAGTCAGTACCGACTTCCCAAACACCCCAAACCACACTACCTAACATCAATGCGGCATAGACCCATAATGGACCTGATGCACGTTTATAGAGTTGTACTGCCACAATCAGCAGCAGTACGCCTGCGATCACATAATAAAAAGACCCGCCAATCGCTGCGAGCCAGATACCGCCAACGAGCAAGAACAATGCAATGAGGGCGATAATGATCACCGTCAATGTTCTAAGCCCAGATTTTGAAGCAGATTGATTCATAAGATCACCTTGCATCTTTTATATTTTGGATCCACTAAAAAGATGACTTATCGATTTAATGGTCGAGTTCAAATCACAGCAACTTTGCAGATGCAGCCCATGGAATGAACTTAATCTGCAAAATTGCTCGAGTATCGAAATTAGAAAATCGTTTGGAACTTAATACCGCCAACCCAAGTCTTATCGCCATCTTTCAACGCACCCACATGATGGACATATTGAATATTTGGACGAATCGTCAACCAGTTGGTGGCGTGGATGCCGTAATACAACTCTGTGTTGTACTCCTCATCCAAAAGACCATTGTTTTTGTCATTGGCATGAATGCGTGCAACGCCCAATGCAAGTTCGTCTTGCGGACGTTGATCAAGTAAGCCTTTATAAACTAAACCGACATTTTGCATATCTTTAACAGCATTGGTTTTTGAATCATGCACAGTGACATTGACAAAACCAGTCAAACCACGATCAGACTGACCATCATGACGGGTCAGCTGTTGTTTCGCTGTAAACCAACCACCCTGTTTATGTCCAGTTTTGGCAGGATTCTCAATTTCTGCGGCATCCGCTGTGCTGTAGTAATAACCAAAGCGATACTCACCTGGCAGAGAAAGTGCACCCAGTTTAGGTGTCCACACTACTTCCGCAGGAATAATTGCACCATGCGAGCCATCAGTACTTAGATTAAAACCTTTGCCGCGCTGTAAGTTCTCAGGGTTATATTCATATGCCCCGATTTGTGCATAAAGGTTTGGCTGCAAGTTATATTTGACACGCAATGCCCATTGGCTGACGGGCCAATTGTACCATTGGTCACCCACCCAGTTACCTACTTGCGAGCCACATAAGGCCAAGTTCTGGAAGTCACAGTCAAAGCTGTTGAAGTCTTCACCTTCACCGAAACGACCGACTTTAATATCTAAAGCTTGATCTAAAAATTTCTTTTTGATCCATAGATCGGTTAAACGCCAAGTTTGGCCACGGCCCCATACTTCTTGTACAGAACTTTGGTGACCTTGTAAGCCATCTGCGGTTTGTGACAAAGACTGACCATCACGATAAGTAACAGTGATCTGCGCCTCAGTATCTTGCCAACCTAAAATTTTATTTAGATCGAAGTGTGTGCCCAACGCCAGTTGTCCAGTGAATTCACTGCCATGGCTTGAGTGTTGTTTAGAATCTAAAACCCCTGCAAATTCACCAGTGTAATCAGCAGAAAATTTGTAACCCTGTTCTTGCAACGCAGTGCGTTGACCGTTCCAATCACCAAACAGCCATTGACCATTTGGGTCAAATGCGGAAGAAGCTGCTTGAGTATGTTGTGTGAAAAGACTCAATGATAGAACGGATAAACAAGAAACAATCAAAGATTTAGAGATTGTCATGTTTACGTAACCTTTTATGTTATTGTGTATAAAAGGTTACTCTCATTTTTAAATTACAACTTATTCAAAATGTTAACAATCTGTACAATATTTTAACAATCAGTGATTAGTCGCACATATTTTCTACCATTTGCCCTCACCCAAGCCCTGACCAATAAAGTCATACTTCATTTGCGAACGAGAAAACTTGATTGGACAGGCCAACTGAGGCTCAGTTTGTGATGCATTTTCCGATACAGGCACGTCAACCACCCAACCGCGTTGTTGTGCCATAGGTGAAACTAATGCTTCATCCAGACTGAGTACAGGTTCCACACAAATATCCAAGCTTTGGAATAAATGCTGCCATGCTGCAAAGTCTTGGGTTTTGAACTTTTCTTGCAACGCCTGTTTTACTGTTTGGCGATCTTCAGGATCAAATGAGGTTCCTTTTGCAAGCAACACCGGTAACTCTAAAGCCGCAGCCAAACCAGCCATGAATTGTGGCTCTAAACTTCCCACTGAAAAATAGCGGCCATCTTTGGTTTGATAATAATCATAGAAGCTTGCACCATTCAGCATTCCCGCCTCTGGTGCTTGTGGCGTTTGCCCGGCCAGACTGGCTGAAGCCGCCATACTATTTAAACTCGCCACACAATCCGTCATCGAAATATCAAGATATTGACCTAAACCACTGCGTTGACGTTCAACCACAGCTGCAAGAATACCAATCACAGCATGCAAAGAACCACCCGCCACATCTGCAATTTGAATACCCAAAGGTGGCGGACCACCATCCTGGCGACCACTATGTCCAGATACTCCTGCCAATGCTAAATAGTTAATGTCGTGTCCTGCTCGATCTTTATAAGCTCCTGTTTGCCCATAGCCTGTAATGGAACAATAGATTAAACGTGGATTAATCTCCGCCAACGTTTCATAATCCAAACCCAAACGGCGCATGACATCTGGGCGAAACTGCTCCAACACAATATCAAATTCAGAAATTTTATTTTTGATGAGTTCAATATTGGCTGCATCTTTGAGGTCGAGTGCAATCGACTGCTTATTCCGATTCAGATAACTATGTGCAGTGGCCTGACCATTGGCATAGGGTGGCATAATCCGTACAAGGTCTGGACGCGTCGGTGATTCAACATGGATAACTTCTGCACCCATGTCTGCAAGATACATACTGGCAAACGGCCCTGGTAATAAAGTCGAAAAATCTAGGACTTTCAATCCCTTTAATGCAGATGGCATAATAATTTTTACTCAATTTGTTCAAATTTTCTTTTATACTAGGTGTGGATAAACACAAAAACAATGTCATGTTCAGCCATTTACCTTGATAGTTTCGGCAATTTAACATGTATACAGGGCGCAATTATTTTTCTTGTCAATTGCCCAATTTGATATTTTAGACGGTTATTTAGGTCAATTATCGTGAATAGTAAAGAAACTGAAGGATTCAATATGAGCCGTGATACGATCAGCATCCACTTCGTGAATGCGGCTTTAACAGGTGTTAAACGCCTAGGCATGGACGTTGAAACGTTACTTTCACATGTCGGCATAGAAGCAGAGTTACTGCGCCAACCGAAGGCTCGAATCTCTCCAGAGCAGTACACCCGTTTTGTAAAAATGTTATGGATGGTCACCCAAGACGAACACGTCGGTTTCGATGTACAGCCACGTCGCTTGGGTACATTTGCGATCATGTGCCAATTGATTATCCATTCCAAAACACTCGGACAGGCACTCGAACTTTCATCTCAATTCTACAAACTATTTGGAGATGAATGGTCGGTTAGCTTGGAACGTGACAAACATGAAGCTCGCTTAGTGCCACATATTCCTAAAGCGTTGGATCCAGACCATTTCATTACTGAAAGCATGCTGATGATCTGGCATGGTTTGGCGTCATGGTTAATTGAACGTCGCCTGCCTTTGGAACGTGTTCATTTTGGTTATGAACGTCCAAACCACGCCGATGAATACGATGCATTGTTCTTTGCCCCTGTTATGCAATTCGATGCACCACGTACCGAAATTACCTTTGCTGCTGATTATCTTGATCTTCCCATCCGTCAAGATGAAAAGACTTTAGAAGAATTCTTAAAAGCAGCACCTGCACAACTCTTGGTCAAATTCAAAAATACCAACTCGTTGACTTCGCGTATTCGTGATGTATTAAAGAGCCAGATTGGCGAGGAAATGCCAACACTCAACGATGTAGCGGCAATGCTGTATTTATCGCCACAAACTTTGCGTCGTCGTTTGGCTGCAGAAGGTAAAAGCTATCAAGGCGTGAAAGATGCATTGCGTCGTGATGCTGCAATTCACTTATTACTCACACCAAACTTGACGCTTGAAGATGTAGCGCAACAAGTGGGCTTTAGTGAAACCAGTACTTTCCACCGTGCCTTTAAAAAATGGACAGGTGTTACCCCTGGTCTATATCGCCAATTACACGGTCATCACAACTAATAATGGCAATGTAGTGTTCAATTTATAAGTTGAACACTACTTTTTAAATATGGTAATAATCAAACATAATTCAGCAATGAGCTTGAACGACAATGATTATTAAAAAAGGCGACTTCTCCCACCCTCAAGTGCAAAATTTGATTCATATTCATTTGCATGGCCTGCATCAAAACACACCTATTGAACATAGTTTTGCGTTAGACCTCTCCCATCTCCAAGACGATTCTATAAGTTTTTATACGCTTTGGCATAACGATCTACTTCTTGGTTGTGGCGCGATTCAAGAACTGACACCTCAACATGCTGAGCTCAAATCAATGCGGACTCATCCCGACCATTTACGGCAAGGTGTTGCGAAGCAATTGCTGGAGTATTTATTGAAAGTCGCTCAACAGCGTCAATATCAACGAGTGAGTTTAGAAACAGGAAAAGATGCTCACTTTGATGCCGCGATTGGCCTTTATAAGCAATTTGGTTTTGTCCAAGGTGAGGCGTTTGCAGAATATACTGAATCACCATATAACCAATTCTTTCACTTATCTTTATCAAATAATTCAGTATGAAACAAAATAAACAATTACTTAAATAGCCAGTACCCAATTCCTTTTGGATAAACAGGATATTGCTTTAATGTGATCTGCTCTTCACTCAACCACCGAGCGATATAGCTTAATCCAGTACTTTCCCTACCCTGTATTTCTGGCTGTTTATACAGAGTTTCATCCATAAATTTGGCTTCATATACAAATACAATTTCATGGCCTGATTGGCCATCAAAAGTAAATAAGTTTTCTAATACGCACAAAAGTTTTGCATCAGTCATCTGTTGATCAATTTCTTTTAAAACTTCTCGCTCAACCGCCTGTCTAGAGGTTTCTCCAAACTCAATACCCCCACCAATTGGCCTAAAATAAGTTTCATCTTTACTTGGGTCATAGCCTTGTGACAGTAAAACCTTATCTTGGTATCGAAAAATACAGAGTGCTTTGGTTTTAATGGCTGTCATGGTGTCGCCTTCATCTGCTTTAAAAATCTAGCAGCCTGCTGAGGTGACGTCAGACGAATAAAGTGAATATGTTGATACGCTGGATTTTGCATTAAATCAGAATATTTCTTACGATTTTTAGGATACGATTTAATTAACCAGATAAAAATAGACTCTCTCGACAGCATCAGTTTTAAACTTTCTCGATTATTTGAATTTTCCCACAACTTCTTTCGGCTAATTACTCGCCCCAGTGTACGCTTGGTAAGACGGTATAAATTGATGTGAAATGGATAATCTAGCCAAATTACGGTATCGACCTCTTCCATAATCATCGGAACAGTACGGGTATAAAGTCCATCAATTGTCCAGCCTGTTCGATTGCTATTTTCAGCTTCAAGAATAAGGCTTCATTGGGTGATTCCTGCCAGTCATCCAGCCAAAGTAAATTATCAAGTTCAATGTATTGTAATTTTCGTTTATCTGCCAATTTTCGGGCAAACGTAGACTTACCCGAACCAGTGGTACCAATAACATTAATAAATTTCATTTTTTATTAGCCCAATAAAACGGCAGGTGAGTTTATACAACTTGCATCGACATGTGAATCAGCAGATGCAAGTTGCAAATCAATTACTTATCTCTCGCTGCTTGGATAAGTTTCACTGCATTCGCCCCTGTCACCTGCCAAGTAAGACAACGCACACTGCCACCCATTGGACAAACGGATTCGGCATTTATAGGAATCACTTTCTTGCTGGTGTTTTGCTTGATGATCGTGAGTGCTTTTTGATCATGCGGCATATTAAAGGTCGGTACATAAATATTATTATGCGTGACTGTGGCATTCAGATTAACACCACATGCCGATTCAAAGCCTTCCCACTCACCTTTGGGATTGGTTTTATATTCAACAGGAACTTCGACAATTTTCGCAGTTGGAAATGAAGCTTTCAACTCATCCATTACAGTTGTTCTAAATGCAGGTGTTTTTGAATAGTCATTGACTAACAGTGTATTTTTATCCACCCAACTGACCATACCATCCGAATGTGCCAGCACCTCTTCATCAGGCTCTAGAATAGCAACCTCTTTCGCACCCAAAGTGGCTCTTAACTCTTGTTTAGCCTCATTGTAGCTAAGCTCATTATCTTCCATAAAACGGGTGGTCGTAATCACGCGTCCTGCATAATCATCCACCAGATTACCGCCATCCAGCATTAAATCGGTCTTAGTTCTTTGAATCTGATAATGATCTGCAAAACGGTTAAAACTTTTTTGTACGTCTTTACTCTGCTTCTGTGTCATTGAAGCCCAAGTATAGGTAAATTGCACGGGTTTGATTGGATTGACTGTAGTGAAATCGCGCATCCAGATATCACGCACATCATCCACCAGCAAAATATCTTCTGGAACTTTGCCCGCGAAATAAGGCTTAGTATCTTTATCTACTAGAATCACCACATTATCATTGCCCAAAATCGACTTGGCATAATCAATCTGAAAATTGATAATCCGTTGAAACGCAGATTTATAATATGGATCATGTACAGAAGGTGCAGATAACACTAACAGCATTTTGTCGTCAGCAACTTGATTTGAATACGTTTGGCTCACCTTGTTTTTATCCTCAGCTACATTTTTATTTTCTACATTCTGTCCAGATGAATCACATCCAAAAAGTGACAGGATCAATGCCATAGCGGCATAGTGACGCTTTAATTTTATCATGTCGTTTTGCCCATCTTTTCTGTCAATCATTTACAAGCACTAGTCTAATCGAAGACTGAGCAAGCCACACAGAAAAATACTCAAATTAGGTATGTGCTTGATCAGCATATTAATCAATCAAATTGGCGAAAAACATCAAACTTGCCAATGTTTATCATCATTGCACTGACACTTAAATTGAGTACACTCGATAAACAACAATTTTAAGGTGATACAAGGAAAACCTATGAGCGAGGCCTACATTATTGATGCCATTCGCACGCCACGCGGAAAAGGAAAAAAAGATGGCTCACTGCATGAAGTCAAACCAATTACTTTACTCACATCATTATTGAATGAATTACAACTACGCCACCAACTCGACACGTCAAAAGTGGATGATATCGTTTTGGGTTGCGTCACGCCGATTGCTGACCAAGGTGGTGATATTGCCAAAACCGCAGCGATTGCAGCAGGTTGGAATGATGATGTTGCAGGCGTTCAAATCAACCGTTTCTGTGCATCTGGTTTAGAAGCTGTCAATTTGGCGGCACAAAAAGTCCGTTCAGGTTGGGAAGATGTCGTTGTCGCAGGTGGCGTTGAATCAATGTCACGTATTGCAATGGGTTCTGACGGTGGTCCTTGGGCACTTGATCCTGAAACCAACTTAAAATCTTCTTTTGTGCCACAAGGTGTCGGTGCAGACCTCATCGCAACTTTAGATGGCTATAGCCGTGAAGATGTCGATGCTTTTGCGGTTGGTTCACAACAAAAAGCAGCCGCGGCTCAAGCCAATGGTTATTTCGACAAATCAGTGGTGCCTGTTAAAGATCATTCTGGGGTGCTGATTTTAGAAAAAGATGAATTTATTCGAGGTACTACCACAGTTGAAGGCTTGGCAAAACTGAATGCCAGCTTCGAAATGATGGGACAAATGGGCTTCGATGCCGTTGCATTACAAAAATATCCTGAAGCGCAAAAAATTAACCATGTACATCATGCTGGCAACTCATCGGGTATCGTTGATGGCGCTGCTGTGGTGTTATTGGCTTCTGAAAAAGCAGTCAAAGAGCAAGGCCTAAAACCACGTGCCAAAGTACTGGCAACTGCCTTGGTTGGTACAGACCCAACAATCATGCTCACAGGCCCTGCACCTGCTGCGCGTAAAGCCTTGGCTAAAGCAGGCTTGACTATTGATGATATTGACCTATTTGAAGTCAATGAAGCCTTTGCCGCAGTCGTGATGCGCTTTATCAATGAGCTCAAAGTTCCTGCCGAGAAAGTCAATGTTAATGGTGGTGCAATTGCCATGGGTCATCCATTGGGTGCTACGGGTGCCATGATTTTAGGAACTTTACTTGATGAGCTAGAGCGTCAAGGAAAAAAACGTGGCTTAGCCACATTATGTGTGGGTGGTGGAATGGGGATCGCCACCATTATTGAGTTGGTGTAAGGAGCACAACATGAGCGCTATTAAATACGAAAAAAACGCTGACAATATTGTAATTCTTACCCTTGATTCGTCGGGTCAATCTGCCAACACCATGAATGCAGAATTCCGTACTTCTCTACAAGAAGTCAGTCAAAAGCTCAAAGCTGAAACGGATCTAAAAGGCATTATTTTCCGTTCTGCCAAGAAAACTTTCTTTGCAGGCGGTGACTTGGATGAGTTGATTCAAGTTCAACCAGAACATGCCACTGAGTTTTTCAAAATGATTGAAGAGCTCAAAGGTGATTTACGTACGATTGAAACCCTAGGTGTTCCCGTGGTTGCTGCATTAAATGGTACGGCGCTCGGTGGCGGTTGGGAAATCGCTTTAGGCTGTCATTATCGTATTGCCATTAACGATCCAAAAACCAAATTTGGTTTACCAGAAGTGACTTTAGGTTTGTTGCCAGGCGGTGGCGGTATCGTCCGTATGGTTCGCCTGCTTGGTTTACAGAATGCCTTTCCATTCTTGATGGAAGGAAAGCAATTTGGTGTCGATAAAGCAAAATCACTGGGTTTGGTGCATGACACTGCTGAGAACGAACAAGAGCTTTTAGACAAAGCAATTGCTTGGGTCAAAGCCAATCCGAAATCGCAACAACCATTCGATGTCAAAGGTTACAAGATTCCAGGTGGCGATCCGAAAACACCGGCTGTGGCTCAAGTGCTTGCCATTGCTCCTGCGATGCTTCGCGACAAGACCAAAGGTTGCTACCCTGCGCCAGAGGCAATTATGGCTGCCGCTGTTGAAGGTGCACAAGTTGATGTCGATACTGCTTTGCGTATCGAATCGCGTTACTTCACCCAGCTTACTGTGGGTCAAGTTTCTAAGAATATGATCGGTACCTTCTGGCATGGTCTGAATGCAATCAAATCAGGTGCGAGTCGTCCTGCGGATGTTGCAAAATGGCAAGCCAGCAAAGTGGGTGTATTGGGTGCAGGCATGATGGGTGCGGGTATCGCCTACTCAACCGCGATCAAAGGTATCCCTGTGGTACTTAAAGATGTATCAGTTGAAAATGCAGAAAAAGGTAAAGCTTATTCGCAAAAGCTTCTCGATAAACGTGTTTCACAAGGTCGTATGACGGCTGAAAAACGTGATCAAGTGTTATCGCTGATTACAGCAACAGCAGATGCCGCAGATCTACAAGGCTGTGATTTGATTATTGAAGCGGTATTTGAGAATCAAGAACTAAAAGCCAAAGTCACGCAAGAGGCTGAGCAGTACTTGGCGGAAGGTGGCATCTTTGCATCGAATACGTCTACCTTACCTATCACGGGTTTAGCCGCGGCAAGTAAAGATACCAAGAAATTCATTGGACTACATTTCTTTAGCCCAGTGGATAAAATGCAATTGGTTGAAATTATCAAAGGCAAAGAAACCTCTGCGGACACATTGGCTAAAGCCTATGACTTTGTTCAACAAATTGCCAAGACGCCTATCGTGGTCAATGACAGCCGTGGTTTCTTTACCAGCCGTGTATTTGGTACTTTTATTCAAGAAGGTATGCGTTTACTCGCAGAAGGTGTACATCCTGCCAAAATTGAAATGGCAGCATTAAAAGCAGGTATGCCTGTTGGTCCACTCGCGATTCAGGATGAAGTCTCTTTAACGCTGACTGAGCATGTGGCTGGTGAAACCCGCAAAGCGCTGCAAGCAGAAGGTAAAGATTTACCAAAAACCCCAGTAGATGAAGTGGTACACACCATGATTCATGAGCTTAATCGTAAAGGTAAAGCTGCGGGTGCAGGCTTCTATGACTATCCTGAAAATGGCAAAAAGCATTTATGGGATGGACTGAATCGTTGGCAGAAAGAGAGCAGCATTTCTGAACAGGACATGATTGATCGCTTCCTGTTTGTACAGGCGCTTGATACCTTACGCTGCTATGAAGAAGGTGTTCTAGAGTCTGTGATTGATGCCAATGTCGGTTCAATTTTTGGAATTGGTTTTGCACCTTGGACCGGTGGCGCGATTCAATTCCTGAATCAAAATGGGATTGAAAAATCATTGCAACGTGCAGAACAGTTAGCGGCTCAGTATGGCGAACGTTTTACTCCGCCACAATTATTGAAAGAAAAAGCTGGCAAGAAAGAAATCATTCAATAATTACTTTCTTTAACGCCTCAAATAGAAGCCCGCACGGAACTCCTTGTCTGTGCGGGCTTTTTTGTTTTATCGACAAAATCACAGCAAAACATCTGAGTAATACATCACAATTTATGCTATAAGTTGCAGAATTCAGCTTTATTTTTTGCATCATTGGGAAATCTGTTATGTCTGAAAAACTCTGTCCAGAAACTTCACCTTGGGGTTGGAAAGCATTAATTATCACCACTATTCTTAGTTTTTTGTTTATGGTGATTTTCTATTTGGCTATTAACAATGAACCAGACTATATGCCAATGAACCAAAAGAAAGCAGCAACCCCTGCTGAAATGTCACAATCTTCAATGAGCTCAGAAACAAACGCTCCAGAAGCACATCAGCACAATCACTAAAGTGTTATTGTCAAACATGATAAATCCCGTTTAACATGGATTTATCATGTTATTCGAGATATTCAATGCTTCAACAAAATCGTCAGGCACTGGTCGTTGAAGGCGGTGGAATGCGTGGTGCATTCACCAGCGGTGTCTTAGATGCATTTTTACAGCAACAATTTAATCCCTTTGACCTCTGTGTTGGTGTCTCTTCGGGCTCCACCAATGTTGCAAGTTATCTAGCAGCGCAACAAGGTCGTATTCTCCAGATCTATTTAGATCACTCTCTCCGCTCTGAATTCATCCATTATGGCCGCTTTTTTAAAGGTGGTGACTTACTGGATTTAAAATGGATGTGGGATGCTGTTGAGCAGGAAAATCCACTTAATCAAGAGCATTTATTTGCCAATCATCCTGAATTTTACATGGTGCTTACGCATGCGCTCTCGGGCGAAGCAGCCTATATCAAAGCATCTAGAGATAACATTCTTGATGGTTTAAGAGCATCCAGCTCTATTCCAGTACTCACTCGTCAAGCGGTTGATGTCTTTGGTGAGCCCTATTTTGATGGCGGTGTAGCAGATGCTTTACCCATCCATTGGGCCGCACAACAACATGATGTTTCCAAGTTAATGGTGCTTAGAACACGTCCTAGAAATTATTATAAAGCCACCAGCAAAGGTGATGAGTTCCTTGCAAAATACCTGTTTAAGCAACAACGGGGCTTTGCACAAAGCCTATTGACCCGAACACAACGCTACAATGATTCTGTCGCATTTGTGCGATCTGCATCGGAACAAAAAATTTTGGAGGTTTGTCCACCTGATTTAAAAAACATGGCAGGTCGACTTTCAAAAAACAAAGCGAAAATCCGCTACAGCTATGATGTCGGGATAGAAACAGGATTTAAGGTAATTGAAGACTGGAACAAACTCTAGTTCCAGCTAAATCAGTAAGATAATAAGTGATGGGTACGTTTCTTTTTGGCTTTGTTCGCAATCTCGAAACGCAGTGGAACGTACCCTCGATTCTAAACACGCTTGAGCTTAAAATAATGAAGAATTCAGCATCCCCTCTTGGCAAGCTCTGCTAAAAAGGCGCAAAATCTAGTTTTATATTTTGTTATTTTTGGAATTTATAATGAGTAACCAACCATCCCCACAAAAAGATTCAAATGAAGAAACAGTATTGGGATGGAAATTTGTGATTATTGTCGGGGTGCTCAGTACCATCTTTTTAAGTTTTTTCTATTTGGCTATGACCCAAGAGCCTGACTACATGCCTGGTGCACAGCGTAAGGCACAGCAACAAAAAGAGCTGTCTCAACAGGACACAGGTTCAGCAACATCAGAAGTGGTCACTGAACAGCATCCATAAACAACCTAATGGGTTTAAATTTCCACCGTGATTGGCATCTGCATTCCTATATGTGGGATGCCACATTCATCATACTCATCGCCTTGTACGATAAATCCCAATTGCTCATAAAAAGAAATCGCGTGTACTTGTGAGGACAAATAGAGGCAAGGTCGGGACTGTTCCCGTGCGTAGTCAATAATGTCTAACATGATCATTTGACCAATGCCTTGGCCACGATAGGTTTGCAACACAGCAACACGCCCAACACTATTTTTTTGCAATAAGCGCGCTGTCGCAACCGGCTGATCTTGATCGAAGATGACAAAATGCTGAGAAATCGCATCTTGCTCATCCCATTCGTCTGCTTCTGCAATACCCTGCTCAGCAATAAAAACCTTTTCTCGGATCAATTTTGCATGTTGCTGTAATTGATCCCAACTTCCTCGTTCAACTCGAAGCATATGTTCCTCGGACATCATTAACACTTACAGCCTATATTTTCGATCGGCATTTGATCTTGTAATAACAACTCCAGACTCTGCTTTTCAATGCCATACATGGCTTTCAACGCTTGAATTTGCTGCATGATCTTTGCATCTGGCTGCTGCATCTGTTTACGTTTAGTCGCCAAAATCATTTTATTTTTGCTGGTATGTTCCAAAGATACAAACTCGAATACTTTGGTTTCATAGCCATAGGCTTTCAGCAACAAAGCACGCAAGGTATCGGTCAACATTTCTGCCTGCTGCCCTGCATGAATGCCAAACTGAAGCATCGGTTGTAAGACTTCTGGACTTTGTAATTGTGGACGTAGTTCTTTATGGCAGCATGGGGCGCACATAATCATCGACGCATTTAAACGAATACCTGTATGAATGGCAAAATCGGTGGCAATATCACAGGCATGCAACGCAATCATGACATCCAGTTTTTCTGGCTGATAACTACGTACATCACCTTCAAAAAAGTCGAGATGGCTGAAACCGGCCTGACCAGCTACATTCTGGCAAAACTCAACCAAGTTTGAACGTAGCTCAACACCCGTAATTAAAGGCGTTTTTTGCTGTGCTTGTAAATAATCATAGAGCGCAAAAGTGAGATAGCCTTTACCCGAACCAAAATCCACAATATTCAATTCTTGCTGTGAAGCATCAATCTGTTCATAAGCATGCGAAAAGATTTCAATAAATTTATTAATCTGTTTCCACTTACGCGCCATACTTGGAATGATTTGTCCTTTTTCATCAGTAATCCCCAGATACTTTAGAAATGGACTCTGCTGCTGTACATAACGCTGCTTTTCACGATCATGCTGCTGTTGTTCTGTTTTGGTAGTAGATGCTTGTTTTTTCTGGCTATTTAGCATCGCCTTCTTTTTATTTTTTTTGAGCTGAATATCTTGGTCCAAGCTAAATAGATTGGCCTGTTTACACTGGTTCAATAACTCAGCAATTTTTTCTAAACCTTCATTAATCGTATGGTTTTTGGTCACATCTTGTGTGATATGGTGGTACAAACCAGACAGCATGGCTTGTCCTTGCAGTTCAATCACACGAAACGTTATCTTTTCTAATTGTGCCATTTCACCTTTATACTGACTCAAAATAAGGCGATCAAAGCTTTTATTTTCAATAGATTGCTGGATATCCAAGAAAAACTGCTGTTCTTGTTCAAAAGAAAATTTCGGCGCAAACATAATGAAAACCTAACAAATAGAAACTAAATTTTAAAGCGTCTTACTTTAAAAGGGAAATTGCATTACGATACAGTTGTATTTTTATTCAATCTGAACGCTTGATGAACACAAAAACATTGCTGGACTATGACCCGAAAGAAGAACTGATTAATGCCTATAGTCATGGTATTGGTGCTGCACTGGCTTTAATTGCCTCGATCTTCATGATTATTAAAGGTCAGCATTTGCCGTTGGGGCAATGGATCAGCTTATGGGTCTATGGTTTTAGTCTAGTCCTCTTGCTTGCGAGTTCGATGCTGTATCACTTTGCTGTGGATGAACGTAAGCGCTATTGGTATAAAAAACTGGATCATACTGCGATCTATTATCTCATCGCAGGCACCTATACGCCATTTTTGAGTATCGCGATTCCAACCGCCAAAGCACATTATTTACTGATTGCATTATGGGCAATCGCATTGATCGGCACACTCTTTAAATTGGTGTTTATTCACCGTTTCCAAAAGATTTCTTTAGCGGCTTATTTAGTCATGGGATGGTTGGCTGTTTTAGTCATGGATGATATGCAGCGTTACCTTTCCAAAGATGCTGTACAACTGCTGATTGCAGGCGGCTTGGCCTATACCATCGGCACATTGTTTTATGCCTTAAAAAAGGTAAGATATACCCACGCAATTTGGCATGTTTTTGTGCTATTAGGGGCAGGATTACACTTTTTGGCAATCTACTGTTATGTATTATAAATTCATATATAACATTAAGTTTTCAGGGTAAGACTGCACATTCAAAAGGAATTTTTCAAGACAGTCTTCTGTTTCTTGAATGAATAACATGAAGGTCTTGTATGTCGTCAAGCACTACGACTGCCACCACTGAAGTGGCCAGCAATTCAAAAGTACGAGTATTATTTGCCAGCCTTGTCGGCACTACCATTGAGTTTTTCGACTTTTATATTTATGCCACAGCAGCTGTGCTGATTTTTCCACATTTATTTTTCCCTGAAAGTAGTGACGGCGCAGCAGTACTCAAGTCGCTTGCAACCTTTGCAATCGCCTTTATTGCCCGCCCGATTGGTGCAGCAATTTTTGGACATCTCGGTGATCGCATCGGACGTAAAGCCACATTGGTTGCAGCCTTGCTCACCATGGGTATTTCTACGGTTTGTATTGGTCTGTTACCAACCTATGCACAAATTGGTCTGGCAGCCCCATTGCTGCTTGCTCTATGCCGTTTAGGGCAAGGTTTGGGCTTAGGTGGTGAATGGAGTGGCGCAGTCTTACTGGCGACTGAGAACGCACCAGAAGGCAAACGTGCTTGGTATGGCATGTTCCCGCAACTCGGTGCACCAATCGGTTTTATTCTTGCGACTGGCTCATTCCTGTTACTCAATGCCTTTATGTCTGAACAAGCATTTATGACTTGGGGATGGCGTATTCCATTTATTGCAAGTGCAGTCTTGGTGTTGGTCGGTTTATACATCCGCTTAAAGCTGCATGAAACACCCGCCTTCCAAAAGGTGTTAAATAAACAGAAAGAAGTGAATGTCCCTTTTAAAGAAGTGATGACTAAACATTTTCCAATGTTGGTGCTTGGGACTATTGCAGCGATCTGTACCTTTGTGGTGTTTTACCTCACCACCGTGTTTGCCTTGAACTGGGGAACCACGAAACTTGGTTATGCACGTGGTGACTTCTTGGTGTTACAACTGGTGGCAACGCTTTGTTTTGCTGCCTTTATTCCACTCTCTGCAATCTTTGCCGAGAAGTTTGGCCGTAAAAACACCTCGATCGCGGTTTGTATTCTTTCAGCCCTGTTCGGATTGTGTTTTGCACCGCTATTAGGTTCAGGTAGCCCGATTCTGGTGTTCTTGTTCTTATGTATTGGCCTTTCCATCATGGGCTTAACCTATGGACCAATTGGCACCGTCTTATCTGAAATCTTTCCGACCTCAGTTCGCTATACCGGTTCAGCACTGACTTTTAACTTGGCTGGTATTTTTGGTGCCTCTTTTGCACCTTATATTGCAACTAAACTGGCAGAAAGCTATGGTCTAGGTGCGGTCGGCTTATATCTTAGCTTGGCTTCTATCCTCTCTTTAATCGCCTTCTTACTGATGCGCGAAACCAAAAATGATGATGTGAATAACCAAATCTAAGCATTATTGTTCAGATGATCTGGGTAAAATGATTGCTCAGATCATCTGAAATACCATTCAATCCCATAGTTTTTATCTTATAAAGTTGCTTTTATAACAGCATTCTTCCAAATATTTTTTATGCTAAAATAACCGCCTTCATTTTTCTTTAGACGATTGTGTTATGTACGCAGTGATTATCGTTGCCGTATTTTTAATCAGCTTTTTATATACCTATTTTCGAGGTAAAGAACGATTAAAAGCATCTCGACAATTATTTGACCATTCGACATTTTTAGCACCAGTGAACATGTTCATGACTGGTTTTTCTAAATTGCCGAACCAACCCTTCTTCGACGTGGCACAGTTTCCGGAACTGAAACCATTGCAAGAGAATTGGCAAATCATTCGAGAAGAAGCAATTCAACTGCAAAATCAAATTAAAGCGTCTGAAAAAAATAATGATGCAGGCTTTAACACCTTCTTTAAACGTGGATGGAAACGTTTTTATCTGAAATGGTATCAAGATAGCCATCCTTCAGCTCAGCAACTGTGCCCAAAAACAGTAGCCCTACTGGAAAGCATTCCTTCCGTCAAAGCAGCAATGTTTACCGAACTCCCTTCTGGCAGTTACTTAGGCAAGCATCGTGATCCTTATGCAGGTTCAGTGCGTTATCACTTGGGTCTAGTCACGCCAAATAGCGATGATTGCTTTATTGAAGTCGATCAAGAGCGTTATAGCTGGCGAGATGGCGAAGCAACCGTGTTTGATGAAACCTTTGTACATTGGGCTGAAAACAAGACCGATGAAACCCGTATTATCTTGTTCTGCGATATCGAACGCCCGATGAAATGGGGCTGGGCACAAAAATTGAATTATTGGTTTGGTCGTAATGTAATGTCAGCAGCCAGCTCACCCAATGATGATCAAGACAAAACTGGTTTTATTAACCGTATTTTCAAATATGGTTATGCAGTGCATCACTATGGTCGCGGTTTAAAAGAGCGTAACCGCCCATTGTATTATGTGTCTAAATGGTTGTTATTTGCGGTGTTGATTGGCTTAATTTTATTACCAAGTTTTCTATAGCCCATCTTGCGATAAAAAAAAGAGATGCCTAGTGCATCTCTTTTTTCTTTTAAACAAATCGTGATTAATTTGCTTTTGCGATCTGTGTACTTGCTGTTTGTGCAGCTGCAGCATTGGCAGCTTGAACCGCCGTTTCACCAATTAAAGCAACCTTGGCTTTCTCTTGGCTTTGCGCTGATAATGCAGGGTTCGATGCCACAATACGATTGATATTGGCAGAGTTTGCAGGTGCGATAGCCGCCGTTTGCAATACGATTGGGCGATTACCCGTATCACCTAGTGTATAGCGAATACCAGTACGTGGACTCACGACAGTCGTCACTTCGCGTTTTATTTGCGCTTCAGCGGTATTGGTACCTTTGGCTGCTAATACTTTATCGACAGTCGTGGTTTGTGGCGCATCATTTGCAAATGCAAAACCAGATACCGCCGCACTTGCCAAAATTAAAAGTTGTAATGGTTTTTTCATTGTCTTCCCGCTTTTAATGCGAACTCAATCAAGATCTATAAGTCCAATAATGAAACTACAAAGCGTGCCTCGACTCAAGTAAATTCTCGTAAAAAAAGCAGAGACCAATGCTCTGCTTTTTATTTCAGCTTAATCTACGTCGAAACTTAGATTTTACCGTGACATTGCTTGTACTTTAAGCCAGAGCCACATGGACATGGTGCATTACGACTTTCTGGTACTGGGAATGTATGGTCAACAATTTCTTCAGAAACAGTGACTTCACCTGTTAAGCCATCTACATCATCATGTTCGAAAGACAAACGCATAGATTCAGCTTGACGTTGCTGCTGTGCTTCTAACTCCGCTAGCTCTTCTGCAGTTGGTACATGCACACGAGATAAATCAGTCACCACATCAGATTTAATTACACCCAACATATTTACAAATAAGTTGAACGCTTCTTTCTTGTATTCTTGCTCAGGATTTTTCTGTGCATAACCACGTAAGTGAATCCCTTGACGTAGATAATCCATCGCAGCCAAATGATCTTTCCAATGACGATCAAGTGAATTCAACATGAAGTGACGCTCAAGCATTGCTGCTGATTCATCCCCCATTTGTTCACGGCGTTGACGATAACGTGCAATCACTTCATCAGAAATACGCGCAACTAAACCCTCTTCATCTAAACGACGATCTTGGTCTAACCATTGCTGTACAGGTAATTCAATACCTAAATCAGCATGCAATGCATTTTCTAGGCCTTCAATATCCCATTGATCATGGATTGACTCTGGTGGAATAAAGTTGGCGATTAACCCTTTCACCACTTCCTGATGCATTTCTTCGATATAGTCTTGTAGTGAGCTTTCAGCCAAGACATCATCACGTTGCGAGTAAATGATCTTACGTTGTTCGTTGTTGACATCGTCATACTTCAATAAGTTCTTACGAATATCAAAGTTACGAGCTTCAACTTTACGTTGTGCATTCTCGATTGAACGACTGACCATTTTGTGTTCAATGGCTTCACTTTCTTGCAAGCCCATTGCACGCATCATGGCAACCACACGATCACCCGCGAAGATACGCATCAAATCATCTTCAAGTGATAAATAGAAACGCGATACACCTGGGTCACCTTGACGACCTGCACGACCACGCAACTGGTTATCAATACGACGAGATTCATGACGCTCAGAACCAATGATATGTAAACCACCCGAACTTAAAACGTCTTCGTGATCTTTTTCCCATTGCGCTTGTAAACGTGCTTCATCTTCAGGGGTTGGGTTTTCAATTTTGGCAAGTTTAGCTTTCCAGTTACCACCCAGCAAAATATCCGTACCACGACCCGCCATGTTGGTTGCGATGGTCACGGCATTTGGACTACCCGCTTGCGCAATAATATCCGCCTCACGCTCATGCTGCTTCGCATTCAGAACTTCGTGATGGATACCAGCTTGTAATAACTTAGAAGAAAGAATTTCACTCGCTTCAATGGTTGCCGTACCAATCAAGATTGGTGCAACACCTTGCTGACGAATATTGGTAATTTCTTCAATAATTGCAGTGTATTTACCATTACGGTTTAAATAGATTAAGTCGTTATGATCAACACGTACCATTGGGCGGTGTGTCGGAATAATCACGACATCTAAACCATAAATTTCTTTCATTTCTGAAGCTTCGGTATCGGCAGTACCGGTCATACCAGAAAGCTTTTTATACAGACGGAAATAATTCTGGAAAGTTGTGGTTGCAAGTGTTTGGTTTTCAGGTTGAATTTCCATGTTTTCTTTGGCTTCAACCGCTTGGTGCAAACCTTCTGACCAACGACGACCAGGCATGGTACGCCCCGTGCTCTCATCCACAATAATGACTTCTTCTTTTTGAGTCTGTGGATTCACACCAATGATGTAGTGCACGTTCTTTTGATAGAGATAATGCGCACGAATCGCAGCAGTGACATGGTGAACCAAATTTAAATTGGTTGCTGAATACAGGCTTTCACCTTCAGCCAACAGCCCCATTTCAATCAGTTTCTGCTCAACCGTTTCATAACCCACTTCCGTCATTTCAACTGAACGTTGTTTCTCGTCCACCCAGAAATGTCCACCATCAGCTACTTTCTCTTCTTTTTGAGGGCGCAACGTTGGAGGAATACTGTTAATCAGTTGATAAAGCTGCGATGAATCTTCACTTTGACCAGAAATGATCAATGGTGTACGCGCTTCATCAATTAAAATTGAGTCAACTTCATCGATAATGGCATAGCTTAAACCACGTTGTTTTTTCTCTTGTAGAGAAAACACCATGTTGTCACGTAGATAATCGAAACCAAATTCGTTGTTGGTACCATAAGTGATATCAGCGATATAGGCTTGTGCTTTTTCATCAGGCATCTGCATGGAGTAAATCACGCCAATACTGAGACCTAAGAATTCGAATAATGGACGGTTCAACTCAGCATCACGTTGTGCCAAGTAATCATTCACAGTAATCACGTGAACGCCGTTACCACTTAACGCATTGAGATAACAAGCCAAAGTACCCATCAAGGTTTTACCTTCACCTGTACGCATTTCAGCAATTTTACCTTCGTGTAAGGTAATACCACCGATGAGCTGCACGTCATAATGACGCATACCCATGACACGTTTTGCTGCTTCACGGCACACCGCAAAAGCTTCTGGTAATAATTTATCTAAACTTTCGCCATTATTAAAACGTTGTTTGAATTCTGGAGTTTTTGCAGAGAGGTCTGCATCGTTAAGAGCAGATATCGTCGGTTCAAGCGCATTGATTTGTTCAACAATTTTACGCATGCGTTTGAGCTCGCGCTCATTTTTTGTACCGAAGATACCTCCGATCAGACTTGCCAACATGAATAAACTCTCTAATCCTGTTTGTTATAAGGTTTGTCAAATTCAACAAACCCTAGGTCGGTTAATTTTTTCTTAGCTGTTATTATGGAGTCAGAAATAAGAACTACAAGTGCTTTGCATCCAAACAGGTAAAAAAATCTGCGAGGCGATTCTGACATTACACAACCAAAGAGCGTTAATGTAGCAAATTTGCCCTGAACTTACATCGATTTGAATGTGTATTTCTGATCATTTTTTAGCATAGCCAACACTCAATATCTCAAAAACTCATAACAAAATGAAAAAACAATCTTTTTATTTATAAAGTAGATGCTGCATATTGGATACAGACAAAAACATAAAGAATGTATTGAGGACTGATCATGACACTACGTTTAGGCGACATTGCCCCGAATTTCCAGCAACAATCAAGTGAAGGTAACATTGATTTTTATGAATTTTTAGGTGATGGTTGGGGGATTTTATTTTCACACCCAGCAGACTTTACGCCTGTCTGCACCACAGAGCTTGGCTTCACTGCAAAACTCAAAGATGAATTTAGCAAGCGTGGTGTCAAAGCGATTGCTCTTTCGGTTGATGATGTTGAATCACATCACAGCTGGATTCAGGACATTAATGAAACACAGAATACGACTGTTAATTTTCCAATCATTGCGGATAAAGACCGTAAAGTGTCTGAGCTCTATGATTTTATCCATCCAAATGCCAGTGAAACCTTAACAGTACGTTCTTTGGTGATTATTGATCCAAATAAAAAAGTTCGCTTGATTATTACTTATCCAGCCTCAACAGGTCGTAACTTTAATGAAGTATTGCGTGTAGTTGATTCACTGCAATTGACAGACAAGCATAAAGTAGCAACCCCTGCGAACTGGCAACATGGTGAAGATGTGGTCATTGTTCCTTCATTGAAAGATGAGGAAGAAATCAAACAACGCTTCCCTAAAGGCTATAAAGCAGTTAAACCTTATTTAAGATTAACCCCACAGCCTGAGTGAGGACCAAACGAGCAACGCTCGTTCCCGAGAAGCGACTAAAGCTCCGTAAGAAGACGAACAGCTATGCTGTGAGTTAAGGCTGTACAAGACAAACGGAGTACCTAAAAGATAGAACAAAGTCATAATAAAATAATATTCAAACTGAATAACATGCATCTCAGCCTATCCCCTAGATAGGCTTTTTTATATCCAAGCTAAAATTGTTTTGGTATTTCTGAATCAATCGGTTATAAAAATAATTCGATCCGCCACACAATAAAAAAAGCATCATGATCTACAATATCCATCATCTGCATTGTGGCAGTTTCTGCCCGACTTGCGCGCCATTGTTTGGACAAAAAGGCTGGAAAGCTCATCTGGTCTGTCATTGTCTATTGATTGAAACTGATCGTGGCTTAGTCTTAATTGATACTGGCTTAGGGCTTCAAGACTATTTGCACACGGAACAACGCTTGGGCCGTTTACTTAAACAGTTTGGCTCAATTGTCCCGAATTTAAAACTCACCGCCATCCAACAAATTCAACAGCTCGGGTTTAATCCCAATGATGTAAAACATATTTTTGTGACCCATCTGGATTTTGACCATGCAGGCGGAATTTCCGATTTCCCCAATGCCACAGTGCACCTTTTAGCCGCAGAGTTTAATGCCACACAATCGCTTACCGCCAAAGGCAAGCTTCGTTATAAAACCGAGCAATTTAAACAACATCGATACTGGAACTTTGCCGAACATAGCGAAGGCGAATCTTGGTTTAATCTACAAAAAGTCAAAGGATTGGCTCTATTTCAAGATGAAATCCTGATGATTCCCATGATAGGACACACAGCTGGACATTGTGGTATTGCCATTAAGAAGTCTGATGGCTGGATTTTATTCTGTGGTGATGCTTATTACACCCATTTAGAACTCAATCCGAAAAATAAACTCAGAGCGCTAGACCTGACTGAGCGATTATTGGCCGAAGACAACCAACTCCGTCTGCAAAACCTGAAACAGTTACAATATCTCGCTCAACATGAGCCAAGCATTGAGTTAATTTGTGCGCACGATCCAGTCGAATTCAATCGTTATCAGTCAAGCCTATGAAAAAAACACTCATTACCGTTGCTCTTGTTTCAACCTTAACACTTGGCGGGTGTATGAAACACCCAAGTTTGGATGATGAGCAACGTCCAAAAAACTGGGGCACACTGATCTCCAATACGCATAATTTTTATCAAATCAGTAATGATGTGTTCCGCAGTGATCAGCCTAGCAATGCATTAATCCCAACGTTAAAGCAGTATCAAATCGACACAGTGATTAATTTACGCGCTAGAAATGAAGATGCTAAGGTTTTAAAAGATCAACCCTTTAATCTTGTACATATTCCGATTTATACCTGGGCGATTAATCGTGAAGACCTGTTACATACGATGCAGGCCATTCAAACTGCCAAACAAAAGAATCATAAAATTTTAGTCCATTGTTATCATGGATCTGACCGTACCGGTGCAACCATTGCCATGTATCGTATTATTTTTGAAAACTGGTCGATTGAAGATGCCGTAAAAGAAATGAAACAAGGCGGATATGGCTTCCATGTGATCTGGAAAAATATCGATCACTTATTTACCCCTGAAAACGTAAAATGGATTCAAGAGCAACTGTCGAACCCATCTCGTTAAAATATTGGATTTATTGTAGATGAAGCTCTATTTACGAAGAAATAGAGCCTATTAAACAAACGAATTTATCCAGTTATTATCGAGCAGCCTGCAAAGCATATTGCTCAAAATTGCATAACCATCCAGTACTTTTTATTTAAACGTCTAATTTTCAAAAGCCGAATGAGCCAGCAATACCTTCAAAACCTCAGAATCACCGCCATCACTGTCGGTGACCAATAAAAATACTTCGCCATCAGATCGCGACTCTAGCCAAGTAATCCCTTCAACTTTCAATGGTCGCGTTTTACCTTCTACATCCTGAATCAGATGACTGGATAACGCTTGACCATCTGGCGAAAACAGCAAAATAAAACTACCTAACACCTCACCATCATCATAGGTATTTAATGTTTGCTCAACCGCAGCCGTGGCAACAATTAGATTTTTATCCACAAAAAAATAGGCATCGGAAATCCCACTCGCAGCCCCCTCAATCTCAGGTAAGTTGAGACTAAGCGAGTTGATAAGTGCATTTTCTAACGATTTACCTTGTTGCATTTTGGCTAAATCAAAGACTAAAACACCATGATGGCGATTAATATTGCCACGTTGAAAGATATAGAGATGACGATGGTCTGAACATACTGCTTCTATATTGAGATCAGCCCCACCCGTTAATTCAGCGCTGCTTTCTAAAAAGTGATAATCAACTGCATCCAGAAAAATGCTGATTTGATTATTAGATGGATTATAAAGTAATGCTTGTTTCCGATTTTCTGTAGAACCCGCCCCCATAATCAATAATTGCGGCTGTTCATTAAAGATGAGACAGGTTAATGCTTCAAAGTCAGGTTTTTTTTCTTTACTTAACGCAATTAGCAGTATGGGTTCAGACGATTCAGATAACGGGACTTTTTCAAAAACCGTTGCACTGAGCAGGCTATTGTTTCGATTGGTTTTGAGTAAGTAACGAACATCATCACCCACAAAATAAATGTCCTCACCCACGCAAGCAACACCAGATAGTGCGCTAATCGCAGAACCATGTTCAAAAATAAACTGTTCTAATATCCAAACATCAGTATTTATATTCACGTTGCTTCCCCCTATTCAATAGAATACTCGCAGAGCGTAACGCCTGCGAGATTGTTCAAATTTGTCTAGGGGAAGATCAGCATTTATCGCTGGTCAAGCGGAACCCAATCAATCACCCAAGCAGATTTCATATTTAAGCTTTCATCCGTTGTGATTTTCTTACGCGTGTTATCTGCGGTATCACGATCTTTGGCTGGTCCAACCATAATACGAATCCCTTTCGAGGTCTGACTGGTCGTTACCTTGTAGCCCTTGGCACGTAATTTCGATACAACGGCGTCTGCATTGGCTTGGTTTGCAGCCAAAGCCACTTGTACCATCCACTTTTTGTCGCCATTTTCCATCAGATCGCGTGCTTTCTCTGCTTCAGCTTTCTTCTTGCTATCTTCGTCAGCTTTACGTTTTTTCTCATCAGCTGCTTTTTTGTCAGCTTCAGCCTTACGCTTATCTTCTGCTGCTTTTTTGTCAGCTTCGGCTTTACGTTTATCTTCAGCGGCTTTCTTGTCTGCTGCTTCTGCTTTACGCTTGTCTTCCACTGCTTTCTTATCAGCTTCAGCCTTACGTTTGTCTTCTGCTGCTTTTTTGTCAGCTTCGGCTTTACGTTTATCTTCTGCTAATTTCTTATCGGCATCTGACTTTTGTTGATCTGTTTTTTGCTGTTCAGCACGTTTCTTTTCATCTGCTTTACGCTTTTCATCCGCAAGTCGTTGAGCCTTGGCTTTTTCGTCTTCAACCAATTCTGGCGGAATATTATCCGAACTTTCTTGCGCTGCTGTACGACGCGCATTAATCGCTGCGTATTCTTCCGCTGCTTTACGTGCAGCTGCAGCTTCAGCCTGTTGCTGCATCTTTAAGAATTCAGCTGCACGTGCTTCTTGTTCAGCGACTGCTTTTTCACGTGAACGACGCTGCTCTTCCAATAAACGCTTTTCTGTTTCCACATCGACAGCCAATGGTTGTAATGACACCATTTCACTGTCTTGTGCTGGCTGTGCGGTTTTCGGTTTAGACTCAGTTTTGGGAATCGGATGAGTAACTGGAGCTTGCGTGTGATCTTGCTCAATTTCATCATTGCCCTTTAACAGCAATGCAGCTAATAAAACACCACCACCGAGTAGAACAACGCCGCCCATCCAACGTTGTTTGTTATTCATCGACATTCTTCTAAATACTCCCAGACCGCTTCTAAAGTATGAAACGAACCACAGACTAAAATCAGCTGATTGTTATTACTTTGTTTCAGCACAGTTTCAAACGCTTGCTGGATACTGCCAAACTCGTATACCTGTTGCCCTTGCAATGCATTATGTATCTGTTGCACTGGTGCGGCTCTAGGCACATCTAAGTTAGCAATAAACCAATCTTTTACTGTTGTTTTTAGTAAATCGGTGACAGAAGCAATGTCTTTATCTGCCAGCATGGAAAATACTGCAACAACGTCTGTGTACTGTTTATTGTATTTTAAGAATTTTCGCAACTGCTTCAATAAAAATTCGACGCCATGCGCATTATGCCCAGCATCAAAAATCACGGTTTTATCTTGGATCTGTCGTATTTCAAAACGGCCTTGTAAGCGTGCTTGCTGGATACCCGTTGCAATCGCTGCTTGCGAAACCTCAACACCACTCACCAATACAGCGGCAACTGCGGTAGATATATTATCTAGCGCAAGCTGTCCAATAGGCAGTTGTAATGTGGTTCCAGAAGACGCAAATGACCAAGTTTGGCCATCATCATTCAACTGATAAAAATAATCACGATTCAACGCATATAACTGGGCCTGAGTTTCAGCCACTTTATCTTGAATAGCTTGTGGTAATGTTTGTTGACCTGCAAAAACCACAGGAATATTCGGACGAATAATCCCTGCTTTTTCAAATGCAATTTTTTCGACCGTATCACCGAGCCAATCTACATGGTCTAAACCAATGTTGGTAATCACTGCGACATCAGGATCAATGACATTGACTACATCTAGACGACCACC
Source organism: Acinetobacter sp. ANC 3882 (assembly GCF_022549545.1). NCBI lineage: Bacteria > Pseudomonadati > Pseudomonadota > Gammaproteobacteria > Moraxellales > Moraxellaceae > Acinetobacter > Acinetobacter sp. ANC 3882. The sequence continues at coordinate 109,097 of NZ_JAKZGB010000004.1, read as the reverse complement.
AAGACCGACTTCAAGTACCCAAACATCACATTGTTGCTGTTTAAAAATAACAAAAGCAGCCAAAGTGGTTGCTTCAAAAAAAGATAAACTTAAACCACATTCACGTCGTGCCTGATCAACCAGAACAAAAGCATCAATCAGACTTCGATCATCAACCTCAGCACCCGCCAGCTTTACCCGTTCATTAAAGCGATAAATATGCGGTGATTGATATAGGCCAACCTTATAGCCCTGCGCATTTAAAATCGCAGCCAAGATCGTGGTGGTTGAACCTTTGCCATTGGTCCCAGCGACGGTAAACACTTTCGCTTGAGGCTGCATCACCCCGAGCTTTTCAGCAACGGGAATGACACGTTCTAAACCTAAATCAATGCCTGTAACATGAACATGGCCCCAATAATCGAGCCATGTTGTTAATGTATCTGTTGAATGTGGAGCGAGTGGTTTCAAGGTAAATTCATCAGCTTAGCGACAAGTCTGTATACAGTATCACGTAATGCATGACGATGAACGATCTGATCGACCACACCATGATCAAGCAAATATTCTGCACGCTGGAACGGTTCTTCCAGTTTTTCACGTACGGTTTGCTCAATCACACGCTTGCCTGCAAAACCAATCATCGCTTTCGGTTCAGCAATATGCACATCACCCAGCATCGCCAATGATGCAGTCACGCCACCATACACAGGATGGGTTAATACCACCAGATAAGGAACACGTGCTTCTTTCATTTTTTGGATTGCAGCTGCTGTACGTGCCATTTGCATCAAAGACAACATGCCTTCCTGCATACGTGCGCCACCAGAAGCAGCAAAACAGATCATCGGTTGATGCAATGCGATTGCACGTTCAGCCGCTTGTACAAAACGGTCACCAACGACGGTTCCCATTGAACCACCCATAAAGTCGAAGTCAAATGCACAAGCAATCAAGTCCAAACCTTTAAGTGAACCTTGCATCACCACAAGTGCTTCAGTTTCACCCGTTTTATCTTGCGCTTCACGCATACGATCTGGGTAAGGTTTGCTATCGACAAATTTTAATGGGTCTTTGGCACTAAATTCTTGCCCCAACTCACCATTCACTTGATCAAAGAACCAGTTCAAACGATCACGGGCACGCATACGTAAGTGTTCATCACATTGAGGACACACATAGGCATTAAATGACATTGCCGTACGCGTTACCAGTGCATGACACTCAGGACATTCAATCGTAGGCTCAGTAAAAGTCGATTTAAATATCTGCTGTTGATCTGCAACCTGAATACCAGGGACGTGACGATCAGTCCAAGGTGTTGAAGGGTTAAGAACCTTCCCTGACGTTAACTCTTGACTCATACTAACTCATCGAGCGCCGCTCGAAGCTCCTTCACTTTATTCACCGTCTGTTGCGCAGCTTCATCCGCTGGCAATGTCGCAAAAGATTTAACGAAAGCACTTCCTACAATAACGGCATCGGCAACTTGACCCATCGCTTTTGCAGACGCAGCATCACTAATTCCAAAACCGACGCCCACTGGCACATTGGTCTTAGACTTAATTTTTGCAATACGTGCTGCTGCTTCAGAAGTATCTAAAGTTGCTGCACCTGTCACACCCTTTAATGACACATAGTAAACAAAGCCACTGGCTTGATTCACCACATGCTGAATACGCTGGTCGGTTGAAGTTGGCGCAAGCAAGAAGATCTGATCCATTCCATTTTGTTTAAGAACTTCACCTAATTGCTTCGATTCTTCTGGTGGTAAATCCACCAAAAGGACACCATCAACACCACAGTCTTTCGCATAAGCAACAAACTTTTCATAACCAATCACTTCAACAGGATTTAAATATCCCATCAGTACCACTGGTGTTGTTTGATCTTTTTCACGAAAGGTTTTCACCATATCCAATGCATCAAGTGTATTGGTTCCACCTGCCAAAGCACGCTCAGCAGCTAAAGCAATCACAGGGCCATCCGCCATCGGGTCAGAGAATGGGAGACCCAATTCAATCACATCAACACCTGCTTCAACCATTTGATGAAGCAATGGAACAGTTACCTGCGGATGCGGATCACCTGCCATCACATAAGAAACAAGCGCTTTACGTTGCTGAGATTTAAGCTGTTCAAAACGAGTGGCAAGACGTGACATAGGATTATGCTTTCCTGATTTATATAAATTAAGGAGTTGTTTGTAGTCATACAAAAACACTGCATTGTAACGCTATTTTTTGTTCATTGAACAGAGTTTGACGTGATTGAGACAGTGAATCTTGCTACTTACAACAGCCTTGCTACATTTATCTATATTTTGAGTTTTTTCTCAATGATCAAAGCTTCCTAATTTTGGCCTGATCACACTGCATTTTAGAAATGAGCCAAGCTCCTTTATACTAGCCGCAATTTTTAAGTTTTCTTTTTATTTTTATGTCTGCCCACCTTCAGGAAAAAGTACAAAGCAATGCTCTTGCTTTGCTACCGCTATTGGTATTTTTGATCATCTTTCTCGGGAGTGGTGTCTATCATTCAATAATCGGAACAGAATTTGCCTTTTATCAGATCAAAGCACCTGTGGCCGCGATTCCAGCCGTGATTTTGGCGCTGTTGCTATACAAACAAAAACTCAATGCAGCAATTGAAGAATTCTTACACGGTGCCAGCCATCCCAATCTAATCTTAATGTTTATGGTCTTTATGCTGGCAGGGGCTTTTGCCAGTGTATCCAGTGCGATTGGCAGTGTCGATGCAACCGTACAGCTCGGACTCTCACTGATTTCAGCTGAGTATGTGTTACCCATGCTGTTTATCATTGCAGCATTTATTGCAACCGCAATGGGAACCTCTATGGGTACCATAGCGGCCTGTGCACCGATTGCCTTTGGTTTCGCCCAAGCCACTGATATTGCACCTATCTATGCGATTGGTGCTGTAGTTGGTGGTGCCATGTTTGGCGATAATTTATCGATGATCTCCGACACCACGATTGCGGCAACACGTAGCCAAAATGTTGAACTTCGAGATAAATTTAGAGTCAATATCTGGATTGCATTCCCCGCGGCTATCATTACTTTAATGGTTTATATTTCAATGAGCCATCAAGCAGAAGCGATTCAATCAACCCCTTATGATATCTGGCTGATTCTGCCCTATTTGGCAGTATTTTTTCTTGCTTTTACCCGTTTACATGTTCTTGCCGTGCTGATGATCGGTGTGATTTTATCGGGCTTGATGGGACTGATTGAAAAGCCAGACTTTGACTTACTCAAGTTAAATAGCGCGATTTATGATGGTTTTGTCAGTATGTTTGAGGTGGCATTACTTTCCATGTTATTGGGTGGATTATCGACTTTGATGCAAAAAGAAGGCGGTTTGCAGTGGTTGATTCAACGTATCTATGCCATTACTCGCCTGTTTAAATTCGGCAAACAACGTGCAGGTGAATTCGGTATCAGTTTTCTGGTGGTCTTCTCGAATTTATTTGTGGCCAATAATACCGTCGCGATTATTCTCTCTGGCGATATGGCGCGTGAAGTGGCTAAAGAATATGGCGTTGACCCCAAGCGTAGTGCTGCGTTACTCGATATTTTTTCTTGTGTAGTTCAGGGAATGATCCCCTACGGCGCGCAGTTACTACTTGCCTGTTCGATTGCCAAACTCTCACCCGTTGAATTGATTGGCAATATCTACTATTGCTGGATTCTTGCGATTTGCGCAGTCCTTGCCATCGTCTTTAATTATCCACGGTTAAAAAACCAATAGGAAGTTTGAGTTACTGATCAAATCCCACTCTCAATAACGCTTTAATTTAGACAAGAATCTACTATCGTGATAGGCGACATGGATGTCGCCCGTTGGACTGCGGTAACATGGACGTACCGTCAGTCCGACAGAGGATTTTTGTTACTTTTCATCCCTGAAAAGTAAGGAAAATATCAAACCCATCTGATTATTCATCAATTAAACAACCTTAGTTAAACTCACTTATTAATTAAAAGTTTGATTAGCAGTCTGATCTAAAATCTAAAGAGATTTTAAAAACTGCTTGGGAGTAACTCCTGTCCAACGCTTAAACGCCCGTCCAAACGCGCTCTGATCTGCATAATTAAGCCGCTCCGCAATCTCAGAAAAAGACTTACCTTGTTGCAAATACAGCTTACTTTGCTCCAAACGATACTGATCCAGCACATCCTGAAAATTCAGTTCATAGGCTTTAAGTTGACGTTGTAAAGTTCGCTCTGAACAATGCAGACGCTTAGCGACATAACTTTGCAACACCTCTTCCTGCTGCACTAAGCCTTGCTCAATAAAGCTATGTATCTTCTGACGAAACTGCTGCTGCTGAACCTCAAAAGAACTGACACTGTTCAATGACTGTTGTGCCTGAGTAGATAACACATGGTTCAATTGCAGATCTGCGGCAATACTTTTTGCCTTCAAAATTTGATTGGAAAAGCGGATGGCATATTGCCCCTGCTGAATTTGAATCGGACAGCCATAAAATTTTTCAAAATGATAAAGTGCAGTATGCGGTGCATAACCAAATTGAATCATCTGAGGGGGAACCAAGGCATCTTGCACGATCGATTGTGAAATTTTAAAGATCAAGGCCAGATTCAACTCATACATTTCCCGATAATCACTGTAGGATGCACTCCAAACGATTTGAATATATTCAGAAAATTGTTGTACATCGAGCTGCTCTAAATTGGTCTGTTTAAATACCAAAGAATAATAACGTTGTAATAATTGCAGAGCTTGCTGTAGATCGATACTGGTCGATGCCAAATAGCCCATTAATCCCAGATCTTGTAAGTTGGCATGTTCCGCCAGTACCAACGTAATTGGACGAGTAAAGTGCGGCTGAGCAGCCTGTAGCAATAAGGCATAACGTTCAACATCAAAGTCTTTTTCATCTGGATTTTCTAAACAGGCTTGAAAGGCTTGCCAAAGTTCAGGCGCAACAACTTTAGACAAATCAATTTGTTCCTGTTGTAAAACACGATTAAACAATCGCAAATATCCAATGATTATTTTAACTGACATACGCCAATCTCATCCTGATCTGTCGTTATTTGTATAAAACTTGGCTGTAACTGTCAAAACATTTCATCGGAGTTTTTTCATACTGAGTTCATGAAGAAAAACAAGGAATAGTCAAGATGAATGCACATGTTTCCTATCAAGTTGATCCTGTGGTGAGAACAAAGTTGGACTTCCATCTCGATCAGGCACCACGCTTCTGGTTTGGGGGAGACCCGTTCCGTACCCGTATGTTTGATGCGCTCAGCCTAACCTTTCCTGATGGCGAGCGTTATTTTATTGAATCTGTCCGTTTATTCCGTGACAAAATTGATGATCCAGACTTACAGGAACGTGTCGCTGATTTTATCCGTCAGGAAGCACAGCATGGCATTGCACATGACAAAATGAATCAGGTCATGAAAGATCAAGGCATGCCGGTGGATCAATTCACCACCCGCTTAAAGAAAATTTTTAGATTTGAACTTAACAATCGTTCTCCCCAATACAACATTGCCATGACCGCAGCAGCCGAGCATTTAACCGCACTGATGGCAGATACGTTTTATAGTAAAAAAGAAACGTTGGCAGAAGCAGATCCTTTTGTCCGTGCACTTTTTGCTTGGCATGCAATTGAAGAAATGGAACATCGTGATGTGGCATTTGATGTGATGCGAGAAGTTGGTGAAGTGCCAGAAGCAACCCGTCGTTTTGCCTTGGTCTTTACCACAGTAATGATGTTTGGTTTTACTTTATATCGTACCGATGTGATGCTCAAAACTGATGGTTTCAACTTGAGACAACGTTTTGATATGGCACGTAAAGGCTTGCCGTGGTTCTTTGGTCGTAACGGTATTTTGACTGCGAAAAGAGCGCAATATAGTGACTGGTTTAAAAAAGATTTCCATCCAAATCAACACCCTGTTATTCGCCAGTATGATGTCTGGATTGATACGTTAGCTAAAACCAATGATCCTATTGCGGCCGGTGAAGCTTTTTGGCAAGCAGGGCTTTAGTTCATTGCCCATAAAAAAATCCCCTTTCGATTGAGGGGATTTTTTTATTTCCGTTGTTACCACTTCGCGTAATGTTGTTCTAACAAACCATATTGGCTATCTAATGACACTAATTCGACCTGTTCATGGGCAATCGTCCCCCTAACTTTGGCTTGCCATTGATTAAACTGACTGCCAATCAAACGCAAGTTAATATTCTCAAAACGACACCAACCTGTTTCCACTACTAGATTTAAACATCCACCCAAAGAACGAATCGACCAAGTGTTTTCATTTTGCTGTTCAAATAGAACATCTGTCAGTGGATACAAACGGCCATTGACCCACAAGGCATTTTCATTACCAAAACTTTCATTGACCCCAGATGCAAGATTCAACCCAATCCGACGATCCTGTGCATCACGAAACTGGCAAGATAGCCAGAACCAAGCCGTTTCAGGTCGCAGAAAACCACAGGTATCATCTAAAGCTGCAAGGCTGTGTGCATTGAATTCGATCTGTTGTTGATCGGGACTGATAAAGAACCCTTCAACTGCCAGCGTGGTTTGCTTCTGGGTATAGGTCCAACCATTAATCCCTGTCGGGCTGCATAAACTAAGTGCATCCGTGCCCGCACAAAAAATCCGTGCTTTTAACTGGATTTCGCCATGTTTAGTCACTTGGATATAACGCACGCCATTGGCATGTTGCATATCGAATTGATAGGCTGATTTCTTAAAATGGCTTTGACTAAATAACGGTTGCTCATCAAGCTGTGTTTTAAATGCCAATGGCTGAATCGCATTCCACTCAATCACTTTTTGAGTTTGATGATCATAAACATAAAAGAAACCATGTCCTGCCCAAGATAAATCAACAATCGCCACGCCAATGCTGTAATGCTCATGTTGCAAACCACAGAATTTAAATTTCTTATATTTAAGCTGTTTGCGCCAGCCTTTAAGTATCTGCCCATAAGGCGTTTTATAGATATAGTCCTCCAAGTTAATCCGCGAAGGTACTTGATCAAAACGTCCATAACGAGGTTGACCATTGGCTTGTATCAAATCCATTTTATATTCCATGATTGCTAGGTCGCATCTATGCCAATAATAGACGGTAAGTGATCAAATTTACTACTATTTTTATATTTTAAAATACCCCGTACTTCACATTTTATCCGAATAAGCCAAGCCCCTAACGAACTTTTTTAGCTCATCATTTCATCAAAAATTCATACAGAAGTTTTATTTTAAAAACAATCTTATACCACTCGATCAAAAAAACATGATGACTCAACAATTATTAAAAGCAAATGTACTCTGTCTCATGATGCTGTCTTTAACGGCGTGTAATGATGACAATAATGATAACGAAGTACCAACGCCAGAACGCAAAAACCAAAGTATCAATATCCTCGCCTTCAATGATTTTCACGGTAATCTGGAGCCACCAAAACGCTTTATCGAAGCAGATGATCCAAGCGATAGTAATAAAACAGTACGTATTCCTGTCGGTGGGGTCAGTTACTTTGCAGATGCGATAAAAAAGTTACGCTCCCAATACCCCAACAATGCTGTGGTTTCAGCAGGTGACTTGATTAGCGCCTCCCCCCTCACTTCATCGCTGTTTTTAGATGAGCCGACCATCGAGACGATGAATGATATCCAGATTGATTTCAATGCGGTGGGTAATCATGAATTCGACCGTGGAACCGATGAACTTCGTCGTTTGCAAAATGGTGGCTGTCAGCAATTCACCAGTGCCAAACCGTGTCAAATTAATAAAGAATTTCCTGGCGCTAAATTCAATTTCTTGGCTGCCAATGTCTCGATGAAGGCGGATCCAAACAAAACCTTATTCCCTGCTTATAAAGTCAAAACCTATGGTGGTATTCCTGTTGCCTTTATTGGCATGACCTTGAAAGCGACGCCAAGCATTGTGTCGGCTGCGGGTATTAAAGATGTCAACTTTAATGATGAAGCGGATACGGTGAATGCCTTAATTCCAGAGTTAAAGAAACAAGGCATTGAAGCGATTGTGGTGGTGGTGCATGAAGGTGTTGCACCAAGTACCAAATTTAATAAAAAAACCTGTGATGGTCTCAGCGGTCCGTTACTCGGGATCCTTGATCGTTTAGATCCTGCGGTTGATGTGGTCGTTTCTGGTCATACGCACCAATCTTATATTTGTGATTACTCAACCAAGAATCCACAAAAACCGTTCTTACTAACGTCTGCGGGACAATATGGCACGGCGATTACCAACATCCAATTAGAACTAGATGGCAAAACGGGTAATGTCATTAAAAAAGATGCCAAACAAGTTCCGATTCAAAGTGAAGCCTATACCTCTGGCTCAACCACAGTGAACTTAACTGATCTATATGAGAAGTTTAATAAAACGCCAAGCATTGAAGCGATCCTTGATAAATATCGTCAAGCTGTCACTACCATTTCGGCACGCGTGGTGGGTACAGCCAACGGTGTCATTAATCGTAATGCAACAGAAAGTGGTGAAAGCGCACTCGGTAATTTAATTGCCGATGCACAACAAGCCATGGCTTTAACTGCGAGTAATCAAGGTTCAGACTTTACCCTGATGAATCCGGGTGGTGTTCGTGCCGACTTATTGGTGAATAGCAGTAATCAGATCACTTTTGGTGATGTCTTTACAGTACAGCCATTTGGCAATTCGATTGTGACGCTAAGCCTAACAGGCAAACAGATTCGCGATGTGTTAGAACAGCAATGGTCTGGCGCCAATACAGCCACGGTACGTATCTTACAGCCGTCTAAAGAGTTCAGTTATTCCTATAAGAAAGACAATTCGACTTCACCACGTGCCAGCAATATTTTAGTTGCAGGACAAGCTTTAAATGATACGAAGGTTTATCGTGTTACCGTAAACAGCTTCCTTGCCGATGGTGGTGATAACTTTACGGTATTAAAAGAAGGTAAAAATCCTATCGGAGGTGGGCAAGATATAGATGCACTAGAAAAATATGTGTCTCAGTATTCTCCATTAACTGCACCAAAAACAGATCGAATCAAATTACTGCCATAAGCTGTATCTATAATGAAAATAGGGAAGCCACTGCTTCCCTATTTTCATTTCATATTGGATTAATCCAAAGTCAGATAGGTATTTTCCCAAATTGTGGGGCTAAACTCGCCTTGAACCAAATGGATATAACGCCCTGCAACATGATCTATCGGAAGACAATCATCAACATCTACGACACGATCCGTATGCGGCTTATCCCAGTGTTGCTCAATAAATTGTTTACCCAACTGTTTTGCAGTCACAGCATCAGACGCAACGACAAGATGATAGCGATGTAACTCACCAAATGCATCTGGTGTATATCCACCCAAATTTATTAAATATAGTTTTGGATCAGACGCTGATGGTGCAGCGTCTGAGAACTGAATTTGATAATTCACACCTTGCGACTGCACACCTGTAAGCTGTGCCCAAGCATCAATATGTAAACCTTTGAGTTCACCAAACCAAGCCTGTTTCAACTGTGGTGCAAGCTCTGGCAATGTCTCACCAATCGCCATCACCACATCATGTACTTCCATATTGGCTTTGGCATGTCGACCACCCAACATCACCATAAACAAACTTGGCATAGGAACAGCTTACATCTCGACCATTTCAACGCCATCAATGCGTGCAACCGTCATTAAATCTTTATCACCACGACCTGAAACCGTGGCAATAATGATTTGATCTTTCGACATGGTTGGTGCCAGTTTAGTGACATAAGCCATGGCATGTGAGCTTTCAAGCGCAGGAATAATCCCTTCGATCTGCGTTAAATCACGGAAACCTTGCAGCGCTTCATCATCATTGATCGGCACATATTCCACACGGTTCATATCTTTTAAGAAACTGTGCTCAGGACCTACACCTGGATAATCCAAACCAGCTGAAATACTATGTGTTTCAATGATCTGACCTTGCTCATCCGACATCAAATAAGTACGGTTGCCATGTAATACACCCACATGTCCTGCATTTAATGGCGCAGAGTGTTTGCCTGTTTCAATGCCAAAACCTGCCGCTTCAACACCGTACATTTTCACATCCTGATCATTCAGGAATGGATAGAACAAGCCCATCGCATTTGAACCTCCACCCACACACGCCACTAAAGCATCAGGCAAACGTCCTGCTTGATCTTGGATTTGCTGGCGAGCTTCACGACCAATAATCGACTGGAAATCACGAACGAGTTGTGGATATGGATGTGGACCTGCCACTGTACCAATCACATAATAGGTACTATCGACATTGGTCACCCAATCACGCATCGCCTCGTTCATGGCATCTTTTAAGGTTTTTGAACCACTTTGTACTGGTACAACCGTCGCGCCCAACAAACGCATACGATATACATTCATGGCCTGACGTTTCACGTCTTCAGCGCCCATATACACCACACATTCCATACCCAAACGTGCTGCAATGGTCGCCGTCGCCACACCGTGCTGACCTGCTCCAGTTTCCGCGATGATGCGCTTCTTACCCGAAAGTTTTGCCAATAAAGCCTGACCAATGGTGTTATTGACCTTATGCGAACCCGTATGGTTTAAGTCTTCACGTTTCAGGTAAATTTGCGCACCGCCGAGGTGCTGAGACCATCGCTCAGCATAATAAAGCGGACTAGGACGACCAACATAGAACGCAAGATCACGATCAAACTCTGCCAAGAATTGAGCATCATTCTTCATACGACCATAAAGACTTTCGAGGTCTTCAAGTGCAGCCATCAGCGTTTCTGATACAAAACGTCCACCATGAATACCGAAATGCCCTTGCGCATCTGGAAACTGGGTGTAATCAATAACCTGATTTTCTTGATTAGAGTTTTGCTGATCCACGTTGGACTCCTTGCATAAATTTTTCAATGAGTTGTTGGTCTTTTATACCTTTTGCGGATTCGACGCCTCCGCTGACATCCACAGCAAAAGCTGCTGTAGTATCAATAGCTTCACTCACATTTTCAGGGGTTAATCCGCCTGCCAAAATTAGTGGAATATTGAGTTGGGGGAATTGCTCCCAATCAAAGCGATGCCCTGTACCGCCTTTCAGTTCAGGATGCCATGCATCTAATAAAACTGCACTGGCACCCGCTGCTTGATAGCGCTGGATTTCAGCCACAACATCTAAATCGGGTTTAACCTGAATAGCCTTATACCAACGGCGTTTGCATTGTGCTGCAATTAATTGGCATTGTTCTGGCGTTTCATCGCCATGTAGTTGTAATACATCCAAAGGAACTGAATCAAGCACCGTTTGAATTTCTTCAGCGCTTGCGTTTACAAATAAGCCTACCAACTGTACATAAGGAGGAACTTGTTGTGCCAATATTTGAGCGTGTTCAATGCTGACATGACGTGGGCTTGGCGGAAAAAATACAAAACCGATTGCATCTGCACCTGATTGTACAACTGCATGAATATCTTGTACTCGGGTAATTCCACAAATCTTGGCGCGGGTTCGCATCTGGCTTTGGCGCATGAGCTGTCCAATTTAAACTGAATATTTTTGAAACTCTCGCATTGTAATGCAATTTGACCCACTTTGGGCAAAGTTCATTCTGAAATGCAATTGTTTAAAAAACGTTATCACTTTATACTTTGCGTAATCTTGCAACAAGTCTAAAGCAAATTCTTTTGCTTATAGGGAAGTTGGTGGAATTCCAACACTGCCCTCGCAACGGTAACACCGAATCACTCATCTTAGCTCAACGCCAAATCACTGCATCGGTATGATGTGGGAAGATGATGAGTAACATCATTTATTTGATGATTATAGTGGAGTCCGGAGACCTGCTTGTTGCGTATTTCCACATTATCATTCACGAAGGGTGAATGTCTGGAGCGACATCATGTCTATTGCTTTTCAACCGACTCGTTTAGTTGGTGCTATCGCTATTGCGATGGGGTTTTCTTCACCTGCTTTTGCTCAAGATCAATCAAGCGATAAAACTGCGACGCTAGATACGATTGTTGTCACGGCATCAAAAACACCTGAATCAATTAAAAACGTGCCAGCACGTATTAATATTATTGAACCAAAAATTCTAGAGCAATCTCCAATTGCTGCTTTACCACAGCTACTACAAACAGATGCATCTATTAATATGGTGCAAACAGGCGGTTATGGTCAATCAGCATCAATTTTTACACGTGGTACGAACTCAACACATACACTTGTTTTACGTGATGGCGTTCGTTTAAATACAGGCTCATTAGGAGCTGCGTCATTACCCTTTATTGATACAACAGACATCAAACAGATCGAGGTTCTAAAAGGGCCGGCCTCTGTTTTATACGGAACCGATGCAATTGGTGGCGTCGTACAACTGATTTCCAAAACACCTGAAAAAACTTCGGCATTTGTGACAGGCGAAATTGGTGAGAATAATACATATAAATCAATTCTAGGCGCTGACTTAGCAGAAGATGGTTTCTATGCACAAATTCGTGGGCAACGCTTAGAGTCTGATGGAACTCAGGTAACTGACTTTAAAAATAGTAATGTAAAAACTGGATCTTATGACCAGAAAGGTTTTAGTGCAAAAATTGGTGTCGAAAAAGAGCAATATGCGGCATCTTTAGATTATGCACAAAACAAAGGTAATTCAATGTATGTTAAAGACATTTTTGATGAAAACTTTGCACTAATTGGATTAAAAAACGTAGCTCAAGATTTTAAAAATGAAATTATTAATCTTAAGGGACGTGTGAATGTGACAGACACTGTGTCTGTAAACGCCCGTTTGTCTCAATTTAAAGATGATCTTGCGCAAAGAAATAGTTCAGACTTTATTAATAATAAGACACAGGAAGCTGAACTTTCAACGAAATGGCAGTTTACACCACACCAAAACATTATGGTTGGCGTTGCCCATCAAAAAACTGAAACAGATCTATTATCTATCAGTGACTGGAGTACGGTTGATTACTTAAAAGATGTCAACAGTACAGGCTATTTTATTCAACACCAATATAAAGACGAGAAGTTAAATACCCAAGCAGGTCTACGCGTTGAAGACCATAAAACCTTTGGTACACATACTGTAGGCCAATTAGCCGCACGTTACCAAATTCTGCCTGCTACTAGTGTCTATAGTAATATTGGAACTGCATTTCGTGCACCGAGCAATAATGATCTCTATGCTATTGGTTGGGGAGCTAACCCAGACTTAAAACCAGAAGAAAGTGTTTCTTATGAAATCGGTGTAGATCAAAATCTTACCGACAATCTTACAGTTGGCTTATCTGCTTATCGCAATGAAGTAGATAACTTAATTACGTGGGAAAATAGTCATAATATCAACAAAAAAGAAGCAACGTTTACAGGTGGTGAGCTTAATCTAAACTGGGCTCAAGATGATTTATTGCTAAACCTTGGTTATGCTTATGTTCAACCAAAAGATAAGGAAACTGACAAAGACTTAGCCCGTCGACCACGTCAAAGCTTGACTTTAACCGCAGGTCTACAAAATGAAGTCTATGGCATTAGTACGTCACTATCTGCAAAATCAAAGCCTAGAGACAATTCAAAAGTTGGAGGTTATGCCACTGTAGACGTAAATGCTTATTGGAATATCAATCCTAATATTAAAGTATTTACCAATATTCAAAACATAGGTGATGTTCAATATGAAACTGCGGCTTATGGCAGTGGTTATTACTACATCAACGGTGGTCGCTTAGCTTCTGCGGGTGTCACATTCCGTTATTAATCACGCGCTAAAATAATAAAAATATTTTCTTAACTCCAGTTTCGGGGTAATGTTCTGACCGACATTATCCCCTTTTTATTTTCAGGATCAGAGAAACAGAACTATGGGACATCGTTTAAGTAAAATCTATACACGTACAGGTGACTCAGGCACGACAGGTCTGGGAGATGGCTCACGTGTTGCCAAAGATGATTTGCGTATTGCTGCGCTAGGTGATGTCGATGAACTCAATGCAACCATTGGTGTGCTTCGTGCACAAATCAGTGCCAGCCAAGTTGAAAATAAAGCTGAGTGGGATAAAAGCTTAAGTCTTATTCAACACTGGCTGTTCGACTTAGGCGGCGAAGTATGTATTCCAAGTTATCACTTACTTCAACCTGTATGTATTGAGTTTCTAGAAAAAGAAATTGATCACATGAATGAATCTTTACCGATGTTGAAAGATTTCATTTTGCCATCAGGTAGTTTGGCATGCAGCTATGCACATCAAGCCCGTGCTGTCTGCCGTCGTGCTGAACGTGCTTTATTATCAGTACATAATCGCGACCAAAACATTCAGGCAACCGCATTACAATTACTCAATCGCTTGTCAGACTGGCTATTTGTTGCCTCACGTGCTCTGCAACGTGCTGAAGGTGGTAGCGAAGTGCTTTGGCAAAAAAATATTAACGACAGTATCGATCAAGCATAACTTTTCAATAAGGCAGAAACGAATGCGAATTATTGGTCATCGTGGTGCACGTGGTGAAGCGCCTGAGAACACTTTAGGTGGTTTTCGCTATTTGCACGATTTAGGTGTGCGTGCAGTCGAATTTGATGTGCGACAACTGAAAGATGGTCAATTGGTGGTCATCCATGATGATGACTTTGTCCGTACCGCTGGCCGATCGCAACAGGTTGAAAGCTGTAGTTTATTCGAAGCTCAGCAATTCGATCATCGCCATCAATGGCAAGCATGGGCTTTTGAAGAATACACACCAAGCCTGCCGCATGTTTTGGATTGCCTTACTGACTTTGAGCATATTGAAGTAGAAGTCAAAGCGGTTACAGATGATACCGCAGCTGAACGCTTAATTCATCAGTTACATCAAGATTTGAAGGGCTTTGAAAAAACGGCAACCATTACCAGTTTTGATATCAAAATTTTGGCGGCCTTACAACAACATCAGAGCTCATTTAAACGTGGGCTGCTGGTTGAAATTCCAATTGGGGAATATGCGATTGAACTTGCTCAGCAATATGGCTGCTGTCAAATTGGTTGGGGAGATGTACTGGCGACAGATGAAATTATTCAGCGTACCCAGCAGGCGAATCTTGAAATCAGCGTCTGGACGGTCAATGAAGTTGAACGTGCCAAGCACCTACAGCAATTGGGTATTCAGGGTTTAATTACCGATCTACCCACTACGATGTTACAGCATTTGAAGTAAAAAAAAGGCGGAATAAATTCCGCCTTTTTTTATGTTATTTTTTACGTTGTGCCTGAATGAGACGTTGTCCTTTCGCATCTAATAAATATAAATTTGCGCCATCTAACTGAAAACGTTCAACCCGTTGAATCGCATCCATCAAATCCGCCTCTTGCGCCAAAGCACGGTTACAGCTTTGATGTTGTGCCATCACATCAAAATCCAGTTTACGTTGAGCGAAATCATATTTATAACGACCATAAATATTGTTGCAGCCTGTATGACCCGTCACCATTTTTGAGGCAGAGTTGAGCAAGAAACTCGGATACTGGTTAAAGAACAATGCTCGCTTGCCCTGAATCGTTGTAATCTGCCATTCGACATCCTGAACACCATCTGTACTCTTACGCACTTGCATTGCCGGTGGCTGAGTTACTCGCTTGGGCTGCAAGGTGTTTTTTTGTACGGGTTTCGGCTGACTTTGGCAGGCAGCAAGCATGATTGCTGCAGAGAATATTAAAGTTTTGTTAAAAAATGCCTTCAAAGAAAAAATAGGATTTTTCACGATAATTTGCTCAGACATTGATTTATTTCACCTTTTAATTCATTGATTAATTGTACAAATGAATTCTGTTACTGTTCTTTCGATACAACTGTAGAATAATGCTAGTGCTATTTGATTTGGACATGCTAATATCGGTGATAAAATAGCAATATATCGTCATGATTGGTTTTGCTATCTCGTTTAGTTTTATTATCTTGTGCAAACAAGGTTTTTAGGAGCGCTGACGGATATGACTTCCGCCCCACTCAAAAAAGCACCCATTAACTGGACTGCTAGCATTACCTTAATTGGAACACCAATTCTTGCTGCTATATTAATTCCTTTGTACGCCTATTATTATGATTTTAGTGTAAGTGCATGGGTGAGTATGGTTTTCCTATTGGCACTTAGTAGCCTAGGAATTACAGCAGGTTATCACCGTCTTTGGGCACACCGTGCTTATGAGGCGGCATTACCGCTTAAAATTTTACTCATGATTGGCGGCACCTTTGCTGTTCAAAACAGTATTCTATTCTGGGCTTCAGGTCATCGTACCCATCACCGCCATGTCGATGATGTTGATGAAGACCCGTATTCAATCAAACGTGGCTTTTGGTATGCACATTTAGGTTGGATGATTCGCGATCACTCTCCATCTAAACCAGATTTTAAAAATGCACCTGATTTGCTGAATGATAAATTAGTGATGTTCCAACATAACTACTATGTCCCAATGGTGATCGCAGTTCACGTGGGTGTATTAGGCTTAATTGGTTGGGCAACTGGCGATATCTGGGGTGTAATCCTACTCGGTGGTCTATTACGTTTGATCATCAGCCATCATGTCACCTTCTTCATCAACTCACTGTGTCATATGTGGGGCAAACGTCCTTATACCGATGAAAATACGGCGCGTGACAACTTTGTCTTGGCTATTTTCACTTGGGGTGAGGGCTACCATAACTACCACCACATTTTCCAATACGACTATCGTAATGGAGTGAAATGGTGGCAATATGACCCAACCAAATGGTTAATTTGGACCAGCTCAAAGCTAGGTTTAGCTAAAAATTTACGTCGTATTCCAAGCTTTAATATCAAGAAAGCTGAACTTGCGATGAAGTTTAAATATGCTGAACGTGACTTGGCGATTTATGGTCATGATGTAAATACCGACATCGTGCAAATGAAACAACGCATTGCACAAGAATATGAAGCTTTCACCCATACCTTAAATGATTGGGCAAAGTTAAAAGAGCAAGAGCTTCAAGCGAAAAAAGCAGCGATGGCTGAAAAAATCCATCAAATGGATCACAAACTTAAAGTTGATTTCCAATTGCTTGAACATCGCTTAAGTCACCACCGTGAATGTTTAGAAACCTTGATGCGCAACATCAAAAAAGCGCCTGTTTCTGAATAAAACATAGTTGTGAAAAATGGTCTCTTTAGAGGCCATTTTTTATGTCTACAGATCGTGTTCCCTGCTCCCAACCATTCACTCTTTCACCGTTATATTTGCTATAGTCATGATTCAGCTCGACACGATGTTTCAGTTATGCAATTCAATCCTCGCTATGCTTCCCTCAATTCCAAGCTCTATCACCAACAACAGCCGAGTCCGTTGCGTGGTGCCAAAGCAGGTCATTTTAATGAAGCACTCGCCAATGAATTGCAGTGGAGCGAAGAAGATAAAGCCAACTGGGTTGAAATCTGTAGCGGACAAAAAACCTTTGCTGAGTTTCCTCCTCTCGCCATGGTTTATGCAGGGCATCAATTTGGACAATGGGCGGGACAACTCGGTGATGGTCGAGGTTTATTGATCGGGCAAATCCTGAAACAGCATGGTGAAACCATTGATCTCCATCTCAAAGGTGCAGGCTCTACCCCCTATTCACGCATGGGTGATGGTCGTGCTGTACTACGTTCCGTGATTCGTGAATATTTAGCGGGACATGCATTAAATGCTTTGGGTGTTACATCCAGTCATGCCGTGGGTTTCACAACCTCGACTCAGGGCGTACAGCGCGAAACCTTAGAACTGGGTGCAATGCTATTACGTACTTCCGAATGTCATATCCGTTTAGGTCATTTTGAATGGATCAATCAATACGCACCTGAGCTCTTAGCTGAATTCACCCAAAAATGTATCGAATGGCATTATCCACAATGTTTAGATGCTGAAAACCCAATACTCGCTTTTGCCGAAGCCGTGATTGAGCGAACCGCCATCATGATTGCCAAATGGCAATTGGTTGGTTTTGCGCATGGGGTCATGAATACCGACAATTTAAATATTACTGGCTCAACACTGGACTTTGGCCCGTACGGGTTTATGGAACGATTCCGCCCAAATTGGATCAACAACCATTCCGATTACCAAGGTCGTTATACCTATCAAAACCAGCCGAGTATCGGACACTGGAATCTATGGACATGGCTAAATAATTTGATTCCTTTAGCATCAGCTGAGGATAAAGAACAATTCAAACTCAACTTAGCGACTTGCTTAGAAAAATTTGAACCCAGCTTCTTACACCATTATGGCCAAGGTCTATGCCAAAAGATGGGGCTACCAGCGTTTCATAAAGACAGTCTCGATTGTAGTTTTGCCTTTCTTGGAATTTTGCAAACTGAACAACTGGATTACACCCAGAGCTTTCTTCGCTTGCAACAGCAGGATTACAAGGCATTGAGAGATGATTGTATTCATGTACAGCAATTTGATGATTTCCTGACACGCTATCAAAACATCCGACAACATCAAGATACTGATGAATTAAATCGAACCATGCAGCAAGTCAATCCACAGTATATTCTGCGCAATCATATGGCACAGAAAGCCATTGAGCGTGCAGAGCGTGGTGATTTTAGTGAGGTTGATCGTCTATTTAAGCTATTGAATCAGCCTTATCAAAAGCAACCTAATTTAGAAACGGAACAAGATACTGCACCTTTACCAAGCGATGTACCTGAGGTCATGGTGAGTTGTTCATCTTAATTTTGAATCGTTTTGGCTCCCTTGCAACGCTATCGCGACTCAGGGCGTATTCATTTTAAAAGAAGAAAATAATGAAAATTGGATTACTTGTTGTAGCTGCAATTCTGGTGATTTTATTGGGGTTGGCTTTTTACCAATATGGTAAATTTTTGCCGACCCTGATCTTCCCCCACAAAGCGCTTTCAGCCGAAGAAATCCAGCAACTGAAACAAAGTAAACCCGTCACATCAATTGAGGTCTTTAAAAGCAAGCGCATTCTGCAATTGAAACATCAACAAGAAGTCATTCGCAGCTATCCCATGCGGTTAGGCTTTGATCCCATCGGACACAAACAGTTTGAAGGTGATGGTAAAACCCCGGAAGGTGTTTATTCTATCGATTGGCGCAATCCACAGAGTGCGTATTACAAGTCTTTGCACATCTCCTATCCCAACCAAGAAGATAGTGCTTATGCGAAACAGCATCAGCGTTCGGCAGGT
Source organism: Acinetobacter sp. ANC 3882 (assembly GCF_022549545.1). Lineage (NCBI taxonomy): Bacteria > Pseudomonadati > Pseudomonadota > Gammaproteobacteria > Moraxellales > Moraxellaceae > Acinetobacter > Acinetobacter sp. ANC 3882. The sequence goes on along the minus strand of NZ_JAKZGB010000004.1, from coordinate 89,897 downwards.
GGCGATGTCATGATTCATGGCAGTGTGCCAACACAAGCAACCTCGATACCTACAAGTGCACGCTATATGCCACGTAAAGACTGGACCTTAGGTTGTATTGCGGTGACCAATTCTGATATGGATGAAATATGGCAACTGGTCTCCGATCATACCTCTATTATTATTCATCCATAATGAGTTAAACGTTTAGGCTGGCTTTGCGGATAAAGGCAGTGATTAAACCGAGCAAGGCTTATTCAGGGGATAAGTTATATAAAGAGAATTGATCTTAATTAGACTCCCAAGATCATCACAACCTTTTGTAAAGTAATGTAATATTTTTGGATGAATAAGATGTCAATTTCTCACTTAACAACCTAACAGCAGATAATTTCTACAAAATCTTTGCGAAACTATCCACATTTTCTGTGGATAACGCTGTGGTTATCCACAGGATAACGTAAACTCAATTACTCATCAGGATATTCAAAGCGATATCCAACCCCATAAACTGCTTGAATCCACTCATGGCGATTACCGGTATCCGCAGCTTCAGTAATTTTACGGCGCAGGTTTTTAATATGACTATCAATCACACGGTCCGCGACATCAAAGCTATCTGGATTGATATGGTCGAGCAATTGTGCACGTGAATACACTTGACCTAAATGTTCTAAAAACAACTCCAGCAAACGGAATTCGGTTGGTGTCAACGTCAATGCTTTTTGTTGATACCAAATCCGTTGTTGTGCTTTATCAATACGGAACAAATCATTTTGTTCAGGCTCAGCTTTACGCTCCAAACGACGTAAAACAGCTTGCACACGGGCAACCAATTCTTTTGGACTAAATGGCTTACAGATATAGTCATCTGCGCCCATATTTAAGCCTAATACACGGTCAATTTCCTCAGTACGAGCGGTGACCATAATGATCGGCAGATCAGACTGCTCACGTACTTTACGGCAAACGGTCAAACCATCCATGCGTGGGACCATCAAGTCTAAAATCATCAAACTTGGTTTACGTTGCTGAAACTGAGCATAAGCATCTTGACCATCATGGAACATACTGACTTCAAACCCAGCAGCTTCTAAATAGTCACGAACCAACTGTGCGAGTTCAACTTCATCTTCAACCAACATAATATGTTTCATGGTCTTCATCCTATCCATCATCCCCATCAAAGAGGATTTAAAAGTTATTTAATCTGTTTTGGAAACGTCAGTACACAACGCAATCCACCCAAAGGTGAATGGTCAAAAGTCAGTGAACCACCTAAAGCCTGTGCCAGTTTACATGACAAAGCCAAGCCTAAACCGGTACCGCCCGTACTTCGGGTACGCGAATCATCGACACGATAGAAACGCTCGCCTAAGCGTGAAAGCTGCTCATCATTCACACCCAATGGACTATCATCCACATACATTATCCATTGTTGCTCATTTTGTTGAGTGTGAATCTGTATTTTTCCACCTTGCTCGGTATAGCGAACACAGTTACCCAGCAAATTGACAATAATCTGTTTAAAACGATCTCGGTCTAAAGATAGGACAGCACCTTCTCCAGACAATGTTACCTCGAGTTGGTTTTGCTCAAATGTAGATCTAAAGTTTTCAACTTCTTGCAGCACGACATCCCACGGGTTGACATCAGCAAAATAGCACTTCAGTTGTTGTGCATCAGCTTGTGCCAAATCAGCCAAGTCCTGAGTCAACTTTTTCAGGCTGCTGACCTGACGCATCATGGCATCGAGATGTTCAGGTGTGGCTTTACGAATGCCATCCTGCATCGCCTCGATCTGTGCCTGCAAGACCGCCAATGGTGTTTTTAATTCATGTGAGGTATCAGATACCCACTGACGGCGCGATTCTTCATGATGATGCAAGATATCAGCCAAATGGTTGAGCTGATTGGACAAATCACCTAATTCATCATTCCGTCTGATCTTCACTTGATGCTGATAATTACCGCGCGTGAGTTCGCGAGTTGCGTTCAGCAAACGCTGAATCGGTTTTTTAAAATAAGTCGCCATTAGCAAGGCAGCAACCAGACTTGAAAGTACGGTAAGTGCATAGACCAAAAGTAAATAACGTTTCTGATTGCTAAAGAAATTAATACTCGATGCATCATCCTGATCTAAAACAGGCTTCAATCCTAAATAGCCAACCACCTTTTGCCCTACGATAATTGGACGGAAAGCAATTTGATCCGTTGCAGGTTCGCCCACAATAAATTGCTGTTTTTCATCATATAAAGATAAACGCGAGCTTAGGCCCAACCGATCAGGAATCGAGACAAAACGCTTTTTGCCATGTTCTGCAGGCGTATTCAGTTTGTTTTCTTGCTTAGCGTCATTACTCTCTTTCTTCAAACGGAATTGACTTTGACTTAAAGGAAAACGCAAACCTTCAAAGGGCTGATATTCTGAAGGCAAATTCTGTTTCAGGATTTTTAATTCTTCATCATTAAAGATTTGGCGGTTTTTGATTTCGACATTATTTTGCGCCAAGGTTGGAGACAGGCTTAACAAGGTATGGTCATTAAAATAACGTTGCTGCAAGGCAATATCATACTGACGACGCAGCCACCATTGTGACAATCGATCATAGTCGTCAGGGGCTGCACTTCCCTCAATTTGTAGAATCTGTGCCTGAATCGCATTGCCCCAGTCATGGTAAACCGTATAGACATTGCCTAAGTTCGCAATTAAACGGTCCAGTTTCTGCATTTCAACATCGGCCACATAACGTGCAAAGTTCTTTTGCATGGTCCAATGCAACACCCCCAAGCTAATCGTAGCAATCAGCAAGGTCGTAAGTAATACCGTTAAAAACAAACGTAAGGCTAAAGGTACGCGACGAACATTCAAAAGCAGATTCTCAATAGTGTTCTATTTGTGGATTGTAACCAACATGGTCGAAAAAAACTCTCCATTGTTTCTTCATCTTTATTATCTAATCTTTAACCATCAAATCAACACTGACAATGCTGGATAAAACAATGAACAAGACAAAAATCGTAATGATGACCACCCTACTCGGTTCTGTTTTAGGTTTGGCTGCCTGTCAATCGACGACGCCAGCAGAACAGTCGATGAACCGTGACCACCACCGCCATAATATGCAACGCGCGCCCCTAACACCAGAGCAACGTGCTGAATGGCAAGCAAAACGAGAGCAACGCCTAGAGCAGCGCGAACAAATGCGCCAAGAACATCAAGCACAACGCGCTCAGATTGAACAAGCTTGCCAAGGGAAACGTATTGGTGATCGTGTGAATATTCAATGGAATAAGCGCGTAATTGAAGGCACCTGTGAAGTTCGTTTCACCCCAGACAAATCACAATTCAAGCGTCAAGCCAACCCAACAACTTAATTCCCCATCTTCCTCATCGGCGCTTTTATAGCGCCTTTTTTTATTTACACAGCTGCTTACGATTTTACATCAGCAGTTTAAGCCAAAAGCTAAAAAAACACCTACAATCTAAACGCTTAAACAGGTTGAATCATAAACTTTGACTTAGCAGTCACTAAGAAATGACCTGCAAAAGCTTGTACCGAACTATAACTTGTTGCACGATTAGCAGTACAAAATGATGCCGTTGGGCATATTTATCATTGACTAAGATTATAACTCTGGTTTAACCAGTATTGAGGAACCCGCTATGCCACAATACAAAGCACCCTTACGTGATATGCAGTTCGTATTGCACGAATTATTAAATGCTGAAGCACATTACGCGAAACTTCCTGCATTTCAAGACACTGTAAGCCGTGAATTGGTTGATCAATATTTAGAAGCAGCGGCTGATTTCTGTGAGAATGAACTTTCTCCGTTAAACCAAGTCGGCGACCGTGAAGGTTGTACTTGGAATGATGGTGTTGTAACGACACCTACAGGCTTTAAAGAAGCGTATCAAAAATATATCGAACTTGGCTTCCCATCTCTTTCTGCTGATGAAGAATTTGGCGGTCAAGCATTACCAAACTCTTTAGGGATCTCAATCTCTGAAATGGTTGGTACAGCAAACTGGTCTTGGGGTATGTACCCTGGTCTATCTCACGGTGCTGTTCGTACTTTAGAACACCATGGTTCTGATGAGCAAAAGAACACTTACTTGCCAAACCTGGTTTCAGGTGTTTGGACAGGTACCATGTGCTTAACTGAATCTCATGCAGGTTCAGACTTGGGTATCATCCGTTCTAAAGCTGAACCAAATGCTGACGGTAGTTACGCGATTTCTGGCGAGAAAATCTTTATCTCTGCTGGTGAACACGACATGGCTGAGAACATCATCCATATCGTACTTGCACGTTTACCAGGTGCACCAAAAGGCACTAAAGGGATTTCTTTATTCATCGTACCTAAATTCCACGTGAATGCTGACGGTTCAGTTGGCGAGCGTAATGCAGTTCGTTGTGGTTCAATCGAACACAAAATGGGTATTCATGGTAACGCAACTTGTGTCATTAACTTTGACCAAGCAAAAGGTTACTTGATCGGACCTGAAAACCGTGGCTTAAACTGCATGTTCACATTCATGAACACAGCACGTATTGGTACAGCGGTTCAAGGTTTATCTGCATCTGAATCTTCTTTCCAAGGCGCTTTGGCGTATGCGAAAGATCGTTTGGCAATGCGTTCTCTTTCTGGTCCTAAAGCACCTGAGAAAGATGCCGATCCAATTATCGTTCACCCTGCTGTTCGTAACATGCTTTTAACGCAAAAATCTTTTGCTGAAGGCGGTCGTGCGTTGGTTTACTTATTGGCTCAATATGCAGATATCGTTGAAAAAGGCGAAACTGAAGAAGAGCGTAAGTTTGCTGACAACATTTTGTCTTTGTTAACGCCAATTGCAAAAGCATTCTTAACTGAAACAGGTTCTGAATCTGCGAAGCACGGTGTACAAGTCTTTGGTGGTCACGGCTTTATTTCTGAACACGGTATGGAGCAAATCGTACGTGATACACGTATCGCTTGCTTATACGAAGGAACAACTGAGATTCAAGCACTTGACTTATTAGGTCGTAAAGTCTTGCAAACTCAAGGTGCAATGTTGAAAGACTTCACCAAAATCATCCACAAATTTGTTGAAGCAAACAAAGACAATGCTGCGATGCAAGAATTCGTTGCACCGTTGGCTGCTGCCAACAAAGAATGGGGCGACATCACCATGCAAATCGGTATGCGTGCGATGCAAAACCCTGATGAAGTTGGTGCAGCTGCGGTTGACTACCTATACTTCTCTGGCTATGTAACGCTTGCTTACTTATGGGCGCGCATGGCACTTGTTGCTCAAGAGAAATTAGCTGAAGGTACAACTGAAGTTGACTTCTACAATGCAAAAGTGACGACTGCTCGCTTCTACTTCAAGAAGATCTTGCCACGTGTTCGTTCGCATGTAGACGTACTTTCAACTGGCGTTGCGCCATTGTTTGAACTCGATGCGGAACACTTCGCTTTCTAAACATAGTTTAGAATGAGATGCAACGTTCATCACAAAAAAAGGACTGGTCAGTTTTGACCGTCCTTTTTTTGTTTAATCAATGCTAAATTTACACTATTCAATTTATTTGTTCGTTTTATTTGATCACTTTGCACATCAAACTGTGCGTAGAAGGGAACGATTATGCCAATTTACAATGCTCCTTTAGCAGACATGAAATTCATCTTAAATGATGTATTTAAAGCAGAACAATTTTGGCAGTCTAATGAGAAACTTGCTCATGTAGATGCTGCAACAGCTGAAGCAATTTTAGAAGAAATGGCAAAGTTTGCCCAAAACGTGACACATCCGTTAAACCGTACGGGTGATGAAGAAGGCGCACGTTGGGAAAATGGCGAAGTTTTCACCCCAGCAGGTTTCAAAGAAGCATTCCGTCAATATGCTGACGGCGGCTGGATCGGCTTAGGTGCAGACGAGGAATGGGGCGGTCAGGCCATGCCGAAAATGCTGACTGTACTGTCTGATGAAATGCTATTCGCGACGAACCCATCATTCATGCTCTACCCGCTTCTTTCTGTGGGTGCAGGTATGGCCTTAAACAGCTATGCATCACAAGAGCAAAAAGAAACTTATTTACCTAAAATCTACTCTGGCGAATGGTCAGGTACCATGTGCTTAACTGAACCACATGCAGGTACAGATTTAGGGATCATCAAGACTAAAGCTGAGCCTAATGAAGATGGTACTTACAACATTACGGGTACGAAAATCTTCATCACTGGTGGTGATAACGATTTAGCTGAGAATATCATTCACTTGGTCCTTGCGAAGACACCAAATGCACCTGCGGGTTCACGTGGTATCTCGTTATTCATCGTACCTAAATTCTTGGTGAATGCAGATGGTTCTTTAGGTGAACGTAACCCAGTTGGCCCAGGTTCTATCGAACACAAGATGGGGATTAAAGCCTCTGCAACTTGCGTGATGAACTTTGATGGTGCGAAAGGTTACCTCGTTGGTAAAGAAAATGAAGGTCTTGCTGCGATGTTCGTAATGATGAACTACGAACGTTTGTCGATGGGTATCCAAGGTCTCGGTGCTTCTGAATTTGCTTATCAAAATGCGGCACAATACGCGACTGACCGTTTACAAGGTCGTAGTGCAGCAGGTGTTCAATCACCAAATAAACCAGCGGACAGCATTTTAGTTCACGGTGATGTACGTCGTATGTTACTTAACGTACGAGCTAATAATGAAGCATCACGTGCATTTGCAGTTTATGTAGGTCAACAACTAGATATCACTAAATTCTCAACTGATGCGGAAGCTGTAAAGCAAGCGAACAACCGTGTTGCGCTATTAACACCTATCGCAAAAGCTTACCTCACTGATACTGCATTCCAAGCAACCTTAGATGCACAAATGGTGTTTGGCGGTCACGGTTATATCCGTGAATGGGGTATGGAACAATGTATCCGCGATCTTCGTATTGCTCAGATTTACGAAGGGACAAATGGCGTTCAGTCTCAAGATTTAATTGGTCGTAAAACGATTAAATGTGGTGGCGCATTCATTGCTGAGTACATCACTGAAATTCGTGACTTTGCCAACGCATTAGATACTGATTTGAACTTCATTAAAGATGCTACCTTAGACGCGGCAACTGAAATTGAAGCAATCACTCAATTCATCATTGAGCAAGCGGCTGAAAACGTAGATTTCCCGAATGCTGCTGCGGTTGATTACTTACATGCCGTTGGTTTACTCAGCTTTGCATATATGTTTGCAAAAATCGCTGCTGCTGCAAAAGACAAATCTGGTGATTTCTACCAGAACAAAGTTGCTTTAGCACAATACTTTGTAGACCGTATCTTGCCTGAATTAGACACGCGTTTAGCGAAAATCAAAGCGGGTTCTGACTTGATCATGAACTTCAGCGAAGATTACTTCACTAATCAAGCTTAATTTAGTTTGCTAATAAAAACTGCCTCAGTCATTTGGTTGAGGCAGTTTTTTTATGGCTATAATAAAACCAGCACAAAACTTGCATAACATTCTAATGATCTTATCGAGAATATAAATCTCTATGTCGAACTCTAAAGAGAAGCTTGAAGGCTTACCTCGTCTACTTGACCGCTTTGGTCACTACGCGGTTGAAGCTTTTCATTACTTAGCCTTGTTTATTATTGGCTGTATGATTGCATGGTCAGCCGTGCATACCGTTATTGAAATTCTGACAGTTAAACAGTACGCCACCATTGATGACATCTTGCTGCTGTTTATCTATTTAGAATTAGGCGCCATGGTCGGGATTTATTTCAAAACCAATCATATGCCAGTGCGCTTTCTGATCTATGTCGCGATTACTGCACTGACCCGTTTACTGATTGCCGATATTCAGCACAATCATAAAGCATCGATGGATTTGGTGATTACCACAGGTTCGATCTTGATTTTAGCGTTTGCGATTCTGGTGGTACGTTTTGCGTCGTGGAACTACCCTTCTGTGATCCGTGGTAAAGATCAGGAACAACAATTGCCTTCCAACAAAACCCCTCGACCACAAGACGATGAGTTAGCATAAACAAAAAAAGCAGGCTGATTGCCTGCTTTTTTATTGCTTCGTTTAAGCCACTCGAAACACACGATATTTAGAATCAACCAGTACATATTTGCCTTGTACCTGCATCCAGTTATAGCCACGAGGTGGTTCATATAAACGGTGGGTACGATAGTTCGAAACCACATAGCGGTTGCTACGGAATTCTGAAGGTAAACGCTCACCACGCTTGAAGTTAATACGTTGACCATAATGATTACCACGATCACCATTGGACCAACGTGGTTGTTCTCGATGATCATAACGGTGGTCATAACGATCATAGCGGTTATCGTAGCGATCTTTATGATCATGATTCCAACGATTTGAATCCGCCATGGCCGAGGCAGATACACCGAGCATAAGGGTTGATACAAGCAATACCACTGTCTTTTTCATTGTTTGATCCTCTGTTTTTCGATCTGAGATCAGATTAAGAAAAACTCTGGGAGAAAGCATGAATAAAACCCGCGACATTGCAAAGCTTTGTAATGAATAGCAAGAAATTATGGAGAACACGCTCCATCCTACTTTGAAAAAAACGATTTCAAATCAGCGAATAATCTCAATAGTAAAATTATCATCGGTCACTAAAAGATAACGTCCATCCACAACTACCCAATGTCGACCACGCGGTGGTTCCCGCAATGAATAATAACCCCAGTCCCGAACCACGTAACGCTCGCTACGGAACTCACCAGGTAATTCATTTCCGACCACAAAAGACTCACGGCGATAGCTACGGTCATATTGAGTCTCTGGATAATATTCGATACGAACGCCAGGTCGATGATTTGGATGTGGGTAATAGTTATTTTGATTCGGCTGGTAATAATAGCCTTTCGGTGGCGCTGTCGGCGTAGAGCGTTGATTAGAGAACGCAAATGGATCTTGTGCGGGTTGCTGATATGTAGGAGAAGTCTGATGATAAGAACGACGCTCTACCCCGCTATAGCCACTCCACGCATTGTCTGCAAATGCCATCACAGGGAGATAACTCAGCATAGCGGTCAAGCCATAGCTATAAAGTTTAGTGTGCTTCATCGAGGTCTCCCAAAATCAGAGTATCTCTTTATTTTAGAATAAAAAATAAACACCACTGTTGTAATAATATTTTTTCAGATTAACTGTCCAATTCCTGAGATAAACTGCATCTACCTGTACCCTTGCCTAGATATGCTAAAATCATTTTTTTGCTTTTGAGACAACATCTGTGGCTGAAATGAATTTTGATCGTCTTTATCAGTTCTTCTGCAAAGTTCCGAGTGTACAAGAAGCGCGAATTGTTGCGCACGGTGCTGATGGTCAACATGCATGGTGGTTTAAATTTAACATTGATGTTGAGCATTCTCTCGCATGGCAAACCGTTCAAGAACTCGGACATGTTCTCAATTATTTATCCACCAACGAACGTTTACCGACCCAATTTTTTCCAGTTTCACCTCCGCCTTATATGAATGGTGAAGCTAAAGACTTTCTGGCATGGGTGATCCAATGCAATCATCCAGAATTTAGTCCAGATGTGGTCTGCGATTGGTTAGAAGCACGTTTGCCAAACCCAGTTGATGATGAAAACCAGTGGAAAATCAAAACAGATTTAACTGAACTTGATCAAATGGCAGATAAAGATTTAGATCAATTGATTCCGCCGAACCCTTAATTTTTTATTGCTGATGTAGCTTTCAACAAGTTGAATACCGAGCAAACACCCTAATTCAGCTTGTTGAAATCACATTCTGATCAAGATAAGTCGTAACCTAAATATTCTTGTGGTGATTCAGAATAAGGTAAAATCAAATAATTATTTTTTAAAATCAGGGCTTTCATTGCCATTTGATGAGATGAGTCTAAAGGATAAATTAAAGCGAGATCCTGAATTAAATCTTCAATTTTATCTGCTTTAAAATCTGATGTTTTGATCCACCCCAATAAAGATGCGCCTAACCCCATAAATTCAAAGCCATAATGCTGCATCTGCTGAATAATGGCAAAGTTTTCAAATGAATCAAAATCACACGAAAAATAACCATTCGGCATCATCGCCAATTTAAGTGCTTCTGTTTCAACAGCGGCAATTTTAACCATAATTTCAGTATTGGTAGCGATCAATAGATTTTGATTGAAATAAAGCAGTGCCTCTAAATCATTCTCATCATAGTGCTGCATTTTTTCAGCAAGGCTTTCAAAGCTTCGCTGATGGTCTAAATGAGTCAGTTGCTGCACATGATGCTGAAACACTAAAGGTGTGACAATATTACTCTCAATTAAATGACTGTCTCGACTGCCAATATCTTCGATTCCTTCAAAATATTGGCTATCATCAAAATAAAGCTGATCACCCAACTGAGCATGCATAGAAGTATATTCTGCTTGTGATCTATCATCTAAAACCAGAAACACTTTTTTAGGATAAACATCCTGTTTAAGAGCGAGATAGCATTCTATGAGTTCCACCCAACTTTGAATTTCAACAATATCTGCATAGTGATTAAATTGATGTATATCTAAATCAATCTGCTCATCCTGTCTGATATTCAGTTTAATTTTCGCCATTGTGTAGAACTCTATATATGCTGAATTAAAAAGTGGATAAACCTGACCATTCCATAAAACGATAGATCCAGTATTTCACTTTCGATTCATCTGCATACTTTGCATAATCAACCGTGATTTGACGTGCATTGGCGTTTGTCCATGCAGAGTTAAAATACTGTCCTGCATCTTTAAACACTTGCGCTTGCGCGGAACCAATCACACGCATATCCGTCTCAAGATTATAGTTTTTCAAATTGCGTGCAGTTAAGTTGGCTGAACCAAGAATAATTTCCGCTTGCTGTGCATTGTATTTGAATATCATTTTGCTATGGCATTGTTCACCACGGGTATCACACCAACGAATTGGAATGCCTGCAGCATTCAACTCTGAAGCCACTTGGCGATTTGGAATACCATTCTTTTTCAGACCAAATGCATCTTTATTCGGGTCAATCATGATCCGGATATTCACACCACGTTGCTGTGCCTGTTTTAAGGCTTCAATGATATTCCGTTCAGACAGATAGAACATCGCCATATCCAAATGTTCTTTGCTCTTCGCAGTCTGAATCATTTTCAGCACAGCATCATAGATCGCTTTTTCAGTCAGTACTTGCACTTGTGGCAGGCTTTTGTCTTCGGCTAGCCCCCCCATAATCACAAATGGGCTTGAACCTTGTGACATATGTGCAACCGCTTGTTCTGTTTGCAACACATCAATTGCGGTTGGCCCATCCACCACCAACGCTACATTGCTATGATGCGAACTACCATCATGTGGATTTGCTGAAGTTACTAAGCTTTTCCAACCTTCGGCAGTATCAACCACCAAGGTTTTACGATGATTGGCCTTAAAGTTAAACAGTTCCAGATAACTTCTTAAGGTAATTTTATCATTGCCAAATGGACTGCTGAGCCAACCACCTTCTGGATTATTGCCCAAGTTCTGACAGCAGATATACCAAAAGCCCGACCAAAGTGGATTAGAAGCACGCAAGGGTTTTAAATCAGTTTCGATGACATCCACACCTGCTTGGCGTAACTGTAGATAATGCTTCGGTGTGAGCCCACCATAAACCGAATTAATTGGATCGGTAATCACCACAATTTCAACGGTTGGATGCAAACGACGCTTCACAATTAATGCATCTGTTAACTCTTGCATCAAAGGAAACTGTTTGACTTTGGACTTGCCCACTTCCTGATTAAACAGGAACATATCCAGCACAATCGTCGTTTGTGCCTGATCAATCAGCTGAAATACTTCTTTGAAAATATGCTGATCAACTTGCTGCTGACCTTGTGCATCGATATAGGTCTGATCTGCTAAAAATTTCACATTGGCATGACGCAATTGCCCAGTAAAATCCAGCCCTTTCGGGAGTGGTTTTACGGTGTGATAGATTGCCGAAGCAATGTATCCAATCACAAAAATACTCAATATGACTGCCATGTAACGTCGACCTGACCAGTTTAATTTTCGATGGATTCGTTGGAAGATACGCATATAAACAAAAAAAGCCCTAGCCTAATGGTTTAAGGCTAGAGCTTATGCTTTGATTTTTCAATAAGATTTAAGTGAAAAATTAGAAGTTAAAATTAACACCAACGGTAAAGTTACGTCCCACTTGCGGAATCGTCGATAAGAACGATGCATGTTGGTAAACTTGATCATCGAGCAAGTTATTGGCATTTAGGAATACACGATAATCTGTAGCCTTACTATATTTACCTGCGTATGCCACACCCAAATTCAGCATGTTATAGCTTTGGGTATCTGTTTCATAAGCAGCAATCTTGTCTTGCTGGAACACATGATAGTATTCAGCCGAACCACTAAAGCCATCGCCAAAGTTGGCATTTACTTTAGTTCCTAGACGACCAGCTGGAACACGTGGTGCATTTTCATTGTCGATTTTGCCACGCACATAGTCACCAAATACTCCAACTTTATAGATGTCCGAGATCTGATAACCCGCCTCTGCTTCAGCACCGTAGAAACGTGCCTGATCTTGGGTATATTTGACCAAACGGAAATCTTTATAACGATCTAAAGTTTGAGCGTAGATATAGTCATCAAACCAGTTGTGATAAACATGGACGTGATAATCAAACTTGTTATTGTCATAATGGAAACCAAGTTCCACATTATTTGACTTCTCTTTCTTCAATTGATCATCACCCAATTCATAAGTGTTGGTCGCGAAATGTCCGCCATTCGCATACAACTCTTGCGCTAATGGTAAACGTTCCTGATGAGAGGTCACGAAAGAGAGCTTATAGTTCGGTGCAAACTCCCAGTTGGCTGCACCAGAAACAGAAAAGGCTGAACCGTCGAAATCTTTTTTAGTTGAATCATCAATATCAATTTTTTGTTGATCAGCACGTGCTGCCAACTCAACATGTACATCATTGAATTGAGCGTGTTCTAAGGCAAAAACACTCCACTTCTTGGTGGTATTTGGTGCCAAGAAGGCTTCTTCACCTGTTAATTCTAATTTTTGTTGACCATATTGCGTTCCAATCACACCTTCCCATGGGCCCAGTGGATTGTGTACCAACTCTAAACGTCCATCATAACCCTTGTTTTTAAAGCGAGTTGCAATGGTATCTTCTTCAATTTCATCATGTTTATAATCGGTATAGCTGGCTTGAGCACGTAGCTTTTTAAAGCCTGCAAATGGATCATTCAATTCTGTACGTACATCATAACGCTCAGATTTTAGATCAATCCAAGGTCCTGCCTCATGTGCGTGATCATGGTCGTGATCGTCATGGCCATGGTCGTGATCGTGATCGTGATCGTGATCGTGATCATCATCATGATCGTGCTCACCACAATGTAGATGTGGACGCCCTGTAAGATGCGCGCTACAGCTTTCATATTCATGGCTATGCCCAGGTAAACCATATTTATCTTGACGATTGCTATACGAGATTCCCGTAAAGCCACGATCGTAAATCCAAGACAAACCGACATTTACCGTTTCACCTTTGGCAAATGTATTACCAACCCGACGTTCCTTCTCACCTTCATGCACATAACCTGGTGCAATATAGTCATTGGCTTCGCGGTTTAAGCCTTCAACACGCAACGCCACTTGGTCACCTAAGGCCACTGTTACTCCAGCCGTAGCCAGCTTCTCATCACTACCCGTGTTGTAACGTAAGCCCACATTGCCTTCATAGCCATTTTCAGGCATTTTCGTTGGGATCTTGCTATCCGTCACATTCACCAAACCACCTACTGTTCCAGCACCAAATAGCAAAGTGGATGGCCCACGAATCACTTCAACCTGTTTAGCCAGTGCAGGATCTACAGTGACCGCATGGTCAGGAGACAATGTAGATACATCAATATTTTCAGAAGAGTTCTGTAAAATTTTAACGCGTGGTCCATCTTGACCACGGATCACAGGGCGGCTAGCGCCCGCACCAAACTGATTGGAATAAATACCAGGTTCGCTACTCAAAGCCTCACCAATGGTGACTGCCCCTTGTTGCAGACGTTTTTCATCTACAACCGTATCTGCAACCGCAAAGTCTTTTGATGTTTGCTCTAGTGGATGCGCTTTAATTCGTATGGTATCTAAAGTTGCAACTTGTTCATTTTCTGTTGCAAAAGTAGATACAGATACAACAGCTAAAATAGATAAAGTCAAAATATTCTGTGGAAATGACATATCGTGTCTCGAATCAGTCGATCGTTATTTTTGTTATATTATAACATTTCATTTATTTTGCAATAAAAAACAGTGCAACAATGAACATTTACTACACTACTTCTCCATGATTCAATGAATGGTGTACCTAACCATGATCATACTAGGTACAATAGATATTTTATAAAACAGATACTATCTCAAGATATTTCAACATCCTCTTCCTTGATTTTTCACTAATTAGTCCCTATTTTTCAATATGATAAAGCTCATTAGACTAGCTGTTATAAAAAAGAATATATAAGTCACATGAGGGAAAAATAAATAATATTCGGTTAACCCACTCAAAAGAAATGAAAATACAAATAAGAATCCAGCGAGTGCCAAATTTCTAACCAATTCATTTTTGCTAAAAAATTGAGAGAAGAAAAATATAAGTGGCGTAAACAATGAAATAATCAGACCAATCAAACCAATCAAACCATTAGCGGCGAGATCTTGAAAGAAAATATTATGTTTATGCTGAAAGCAACTAGGTAAAATTCCTTGTTCTGCTAAATGACATTGTTCTTGCTCCACACCATAAACACCAACGCCTATGACAGGTTGTTGTTGAAATAGTTCAATCGCATTGCGCCACATTACCAGTCTAGAACCTGTACTATTATTATAACTATGGTTTTCGATATGTGCCTTATCATTTTGAAAATCTTCAAAACGATTAAATACTGGTGAATTTGGAATAATGGCATTGACAGTCAAAAAAATTAAAAGCAGCGCCCCGCTAAACAGTAGTTTTTTCTTCTGAGTTTTATAATAAAATAGAGTTAAAAATAACAATAAAAATGGAACAATTAACCACGTCCCTCTTGAGCCGTGTAGTATAAAAACAAATAAAGTCAACAGACTTATAGTGGTTAGCAAATATGAGGAAGCTGATTTAAAATAGAATGAAACAACTAAGGTAAAAATACTTAAAGAAACAAAAACAATATCATACGAGATAATCGGGTTATAAAAATCTGCCAACAACCCACGGTGAAAATCAAGTTGAAACCCAATAACCCAACTATAGATTAGCAGAAAACTAATAACAATATATAAAACATTGAAAAAATGCTTAGTTTTAAAACCAGAATAACGATATAGAGTTGGTAAAAAACAAAAAGGAATGACCCATAGATACTGATTAACAATATTTTTATATGTTCGAGAAGGACCTCCTTGAGGAATAACATCCAACCGATCAAATAGATAATAACTTAAACTAAAAGTGAGAAAACTGATCAAACAGAAGACTATTAAGGGTATATTTATGATTATTTGTTTATTTTTAAAAAAAACATAGGCAAACATTAGAGCATAAACAATTGAAACATACCAGACTCTAAATTTCTCATTAAAAATATAATAGAAAAATAAAATCAATATTGTCAATGAAATAAGTTTTGCAGATTTATTTTCACCAATAAAATTTAAATTATACCCCATTACAAAAATAAAACCTCATCAACATTTACAAACGTTTAAATAATAAAAATGGACTTTTTCCATTTTTATTATTTAAACAAAAATATACTTCCAATACAACACAGCTAAACAAATGATAATCACTCCCATTTACAAATCCTGTTATATATTCCCACTACATTCGCGTAAGATCCTATTATCTATATTACTTTTCTTATTATGCCCTTCACTCTTTCACATGCCGTACTTGCCCCACCTTTGTCTAAATTAAGTCAAGGACATTTGCCTGTTGCAGCCTTGGCAATTGGCTGTATGACACCTGATCTTTATCGATTATTTACCCAAGAAAATATCGCGTTAACGCACCAATGGTCCGGTATCTTATTTCCCAATCTGCCTATTGGCCTGTGCTTTTGCTTATTGTGGTATTTCATTTATCGCCCTGTCAGCTATCGTTGCCTTGAGATTAAAGATCCTTTAAATATCCACTCACTGGATAATTTTATTTCGTTCAGTTTTCTGAGTTGTCTGGCACTTATCCTTGGGATCAGTACACATTTGATCTGGGATGGACTCACCCATCTTGATTTTCGAAGTTTTGCTTTTAAAGAGATTCTGGCTCAGAACATTTCACTGCTGGGTTTTAGTTATCCACTCCATTTTATATTACAGATCGGGTCATCCATTGTTGCTTTGCCTTTTCTCATCAGAATGTGCTGGCATTATTATAAGCATCATAAACATAGCCAACCTGTTCCATCTAGACTGAAGAAATTTGCACTGATCAGTATCATCTTCTCCATCTTATATGGGCTTTTTTCAGTTTTCGACTATAACCGTCATATCAGTGCTGAACTTTGGAACAGTGAACGCTATTTTTTTATTGGCAAATCGATCAATGAATTTACACAAGCAGGCTTAACCATCTTTACCATGGCTTGTCTAATATTCTTGTTTTTAGATCGAACAGCTGATCTAAAATAGTTTTAACCAAAAGCGTCTGTTTAAAATTCGCTTGAAAGCATTAAGACTTGAGACTCTACGTTCAACAAGGCATAATCTCCCCTTCATTGGTGGTGCGCTGTTTACGCATTCACCGTCTACAGCCAATATAGTTTGGATACATAATTCAATATGATGCGCACTCATTACTGTGGCTCTTTAACTGAAGCCCAAATCGATCAAACAGTTACTTTATGCGGATGGGTTCACCGTCGTCGTGACCATGGTGGCGTGATTTTCCTAGATATGCGTGACCGTGATGGTCTTGTACAGGTTGTTATCGATCCAGATACCCCTGAAGCATTCGCAACAGCAGATAAAGCACGTTCAGAATTTGTTTTAAAAATTACAGGTCGTGTTCGTCGTCGCTATGAAGGTACTGAAAATGCCAACATGGTGAGTGGTCAGATTGAAGTTTTAGGTAAAGAGATCGAAGTTCTTGCAGCTTCTGATACTCCGCCATTCCCATTAAATGACGAAAACACCAATATTTCAGAAGAAATTCGTTTGAAATACCGTTTCTTGGACATCCGTCGTCCTGAAATGTTAGAACGCTTACGTTTCCGTTCTAAAGTCACCAACTTGATCCGTAACTATTTTGAAGATCACGGTTTCCTTGACGTTGAAACACCAATTTTGACACGCGCAACCCCAGAAGGTGCACGTGACTATTTAGTACCAAGCCGTGTTTCAAATGGTAGCTTCTACGCACTTCCACAATCACCGCAATTGTTCAAACAGTTGTTAATGGTGGGTGGTATTGATCGTTATTACCAAATTGCTAAATGTTTCCGTGACGAAGATTTACGTGCGGACCGTCAGCCTGAATTTACCCAAATCGACGTTGAAACATCGTTCATGAGTGACGATGACATCATGGATTTAATGGAAGGCTTAACGGTTAAAATGTTCAATGAATTATTGAATGTAAAATTCGATAAATTTGAGCGTATGACTTATGCAGATGCAATGCGTGACTATGCATCAGACAAGCCAGATATGCGTATTCCTTTGAAACTTATTGACGTTGCAGACTTGATGCAAGACGTTGAGTTCAAAGTATTCGCAGGCCCTGCAAAAGATCCTAAAGGCCGTATCGTTGCTTTACGTGTACCTGGTGCTGGTTCATTACCACGTAGTGCAATCGACGAATATACTAAATTTGTAGGTATCTACGGTGCAAAAGGCTTGGCTTATATCAAAGTCAACGAACTTGAAAAAGGCATCGAAGGTCTACAATCACCAATCGTTAAATTCATCGAGCCAATTGTACTTGATCTATTAAAACGCGTTGGTGCTGAAAATGGTGACATCGTCTTCTTCGGTGCAGACAAAGCCAAAGTTGTAAATGATGCGATGGGCGCACTTCGTGTGAAAATCGGTCATGATCTCAATCTATCAACTTGTGAGTGGGCACCACTTTGGGTTGTTGATTTCCCAATGTTCGAAGAAACTGATGACGGCAAATGGACTTCTGTTCACCACCCATTCACCCTACCGAAATCAAGTGTTGAAGAAGTGAAGAACAATCCTGGTGCTGCATTATCTGTTGCTTACGATATGGTACTCAACGGTACAGAAGTTGGTGGCGGTTCACTGCGTATCTATACGCTCGAAATGCAAAAAGCGATCTTTGAAGCTTTAGGTATTGGTGAAGAAGAAGCCGAAGAGAAATTCAGCTTCTTACTGAATGCATTACGTTACGGTGCGCCTCCGCACGGTGGTTTGGCATTTGGTCTTGACCGTTTGATCATGTTGATGACAGGTGCGTCTTCGATTCGTGATGTGATTGCATTCCCGAAAACCAAGACTGCTGAGTGTCCGTTGACTCAAGCACCAGCACCAGTTGAAGCGAATCAATTACGTGACTTAGGTATTCGTTTACGCGAAAAACCAAAAGCTGAAGAAAAATAAACCCTGCGTTTACGATTCAATAAAAGACCCTGCTCCATGCAGGGTTTTTTTATATCCATAGCATCCCTCTCCTTTTAGGTGAGGTAATTTATACTTTGCGATCATGCTCGCTAGTGGCATAATAAGCTGCTTTTTATTGAGAGGTCAGTCTTATGGCAATGCGTCCTGATGTACGTCGACATGCAATCGTGATTATTATTTTTTCACTTGCTCAATGGTTTTTCATGCGTTACATCTTGGCAAATGAACTCTTCAATATGACCACCAACCAACGCATTTTATACTTCTGCGTAAGTAGCCTAGCAGGCGCATTACTGATTTTTGTAGCGTTGATCTACATGGTGCTCAAAGGCAACGTAAATAAACAAGATTAAAATCATGTCATTTTACGTTACTTTACTTCGTCTTCTACCTTTAGCATTTTTGCGTAGTATCGCAAAAGTGGCAGCCTACTTTATCAATCAAAATCCAGATAAAAGTATGCTGTGGAAAACCAGAGTCAATCTTGGATTAGCCTACCCGCAACTGAGTCATGATCAGAAAGAACAGCTCGCTCGAGAAAGTGTCACCAAACAATGTCTCAGTTATATTGAATCTGGAAAATGTTGGGCAATGCCACCAGAATGGAGCATTCAGCAAATCCATACGGTGCATCATCTTAAAGCACTCACAGATGCTTTAAAAGATCCACGTGGTGCGCTGATTATCACCCCACATTTGGGTACATGGGAAATGATGAATGCTTGGGTACATCAATATGGTATCCCGACCATCATGTACAAGCCCATGAAAGATTCTGGCTTTAATACTTTTGCCCTGCATGCACGTCAACGACTCAATGCAACCTTAGTCCCAACGGATGCTTCTGGTGTAAAAGCTTTGTTTAAAAATCTAAAGCAAGGTGGCTTTAGTGTGATTCTGCCGGACCATGTCCCCGATCCTTCTGGCGGTGTCATTGTTCCTTTTTTCGGAATTCCCTGCCTAACCAGTACACTTGCCAGCAAAATGGCACAGAAAACCCAATGTCGTTTAGTTGGATTAAGCTGTTTCCGTCGCGATGATGGAGAGGGTTTTGATGTCTATTGTGATGATCTGAATGATCCGCAGCTGTATGATCGAGATATCGAAGTTGCGACAACAGCACTCAATCAAGCAGTTGAGCAGATGATCAACCGCTTCCCTGCTGAATATATGTGGGGCTATAAACGATTTAGAGGTGGAAACTCAGAATCTTACTCTAAAGATGAATCTTGATAAGACTCTAAATTTATTTAAATTTTACTGAACGATAAGCGGAAAAATCCTTAAGTTTCAAAATTTGAAAAAGTAATCTTAAAGCCTCTTTTTTAATTTTTAAAGATAAGCTCATATTCTGCTTTTGTTTAAGCCTCACAAGTTTTTCCGCTTTATGCCGGACAGCCCGATCCTCTTCTAAATGACTTCCAAAATTATGATATTTATCATTAAGATAAAAATCCTGTGCGCAAATTGCAGGTGTGATTTGATAAACTTTATATTTCCCTTTTTTGACATCACGGCCAAATAAAATATGATCTACAGGAACTAATTTTGGCATTTCTGTGATCAGCTTAAGGTAATGCTCAGCTGCTGCTTTTGATAAAATATAACCAGCTCCACCCAAATGCATCCCTTTAAGATGATATAGGCTTCTTCCATTTTTTGATAATTTCAAGAAAAAGGACAAATCAACTTTTTTATCAAAAACTTCTAATTTGATAACATGAACATCTGATGGTATCCAAGAAAAGTTATTAAAAAAGCCCTGTATATCCTTCCCAAGGTAGACATCGTCCTCAAAAATTGCCATATAGTCTAGGTCAAGATCGACAATTTTTTTCCACAACATAATATGACTTAACAGACACGCAACTTCTCCTTTTGTTAGGTCCCCTCGTCGATCTAAATCAATCCCTACACTTTTTGCAGCCTCATCAGAGGTAACTGGTGTAATTGCATCATAGAAGCTGAAATCAACTAAATTATTTTTAAATTCCGCATCAATATGCTTTCGTCTCTCGGCCGCAGAGTCTAAACTAATAACAAAAATACTCACTTAAGAAACCATCATATTTGAGAATCAATATTAGAATTATACAAATAAACTAAACTATAAGGAAATATCACCTCTGTCTCAAACCTCAAATCAGAATTAATAATCCTAGAATAAACAATGCCATAGTTTAATTTTTATCAGTCGATATAAACTTTAGCTTAGTTTTATAGGGTGATTCTTTCAATTGAGTCAAAAGGCGATTGAGCTCACGAAGCAACTTTTTGAATCCTTTCAATTTAATTTTATCTTTGTTACGCCATTGAAGACTTGTTTTAAATTTTTGATCATGTGGATTTAATATATAGTCTTGAATACATAATGTTGGATTTAACTGATAGATACCTAGCTTCCCATCCGCAATATACTTTCGAAAAACAATTTGATCGACATGATCTAAAACAGATTGTTCTTTCATATAATCCAGTAACTCTATTGCTCCCTTATAAGAGAGAATATAACCTGCAGCCCCAAGATGAGCTTTTTTCAACCTTCTTAAAATAAAATCTTTATGATCAAAAATTTGTGTTTTATCTAAATCCATGATTACACTTGTATAAGACTTTTCGATCTTAACAATATCAAAGTTTAACCAGTCTGATCCTTTTAAGAACAGCTCGGCATCATCACTCAAATGAATATCATCTTCAAAAATTGCGATGGCTGGAATTTTCTCATCAACAGCTTTATGCCACAAAGAAACATGACTTAATAAACATGCCAATTCATTTCGACTTAGATCACTTTGGCGAAGCGTAAAACCAATCTTTTCAGCTTGAAGGTCAATTTGAGGAGGTTCAATCGCATCAAAGAAATCAAATGAAATCCCTTTTCCATCAAACTGTTCTTCAATATGCTTTCTACGATCAACTGCAGACACTAAACTAATTACAAAATTTTTCACTTATATGTTATCCGGCGAGCAAAAAATATAATTTTTAACTGTGTAGTAATACGAGCCAATTCTAAAAAAATCTTTTGTAATCCATTGATTTTATTTGCTCTCATCCTCTTCTTCCTTTCTGAGGTGAGCTGACTCTTAAGTTGAATATTGGTTGAACGATAGTGCAATATTGTATCTTGAATACATAGTGCAGGCTGCATTTGACACATTGTAAAATAATGATTTTTAACAATATATTCAAACATTAAGTTATCAAGAGGAATAATATAATCAATTTTTTCAATTTCATTCAATAAAAATTTTGCCCCCTGTAGAGAGAGAATATAACCTGCTGTACCTAAATTTTTACCAATTAGTTTATAAATTTCTCGCCCTTCATTAGGAAAATCTTTACATTTGGCGCCTAATATCACTTTGGGAGTAAACGCTTCCAATTTGATCAGATGCCAGTCTTGCTCTATCCAATCAGATTGATTTAAAAATCTATTTGCTTTTTCACCTAAATGAATATCATCTTCGAAAATTGCCATGTATGGAATATTGTCATCTACAATTTTCTTCCATAAATGTACATGACTCATAAAACAGGCAAGTTCACCTTTAGCAATATAATTTTCATGCACACTTAGTTTCATCGCTTGCGCGTCAGCAGCAGCGATGTCGGGAGTGACAGCATCGAAAAAGCTAAATTCTATTCCCTGTCCCTCAAACTGAGATGAGATATGATTACGGCGCTCGATCGCACTGGAGAGACTAATAACAAACTTTTTCATATTGAGATGGAGATAATTCAGACAGATTAGGCCACATGCCTATGTGCGCGTAAGAATACTTGTTTTTCATTATTATGTACATTATTTGAAATGCACTTGGCTGCTGACTATGCGAATAGAACATAAGTGATTAAGAATAAATAAGATTTCAAAAAAGTAAGGCACTTTTTATTTATATTTTGCTTTCCAGTAATTACATAATATTCATATTTAACAAAATAATTGAACAAATTCATCATCTTAAAATATAAGAAGAGTATCATTCATTTACGTCCCAAAAAACAATTACAACAAATTCATGACAAGAATACAAAACCTGTTCTGCCAAAGTTTTCATGAAAAATCTTTATCACATTCACCTCACTTCTCTCTAGCTCTACAAACGCTGAATAGACGCTATTGTATAGTGAGACAAGTGAGAGATGATTTTAGATTCAAAAATGATTTTTTTTATAGTTCCCTAGGCTAAATTGAAATGAAAACTTATTAAACAAAGATAAGGTCCACATAAAATATCGAATTTTAAGATAAGGCAGTAAGCTAATTTTAATTTTTCTCGAAGACTCTTTTTTTACTTTTATGGGTCTAAAAGTATGTAAAACCATTGATTGTATTGGTGTTCTCCATAAAATATTTTTTAATATATCTAAGGTTACTTTTGGTCTTTTCAAAAAATCCCGACAAGAGATCTTCATTGAAAATAAAGGCATATAAGAATGATGAGAAATATCAACAGCTAATTTAATCTCAGTCATTTTCTCGACATCGATACGGTTTGGATAATCACAAAACACATTGGCCCAAGTAACAAGATCTCCACCTTCAATATAAAGATTTGTTTGGCCAAAAATAGCTTTTATATCCGTAAAAAAGGATTCAGCGCCTAAAGCAATTTCGGCATAATTTTTCTGAATGACGCTTTCATCTTTGCTTGGATCATTTTTATATCTAGGTTGCCCATTTCTCGAAACCCCGTAAATTGGAAGTTCTGGAGAACTTAGAAGTAATTCAATGAATTTCCAATTTTTGGTAAACACATTGGTGTCTAATATATTCAAATTATTGGGAATAAATGTATTGAAGGCATATTTTTTAGTTCGATAAGGTAATAAAGTTGACCAATAAAAACCAGTGATTGGGCGCTGTAAGACGTCTTCCAACATTTTCTGAGAGGTAAAAGCAACGGTTTTACTATCAATCACACCAACACGTTCATCTTCGACCACGATCGTATCAATATAATGATGATAATCCATATACATCTGCGCTGAGTAAGCCTCAAAATGTTGTTTATATTTTTGAATAAAATTATGATAATCAATAGCTTTATTAAATAATTTCCCCTCAGCTAATTCTCTTATATCTGCGTATTTTTCAGCATAAAAGTTGACTATCGACTTGGCACTATCCGTATTCCGCTTATCATAATCTAGCCGATAAATCAGGTTAAGTAAGCGTGGTGCGTACACATAGCTTGTTTTAATTCCACCGAGATGAAAGTGTTGAAAAGCCTTCTGCAATAAATAACCATCTCTAGCAACAAATAAAAGATGATCTAGCTTCTTTTCTGATGCTGTAGTTTCAATCCATTTACTATAACCATAAGCGAGGGGTGCGGCATATGCATACCCGATCTCTTGCCAATATTGCTGCTGTGTCTGCGCTAAAGACTGCTTCAACCACCTCAAAGCCAACATCGCGACCAGGATACTTTTCCCTAAATTTAAAGGGCCTTGTTCAGTAAATCGTCTTGCCCGTTCATCAACAGCTAAAAATTGCTGCGCAACTTGCTTATATAGAATTGCTTGGATACCTAATTTTACAGGGGCTCGATAATCTCCTTTTTTATTATCTCCAATATGCACGATATCTTGCGCTTTAACTTTTAAATCACTAAAAACGTGCTCAAACAGCGTTCCTTTTTTCTTGGTTTTACCATAGGTACTGGAAACATATAAATGCTCAAAGGCATAAAATTCATTTTTAATCAGTAATTGTTCCAAACTCTCAAATGAGTGATACATATCCGAAATCACAATCACTTTTTTCTTTAATTCAAGTGCATAATTCCATAGTATTTTCATTTCAGGATTTGGCTGAAGTAACCTAAACTCCCAATTTAATTCAATTTCTTTAGCAGATTTAAACTGAATATCAATTTCATTATAAATATCGTCATAACAAATCTCTTGCCGATCTGGATTTTTCTTTCTTGCTCTAAGCTCAGCCTCTCTTCGTGCCAGAGCAAAACCTTCTAGACATTGATCAATCTCAATGTGTAAGAATAAATCTCGTGGGGATAAATATGGACGTAATAGTAAAGTATCAAAAATATCAAAGGAGACAATTTCAGCTTGGGCAATTTTCCTTTTTGCTTTTTCAATAAATGTATTTATTATCATTACATTGCCTCACATAATCACTTTACAACATAACCAGAAGTAGAGAAATATTTCAAAAAGAGCTCCTCTTTTTAGACTATAATTATCAATAAAGCCATAAAACTGGAAGCTAGTAATGTCTAACTCCACAATTAAAATTTTTGTTGGTTGCGACCCAAATAACTGCGACTTAGAACAAATGATGGTTCTGGACTATAGTGTCCGCAAGCATACCAAACATCCAGTTGAAATTATATGGATGCAGCTGAGTCATGATCAAAATAGTCCATGGTATACCAATCAACAAACTGGTGAAGGTTGGCATACAGAACATTGGGCGACCCCTTTTTCTGGTTTTAGATGGGCAATTCCTGAGTCATGTAACTTTGAAGGGCGTGCCATTTATATGGATGCTGATGTAGTTGTCTTATGTGACATTGCAGAGCTTTGGGCACATCCTAAAACTGAGGAAGCAATCGTGATCGCCAAAGGTGGTAAGAATTCAGCGAGATTGTGTACCTGTGTATGGGACTGTGAAAAAGCCAAAGCATACCTTCCTTCATTAAAAGATATTCAAGCAGACCCTGAAAGCCATAAGAAATTAATGCAGCTTTTAAAAGATAAGCCCAAATTAGTACAGAACTATCAAAACTCGTATAACAACATTGATGGTGAAGGTTTAGCCGCCGATGAAATCAAAATCCTTCATTATTCTGATATGGGTACACAGTTCAGCCATAAGTATTCTTTACCGCGTTTAGAGGCTGCGGGTCAGAAACACTGGTTCGATGGTAAAATCATGCCTCATCCACGCGATGACCTGACGGAACTGTTTGACCAATATTACCAAGAAGCTTTAGCAGCTGGCTATGACCCTGAGAATTATCGAATTGAGCCATTTGGTGAATTTTCTAAGGCAACTCAAATTCATTATCGGGGTAATAAAGTCACCCGACCTGAAGATAAAAATTGGTTTGCTCGCTCCTTACATAACTTAAAAACAAAATTGAAAAAGAAAAGTTTTTCTCTAGATGACTAAAATAGAACTGAAACTAGATGACCTAAATACAGTTATCTAGTTTCATTGCCTTCGATTATTTTTATAAATGAGTTTTTAAATGGTTCGCTTCTTTTCAGGTCGTATTTCTAGAAGTATTTATAAATTAATTTATAAAATTTTCTTCCCTAAGGCAGCAAAGCATAACCGTCGCTACTGGCCACTTTATACTGTTGAAAGAGATTCACAGAATCGTATCGAGAAAATTTATTTTAGGAAGAGTTTGGTTTCTAATAACCTCATTCCACAACCAATTTCTCATAAAAAATGCATGTTAGTAGCAACAGGTCCTTCTATACAGGATTTAGATCCTAAAATTCTGCATCGATCTGACCTTGACTATATTGGTGTAAATGGTGCCATCGCATTTGACTCAATCTCTTTTTCTAGTTATGTAATCATTGATCATAACTTTGTGGGCTGCCGGTTCGATCTAGTCAAAAAAGTTTTGAATAGCAATTGTATCTTTTTCACTACCCCCCGTTGTCTAGACATGATTTTAAGGCAAGTGCGAATTGAAGATATTCATTGTCAGATCAAAACGATTGAAACAATTACTGATGGCCACGTCGAGAGTTTTTTAGATTATGCCAAACACTTCGATCAGAATGAAAAAGACTTCTTTATTCACAAAGGCTTTGGCTTTTCACTCGATATTTATAAAGGGGCATTCGACTATTTTACAGTGGCTTATGTTGCTTTTCAGATTCTCTATACTCAGGGTTATAAAGAAATTTATCTTGCTGGTTTAGACATGAATAACTTTTCTCAGCCGCGTTTTTATGAAGATACCGAAAAGCAACAACCTACAACCCTAAATCATCATCTCGATGAAGTATTTCAAGCATTTGATACTGTAGCAGTTTTATTTAAAGAAAAAGATATTCAGGTTTTTAATCTATCTCGAACAAGTGCTGTACAAGCTTTTGAAAAAATTGACCCCAATATCATTATTTAATAGATGCGGGAAATAACTCAGATATCGATGAGAGAATCTTTGAAATACATCCCTTTCACATAATAGTGACTCAATATGTTTCTTTCTTTTCCCGCTAATTTGATCAATTTCGGTTTTTCTGCAGGCGAATGATTAATAGCTAGATCAATCAAGACCCTTTCTTTCATCCATTTATTTTTTACTTGATAGAAAAACGCATTTTTATCACAGTTAATTAAAGTCATGCTTGGTAAATGATGTCGCATGACCTTCTGACACGCCACATAAGCCACCAGATATTCAAGACGTCCAATTTCCTGAAATAATTCCTGATAATGTGGTTCTGTCTGTCTGATCTGCTGAATATACGCTTTAGGGCTCATTGCAACAGCTTGAGCCAACTCATCAAACCAATACTTAAAAAAGATATTTTTTTCTGTACTTGCCAACAACCAGTTCTCTAGTACAGGGAAATCTAGCTGAGTGGTGTTTTTTGCACGATAATAAGCAAAACTATTGGTGTTATGACGCTCTATCAGTTCCTGAATCCAATCCAGATTCTCATAAACAATGGTACTTGCATCTAGCCAAATTCCACCATATTGATAGATTAATTCAAAACGAATGAGATCAGCTTTTTGTTGTGGTGTTGCATGTTGCAGACGACTGTAATCAATATCACAGAAAGATTTCACTGTTTCAGGATTCAGAAAATTCACCTGATAATCTGGGTTTTTAGTCCTGATATTTTCTACACATTTTTCTACAAACTTAGGTAGAGCCCCTTCCCAATACATCCAGATAATTTTGGGAATCGCAGCATTCTCAGACTGGGGATTCAGTACAATAACATCAGCGTAATTTTCTATCGCCTCGTTCATATCCCGTTTCTTATTTGAATACATCGTATAAAACTTCAGGATATAGAATATTTTTTTAAATATTTTCATAAAACTATCCGGCTATAGAGAAAAATCATCTTCATCTATTCATAATGAACAAGTTTACTTATTGAGTAAATATCAAGAAATTAGATGCTTAACTGCATAAAAACGATCACGCCACATACGTTTTTGCTTTTTTAAACCATGCGATGCGCTACGGTTTTCTAATGCTTTACGTTTAATACCCTGAGTGGCAACCGTGCCTAAAATATCGCTATCTAAGCCAGCGGGTTGTACAAATGGTTGCCAGACTCCAAGTCCTTTGCCATTTTTGCTGAGCCAGCTCTGAAAGAACACATCAACAGGGAGTTGAATGGTCTTGCCAGATCTGACAAATGCTTCAGCGCCCTTACGAGACCACACTAAACCTACCCCACGAATCGGAAAATAATAGGCATGCCATAACGTAAAATCAGAGAGTTGTACAATATCTTTGGTTAGCTTTTTCTTTTTTGCAGCCATATTTAGGACATACCAATCCAGTTCTTTATGTTGATCCAGATATGTGAAAAGAGCATCCATTTTTTCTTTAAACTCAGGCAAAACCTGAATGTCATCCTCGAGTACCACCAAATAATCTGCATCGGTTTCAAGAAATTTTTCAGCACAGCCATAATGGCTCAAATAGCACCCTAACTCAGAATTGATCAGACTACGTCCTAAAATCCGTTGCGCCTCTACATCATCATAATCTTTAAATTCTGATAAAGATTTACCACGGCCGTCATAGGCTGGAAAACGAGTAAAATCCCAATTCGCTTGCTGTAATTGTTCAGTCGCACTTGCTAGGCGCTGATCACTACCATCCAGGTTAATGAGATACGTAACAACTTTCATCCGATTTTCCTTCGCTTATACTGCAATAGTCGGTTGAATTTGACTAGGCAAAACATCTCTAAACTTTTCGATGAGAGCGAGACGGACGCGTGCCTCATCATCCTTATTCAATTGATCCAAACTTTGTATACAGCCAAATTTGATCTGCTCATTTGATAAAGTCTGTATAAATGAACTGAGATCACGACCATCTTTCAAATACGCAATCCGAACATCTTCTTTTAAAATGGCTGTTTGCTGCTGAATAGCCAAATGATTTGATAAACCTACTGGCAATATCTGATCGATATTTCTAAATCTATACGCGATCTGCTGCCACAATAGCGCAGTATTTTGCTCAAAATATCTTGTTAAAAGTACTTTACTTAAAATATGTGGGCGATGATGGATCTCGTAATAGCGATTTAATCCAATACAATCCGCACTCAACATTTGAGCCATTGAATACTTAGGCTGAGCAACTTTACCAAATCGATTTTGAATAAACTTTCTCAAAAGGTACTTCATTTTCTTAATAAAATTACTTTCCCAGTGCCCATAGATCACCATCTGTTCATTGACCAGAAAATCTTGCTGCTGGGAAAGTTGATTGAAAAAGAAATCGTCATTTAAATAAATAAAATAATCCGAGATTCCTTGAATATTCCACAACATGGTTTCAATACTTAAGGAATTAAACGTCGGCAAAGCTGATTC
Organism: Acinetobacter sp. ANC 3882; assembly: GCF_022549545.1. Classification (NCBI taxonomy): domain Bacteria; kingdom Pseudomonadati; phylum Pseudomonadota; class Gammaproteobacteria; order Moraxellales; family Moraxellaceae; genus Acinetobacter; species Acinetobacter sp. ANC 3882. The sequence continues at coordinate 60,687 of NZ_JAKZGB010000004.1, read as the reverse complement.
ATAATTGCGGAATAATTGCTGATGGTCGACTACATGAATTTTTCCTGCAGCACAAAGACCCTGTTGTTCAAACTGATCGAGCCAAATTGGCTTCTGCTGATCGGTCACAACATAGATCTTTCCACAATACGGTACGTATTTTAAAATTGACGCAATACAAAAATAGATTTCATCATTGCTGGCAAAACGGGTCGCTTCAACTGCATTAGATGCTTCTTGCTGACCTAAATATTGCTGACGCTTATGTTTTAGGTTGAGATCGTTACCATCAACCCAAGCAATCACGATATCAATTGGTTGTATAGTATCGGTCATTTCTAAAACTCAATCTGTGATTATTACTGCCAAGACTCTTTAATCCAGTCCGATGGCAACACATAGCGATACCACTTACCGCCACCACCACTGATTGCATCAGGTGGATTGATCTCGCCATGGAAAATAATAATTTTTGCGCCTTTCGGTTTTACTGGCGGCTGGAAATAAGCAAATGGCACTCGTCTTAAGCAGTGATATTTATAGCTCTTGCACCAGTCTTTATTCCAATAGCTCAGCTTGCCTTCTTTATGTACAAACCAAGACAAGTACTCTTGTTCATTACGGAATTTTTGACTGATCTCAGTAAAGTTTGCACGGAAATACGGCAGAATTTTAGGAAAAGCGCCCAACTTAAAACGATATACCGAACTATTTCCTGTAATACGCCATGGACGTTTCCAATCGTGAATCACCAAAAACTCGCCTTCCGCTTGGAAGAAACAGTCAATATTATCAATGATGACCACATCCAGATCGAGGAACAATGCATTGCCTTTTAGACCATACAAGTCTGGCTCAAAGGTTGAAAGCTTATTCCAACCACGTTCAGGACTACCTGCAGGTAAGTCTAATGATGGAATTGGGAAACATTGAATATTCGGGTCAATCCCTTCGGTACGGTCTGTCAGACACACCATTTTAAAGGGCAAGGTCAGATGACGTTTGACCATGTTATACAAACGGTTTACGTACTCAGCACCATATTTGGTTCCCCACTTCATGCACAAAATCACATTGTCTTCATGAGTTGCCGAATTTTGTTGAATATCTACCATCTGATAACCTTAAATGCTTGAGATATGGAAGTTCGCGTTGTCATAAAAATCCAAGAGCGTTCAATCATATGCACTGAATATATTCTCATCTTAGCATAGAGCTGATCATTTTTTTTAGTATTAATTCGTCAACGTATTCAGCTTATTTACTTTTTATCCCACTCAAATTACGACTAATTTACCCCGAATAAATCTCGGGTATAAATCTTTTCCATCACATCACTAAACATAGGCACCATTCGATTAACAATAATTAAATCGGATTTTGATTTAAATTTTTGCAAGCTCGCTTCCACAGGATGACCCAAATATTCTTTTACATCGAGGGTCGGTTCATAAATGATGATTTTAATCCCCTGATCAGCCAAACCCTGTAACACATCGTGTACTGCCGACTCTCTGAAATTATCTGAATCCGCTTTCATGGTCAGGCGGTAAACACCAACACTCGAAACCTTACGACTCAAAATATCTTCAATAATGGCCTGCTTGCGGGTTTGATTAGAACGAATGATCGCTGAAATCAACTCTTGCGGTGTTTCATGATAATTGGCCAATAACTGTTTAGTGTCTTTGGGCAGGCAATAGCCCCCATAACCAAAGGAAGGATTGTTGTAATGATCACCAATACGCTGATCCAAACCCACACCATTAATAATATCCAATGCACTCAGCTTATGCTTCATACAATAGGTATCCAACTCATTAAAGAATGCTACACGCATGGCCAAGTATGTATTGGAAAAAAGTTTAATCGCTTCAGCTTCAGTCGAATCGACACACAACAGGACCGCATCTTTTGTAATGGTTGCCTTGAGGTAGAGTTTGGCAATTTTTTCCGCTCGCTTGGATTTTTCCCCCACAATAATCCGTGAGGGATAGAGATTGTCTTGCAAAGCTTGCCCTTCACGCAAAAACTCAGGCGAAAAGATTAAATTTTTAAGACCGAATTTTTTAGAAGTCTCAGCGGTATAACCGACTGGAACGGTAGATTTGATCAGTATCAAGGCTTTGGGATTAATATTCTGAATATCCTCAATCACCGCTTCAATGCTACTGGTATCAAAGTAATTGGTTTCAGGATTATAGTTGGTTGGTGTCGCAATAATAATGAGTTTGGCATTCTGATAGGCCAGCGCTTTATCGCAAGTTGCTTCAATATGTGATTCGGATAAATAGCTTTGAATACAGGTATCACTTATCGGCGACACTTTCTGGTTGATGCTTTTTACTCTATTTTTATCAATGTCCAAAATCATGACATCGTGTTGTTTTGAAAATAACAAGGCATTTGATAAGCCGACATAACCTGCACCAACGACCGTAATTTTCATTCTTTCTCGATTTTTAATTGTACTTAGCCTCAAGCTAGTCCAGTTAAATGAAAGATTGATGATGCTTTGATTGCAATCTGTTGACAGTCAGACAATAAAAAAGCGAAGCCTAAGCTTCGCCTTTGCAATGGTTTCAACTTATTTAATATAAGTTAACCAGTGTGCATACTTGTCATTGCGACCTTGTACCGCATCAAAGAAGGTCTTTTGAATTACAGTAGTGATTGGGCCACGTGAACCACAACCGATTTCACGGTCATCATATTCACGAATTGGCGTTACTTCCGCAGCAGTACCGGTAAAGAATGCTTCATCTGCGATGTAGAATTCATCACGTGTAATACGGCGTTCAACTACTTCATAACCCAGATCTTTGGCAATGGTAATCACGGTTTGACGCGTAATCCCTTCCAATGCACCACCTGCCAAATCAGGGGTATGCAATACGCCATCCTTAATTAAGAACACGTTCTCGCCTGCACCTTGGCAAACAAAACCTTGTGGATCAAGTAACATAGCTTCGTCATAACCTGAACGCGCAACTTCCTGATGTGCCAAGATTGACACTGTGTAGTTACCACAGGCTTTTGCTTTACACATAGTCACGTTTGGATGGTGGTGCGTGAATGAAGAGGTTTTGACACGAATACCGTGTGCCATTGCTTCTTCACCTAGATATGCGCCCCAACCCCATGCTGCAACTGCTGCATGAATGGTATTATCCGTCGCTGCGATACCGAGTTTTTCAGAACCAATCCAAATCAATGGACGCAGGTAGCAAGATGCTAGTTTATTTTCACGCACAACATCAATTTGTGCTTGTTCTAGTGTCGCTTGATCAAATGGAACATTCATTTGATAAATTTTTGCTGAATTTAATAAGCGCTTAGTATGATCTTGCAAACGGAAGATTGCTGTACCATTCGGTGTTTCGTAAGCTCTGACGCCTTCAAAGACACCCATGCTGTAGTGTAGTGTGTGAGTTAAGACGTGAATTTTTGCATCACGCCAATCAACTAACTTTCCATCTTGCCAAATAAAACCATCACGATCAGCCAAACTCATCGCACATACTCCATTTTCTTTTTACACAATTATTCACTTTCCAATGCTTGCGCAGTTGGATCAATTAATCTTTGCCATAACTTGCAAACGATCTCGCGGGTATCGTGCCAATCCGCAGCATTGACTTGCATAGATTGATTTGCAAGCGCTAGACGGTGGCTCTCAGCTCGTTCACGGAGATAAGCGTGTATTAATGCTGTGGCATCTTCACTGGATAAGCAGCCTGCTTTAGCAGCATCTTCTAGAATTCTTACATTGTCGGAAAAATGGGCGAGATCTGTATTCGTCCCACTCCATGCAAGCACAGCATACTGTGCCATAAATTCGATATCAACGATACCACCTGAGTCCTGTTTTAAATGAAAAATCCCATGTTTTTTTTGCTCAGAAGATGATCCCAAATGATCTTTCATCTTTTGGCGCATTTTCAGCACTTCTTCACGCACTTCATTTTCATCACGAACTTGAGTCAGAATTTGGCAACGAATCTGTTCAAATTGCTTGCATAATCCAGTATCACCAGCAATCGAACGGGCACGCACCAAGGCTTGATGTTCCCACAACCATGCGCTCTTTTGCTGATATTGTTCATAGGCTTTTAAACTGGTGACCAACATCCCTGCTTCACCCGAAGGGCGAAGGCGTGTATCAATTTCATAGACACGCCCATCCAGCGTTTGTGTAGTCATAAGTGACATAAATTTTTGTGCCACACGAATCGCGAATTCAGCCCCACTAATGCCCTTGCGGCCATCGGTTTCACTTTGTTCTTCAAAGGCGTGAATAAAGACCAAGTCCAAATCTGAGCCATAACCCAACTCGATGCCACCCAATTTACCATAGGCGATCACCGTAAAGCCTTTGTTATCCAGACTACACCGCTGTCCATCATTGCCTACAGGATAACCATGACGTTCTGCAACTGCCTCATAAGCCAAACGCAGTGTCGCTTGCACACTCACCTCAGCAATATCAGTCAGTGCATCTGAGACTTTCATCAACGGACTTTCAGCCAACACATCACTAGCAGCAACGGTTAGGACATTGCTCTTTTTAAATAAGCGCAGCACACGCATCTGATCCTCGACTTGATCAATCTCGATGCGCAGTAATTGCTGACGCAGTGAATCTTCAAGATCTTTGCGTTGCGGCAAGCCAAAATCCATCGACAGGAACTCATCTAAAAGCACTGGATATTGCGCCAACTCTTCACAAATCCACGGGCTAACAGTTGCCATCTTGACCAGTCGCTGCAATGCCCCACGACTTTCCATCAGCATCACCAGATAGACCGTACGGCGTAGTACGGATTCAACTAAAGGCATCAAACGCAACAGAGCCACTTGCGGTTGCTCAGACTGTAAAATCGCCTCAATCAAATGCGGCCAAAATTTCTTTAAGCGCTCTAAAGCACTGGCTGGGATCTTACGAAGTGCTTGCCCATGCCAAAAGTTTTGAATCAGATTCTTGGCGTTATCATCCAGCACTGCATTGAGTTTTTGCTCAAGGAGGACAAAGTCATCCACAGGTTCAGAGAACTCTTTTTCCTGAATCAATTGTTTAAACTGAACTTTGACCTTATCACGCTTCTGATTCAGCACGGCTAAGAACGCAGGCCAATCGGCAAAACCAAGCGTATCCAACATCCGTTGTCGAAGTTCTGGTTCGGTTGGTAAAGACTGGGTTTGCTGATCATTCAAGGCCTGAATCGCGTGCTCAACCCGTCTCAAGAATAAATAAGCATCTTCCAGATCAATTACCGCTTGCTGATCTAATAATTCAGCTTCGCCCAAATGATGCAAATTTACCAAGCACTGACGATCTTGTAATTCACGCTTCGATCCACCATAGATCAATTGAAACACCTGCACGATGAATTCGATTTCACGAATCCCGCCTGCACCCAATTTAATGTCATCTTCAATATTACGGCGCATAACCTCACGCTCGATCATGGCTTTCATTTCTCGCATGGCTGCGAAAGCGGAATAATCGACATAACGGCGGAATACAAACGGACGCGACATATCCAATAACTCGGCACCTGCTTTGCTGCCCGTGATTACCCGCGCCTTAATCCAAGCATAGCGTTCCCATTCACGCCCATGCTGGCTTAAATATTTTTCCAGACCACTATGGCTAATCGCTAACGCTGAACCATCACCCCACGGACGTAAACGCATATCGACACGGAATACAAAACCATCTGCGGTAATATGATCAAGCAAATAAATCAGCTTCTGTCCCCACAGAATGCAAAACTGCTGTACATCAATACATTTACGCCCATTGGTTTCGCCCTGTTCATCAAAGGCGAAAATCAAGTCAATATCGCTGGATAAATTCAGCTCTTGTGCACCGAGCTTACCCATACCAATCACGATCAGGTCTTGTAATTGCCCAGAGTAACCAATCGGTTCACCATGCTTGGCTAATAAAGGAGGTAATGCAAAGGCTTTGGCTGCACAAATACTGGCATCGGCAAAATCAGACAGTTCACGTGTCAGCGTCACCACATTGGTCAGTTGATTGGCATCTTGCCAAATCCAGCGGAACATCAACTTGGCACGTAAGATACGTAAGGCTTTCATCCACGCCTGTTCATCTGTGACTTCGGCTACAGCCAATTGGACTTTTTGATGGATGGTTTCAGTCGACAGCGAGTCAAGAAATTGAGCTTCGGAATAGTCTTGTTCTAATTCTGCTTTGTATAAATTTAAAACTTGTTCAGCATATTGGCTTGCAACTAAGGTTTTTTGTAGCTGTTGCGCATTCATATAAAAAGGCTCGACTGATGTCATGTCATCTTGGTTAGTTATATCAGTTACAAGCTTATCTTTAAAATCTCTTTAGACTAATTTCGCTTTAGTTTTTTGTTGATCGGTACATAAATCAACCTGTTCACGTTCAATCGGCAGCAATACGGTAAAGATCGTGCCTTCACCTTCATTGGAGGTGACGTTGATTTCACCCAAATTCATTTCCACAAAGCGTTTACATAAACTCAAACCTAAACCCGCGCCCTTCTCTCCTGCCGTACCTTTATAGCTCATGGTGATGCGCGGCTGAAACAGATCTTTAATTTGTTCTTGGGTCATGCCTAAGCCTGTGTCTTTGACATAGATTTCGACATAGGTGCCTTTGTGTTGTGCTTGGATATAGACTTTGCCCGTTCCATCAACATCGGTAAATTTCAGTGCATTGGAGACTAAGTTCTGAATCACCGAAGTGATCATATTCATATCGGCATAGACTTTTAGATTTTCATCTACTTCATTAATCAGTTGAATATTCTTCTTGATTGCCAAGGTTTTGAGAATATCGGTCACAATACTGGTGATTTGACGTAACTTGAAATTAATCGGATGATAGACAAAGCGACCACCTTCTGCCATTGACCAATTCAGTAAACTTTCCAATAAGTTATAGGTCGATTGCGAAGTGTCGTAGAGATAGTCCGCAATATTTTGAATACTGGATTCGTCTAAGGTTTCACGTTCTTTGGCTAAGATTTCAGAGAAGCCTAATAGACCATGAAATGGTGCACGTAAATCATGTGAAATAATGGAAAAGAATTTGGTTTTACTAAAATTCAGTGCGGATTCTTGTTCGTATAATTCTTTCAACTCGTCATGGTTAAACTTCAATTCCAGTTGCTGCATGAAATTGATGCAATGTTCTTGGAGGAGTTGTTTTTGTAATTCATTAAAGCCTTGAGCAGCTTCATCAAACAGAATGATATACCCAAGTGAGGTTTGATCTGGATGCCTGAGATGCAGAGCAATCGCAGTTTGGATTTTCTTTTTCAGTGGTACAAGAAATGCTAACAATGTTTGATATTGCGGATGATCGCTATCGACCAGATCACCATTGACGAATAAGGTATTTAAACTTTTGGTAACTTTTGCAGAATCAATCGCTTTGAGTTTTTCAGGACAGCGGTGCCACAGATAGGGTTCTTGATGAAATGACAGTAATGCGGTACTGGCTTGCATCAGCTTTCGGTTGAATTGTAAAAATTGCTCAAGCAAGTTCTGCTCTGAAGTTAGCCCCAAAGAAAGAGAGATTTTACAAGCGCTTAACTTTTCAGCTTGCTGTAGTTCTAATAATTGAATCGTCATTCCCGCCTCTCGAATATTATCGTTATACGGTTCTTTACGTTTTATAAAAAAAATGTGAAAACTATCACTTAGTATTAACAAACTTTAACAGAAAAGGCAATTGTTGATTCAATCAATTCGCAACAAAACGTGAAATTTCATTAAATTTTAACTTGAGCCCTGTCCAACATTAACAACAGGTGAGCTACCTCTATTACTTAGTTTATTATGTCAATGCAACTTTATTAATTATTCAAGAGCAAGTTCGACTTGTCCAAAAATCTATCAATAAAGAGTAAAAAGCCCTCTTGGGGGCGGGGGGACTAGCATTAGATAACTTTATTCATATCAATTTCATATCCTAGCTCTCTTATTTCTTTAGCTAATTGAAGTTCCCAGTTTGTATCAGATAAATAAACCATACCATTGATATCTCCAGGTAATTCAACACTATGATCTGTGACTAATGGGAAAACTTTATCTCTACCTAGTTTTCCAATCAATAAACCATGTTCAAATACAACATTTTGACGGGCGCGAGGCTGATAATTTTTTTTATCTTTTACTGATCCTTCATCATCTGGTGTATATAAAACAATACCAAACCCAACATCAGTAAAGTGCTCTAATTTTTCAATGATCGTTTTCCCACCATTCGCTTGTTCATGTAAAATAATCACATCGAACCCAAGTTTTTCTAAGAATCGAGCTGTTTTAAATTTAGTTGCTTCATCATGCCCATGAACGATAAATGCTTTTCTCAAAAGCTTACTAGGCTTTATCTTTTGAGATTCTTTTTCTGGTGTCTTCGCTAAAACAAACTCCACCTCATTATTTTCTATATCTAATATCAAAGAATCTATGAATGACAATGACGGGGAATACTCATCATTTAAAAACTGATTAACTGGATCACCATACCCAAAATAAATACCAGGATTGAGTATTGTGTGAAGCTTAGATTTGTACGATGGTAGGTTATTTTCCAAAAAATGGTATATAGCTCTTGTCCAAGCACCAAAGCGTTCTGTACCAAAATCGCTTCCTTTATGCAGATATGCTGAGTAAACCTCCCCTTCCAATCGTTCCTTAAATCTAGTTAATTCAGCAATTAATTGTTCTTTATCCATACATAGCTCTATTTAGATTTAGTTATAACTACTTAACATTGTTAAAATATTATCATTTTTTCCAAGCAAAAACTAAGGATATAAAAGATTTTAAATTATCTCGTTTGGAGATTTATGTTAAATCTAAACTTTTTAAATAGCTTCTTTATAATAATTTATCAAAAATTTGTGTCTTTGATTAACACCCTCAAATAGTAAGTCAATTAAATAAAGAATTTAGATCGACCTCATAACCTAAAGATCTTATCTCTCTTGCTAAGTCAATTTCCCAGTTTCTATCAGATAGATAAACCATTCCGCCAATATCGCCTGGTAATTCCACACTATGATCAGTTACCAAAGGAAAAACCCTTTCACGTGTTAACTTACCAATAAGTAAACCATGTTCAAATACAACGTTCTGCCTTGCTCTAGGTTGAAGCTGATCTTTCTTACTAACAGCCTCACCTACATCATCAGGTGTATAAAGAACTATCCCAAATCCAACATCTATAAAATGTTCTAATTTTTCAATAATCGTTTTGCCACCATTTGCCTGTTCATGCAAAATGATTGCATCAAATCCTAGTTTTTCTAAGAATCGAGCTGTTTTAAACTTAGTTGCTTCATCGTGCCCATGGACGATAAAAGCTTTCCGATCCAAACTATTATTTTTCTTAGTATCTGCATTTATTTTCTGCGGTAAATTTAAATAATCATCTGATTCAATGTCTCGTATTAAAGATGATAAAAAAGCATAAGATGGACTAATCTGAGCAACCTCTAATGAATTGGCTTTAGTAGTATACATACCTATTCTTAGGGGTGCGCTAAAAATTCTTTTAAGCTTATTTAAATAACCTGGCAAATTAGCTTCAAAAAACTGTTGAACACTTATACACCAAGATTCCCATCTTGCAGCACCCATCTCATAATCTATTTGTAGCTCAGCACGTACATCTGAAACTATTCTTGAATGATATCCATTTAATTTTTCTAGCAATTCATTTTTATCCATAATAAACCCTTAATTTCGTTAAATTGTTAGGAGTTTATCATTTATAAATTATCTTTTAATATTTTAATTTTCCTTATTTTTTGCCAAAACTCTCAGCAAAATTTCTGACCAACGTCAGTAAAGTTGCATGCTGTGCTGGGTCAACTTGCTCCCAAAGTTTTAATAACTCCTTGGCATCATTTGAAAGTAGATCAGAACAAAAACGTCCCCTGTACGTAGAAACCAGATATCAACTCTTTCTTAGTGTAAAGCTTCTAAGTCCTCTCGGTTCATGACTCTTTCGCGCATTTCAGCACTTGAGTTTTTGTTTTCCCAACCTTACTGCAACGCACATCCAATACACGCAAATGAGCTCGCCATGAGCCGTTTGCTTGTTGATAAACAGACAAACTCATTTTATGCAACAAGTTCCTAATTTTCAAAAATAAACCCACAAAAAAATGTGAAAAACATGTGGAAATATATACCTAAAAAAACCCGTAAATACCATAAAAAACACAACCGCTAGAAATGAAAAAACCCCAAGCCTTTAATACCAGCTTGGGGTCTTTGAATCTTGGTCCCGAGGGTCGGACTCGAACCGACACGTCATCTCTGACAGCGGATTTTGAGTCCGCCGCGTCTACCAATTTCACCACCTCGGGAAGAGTGCGATGCTTTGTGTTGCGTATAATAACCTGTTTGATTTTATTGTCAAACACTAACTCACGCTTATTGCTCACTTTTAAATCATTCAGATATTTTTCTGCTTATAAACACGCGAACTCAGCGAGAAAATACAAAAAAGACTATACTACGCCCAATTTTTGCAATGTTTTAGATGTATGCAACTCTCCGACTTTTCGTTTGATCTCCCCGATGAACTTATTGCTCGCTACCCATTAGACAGCCGTAGCGCATCTCGCCTGCTCCATATCGATGCCAAAGGCCAATATCATGACCATGCGTTTACCGATATTCTGGATTTACTTGAAGACGGTGATTTACTGGTGCTGAATGACACCAAAGTCATGAAAGCACGCTTAAAAGGCAAACGTGCTACTGGAGGTGCAATCGAAGTGCTGGTTGAACGCATGTTGGACATCCACACTGCTCATTGCCATATCAAATCAAGCAACTCACCTAAAGCTGGCGCAGAACTGTATATCGGTGAAGATGCTGTTCCTGTCACGGTACAAGGTCGCCATGAAAATCTGTTTGTGGTGAAGTTTTCACAACCAATTTTGTCGGTACTGGATCAATACGGTCAGCTCCCGATCCCACCTTATTTCAACCGTGAAGCCGAAGAAATTGATACCGAGCGTTATCAAACCGTATTCCACGATCCTGAAAAAATTGCCAGTGTCGCTGCGCCAACAGCCAGTCTGCATTTCGACCAAGGCTTATTAGAAAAACTAGCTGCTAAAGGCGTGCAAAAAACCTTTGTAACCTTGCATGTTGGTGCAGGTACATTTATGCCTGTACGTACTACGGATATTACCAATCACATTATGCACAGTGAGTGGTGTGATGTGCCACAAGCGACCATTGACCTGATTTTAGAAACCAAAGCACGCGGTAATAAAGTCATTGCGGTAGGCACTACGGCGACCCGCGCCCTAGAGAGTGCAGCACAAGCCAATCAAGGCCAAATTGCAGCTTGGACAGGTGATACGCAAATCTTTATCTACCCAGGTTATCAGTTCTGTATCGTGGATCGTTTGATTACCAACTTCCATTTACCTGAATCGACCTTGTTAATGCTAGTTTCAGCATTATCGAATCGAGATAATATCTTGGCTGCTTATACTCATGCAGTAGAACAACGTTATCGCTTCTTTAGTTATGGCGATGCGATGTTAGTGGACAAACTCGACGCTTAATATGGATCAATAGGCTAAATCACGGTTTAGCCTATCTCCTCAAAACTTCAAATAAACCACCATTCATTAAAATAAAAAAAGACCGTTAGATTTAGATTATAGACTTCTTAGTTTCTGAAATTTAAAGCATAATCAAAACAATACAGACCAATTATAATGAATCCATTAATTCCATGCCGATCGACACTGTACAACAAGCACTGCATATCCGACGTAAAAAAAATGCGCAGGTTTTTCACAATATTGCTCGGCTTTGGGAGGCAGGACAAAAGTCGCATACGGATCAAGACTTGTTAGATGCCTTGCATCCGTGGCGTGACGATCATAGCCTGCGTTTTTTTAATGTGCTGCCTTATTTACTAGCGCTCATTAGTATTGGAACCTTGGTGTTTGGCTATTTTCTCCATCCGCATATTCAATATATCTGGAGTCTGCTCGGCGCATTTTTGACAGGTTTTCTAGCCTATTTACTTTATGAGCCACAAGAGCCATTAACACGAGTAATTCGCTATTTAGAAGAACGAATGACCGTATTACGTTATGGTTTGCAGTTCCAGCAATTGCCTGCTTATTTACCCATTCAGGCGCAGCCCCTCTTGGTCCTGAGTAAGTTAAAGCAGCATTTCCCGCTATTTAATCGTGGCAATGAATCGAACGAGATTACCCAATACGCGTCTACCACATGGAACGATGGCACAACCGACCATCAGGTGTTACTGTTCCAGTACCACTATGTTAGCGAAATGCCAATTCTTCAGGACCAAGGTAACGATAAAAAAATCGTCAAAGAGATCCATAAAGATTTGTGGGGCGCATTTATCTTTCAAATGCCTGCTCTTGGTATTGCAGTGAGTAATCAGCGTTCTCGTTTTTTTGAACCATATACCAGTTCATGGCAAAGCAGTGATATTTTGATTAATCAAGAATTGAATATTTTTGGCCTCAATCAGCATCAGTTAGCGAAAGAAATCAGCCCGAGTCTGACTTTAAAATTACATGATTTTTTTCAACATTTTAGAGGTGATTTAATTTATCATCATGAAGAGCAAATCCTGTGTTATGTAGGCGAACAAAATCTTTTCCAAACCGCCAGTAAACGCAGTGAAATTCATGATATTTCAGCATTACGCGGGCACTTACGCACCATGACCATGCCGCAATATCAGAAATTTCAACAATTGATGCTCAATGTAATTCAATAATTCTCCCGAGCTCTCTTTTAATAAAGCGAGAATTTAAGGGAAATAACAATAAGGGGAATGACGATGACAGGTTTACTGATCTTCTTGGGGATTTTTGTAGTACTGATTGTATGGGGCGTTTCTATTCGCAACAACATCGTACGGTATTTTAATGCCACCAAACGTGCATGGTCCGAAGTGGCTAACTTCGAACGTCAAAAAATAAAGACCTTAGAAGCATTGGAAGCAACGCTGGATCAATACACCCAGTTTGAAAAATCCACTTTGGAAAAAGTCACTGAATTGCGCCAGCAGATTCTCAATCTGAATGTGAATGACACGGATATTTCACAGTTACAACAGATCGAGAAAATGAGCAAAGAGCTGATTCGTAGCCTCAATGTGGTGGTTGAAAATTATCCTGAACTGAAAGCAGATGCGCTATACAGCAAAATGATGGATGATATTCAGGAGCAAAACGAGAACGTCGGTGCTGCAATTACCATTTTTAACCGCAACGTGGAATTGTTTAATAACCAGATTGAGGTGTTTCCAAACAACCTGATCAATACCCTGACATTATCCAAGAAAGCAATTCGCCCATTTAAAGATAATCTGGCGACTGAAAATTTTGACTATAAACCGAATTTTTAGTGCGGTAGTTAAACATATTAGCGTCTTATAGTTATCTCACTCATTTCAGTAAAAACCTTCGGTTGGAGTTACTTTTGTTTTGGCAAAAGTAACCAAAACCCTTGCACAGCTTTAATCGCTGTTCATAGGCTGACGGTACATCCTTGCTACCGCAGTCTAACGCGGCGGCATCCATGCCGCCATCTCGATAGCAAATTTCCTCACAAATGTCGCATTACAAAATGCAAAAACCTTATTCACGTAAATCAGTATTTGCTCATCAACATTCGAGCAAATATCACCCAAAACTTATCAAACTAAATCTATTTTATCTCTCGCTACATTTAGTAGTAGAACTACACGCCATAATCGGGGAAAATAGCCGCTTTCGATCAGCGAACTGTTTTTTCGCCTTCTTGCGCTGCAATCAAAGTAGCACTTCGATCTTGCTCAGGTTATTACATGAAATTTGAAAAATTAGGCCAGTCGGGGCGCGCCCGTCGTGGTCGACTTACTTTAGAACATGGTGTGGTTGAAACCCCTGTATTTATGCCAGTGGGTACTTACGGTACAGTCAAAGGCATGCTCCCGCGTGATATTGAAGAAATTCAAGCACAAATTATCTTGGGAAATACCTTCCATTTATATTTACGTCCAGGCCTTGAAGTGATTAAAGAGCATGGCGGTCTGCATGAGTTTATCCGCTGGGATAAACCGATTTTGACTGATTCAGGCGGTTTCCAAGTCTTTAGCTTGGGCGCAATGCGTAAAATCAAAGAAGAAGGTGTGACCTTCCGCTCTCCGATTGATGGTTCTAAGGTGTTCTTGTCTCCAGAAATTTCAATGGAGATTCAACACGTACTCAACTCAGATATCGTGATGATCTTTGATGAATGTACCCCTTACCCTGCAACCCATGAAGAAGCGCAAAAATCATTGCAGCTTTCTTTGCGTTGGGCAAAGCGTTGTAAAACCCATCATCATGATGAGCTCAAGAATAAAAATGCCTTATTCGGCATTATTCAAGGTGGCATGTATGAAGACCTACGTGATGAGTCATTGACTGGTTTATTGGAAGTTGGTTTTGATGGTTATGCAATTGGCGGTTTATCGGTAGGTGAACCGAAAGAGGAAATGATCAAGGTGCTTGATTATTTACCTAACAAAATGCCACAGGACAAGCCTCGCTATTTAATGGGTGTCGGTAAACCAGAAGACATCGTCGAAGCGGTTCGTCGTGGTGTCGATATGTTTGACTGTGTGATGCCAACCCGCAATGCACGTAATGGTCACTACTTTGTCACCGATGGTTTGGTCCGAATCCGCAACAGTCGCTATCGTCATGATCAAGGTCCTTTAGACCCACATTGTGATTGCTACACTTGTAAAAACTTCAGTCGTGCCTATTTATATCATTTAGAGAAGTGTGGTGAGATGCTGGCATCGATGCTCGGTACTATTCATAACTTGCGTTACTACCAACGCCTCACTCAAGGTATGCGTGATGCATTGGATAACGGCACATTTGATGAATATGTTCAGGACTTTTATGCGCGTCGTGGATTAGACGTTCCACCATGCCCTGAAGACTAATGTGAAGTAAATGCATCAAGATTTGCGCCTGATCGCAAGACAAGGTACATTGCAAAACAAATTGGAATTTATTGTTAATTTTTTGGCTTTTTAATTTTAGGAAAACGAAATGAGCTTCTTAATCTCTACTGCTCACGCTGCACCTGCGGCTGCACAAGGTCCTAGCCTGATGGCAAACATCTTGATGATTGCTGTTTTTATTGCAATCTTCTATTTCTTGATCTGGAGACCTCAAGCGAAACGTGCCAAAGAACACCGTTCTTTAATCGAAAGCTTGGGCGTAGGCAGTGAAATCGTGTTTGCGGGTGGTTTAATGGGGAGAATTACCAAACTTGAAGGTGACTTTGCAGTAGTTGAACTTGCTCGTGGTGTTGATGTAAAAATTCAACGTGCGAGTGTCATTTCAGTCTTACCTGAAGGCACACTAAATAACCTTTAATCATAAAATAGTCGTGCCTCAGCACGACTTTTTCATTTAAGAAGAAAGCAAATGCGTTACCCTGCATGGAAATATTTGCTGATCCTTGTGGTACTTGTGATCAGTACGTTATATGCACTTCCAAGTCTGTATCCAGATGAACCTGCTGTCCAAATTTCTGGCGCAAAAGCAGGCACAAAAATTGATCAGACCATCGTGCAAAAAGCTGAGCAGATTTTAAAAACTGCCGACATTAGCAGTCACGACAATAGCTTTACCAATAACGCAGCATTATTACGCTTAAACTCTTCTGAAGAACAGTTAAAAGCCAAAGAAGTATTGCGTCGTGATTTAGGTGAAGACTACGTTGTTGCGCTCAACCTTGCACCGACTACACCAGAATGGTTGCAAAAGATTGGGGCAAAACCGATGAAACTCGGTTTGGACTTACGTGGTGGTGTACACTTCTTGCTCGAAGTCGACATGGATAAAGCAATTAGTCAGCGCATGGAAACATCTGCGACTGATTTGCGTCGTCAATTCCGTGATAACAAAATCAAATTTAACAACCTTGCGTTAAGTAACAATACCATTACTGTCCAGTTTGCCAGCAATGCAGACCGTGATGCTGCGACTGATTTTTTACGTCGTAATGGTAATGAATATACTCAACAAGCGGTTGCAACATCATCTGGTGCAACTTTAAGACTGACTTATACCGACGCACGTCGTCAGGAAATTCAATCTTATGCAGTGAACCAAAACTTAACGACTCTACGTAACCGTATTAACGAACTGGGTGTAGCCGAAGCACTGGTACAAACCCAAGGTAGTAATCGTATCGTAGTTGAATTACCAGGTGTACAAGATACTGCGGAAGCAAAACGTGTCTTGGGTCGTACGGCGAACTTGGAATTCCGTTTAGTTGCGGACAGCAACGATCAATATATCGATCCATATACAGGTAAATATAATGGTCAGCCACTTCCTCCAGGCACTGAAGTATTTGCTTATCAGTCTTTAGACAGTGGTCGTCAGTTACTGTTGCAACGTAACCGTATTTTGACGGGCGAACGTGTTCAAAATGCAAGCTCTGGCTTCAGCCAAGACTCTGGTGGTGCAGAAGTTAATATCACCCTAGATTCTTCAGGTGGTAAGCTCATGGCTGATGCAACCCGTGGTGCTGTGGGTAAACGTATGGCGGTTTTGTTTATCGAAAATAAACAAAAAATCTCTTATGTTGCTGATCCAAACACAGGTGTACAAACTGAAGTTCGTACTCCATATACCGAATCTGTAGTCATTAATGCCGCAACTATTCAAGCGGTATTGGGTTCACAATTCCGTATTACTGGTCTTGATTCACCACAAGAAGCTGCTGAACTTGCGCTCATGCTACGTGCAGGTGCTTTGGCTGCGCCAATGTACTTCGTTGAAGAACGTGTAGTTGGTCCAAGCCTTGGTCAAGAAAACATTGACAAGGGTGTGTTATCTACTCAAATCGGCTTCTTGCTGGTTGCCATCTGGATGGTTGTGTTCTTCCGTTTATTCGGTTTAATCGCGAACTTTGCTTTGGTATTTAACCTTGCCATGATCTTAACAGTGATGTCTTGGATTGGTGCTTCGCTCACCTTGCCGGGTATTGCGGGTATCGTCATTACCATTGGTATGGCGGTCGATGCCAACGTCCTGATCTGTGAACGAATACGGGAAGAAATGATCTGGGGTGCCTCACCCAAACAGGCAATTGTTGCGGGTTACGATCGGGCCTATAACACCATTCTTGACTCGAACTTAACCACATTCCTCGTTGCGTTTATCTTATTCGCGATTGGTACTGGTCCAATCAAAGGCTTCGCAGTCACCTTGATGATCGGTATTATTTGTTCGATGTTTACTGCAATTACCGTAACACGTGCAATCGTACAGCTCATTTATGGCAAACGCCGTAATTTGACCAAGTTGAGTATTTAAGGAGATTCACATGACTGATCTGACTCAACAAGACTCAAAGCAATACGGTCGCCCAGATGATCTAAAAATCATCCCGTTCATGAAGATTGCCAAACCAGCGGCTATCTTCTCAGTCCTGATTACCATTGCCAGTATCTTCTTTATTGTCACCAAAGGTCTGAACCTCGGTTTAGACTTTACTGGGGGTATTTCAGCTGAATTGAACTATAAGCAAGGGGTTCAACCTGCTCAAGTGGTTCAAGCTTTAGATCGTGCTGGCTTTAAAGATGCTGTTGTACAAACATTGGGAAGTAATACTGACCTGATTGTACGTATGCCAGTACAAGAAGACCTCAATGTAGAAGACCTGAGCAATAGCATTACCAAAGCAGTGCAATTGCCAAATAACACAGTAGAAGTCCATAAGGTCGATGCTGTGGGCGGTGCTGTAGGTAACGAGCTGTATGTACGCTCTGCGGGTGCTGTTGCGCTGGCATTGATCCTGATGTTGATCTACGTCACCATTCGCTTCGAATTTAAACTGGCGATGGGTGCGGTGATGTCGTTATTCCACGATATCATCATCATTATTGGTGCATTTGCGGTATTCCAATGGCCATTTGATTTAACCGTTTTAGCAGCGGTACTCGCGGTCATTGGTTTCTCGCTCAACGATAACATCGTTGTATCGGATCGTATCCGTGAGAACTTCCGTAAGATTCGTGGTGCGACTCCGCGTGAAATCGTGGACATCGCGCTGACAGAAACTTTACGTCGTACCATCCATACCTCGATGACCTTATTACTTGTGGTCCTTGCCATGATGTTCTTAGGCGGTGATGGTCTACATTGGTTCTCTGTGGCGATGTTTGTCGGTATCTTTGTCGGTACCTACTCATCGATCTATATCGGTACTGCATTCGCATTATGGCGCGGTCTGAATCGTCAGGACTTTATTGTTCAAGTTAAACCTGAGTTTGAAGAAGAAGAGATTCCTTAAATCTTTTCGGTTCTTCATTCAAATAAAATGCCAGCGACATGCTGGCATTTTTTATTTAAGGCAATTGAATAATTTGAATTACGGTTAATGCTGAATAATCTGGATCTGAGGAAATTGAAAGCCACGACAGGACTGCTCTGCCCGCCATGCCACTGTCAGCACAATCGTCTGATTTAAAATAAAATTCTGATACGCAAAACTACCAATCAAAGGATGAGAGCACATGCCACCATGATTGGATGGATGAACTTGAGTATTTAAGCTATTCAGATCTAAACGAATCCCCAACCCTGACGCTTTTAATACTGCTTCTTTGGTGGTCCACACCCGTAACCAATATTCTGGATCTTGATCCTGCTGCTGCCAAGTTTGGTATTCCTCGGCATGAAAAGCGTGTTGTGCCAAAGCATCAAAGCGTACTTTACGATCGAGTTCTTCCACATCAACACCAAGATCTTTTACGCGTTCACTCATGGCCAATACATAATACAGCTGACTATGCGTATGGTTAAAATGCAAGGGATGAGAACTTAAAAAAGGCTTCCCATGTTCATGTTTTGAAAAGCTTAATGCCTCAACTGGACAATGCAGTCGCTCAGCTAAAAGAACATTACGATACTGTTTGATTTGTTCTTTTTTATAATGGTTAAAGCTGCTTAAATCGGCAAAATCAGTTTTACTTTGTTCAAGGAGTTGAGCCAATGCCTGAACATGGATTTCAATTTGACGTGTCACCACTCACTCTCCTTTGATATAAAAAAGCCCAAAGCAAACTTTGGGCTCTTGGCATCAAGATCAGCTTAACGCTTGAATTTCTTTTCTGCTTTTTTGAATTTCTGTACATAACGACGTTTACGTGCTGCAACGCGTTCATCCACTTGTGACTTACGCCCTTCAAATGGATTTTCAGAAGTTTTAAAATCAACACGCACTGGCGTTCCTTCCAGTTTGTAAACTTTACGGAACACATTCTCCAGATAACGACGATAATCCGCAGGCGTTTTGTCTACCTTGTTACCGTGAATCACGATCGTTGGTGGATTTTGTCCGCCCATATGCGCATAACGCATTTTGATACGCTTACCACCGATCATCGGCGGTTGATGCGCTTCAGTTGCATCATTCAAGATCTGAGTTAATTTCGCAGGAGAAACTTTTAAATGCGATGAATCATAAGCACGGTGGATCGTTGGGTACATTTCCCCGACGCCAGTACCATGCAATGCTGAAATTAAATGTACTTTGGCCCAAGGAATAAAGTCAAAACGGCGGTCAACATCCAACTTACATTGCTTACGATCATACTCGGTCATGTTGTCCCATTTGTTGATCGCAATCACCATGGCACGGCCAGCTTCAAGTGCATAACCAATCAAATGTAAATCTTGTTCGACCACCCCTTCACGGGCATCCAGTACCACCACGATGACATGCGCATCTTTAATGGCTTGTAGGGTTTTCACAATTGAGAACTTCTCAATCATTTCCTCTACTTTGCCTTTACGACGCACACCCGCAGTATCGATTAACGTATATTGACGTCCATCACGTTCAAACGGGATGTAAATCGAATCACGGGTTGTTCCTGGTTGGTCAAATGCAACCACACGGTCTTCGCCCAACAAACGGTTGACCAAGGTCGATTTACCGACATTCGGACGACCAATAATCGCCAAACGTAAACCAGTCGCCTTGTCATGTTCTTCTGGATTTTCATCTTCAGGAACTTCAGCCAAAACATCTTCAAGCATTTGCTGTACGCCACGTCCGTGACTTGCAGCAACTTGTAAGGGTTCACCCATACCGAGCTTGTAGAACTCAACCAATGCAGCCTCAGCATGGACACCGTCCACCTTGTTGGCAACCAAGTAAACTTTCTTACCTAGCGTACGTAATTCACGTGCAATTTGTTCATCTGATGCCAATAAGCCAGCACGCGCGTCCACAACAAAAACAATGATATCTGCTTCATGAATCGCAGTTTTCGACTGTTCAGCCATGTACGAGTCAATACCACCTTCATTCTCACCGATACCACCAGTATCGACGACAATGAATGACTTATTTTGAAAAACAGCATCACCATATTTACGGTCACGGGTTAAACCAGCAAAATCGGCAACCAAAGCATCACGACTTTTGGTGATTTGGTTAAATAGCGTTGATTTTCCGACGTTTGGTCGACCAATGAGCGCAATAACGGGTTTCATAAATTAACCTTAATTCAGACGAGCCATCGTTGATGACATCGTATCAGAAACTGTAGGGAAGATTTTGGTGATCAAATGATCATAATAAAAATTCGGGGATTTGTCTGACAAATACCCCGAAGAATTTGTTAAAAGTGCAATTCGCTATTTTAATTTTACCACATTTAGGAAAAATTAACGATTCTGCCAAATGCTTAATGCACCTTTACGCGTCGCAACATAAAGTTGATTGTCAATCACGCGTAATGAACGCACTTCACCACTGGTTTTAGCACGGCCAATGAGCTTACCTGAGGCTGGATTAATCAGATGAATCACACCATCCAAATCACCCACAACAAGGTTTTGTCCTAACATCACAGGATTGCTGAGCTTACGGTTCAGCAACTCTTCATTTTGCCAAACCAACTCACCTGTCGCTAAATTATAAGCATTCAATTTACCGTCAGTCGTTGCAACATAGACTTTATCATCAGCCACTTCAGCACTATTGGTGCTGCTTGCATCTTCACTCCACACGACACGTTGTGTTGCAAGATCCGTCACAGTCACTTGGCCTTGGAAGCTTGTAGTCACCAAATATTGTCCTGAAACAACTGGATCACCCACAACATCCACCAAACGCTGGATATCAGAACGACCTTCACTGATCGCGACACGACGTTGGAAACGCGGTATACCACTAATGATATCTAAGGCATACACATAGGCATTGGCAGAACCAATCAGTACAGTACGCTCATCTAAACGAACTGGTGCTGGCTGGCCACGCAAACTGAATTGTACATTTGGCAGCTTATATGCCCAAACCTGTTGTCCTGTCACTGCATCGTGCGCAAATACCGTACCGTCATTGGCAATGGTAATGACACGACCAGACTGGATCAGTGATGGAGACAAAATTGCTCCAGACAATTTCGCTGTCCATTTTTGTTCGCCAGTCGCTTGGTCTAAAGCAAATAACTGACCTTTACGATTACCACTGACCACAATCCCTTCACCCGCTTCTACACCCGCAGTGAGTTCTTGTTTGGTAATTTTACTTTTCCAAAGACGTTCTTTACCTTTGTACGCAGACACCTGACCATCAGGATCAATCGCAAAAACTACACCATTGTCGGTATCCAACTGCAGGCGTAAAGCTTCAGCGGCATTGGTCGACGAAACACTTTGTGAAAACACAAGGTTTAAACTTTGTTCTTGCGTGATTTTTGGCAATGGATTTGGTTTGACTTCTTTTACTTTATTGCTTGAACAACCAACCAATAAAGCTGAAGCAATTGCAATTGCCAAAGGTAGTTTTAGTTTATTCTGCATTAAGACTCATCCACTTTGGTATCTAAGATCGGGCGCTCAAACTCAGGATCATCTACTAAAACGCCAACACTTTCGAGTTTAATTTGTAAAAGCTGACGCTCTTGTTTACGTTCGAGCAAGTTATCCCATGCACTTTGATACGCTTTACGCGCAGATGCGTTGTCTTTTTTCGCAACAAAAATATCACCACGCAGCTCTTCTGCTGATGCTTTAAATGCTGGATCAGTCACGCTTGATAAGGTTTTCAAAGCTTCATCGTATTTGCTTTGCGCCAATTGCGTATCAGCTAAACGTATTTTAACAATTTGCAGCAAACCTGCATCTTTCACCTTTGAATTTTCAACTTTCTTCAAGGCTTTTTCAGCAGCAGCATAATCTTGCTTGTCATAAGCAAGTTTCGCCATGATAAATTGTGTTTGAATCGCTTGAGCAGAGTCAGCGTCATCTTTCACAATTTTATCAGCTGTTTCAGATAAGCTTGCAAAGGCATTCGGTTGACCTGATGCGGCTTTTGCCTCATCCATCAACTTTTGTACCTTTGCGGTTTGGTTCTGGGCTTCAGCAAGGTTTTTCTTTTGCCAGTATTCCCATCCGAAAAAGGCAATCAAGGCAATGAGAATTCCGCTAATCATTGCAGAACCATATTTTTTGGCAAACGACTTTAAACTGTCGAGTTGTTCATCATCACTTAAACTCATGTGATTGTCCTTTTCCTAAATTTTGCAATTTATTGTTTAAATTTTTCGATAAAAAATGGCGTCAGTTCAGCTAAAGCAACTTGCGACTGTTCAGCCGTTGCAAGCTCTTTTACGAGAAGCTGTTGAGATTCCCACTCACGCTCACCCAAAATAACCGCGAAGGTTGCACCAGACTGATCCGCCTTTTTCATTTGGCTTTTCATGCTGCCTTGAGATCCAGTTTTCAAACGAATCGAGCTATTTGCCGCTTCCAATTGGTCACGAATTTGCTCTGCCAAGACCAATGCTTTGGCTTGGTAAGCAGGTTCAGCCAACAAGAAGATTTCGCAATCACGAACCTCTTTGGTTTGTTCAACTTGCTCAAGCAACAGTAGCAAACGCTCCATCCCCATCGCAAAACCAACTGCAGGTACAGACTGATCGGCTTTACCTTTCAACTGACCAACCAAACCATCATAGCGACCGCCTGCACACACCGTACCTTGTGAACCCAACATCGTGGTGGTCCATTCAAATACAGTTTTGTTGTAGTAGTCCAGACCACGCACTAACTTTTGGTTAATCACAAACTCAATACCAGCATCGGTTAAATATTGCTGCAATTGCTGGAAGTGATTGATTGAATCTTCTTTAAGGAAATCATGCAACTTCGGTGCATTTTCCAGAATCTTTTGGGTCGATTCAATCTTAGAATCCAAAATACGCAATGGATTGGTGGTTAAACGACGTTGAGAATCTTCATCCAACGCATCTTTGTGTTGGTTTAGAAACTCAACTAATGCTGCACGGTATTCTGTACGCTCATCGGTTTCGCCTAAGGTATTCAACTCAAGTTGAACCTTGTCAGCAATCCCCATATGCTTCCACAAACGCGCTGTGAGTAAAATTAATTCTGCATCAATATCTGGCGTTGCCACACCAAAAGTTTCGACACCAAACTGGTGGAACTGACGGTAACGGCCTTTTTGCGGTTTTTCATAACGGAACATAGGTCCCATATACCACACACGCGGTGTCGCGCCACGCAACAAATTATGTTCAAGCAACGCACGTACACAACCCGCAGTCCCTTCTGGACGTAGCGTAAGTGATTCAGGTGGATTGCCTTTGTCGAAAAAGGTATACATTTCTTTTTCGACGATATCGGTCGCATCACCAATAGCACGTTTGAATAAACCAGTTTGCTCAACGATCGGTAAACGGATCTGTTGATAACCATACGCATCCATCAGAGATGCAAGTTGTTGTTCCAGACTTCTCCAAGCCGCAGTTTGCGTTGGAAGGATGTCATTAAAACCTTTGATAGCGACGATTGAACTCATGATGAACTACGAATAATTTCTTTAGATTTTGCTTCTTCAAGCTCTTGGACACGTTGACGAACCATTGTTTCAATTTCATCAACCAACTGATTTGTGTCGATCAAATGGCTCTTTTCACCATTACGATAGACCAGTGAACGAGGAGATGCTCCTACAATCCCGATATCTGCCTCTTTGGCTTCACCAGGACCATTCACTTTACACCCGATCACAGACAAATCCATCGGAGTGCGGATATCTTCTAAACGCTCTTCCAATGCTTGCATCACTTGAATTACATTGAATTCTTGGCGTGAACAGCTTGGGCAAGCAATAAAGTTAATACCGTTTGAGCGTAAGCCCAACGATTTTAGAATATCAAAACCGATTTTAATTTCATCTTCTGGTTCAGCAGCCAGCGAGATACGCATGGTATCGCCAATGCCTTCCATCAATAATCCACCTAGTGCAATCGCAGACTTCACCGTACCAGTACGGTAAATCCCTGCCTCAGTTACACCAAGATGTAGCGGATTATCAATCTGTTGAGACAGTAAACGATAAGCATCCATGGTCAAAAACACATTCGATGCTTTTACGCTCACCTTGAACTCATGAAAATCTAAACGATCAAGGATATCAATATGGCGCATAGCAGACTCAAGCAACGCTTGTCCTGTTGGCTCACCATATTTCACTTGTAAATCTTTTTCTAATGAACCCGCATTCACACCGATACGAATCGAAATACCATGATGTTTTGCCGCAGCAACCACTTCACGTACTTTCTGATCCGAGCCAATATTCCCTGGATTGATACGCAAACAATCTGCACCGTAATCTGCAACAGCAAGTGCAATACGATGATCGAAATGAATATCTGCAACTAAAGGAACAGTCACACGTCTACGAATTGCACCAAATGCCTCTGCCGCCTCCATCGAAGGCACAGAAACACGCATGATATCTGCACCTGCATCTGCACAACGCTGGATCTGTGCGACAGTTGCATCGACATCACAGGTTTCAGTATTCGTCATACTTTGAACACTGATCGGTGCATCACCACCGACATACACCGAACCGACGCGAATTTTACGTGTTGGACGGCGTTTAATAGGGTTCACAATCATCGTATAGCTCTACTCTTTGGCATTAACGAGACAAACGGAATTCTGCTTTTCCATTAACTGTATATGGAGACAATGAAATTTGCTCCTGATTTAAAGTCAATGCTACTGCTGTCGCATCATCTAAACGAATTTGAAATGGCGATTCGCCACTTAAAGTCAATGTCGATGCTTGGCGACCTGTTGCCAATACTTTACCTGTTGCATCTACAATATGCACAGAGGTCGGACGATTAAAACTCAACACCAATTGGTCACCAGATGTTGCAGTCGTGGTAGTCCCACTCATGGGTAGAATTTGAACGTCAGAATTCTTGATCTTCGGCACATCTTCATCATCTTTATGGCTTGATGTCCAGTTTTGAACTGCCATAACCGCTAACCAAGCCAATACGGCAACGGCAACCACGATCGCGATACGCTTTAACCAGATACGGTTACGTACACTTTTCGAACCTGATAATTTCCCCATAATTTTAATAGGAGAATTATTCAAGGCATGGCTCGCTTTAAGCCCAGTATCATTGGCATAGATTTCATCAAAACGCTGAATGATCGCACTGGCATCTGCATTTAAATGCTTTGCATAAGCACGATAATAGCCTTTGATAAACGTGGCTTCAGGTAATGATTTATAGTCGTCTTGCTCTAATGCTGTCAATGTTTTGACAGGCATATTCAATACGTTTGCAATCTCATCAATTTCTTTCTTTTGTGCAATACGAATTTGACGCAAATACTCACCAGGTCGTTGAATATTTCCTAACGTTGACGCTGGCGAGGTTGAGCCAGTTGGCTGATGTGAATTTGGATTTATTTCCATACGGCCTCAGTACTGTACTGTAATTGCAAATAACGTTGATATTCTGGACTATCAGGAAATAGCGCACGTAGTTGATTGACTAACACTTGCATTCCTAATTGATCCGCATTCGCTCGAGCAATGCGTAGACCAATCCAAAGCGCCCGAGCACCTTGGTTTTTCTGTCCCACGTTACGAACATATTGTTCGTATAGTTGCGCTGCATCTCTATTATTTTGTTGCAAATAGAAAATTTCCGCCAACTCTAACATTGAAATGGTTGCATTTCGATTCGCTTGTAGCGCCTGTTTGAATGATTTTTCAGCATTCGCAACATCGCCCAATTTCAAATAGATTCGCCCTAGGTTTTCCAACGACTGAAAACGTTGTTCATACCCTAAGGTTGCACCCGCACGGGTAAATTGCTCAATGGCATCATTATAGCGTTGCTGTTGATACAAATATGTACCGTAATTATTACGCGCTTGAGCATTATCAGGTTCTGAGGAAATTGCACGCTTAAAATAAGCTTCGGCTTTTTCCATATTTGTCGTGCTGCCTTCTTGTTGCAGCAAGATTCCCATCATCATGTTGGCATTGGCATCACGGGAATCAATCTTTAAAGCTTGGTCAAGCGAACGCTTGGCTGCATCTAAATCACGGCTGCGAATATACTCTGCTGCAAGTTGGGTACGAACTTGCACTGCTTTTTCTGGATCTTTTTTTAATGTTGTAGAGGGTGTTTGACATGCTGTTAGGCCAAGTAAAGTAAACACAACAGCTGTCGCAATAATCGTTTTTGGTCGAGTGGTATTCAACGCCTTTTCCCCAAGTATTATCCTTGTGTGCGCAAAATTTCTTGTTGTTGCGCCACTTTCTTTTTCCATTGTTCAGCACGACGAGTACGGTCAGCAACCTGTCCTACCAATTGTCCACACGCTGCATCGATATCATCACCACGTGTCTGACGAATCGTACACACAAATCCTGCATCCGACAAAGTTTTTTGGAACGCAATGATACGGTTACGGCTCGAACGACCATACGGTGCATGCGGGAACGGGTTAAATGGAATAAGATTGATCTTACTCGGTAAGTTTTTCAATAACTTTAAAAGTTGTTGTGCATGTTCAGGCTTATCATTGACACCGTCTAACATCACATACTCAATGGTAACGTGGCGACGTGAGCTTTCATTGCCATCTTTGCCCAAATAGCGCTGACATGCAGCAATTAACTGCTGTAATGGATATTTTTTATTGATTGGAACCAGTTCGTTACGCAACTCATCATTCGGTGCATGCAGTGAAATCGCCAATGCCACATCAATGTCTTGTGCCAATTGGTCAATTTTAGGCACCACGCCAGACGTTGATAACGTTACACGGCGCTTCGACATGCCATAAGCAAAATCGTCCAGCATCAACCGCATAGAACTGAGCACAGCATCATAGTTCAACAATGGTTCACCCATTCCCATCATCACAACATTGGTAACCGTACGCTCACGTTCGGCAACAGGCACTTCTTCCATGTAGGAATAATTTGCCATCCACAATTGGCCAATGATTTCGGCTGGGGTTAAGTCACGTTGGAACCCTTGCTTGCCTGTCGAGCAGAATGAACAATCCAAGGCACAGCCCACTTGTGATGAAATACACAAAGTCTTACGAGCACCCGTCTTATCTTCCGCAGGAATCAATACGGTTTCAACCAATGATCCCTCACCATCTCCAACACGGAATACCCACTTACGGGTTCCATCTTTAGAGTAGTTACGATGCACGACATCAGGGGCTTTAATTTCACAAATCTTTTCGAGTTTCTCTCGCAATTTTCCTGAGATATTGCTCATCTCAGCAAAATCAGTTATGAAATATTGATGAATCCATTTCATCACTTGACCCGCACGAAATTTCTTTTCGCCTAAGTCTTCGAAGAATTTTTCTAATTCAGCTCGCGACATGCCAAGTAAATTTACTTTTTTCTCGGCAGCATAAACGACAGACGTAGCGAAGGACTGTTGTTTTTCATCCAAATTTTCTGATGAAACGACCACTGCAGAACTCATGTATATTTACCTAAACAATATCGACGCTAAAAAATGCTGTGCATTATTCGCACAAAACAAGCAATAAGAAATAAAAAACCAGATAAGTAGTATACCACTTATCTGGTCTGAATACTTTGGATTAACGAGTGCGTGGGCAAATCTCGTTATCAGCAAAGAAGTAAGCGATTTCACGCTCAGCAGAAGCAACTGAGTCAGAACCGTGAGCAGCATTTTCGTCGATGCTTACAGCGAAGTCAGCGCGGATTGTACCTGGAGCCGCTTCTTTCGGGTTCGTTGCACCCAAGATTTCACGGTGAGCAAGAACAGCGTTTTCGCCTTCAAGAACAGAAACAACGACTGGACCAGAAGTCATGAATGCAACTAAGTCAGCAAAGAAACCACGTTCTTTGTGCTCAGCATAGAAACCTTCAGCATCAGCTTGAGAAAGTTGTTTCATTTTAGTAGCAACAATTTTCAAACCTGATTTTTCGAAACGAGCAAAGATGTCGCCGATGTGGTTTTTAGAAACTGCATCTGGTTTTACGATAGATAAAGTACGTTCAATCGCCATGATTGACTCCTATTATGGTTTAAACTAAAAAATTTGCCGCATTATACCGATGTCATCGCTAATAATCAGCTTGAATATGCAAAACTTAAGCGTTTTCTGACGAATTTTTAACGAACTTCATCCAGCCATGCCATTTGAATGGCTTCAAGCAAACCTTCAGTCGACTTATTTGGATCATCACTAAAGTCAGGCAAAGCACAAACCCATGCATGTAAATCGGTAAAACGGATCCATTGTGGGTCTACATCTGGATGTGCTTCGGTGAGTTCAATCGCAATATCAATCGTATCTGTCCAACGTAAGCCCATATGACAACCTAAATAAATGTATGTGATTGAGCATACTTTAACAAATCATGTAATTTAAGAGATAGTGTTCGATTGCGAAATTCAGCATAAAATACATTACAACGCGATATTCAGGCTAGGTGCCAACAAGATAATAGCACTGGCAACCGATGCACCAATCATCGCCCCAACGATCACATCACTTGGATAATGCAGGCCCAATACCATACGCGACAATGCGACGAGAATGGTAAACGGCAACATCAAGATCAATAACAGCGGCTGAACATAACCTAAAGTGATGGTCACCATCACTGCATGTAACGTATGACCTGATGGGAAACTAAAATGATCCAATGCTCGTTCCCCCAAGACAATCACTTGATGCACCTGATAGGGTCTTGGACGTGTGGTTTTATTTTTCAAAATTTTATAGATCAAGGTTCCCACTGAACCAGCCGCAATCAAGTACAAAATTTGCAGACCATATGCCAAACCTTGCATTGCCCAAACCGACAACAACATGACATACCAAAATGGCCCATCCCCCAAACGACTGATCGTTTTAAAAAATAAAGCAACTCGCTGCGAATGGGAGAGATGATTGAGGTAGACACACCCTTTTAAATCTAAATCAAGTATTTTTATTTTTGCATTTTGAAGATTCATACTTTTTCTCCTCTGATGAGAATACTTTAAGTCGCGGTCATGGGAGACTCCTCGCGACTTGATATAATGCTTGTTCTAATTGTTGTACTGGAAACTGCCAACTGCTTTGTTGCACACTTTCACTGGCCAGCAAACCCATCTGTCTTAACTGCGGTAGCGCAGGTAACTGGCAAATCGACTGAATTAGATGATCTGGTTGCCCCAATGGGCTCAGCCAACCAGTCACATTAGGTTGAACATGTTGATGTGCACACACATAATCATAGGCAACGACGGCTAAGCCACTGGCAATCGCCTCTAACACCACATTGCCAAAGGTATCAGCTTGGCTAGCAAAGGTAAAAACATCTGCGCTGGCATAAGCTGCTGATAGCTCGCGTCCGCTTAAACTTCCCATAAAAATAACATCTTCGGATTGGGCCATTTTGCTGAGTCGAGCACGATCTGGGCCATCACCGACAATCACAAATTTGCTATTTTTGCCTTGTTGCGCCTGTAGCGCCTGAAAGCTTTTAATCAGCACATCGACTTCTTTTTCGGGTGATAAACGTCCGACATATAGCATCACCCGAGTATCGGCATCGACACCCCACTGCTGGCGAAGCTGTTGCGAACGGTGCTGAGGTGAAAATTTTTCGGTATCCACACCGCGACCAACCACCACCAATGGGCAAGTCACACCGAAACCACGTAAAGCGTGCTCGGTATATTGGCTCGGGACACACGTCACATCGGTACTGTTATGAAACCAAGTCAAATAGCGTTGAATTGGCTTGACTAAAAAAGCCAAGTCAAAGAAGCGACTAAAATCATGGAATGCTGAATGAAAACCACTGGATACTGCGATTTTTCTCGACTTTGCTGCTTGTAGTGCAGTCAATCCCAAAGGTCCTTCGGTCACAATATGCACCACATCTGGCGCAAATTTTTCGAAGGCTTTTGAGACCTTGATATATTGCGGCCAACCAAATTGAATACTTGGATATTTAGGAATGGGTTGTGACATCACCAAGCATTCTTGCTCAGGGTGAAACTCGGTACAGATTGCTTTTTGGGTTGGTCGTACCAGTAAAATTTTATGCCCTAGTCGTTGTAAACCTTGACACAATTGCATCATCGACAAAGCCACACCATTTATTTCTGGCGGCCATGTTTCAGTCACAATAGCGATTCGGAGACGAGGACGAACGAGATCACGTAGTTCAGACAATTCATCTTGTTTATTTTTGAGTTGTTTCCTTTTAAAGTAAAATTTAAAATTTTCAGGAAACTCTTGCTTGAATAGAGATGTCGCGTATGTACTCTGCATATCGCCATCCATTTGTGTCGTTATTTTCATGCTTTCAGCTTAAAAACATTATTTGACACTTTAATGATCAGTGTATGACAGTTTTTTGACAGTCTTAAAATAAAAAATGCCCAGCCTGAAACTGGGTATTTGTATACAACACAATAAATACTTAACCTAAATTTGATCAGAAATATGGTACTCGGAAACGTCGTCAGCAACCTGCGCAATGTACGCAAGATAATGTTTCTGCGATATATTTTTAATACATCCAAAAAATGAACAGGTTTTGCTGATGACAATGGTTTTGCCTACTTTTCCCAAACGAAAAGTAGGGCGAGCCGCAGGCTGATCCTGTAATTCGATGAGAATTTATCAAGAAACCGTTAAGATAATTTTTTCCAACAGACTCTAGATAAAAATATTTAGATCAAACTCAAATTGCACTTATTCAAGCCAAAGGATTATCCACCGCAAAAATTTGCTGATCTTCCAAGCGGAAAGCCACCAGTTGCTGTCCCCAAACACAACCACCATCCACATTTTGAATGTGAGCGCTAATGGTTTTGCCTTGTAATGCAGCCCAATGTCCAAAAATTAATTGATGAGTTTGTGCCGCCTGACTTTCAAACTCAAACCACGGCTGAAAGCCTGCTGGCATCGGTGCATCAAGCGCATCTTTAAAATCGAATTCCAAACGCCCTTCCGCATCGGTTAAACGCATCCGGGTCAGATAATTGGTAATACAGCGCAAACGCGCTAAACCCGTTAAATCGTCTGACCACAGATCGGGTTGAGACCCATACATCTCAGCAAGAAAACTGTCTAATACTGCAAGATCATCATGACCAACCACCTGTTGCACTTCTTGCGCCAGTGCAACTGTTTTTGCCACAGTCCAAATACAGGGTACGCCTGCATGGGTAATCAAAGTGTGTTCATTTGGAGATAGGCTCAAAGGCTGTTTTCGCAGCCAATCAATCAGCTCATCACCATCAATCGCATCTATCACTTCTTGCGTATGATCTTTGTCTTTGGCTTTTTTAAAACCACGCGCACAGGCAATCAACGTAAGATCATGATTGCCCAGTACCGTTGCTGCAGCGCCACGATCAGCAAGCTTTTTAATAAAGCGCAATGCACCGACAGAGTTTTCACCACGTGCAACCAAATCACCTGTAAACCATAAAAAGTCTTGATCTGGATCAAAGCGAATTTCTTTCAACAACGCTTTCAGTGCTTCAAAACAACCTTGCACATCACCAATGACATAGTTATAGCGTTTTGACATTAAGACACCATCTGATCAGAAAGTGCAACAAAATCAGCCAAACTTAAAGTTTCAGGACGCGCCATTGGATCAACACCTGCTTTTTCAAAGCCATCTTCTGCCAACATGCCTTTCAAACTATTCCGTAGCGTTTTACGACGCTGGGTAAATACATGTCCAACCAAACGTGCCAAGGCTTTCTCATCTTTTGCCACGATGGGCTTGGTTTGGTATGGCTCTAAACGGAACACTGCCGATGTCACTTTCGGTGGCGGATTAAATGATCCTGGTGGTACTTCAAACAAAAACGTTGGTTTGCAGTAATACTGAATCATCACCGACAGACGACCATATTCTTTAGTATTTGGCGTCGCAGTGATACGGTCAACCACTTCTTTTTGCAACATGAAGTGCATATCTTTGACTTTGTCACCAAACTCCAAGAGATGGAATAACAAAGGCGTAGAAATGTTATATGGCAAATTTCCAACGACACGCAGTGGGCGGCCATCTTTAAACAATTCCGTGAAATCGTATTTTAATGCGTCGGCTTCGATAATGGTCAAACGTTCAGGATGCGGCACACGCCCAGGTAACCCTGCTGCCAAATCTCGGTCAAGCTCAACTACGGTCAAAGCATCACACTCACCAATCAATGGTGATGTTAATGCAGCCAAACCAGGTCCAATTTCAACAATATTTTCGCCTGTACGTGGATTCACTGAGCGTACAATTTTGGCAATCACACGTTGATCATGTAAGAAGTTTTGACCAAAACGTTTTCGAGCCTGATGCCCTTCATCTTTAGGGTTTAGGGCATTAATTTGATACATAATAATTCCAACGTGAATAATTTACTCGTTAATCACTGACGAGCTAAATCAAGTGCTAAATCCACTGCGACATGCAAGCTCGATGCTTTTGCTTGTCCAGTGCCTGCAAGAGAAAGTGCTGTACCATGATCGACAGAGGTTCGAATAAATGGCAAGCCTAATGTAATGTTAACTGCTTCACCAAAGCCTTGTGATTTTAACACAGGTAAGCCCTGATCGTGATACATCGCTAAAACTGCATCTGCATGGCTTAGATTTTCAGGGGTAAATAAGGTATCTGCGGGTAAGCTTAAACTCATTCCAATCCCTTGCGCTCGATAGCTTTCCAACACAGGGTTGATCACTTCAATTTCTTCACGACCCAAATAGCCATCTTCACCTGCATGTGGGTTCAGGCCACACACCAAAATACGAGGCTGTGCAATTTTAAATTTTGTTTTTAAATCATGAATCAGAATATCAATCACTTGATGTAGACGCTGTTGCGTAATTGCATCCGCTACATCCCGCAAAGGTAGGTGTGTCGTCGCCAAGGCAACACGTAATGTTTTGGTGGCCAACATCATCACCACCCGATCAATGCCAGCAAATTCTTGGTAATATTCGGTATGCCCACTAAATGCAATGCCCGCATCATTGATAATCGATTTTTGCACTGGCGCTGTCGCAACCCCAACACTCTGCCCAGACACCGCATAATCGGCTGAACGGCGTAATTGTTCCAATACATAAGCGGCATTGGCTGAATCTAACTGACCTAAAGTGACTGGTTTTGCTAAAGGGACATGTTCAACAAAAAGTTGCCCCCTCAAACTGGATTCTGCTTGTCCTTGATAAGCAATCAATTCAACATCGATTCCTAAAAGATCGGCACGCTGCTGTAACATCTGTAGATCGGCAAGGATAACAATCGGTCGCTCATCTACACGTTCTGCCAGACTGAGACAAATATCAGGACCTATTCCTGCTGGTTCGCCTGAAGTAACATATAAAGGAAGCATCTATTCCGCCAGTCTTTTTTTGATTCCCATCTAGTGTAACGAAAATCTCAGGGCAGCTATAGTGCTTCATTTTTAATAATTTAATTACTTTAAGGTGTTGCTGAAACTTTTGGTAAGTTCTGTGGAACTAAATTCGATGGTACAAACTCCACCTGACGTGTCCAGGGATTGATCTTTGGTTGGACTTTTTTCTCAGGCTGTACCACAGCGACTTCTTCTTTTTTCTCAGCGACCACAACACTACTTGAGGCTTTTTCTACCAATGGATTGCTAACCACGTCTTTCTTTTCTGCAACCTGAACGGGCTGTGCAATCGGAGATTCCTTCTTCTCTATCACAGGTGTTGCAACCACAGTACTTACAGACCGAGTATAGGGTGCTGCAATTACCCCTTGTTTCACTACAGTTTGTGTCGTCGGTTGCTGAACCGTTGCATTGGCAGCTTGCCCCTGAAGATTGAGTTGATCGACAGGAATCTCGATCGCTTTCATCTCAGCCGTTACAGCCATAGCGGGATCGACGTGATCATTGCCTCGACTTTCCAGAACCTCTAATTTTCGACTGGTCCCTTCTTTCGGCTGAAACTCTGAATAATTGGTCACACTGGTTTGATCCACCCACTTATAAAGCCGTCGTGCATTTGTCTGTGTAGAACAAACACCTATTAATAATGTAACTACAACAATTTTTGTAGAAAACGACAACTTCATCAAATTCCCCAGCAGAAAAGCTTAATACTTCTATTTATTTCAAACGTTTGCTAAAAAAATAATAGGTCAAATCCGCCCCCCTCACAAGGCAAATAATGTTGCCTTCAATAAAGGTCGCCTTACTTACAAATTCAGTCACATTGCAGCATTTTCTGACCTTTCAGCTGATTTTTTCTTGTGCATTTTTATAAATCCATGTAGAATTCCGTCTCCTTTTGTTTGGACAGATTTCACCGTCCAAACCAACTATAATAGGTAGTGGTTTAAATGAAAACTCTCAGCGCTAAGCCAGCTGAAGTTCAACACGACTGGTATGTTGTTGATGCTTCTGGCAAAACTTTAGGTCGCCTTGCGACTGAAATCGCTCGTCGTTTACGCGGTAAGCACAAAACTTCTTATACTCCTCACGTTGACACTGGCGACTACATCGTTGTGATCAATGCTGAACACGTTCAAGTGACTGGTAAAAAAGCGCTTGATAAGAAATATTATCGCCATACTGGTTTCCCTGGTGGTATCCGTGAGACTAACTTCGAGAAGTTAATTGCTCACAAACCTGAAGCAGTTTTAGAAAAAGCTGTTAAAGGTATGTTACCAAAAGGTCCTCTTGGTTATGCAATGATCAAAAAAATGAAAGTGTACGCTGGTACTGAGCATCCTCATACTGCTCAACAGCCACAAGTTTTGGACATCTAAGGGATACAGCACATGGCTACTAATTATGGTACAGGTCGCCGTAAGACCGCAACTGCACGTGTTTTCTTATCAGCTGGTACAGGTAAACTCGTAATTAACAACCGTACGCTTGAGCAATATTTCGGTCGTGAAACTGCTCGTATGGTTGTGCGTCAGCCTTTAGAGCTTTTAGAAGTTACTGAAAAATTTGACCTTTACATCACTGTTAAAGGTGGTGGTATCGGTGGTCAAGCAGGCGCTATCCGTCACGGTATTACTCGTGCATTGATCGCTGCTGACGAAACTTTAAAACCTGCTCTTCGTCAAGCTGGTTTCGTTACTCGTGATGCTCGTGAAGTTGAACGTAAGAAACTTGGTTTACGTAAAGCTCGTAAACGTCCTCAATTCTCTAAACGTTAATCGTTTTACGAATTGGACAAAAAACCTCGGAATTTTCCGAGGTTTTTTTATTGCTTAGCGTTGGTTATTTCTTTTTAGAACAGTCCATTATTGCATCACCTGTGCCATCGGCAGAAGAAAATTCCGTGACCTTACAGCCATTCTGTGTATAGGTCTTACTCACTTTAGAAAATTGGTGGTCTTTGGGAATAGGTGCATTACATGGTTGGTCAGTTTTTTCATCCACCATTTGGATCGGCCCATCATTGTAAATAGTGACCTGACAACCTTTCACGACATACTGTTTTTTTATGCCGCCATACTGTTGCCCGTTATCCTCATCGGCCGCATCCGCAATAACAGCATCGGCAGCAGCACCGATCTCATGATCTGAAGATGCGACTGCCTGCTTCTCTGAAGTAGATGCTAAGCTAGTACATCCACCGAGCATAAGTGCTGCACATAAGGTCGTCAGATAATATCGCTTCATTGTATTTTTCTCTCTTTGAACTTATTGAATCATAAATCTATTCTGTAACAATCATATTGTTCAGCTTTAAGTGATTTCCAACGTTAATTTTAGTATTCTAAACAGTCAACCATAATTTTTTGGACTTATGTCTTTAGAAAATCCCCCAACCCCTGTCCAAGGCATTACGCTTTATAGTCATGCAGACGATTTCCGTTCACACTGGATCCGTTTTTTACTGGCTGAAAAACAAATCAAATATCATCTTATTCTTACCGACCATGAAGATGAGGATTTAGCGGATCTTAATCCCTATAACCAACTTCCGATGTTGATTGAACAAAACCTGAAACTTTTTTCAGCCAATGTCATTGCTGAATATTTAGATG
The DNA here is from genome assembly GCF_022549545.1 of Acinetobacter sp. ANC 3882. Classification (NCBI taxonomy): domain Bacteria; kingdom Pseudomonadati; phylum Pseudomonadota; class Gammaproteobacteria; order Moraxellales; family Moraxellaceae; genus Acinetobacter; species Acinetobacter sp. ANC 3882. The sequence continues at coordinate 24,255 of NZ_JAKZGB010000004.1, read as the reverse complement.
ATCGTTACCGCCAAAATAAGCTGTATGCTGATGCACCCATGGCGCGAGCGGAACAACGTCAATATATTTGGCGTTTCGAACAGGATTGGTTCAAATTGGCCGATCACATGTTGAGACACACAGATACGCTAGACCCTAAACAAAAACAAAAGGCTCAGAAAGAGCTAAGAGATACGCTGATTTCTCTGACACCACTCTTTCAGCATTTCCCATTTTTCATGTCAGAAACATTTTCAATCCTTGATTGTATGTTGGCCCCAATCTTTCTACGTCTAAAAAGTATGGGGATTGAATTACCTGCACAGCACTGTCGGCCTATATTCTTGTATTGTCATCGTATCTTTAGCCGACCATCTTTCATTAAATCAATGACAGCTCAAGAAAAAAACAGCTACAATGAATTGATTTCAACGATTTAATAAGTTTTTCAATTATGTCTGAGCAAATAACTTTTACGCCTACACGCCCCTATCTTGCTCGTGCCATTTATGAATGGATTTGCGATAACCAGCTGACCCCTTATTTATTGGTTGATGCAACACAACCCCATACCGATGTTCCATTACAATTTGTCAAAGATGGACAAATTGTCTTAAATCTTGCACCACATGCCATTCATCAATTCCATATGAGCAATGACGCAATCACCTTTTCGGCTCGCTTTGGTGGTGTTGCAAAAGAGATTTATGTGCCTATTCGTGCTGTATTAGGGATTTATGCAAGAGAAAATGGACAAGGTTTATTCTTTGATGCTTCTGAATATGCAGAAATCGAAGATACAACTGCCCCTCCAGTGGATGAAGGTAAGCAAGACGCTGAACCAACTAAAAAGAAACCTTCACTCAGAATTTTAGATTAAGCGAGGATAGACAAGATGGCATTTGACTTAGTTCAATATTTTTCTGAACAAATTAAAATTCAAAAACCACAACTTTTTAATCAATATTCTCCTAAAGAAAAACAAGCTTATATTGATGAAGTGAACGTGTTAGCACTTGGGCAATTGATTAGTCTGTGGAAACAAAATCCACAAAAGCTATATCAAGAAGTTCAAACTGCTGATCCGCTTTACATTCAGGAGGTTGCTCGCCATCTTACTACCTCAGCCCATAATCAATCCACGCTGAAAGCCGCTGAGTTGGAAACCAGCCTCTCTGATGTACTGACGCTACAGTTGGCCGAATTGAAGCAACTGGATCAAACTGGAAGCTTTGGGCAAACAGGATTGACAGAACTTCTAGTCGGTCAAATTGAACATTTATCTGGGCAAGCGGAAGACTGGGTCTGGTCAACCAATCAACTGACCGAATTACTCGGTTCCAAGCCTGTGGTACAGCAAGAAGTGTCGCTTGAAGCTACCATGCAAGAATTCAATCAAATGGTTCATCAAGCACAACCAACTGCACATGATGATCATGAGGAAATAGTTGAGGTTGAAACGCCTGCAGTTCCTGCTTGGGCGTATATTGTTTCTCCTTTTGTGGCATTGGTCATTTTGATCTTTTTGTATTGTTCATATTGCCAATTAATTTCAACCTAAGACTCACAATAAAATGATAAAGAAAGTGTATTTACTTTCTTTATCATAGGCTTACGAAAAAATTAACTTCGCTTAAAATATTAATTAATTTATTTTAATTAAAATAATTTACATTTATTTACAATCAAAGATTAGCTTTAAACCTAGATATTAATGTGCTTAATATCACAATAAAAACAGAATACAATCCTCAATTAATATTTTTATTTGTTTATTTGACAAAAATTGTCAATTATTAGCAAATCAGTCAATTCAATTATTTTAAAGTATGATTGATTTAATAAAAGAGTTTCCTATAATGAGATTAACTACTTTTGAAAACTAATCAAAAACAGAAGTGGCAAATATAAATTCATAAACAAAGATGTATTAGTAGAGATAAAATCATGGCTAAAATTTCATTAGAAAGCTTAACAAATATTGATGGGTTCGTTGCAGCAGCTTTAGTAGACACAGAAAGTGGTTTGGCGCTAGCAACACAAGGTGGGGGCTCAATCGACTTAGAATTGGCAGCTGCGGGTAATACCGAAGTTATTCGTGCAAAACGCCGTGTAGCTAACTCACTGAAACTTAACGATGATATTGAAGATATCCTCATCACGCTTGGTAAGGCATATCACTTAATCCGCCCACTAGAAAGCAATGGCAACCTGTTCCTTTATCTTGTATTAGACCGCACTAAATCTAACCTAGCGATGGCTCGTCACGAATTAAAAACATTTGAAAAAGAGTTAGACTTTGCTTAACTCTCAATTTAAATACATTTAATATATTAGGCTACTTGTATATACTCTTATTTTATTTATTTAAAATAAATTAAGAGTTATATAAGCAGTCTATTATTAGACTAATTCTGTGCAGTCCAATATTTTATAAAACATTAAAGTGATACTATGAATGGACATTGCATTAATATCGCAATTTCAGGTATAAGTTTAAAAGTTTCAGATGAATTAAAAATAGAGCTTAGAAAAACAATACCTCATGAATTTGGCATTAACTGGATCAATATTGCCGATCCAAATATCGACTTATTATTAATAAATGAAAACTTTTTTGATACTGAAGGTATTCAACGCATTTTAGAACAAAAACAACTTCCCTGCTTAAAAGTATCGAAAGGAGAAGGCACCCAACATATAGAAGAACACAATACGCTTTATTTACCTTTTCAGCACACTGATGCATTAAAAAACTGGATTCATATTCGCCTTTTAAGTTATCTCACCCATCAACAAGCACAACAGCCCAAAGTTGAATCCGTTTCGACTCATAATGCAATCAATGAAAAGTATTTAACTGACATGTTGAATCCTGAAAATGCCCGACTGCACCTGTTTGATGATCATGGCACCCTAGCCATCATCGACACCCGCAGCCAGATTGCATGGTTAGAACCCACGCGTATCCATACGCAAACCAACCACAGCTTTAAATATGAGTTCGCAACCACATCGAACTTCACCAAAGTATCGCGTAAGGTTGAATACAATCTCAATGATTGGTTATGGAATCTATTTTGGCATTCACTTGAGTTCCAACGCTTGGCACCAAATGAAAATGAATACTACAAAATCGAATATTGGCCACAGCCAGCGCAAAACACAGAGCGGAAAACCACTCTATTACTTGCCGCTTGCTTTATACAAGGAGCCCAACTGTACCAAGTTGCAACACAATTAAAACTTCCTATTCAAACGGTTCAACAATTTATCGCTGCCTGCATTCTTTCAGACAATGGTGGCATTATCCCTGCTTCAGAAAGTCATTATTTAAAAACAGAAACTACTGAGCAAACAATTGAACAACAAGGCTTTTTAAATAAATTTTTCGGCAAGATTAGACGCCGCTTTGGGCTTTAAGGATTGATATGATTCTCCAACAATACAAAATTGTTTTTGCAGGAAGCATGGGCGCCGGTAAAACGGAAGCAATCAAATCGCTTTCAGAAATTCCCGTACTCGCGACCGAAGCATTCAATACAGATAGTCAGGCTCATAATAAAATGCAAACTACGGTGGGTATTGATTATGGCGAGATTACATTAGATGACGGTGTAAAAGTGGGCTTATATGGCACCCCTGGACAATCACGCTTTGATTTTATCTGGCCGGTCATTTGCCAAGGTGCATTAGGTGTTATTTTACTGGTCGATCACAATAGTAAAGTTCCAATTGAAGAACTTGAAGGCTACTTAGACACCTTTAAAGACTATACCCAGAACATTTCCATTGGCATCACCCATGTCGATGAAAATAAAGGACAACCCACCACCATATATCGTGAGTGGTTGGTTCAAAACGACTACCACTATCCTCTATTTTTTATCGATGCACGTAAACAAGAACATATCTTGCTGATGATTGAATCACTCATTGCAGCATTAGAAGTCAATTTAAAAGCAACAAATTAATTACTTTATAAAGAGAAGAATTATGTTCAGTATTCCCAGTCAGCAACGTACGGCACCCAAAGAGCTGATCCAATTTGCGAAGGCTCAAGCCAACGATATTTTAACCAATATTCGCGGAGTAGATTATATTATGCTCTGCTCTACAGATGGATTTGAACTTGCCTCAATTTACAAGAAGAATCCCTATAACAGCACCAAACTTGCCGCTGTGAGTAGTTCGATCTTGGCGATGGTGACGGCCTTTCTCAATGAAATTCAGCTGACGGGATGCCAGAGTATTACTTTGGATGCAGAGAACGGTAAAGCAATTTTAACTTCAATTCCAGCCCCACATCACCCGATGGTGATGGTGACCTTGAGCAATAAAGATGTCTTATTGGGGCAACTGCTCTATAGCTTAAAACAAACCAGCGGCGCAATTGTTGACGCTGACCAAGCTTAATTTTTCACATCAAAAAATCTGACAGGTCTAAACGGCTTGTCAGATTTTTTTCATTTATTGACGATATACTCAATACACCACTTTTCAATTTTCATTTTTGAATATCAACCTTCGCTCAATTTCACTAATTAATCGCCTTTATCTGCCAAAAAATCTCGATTTAAGTCAGCAATATTAAATAAAATATTGTTTTTAAAAACATCAGATGAATGGTCGTAAATTTAAATGATTTAGCAATATTTTTTCATTATTATAATTTTCGAACAAATAACAATCACAAAATTTTCATAAATGAATAATTTAAACAATATGCGATTGTGTTTGTTCTGACATTATTAAGCACTATGGAGAGATAAAAGATGAAGCTGAAGAGCTTAAAACTAGGTGCAGGGGTCGCGCTATTAATCGGTGGTTTTTCCACCCAACAGACCTTGGCTGATTCCTACGTGTTCGTGACCAACACCACGCCACAAACCGTATCGATACAAGTCAATCAAACTGGGGCAAGCTTACAGCAAGGCAATGAATGGGCGCAGGAAGCGACCCAACTTGCACCATACGAGACCAAACGGGTATTACGTATCAACCGTTATACAGGAATCAAATCAGGTAAAACCTATAACTTTGATACCGTTCTCAGCAGCGGCAACTCACAAGTGACCTTAAAACAAACCATGACTGGTACGTGGTCTGGTAGCAACATTAAGCACGGTATTCAAACGGCGACTACCACATCTCCGTGGTATTCGGACCGTGATGTACATCGTATCAGTACAACTTATGCGGGTTTATCTGCTCAGGCAGCAGTAAAAGCTGAATATACAGGTGGTTATGATGACTTCCACTACACTATTCATCAAAACACGGTACAAGAGCCTGTTTCAGCTAGTGCAGATGAACTCAAAGTCCTGACTTATAATGTTTATGCGCTGCCAATGGTCGCGAGTAAAATCAGCGAACGTTTGGCTGAATTGCCAAATCATCTAAATGGCTATGATGTGATTATGATGCAGGAAGCCTTTGCATCATCGCGTACAGGCATGTTGAATCAACTGGCACAACAATATCCTTATCAAACCCATATTCCTGTCGGTTCTGGCTATAACTTGTTTGATAGCGGTCTAGTGATTGTCAGCCGTTATCCAATCGCGAAAACTGCTCAATTGATATATCCAGATTGTACAGGGACCGATTGCTTCGCCGATAAAGGTGTGCTGTATGCTGAAATCATTAAAAATGGTAAGGCTTATCATGTGACTTCAACGCATACCGCCTCATTTGATACCGATGAAGCACGCGCCCTACGCCAAGTTCAGTTCAAACAAATCCGCCAATTGGTCAATCAACAAAATATTCCAAGTTTTGATGCCGTATTGATGGGTGGCGATTTTAATGTGAATAAATTACTTTGGCCGCAAGACTATCAAGACATGTTAACCAATCTGAATGCCACCGCAGCAACGAGCACAGGCTATACCGCGTCAACCTTTGACCCACGTGTGAATAAATTGGCAGGAGCAGCAGGTTCTGGGGGTTCAACTGTTGAATATCTGGACTATATCGTAGCATCGAATAACCATCGCCAGCCCACTCAGGCGCGTAATGATGTTCGTATCTTGCGTACTACAGCTGATCCACTGTACATGACATGGGATCTCTCAGATCACTTCCCTGTGATGGGACAATTTAATTACAACCCATAAAGCGGAAGGCGGTATGAATAAAAGACTATTGCTAACAATTGTTATTGTTCTCGTGGTCTTGGTTGCGATTGTAGTCTGGAAGAGCACCGCCTCTTCCGCTGCAATCCAGCACACCAAATCCACATCATCTCAAGATTCATCGACACCGATGAGTGATGACAACATGCCTCATAAAAACAAGGATGAAATTTTTCAGGACGCGCTGTTGAAACAACTCAAAAAGTTACAACAACAACCTGGCAATATCACTCAGTTTCTCAATGACTTTAAGGCCAACTGCCCTGTATCTGACTGTAATGCTGCTTTGGCAAAAGCCTTGGCCAATTACCCAGATCAGAAATTCGCACAACTGGTCGCGAACTTATTAAAACGCCTGCCACAATACGAGCAACGTATGCAAAGTACAGTGCTATCAACCGCTTTATCGCCAAAAGAACGGTTTGATGCTTTGTGGAAACTGAGAGAGCAGACGTTAGGACAAGCAGAGACAATGCTTGGTTTTGGGCAAGAACGCCAGTATGCGGATTATCGTTTTGCCTACAATGATTTAGCTCAGAATCAAAAACTCAGTGCTGAACAACGTTTAAAAGCCTTTGAAGAGTTACAAAAACAGTATCCTGCTGAGACTCAACAACAAAGCAAAATCGGGCAATATGAACAAGCCTTAAATTTGATTCAGCAAGGCCAACAAAATGCTGCTGAAACTGAACGTTTAAAGCAGAAATTGCAACAGCAATATTTGACAGAACAGGAACGCCAAGAGGTTCAGCAAAGAGAACGACGTGAAGCTCAGCAACAGCAGCAAGTCGATCAATACCAAAAAGCCTTGCAGCAGTTACAACAAGAGATGGAACCATTAAAAGCACAACTCTCAGAAACAGAATGGCAAAAGCAGTATCAAAGCCATTTAGAGAATTTGCGCTTAAAAATGTTTCCTTGATTTCGCTTCAACCATCTATATAACCAACATAGATGGTTAAGTGCTTGTCTTGCACAATTTTTATGCTATTTATAATGAGTCAACTTACCACTGTTCAATCGATTCTTATTCATGGAAATCAAAGGAATGCATTACCCACAATATCAACAAGATCTAAATACTGCACTCGAATCAGAAATATTGGGCGAACTGATTTTTCTCAATGCCGCTAAATATACGCGTTCAATCGAACAACAACAAAAATGGCAAACCTTGGCTAAACTGGAAACTCAAACACTTCAACGGTTAGAGGATTTCTTAGCGCAACATAGTCACACTGCTTCAATTCGACCACACATTAAGTTGCAAGCCAAAGCATCAGGTATCGCTATGGCAAAGCTTCCTTGGAAAGCTGCCATGCATTTACTCAAACAAGGTACAAAACCTTTTATGGAAACGTTTGAGAGAATGACTCAACATGCCGATGCAACGACTCAAGAATTTCTAAGTTATTTACTGGCTCATGAACAAGCCTTAGCAGAGTTTGCAGCACAGGAATTACAAGGGAACCATCAACATTCCTTAGAAGCTGTATTGAGCTTACTAAAAAGCGAGGCATAAAACCTCGCTTTTTAGTTGCTGTTATAGATGACTAGACCATATTTAGATTTAACAGCAATTGTCGTTTTTTCACCTGCTGCCCAACCTGACCAATCAGTTCCTCGACTACACCATCGACATCGGATTTGATCTGTTGCTGAATCTTCATGGCTTCGAGCACCAATAAGGTTTGTCCTTTCACCACCTGATCGCCAACATTGACCAACAGATTCACGATAGCCCCATCCATTGGTGCTCGGATTTTTCCATCCCCTACAACTTCTGCGGCTTCTGGAGCTGCATAGGTCATATTTTCAATCACCACATTGCCATTGTCCGCATCTAAATACAGCTGATCTTGATCAAACACATACGCGAGCTTACGGCGAACACCTCCACAGCTATAAACAATCTCTCCACCATTGATGCTTATAATTTTGATCGTTGCCTGTTGGTCACATAATTCAACTTTGACCTGCTGCTGATCATTTTGTACATGTAACAATAACTGTTGGTCTGCATATTTCAGTTTCAGCGGAAATGGCATGCCAACACCCGTTTGCCAAGCAACGCGCTGCTGATTTTGTTGAGTGAATAGTGCTGCTGCCACTGCAAGCGTTTCAATCTTTAAGGTTTGTTGATGCAGACTAATATCATCCTGAAAATGCTGCTGAATAAAGGCAGTATTGGTATCTCCAGCAACAATAATCGGATGTCGTAATAAATTGCTCAAGAATTGTTTATTACTATTCACACCCAACAAGACACAATCATCAACGGCACGAGCGAGCAGTCGAATCGCATCCTGACGGGTCTTTCCATAAGCAATGACCTTGGCCACCATCGGATCATAGAACGGACTAATTTCACCTTGTTCTAACATGCCGTGGTCAATACGGACATGCGGCAACATACCATCAGCACCAGCGGGTTGCCAACGAAGCACTTTACCTGTTTGTGGCAAGAAATCCTGCCGCGGATCTTCTGCATATAAACGGACTTCAATCGCATGCCCATTCAGGGTCAGTTCATGTTGCTGCAAAGCTAAAGTTTCACCATTGGCAACACGAAGCTGCCATTCCACCAAATCTAGCCCTGTAATCATTTCCGTGACAGGATGTTCGACCTGCAAACGGGTATTCATTTCCAGAAAATAGAACTCGCCCGATTGATCCAGCAAGAACTCCACTGTACCTGCCCCGACATAATCACAAGCTTTAGCCGCTGCAACAGCTGCCTCACCCATTTTCTGACGCAGTTCAGGCGTCATCACAGGACAAGGAGCTTCCTCTACCACCTTTTGATGACGACGTTGAATTGAACAATCACGCTCAAACAAGTACACATAATTGCCATGCGTATCGCCAAAGATCTGGATCTCGACATGGCGTGGGGCAATCACCGCTTTCTCTAAAATCAGCTCACCTGAGCCAAAGGCATTTTCTGCTTCTGAACGCGCTGTTTTTAAGGCATCCAAGACATCCGAAGCCTGATGGACCAAGCGCATGCCACGTCCACCACCGCCAGCCGATGCCTTAACCATCAAAGGATAACCAATCTTCTCTGCCTGTTCAGCTAGATAATCAATATCCTGCTGATCACCTTCATAACCGGGCACACAAGGTACTCCAGCTTGAATCATGGCAATTTTAGACAGGCGCTTACTGCCCATTAATTCGATCGCAGCCGCTGTTGGTCCAATAAAGGTAATACCATGATCAAGACAAGCCTGAGCAAAATCAGTATTTTCAGACAGGAAACCATAACCGGGATGTACCGCATCCGCACCTGTTTTTTGGCAGGCTTCAATAATATTGGCAATGGATAAATAGGATTCTGAAACTTTAGAAGCACCGATATAAACCGCCTCATCTGCCAACTGGACATGGCGTGCATTGGCATCGGCATCTGAATACACGGCAACCGTTTGATAGCCCATCGCTTTGGCCGTTTGCATGACACGAACAGCGATTTCACCACGGTTTGCCACTAACACTTTTGAAAATTTCATTATTTAATCCCTCAAAGCACCGTATTTATATGGTTTTGACCGATACGGTGCGCAAAGACATACTTTGCTCTTTTACTGCTCAGTCCAGTTTGGCAAACGTTTTTGAATAAAAGCCATCGTTCCTTCTTGTCCTTCTGCGCCACCGACTGCTTGTGCAAATTGTTGTGCAGCATCATCTAAAAGAGAGGTTAAAGGTTCATTGAGCGTTCGATGTAATAAAGCTTTGGTGGCACGGGAAGCCAAAGGTGCAGCACGCTTAATCTGTTGAATGGTCTCAGCAAGCTGCTGTTCCAGTTCAGCGTCATTCTGTGCCAATTGATGAATCACACCTAAATTCAAAGCAGTGTGACCATCAAAACGTAAACCTAATAAAGCCAAACGGCGGGCTTGAGTCAGACCAATCCGCTTTACCACGAAAGGCGCAATTTGCGCGGGTAAGATGCCCAAACCTGTTTCTGGCAGACCAAACTGGGCGCTATCACGACTGATGGCAATATCCGAAACACACGCTAAACCAAAGCCACCACCAAGTACGGCCCCTTCCAGTACAACAACAACGGTTTGGGGTGCTTGATCAACCTGTTCAATCATGGCTCCAAAACGGCGGTTAAAATCGACGTAGGGTTGCAAACTGCCACTATTTGCAGCTTCAATACGTAAGCTCGCCATATCCTTAATGTCACCGCCCGCACAGAAATGCCCGCCCTTACCTCTGAGAACGACAGCTCGAATTGAGGAATCATCGGCAATCTGGCTAAACACCTGTTGAATGGCAGTCACCATATTCAAACTCATGGCATTACGGCTTTCAGGACGATTCAGCCATAAGGTCAAAATGCTGCCCTGTTGCTCTAGTTCAATGCTGTCATCAATATTCAAGTCTGCAAGAGAAGTTGAAAGCACCATCTTTCGTCTCCTAGTTTTTCTGCTTTTTAGGCAGAATATCCATGAGCTTACAGATAATCCCCAACATAATCTCATCTGCACCGCCGCCAATTGAACCTAGACGACCATCACGGAATAGTTGCGACGCAGGGTTATCCCACATAAAGCCATTACCGCCCCAATATTGCAGACAGCTATCCGCCACTTCACGACTTAAACGACCCGCTTTTAACTTTGCCATTGAGGCCATCATCGTGACATTTTCACCTGCAATATGCTGTTCACATGCTTGATAAGTTAAGGCACGCAATGCTTCTACTTCGGTCATCAACTCAGCAAAACGGAAATGTACATACTGATTATGAATCAAAGGCTGACCAAAGGTGGTACGTTCTTTAGCATAATCAATGGTTTGCTGAATGACTTTTTCCATCCCGCCCACCGCATTGGCACAAGCCCACATCCGCTCTTCTTGGAACTGCATCATTTGCATCATAAAGCCCATGCCTTCTGCACCCACAAGGTTGCGTTGCGGTACACGAACATTATCGAAATAGACCTGTGCAGTGGTGGTTGAGCGCATACCTAGTTTATTTAAGGGTTCAGAGAAACTAATCCCTGCCGTTTTTGCTGGCACAATAATCATGGATTTGTTGACGTGTGGTTTGTCATCAGAGGTATTGGCAAGTAAACAGAAGAAATCTGCTTGTAATGAGTTGGTGATCCACATTTTACTGCCGTTAATCACATAGTCGTCGCCATCTTTTTTTGCAGTCGTTTTAATGGCTGCCACATCAGAACCCGCATGCACTTCGGATACTGCAATCGACGCGACATATTCACCACGAATCGCAGGATTTAAAAACTCATCTCGTAGTTCTTTGCTGCCAAAACGTGCCAGTGCAGGCGTTGCCATATCGGTTTGCACGCCAATCGCCAGTGGCACCCCCCCACACGCAGCACGACCTAACTCTTCTGCCACCACGAGATTATAAGAATAGTCGAGCCCTAAACCACCATTTTCTTCAGGCTTGCAAATCCCCAATAAACCTAAATCCCCCATTTTCTTAAACACATCATGAATGGGAAAACGTCCTGCCTCTTCCCATTCTGGAATAAAGGGATTCAATTCATTTTCCACAAACTGGCGTGTGGTACGGCGTAAAGCATCATGTTCTGCGGTAAATTTCATTGTTTTTTCCTTAAATTTAATCTTGTAAATCCCTCCCAGCCTCCCTTTAGAAAAGGGAGGAGTCCCCCCTCTTTTTAAAGAGGGGTTAGGGGAGATTTTTTAAAATCTCGACACACCAAATCGTGTTGGATTTAACTCACGTTGTTGTGCTTCAAAAATGGTTTGTAATAAGAAAATCAGTACTTTTCGGGTATCTCTTGGATCGATAATCCCATCGTCATGGAGCATTGCGGTATTAAATAAAGCCGTCGACTGCTGTTCCAGTTTCATTGCTGTACTTTGTTCCAAGAAATCCAGCATCTGTGGATTGGGTTCCATCCCTGATGCTTTTTGTTTACCCTCAGCCACGATACGCAACACCTTACCTGCTTGTGCCGCGCCCATTACCGCCACATGCGAATTTGGCCATGCAAAGATAAATTGCGGTGACAAACTGCGCCCACACATCGCATAGTTGCCTGCCCCATAAGAACCCGCAACCACGATCGAGATTTTTGGCACCGTCGCATTGGCGACTGCCTGAATGAGTTTAGAGCCATGCTTGATAATACCGTTCTGCTCTGCATCCGTTCCGACCATAAAACCTGTGGTGTTGTGCAAGAATAAAAGTGGACGTTGGGTCTGTTCACACAGATGAATAAATTGCGCTGCTTTAGCTGCCCCTTGTGGTGTGATCGGGCCATTATTGGTAATGATGCCGATATGCAGCCCCCCCATTTTTGCCCAGCCACAGACCGTTAAAGCATCATATTCCTGTTTAAATTCCAGAAAGTCTGAATCATCAATAATCCGTGCAATGATTTCCTTCATATCAAAAGGTTGCTTCGGATCTTGAGGAACAATACCTAACAATTCTTCCGCAGCATAACGTGGTTCCTTATAATTCTGATTCGATTGCGCGGTTTGTTCTTTCCAGTTCAGATGTTCAAAAATCTCACGCGCCAAACGAATACCATCCGCATCATTCTCCGCCAGATATTCCGCCACGCCTGAGACTTGAGTATGCATTTCTGCCCCACCCAGCTCTTCTGCCGTTGCAACCTCACCTGTTGCCGCCAATAATAATGGTGGTCCTGCCAATAACATTTCTGTCTGTTTGCGTACGGCAATCACATAATCAGATAAACCCGGCTGATAAGCCCCACCAGCGGTCGCATTACCATGCACCACCGCGACTTGTGGAATCCCCGCAGCAGACAATCGTGCCTGATTGGCAAAGGTCATACCACCATAGGTAAACACTTCCGCAGCATAGTTCAGGTTAGCCCCACCACTTTCAGTCAAGGTGACCATCGGCAACTTTTGCTCTAATGCAATCTTTTGCAGGCGGAGGGTTTTATGTACCCCCATCGGTGACATGGTGCCACCTTTGATCGCACTATTACTGGCAGAAACCAGCGCACGTACACCACTGACAAAACCAATCCCAGCGATAACGCCACCACCAGCCTCGGAGCCATCTTTATCATCATGCATATTGTAGCCAACCAAGCCACACAGCTCGACAAAAGGTGAATCCGCATCTAATAACAGTCGAATACGCTCATGGGGCAAAATTTTGCCTTTCTTATCAAACTTGGGTTTTGCCGCATAAGATTTATCGATGCTTTTTTGCTGCACCGCACGAACTTCAGCCAGCTGCGTTAATAACGCCTCTCTATTTTGCTCGTATTGCTCACTACCCACTGCAATTTCAGATTGGAGAATACTCATATTTATTCTCCATCTGTTTTGAATATGTCAGGAATAAAAGCACGATGGAAACCATTAAAGGCTTCATTGTTGGTCGCATCTGCCAATGGATACATCCGTGTACCTTGTGAAGCAGCCCCATCGATGCGGAGTGTTACCCCTGAGATAAAAGCAGCGGCATCGGAGAGTAAATAACAAATCGCAGAAGAAATTTCTGACTCTGTACCCATACGTTTTAATGGGACATTGCTCGCCAAACTTGGAATAATCACTTTGGCAAAATCACCACTATAGTTATCCATGCCTGAAGAAATAATCCAACCTGGTGCAACCGCATTGACGCGAACCCCTGATTTACCCCATTCAACTGAAGCTGTTTTAGTCAGGTTATCTACACCTGAACGTGCTGCACCTGAATGGCCCATACCTGGCATACCGCCCCACATATCTGCGGTCATGTTGACAATGCTGCCACCATGCTTTGCCATCCATTGATTATAAGCTTCACGCATCAGATAGAAGGTTGAATGCAGGTTATTACGGACCACCGCATCAAAACCATTGGCAGAAATATTTTCAAGCGCAGAAGGAAATTGTCCACCTGCGTTATTGACTAAACCATCGAGCTTGCCAAATTTTTCAATGACTTCAGCAATCATGCTTTTAACTTGTTCTTCATCACGGTTATCACAGACGATGAAATGAACTTTACCTCTATCTTCTAAAATTTCCTGACTGACCTTTTCTAATTTTTCAACTTTACGTCCCGTGATCACGACTTGCGCACCTAAGGATGCCAATTCATGTGCAGTACAACGGCCAATACCAGAGCCACCGCCTGTCACGATAATCACTTTGTTAGCAAATGCATCTGCCCTGAAAATTGATTGATAACCCATGTTTTATGATCCATGCATATATTATTTTTAACTGATCACACACTACCAAGCAAGTGCTTGGTTTGTAAAGTGCAAAGATGCCTTTATCATCCGAATTTAAATGTCATTTTTTGCTAAAACATTATTTCTAGTGCTAACATACTGTTCAATTTAAGATTTTTAAAAATTTAAAAACTCACAATGAATACAAGTTATTATCAAAGTTCGATAGATTTATTTTTAAACGAAAATAAAAATGCAATTTTTGGACAACTTGCACGCCATCATCAACATGATTTAGAAGATTTACAGAAAAATGCTTGGCTTGAGCAAATTGATTTTCTAAAACAAGAGCTCAAAGATTTATATGGTCATTTATATTTCGAGTTCTCGATCCCTAGAATGGGAAAACGAGTAGATAACATATTAATTATAAATAATTTAATCCTTGTAATGGAGTTCAAAGTAGGCGAAAAAAGTTATTCAAAACATGCTCAAAATCAAACCATCGACTATTGCCTAGATTTACAAAATTTTCATGGAGGAAGTCATAATAAAACAATTGTCCCTATCCTTATTGCGACAAATGCCCCAAGTGCCACCTCTAAGATCGATAGCACTTTAGCTTTAACCAGCTGTATCTTATGCAATAAAGAGAATTTTAAAGCAACGTTGATTCAAATTTTGGACCAAGTAAAGACAAAAGATAGTTTAAATATTCATACTTGGGAAAATAGTATCTATAAGCCGACACCGACTATTATTGAGGCCGCTCAAGCCTTATATAGGGGCCATAGCGTTAAAGAAATTTCAAGAAGTGATGCAGGTGCAATTAACCTATCAAACACCTCGAATTTAATAAATGAAATTATCGAAAACTCTAAAACTCAGCATAAAAAATCAATCTGCTTTTTAACAGGGGTTCCTGGCGCTGGAAAAACGCTTGCGGGTCTAAACATCGCGAATGAACGACTAAAAGCAGATGAATCTGAACATTCGGTATTTTTATCAGGTAATGGCCCGTTGGTAGATGTATTAAGAGAAGCGCTCTCTAGAGACTCTGTACAATCTGCTAAAAAAAGTGGCCAGAAAATTTTACGCACAGAAGCTGAAAGGAAAGCAAAAGCTTTTATCCAAAACATTCATCATTTTAGAGATGACAATTTAAGAACGCCCCATGCCCCTATTGAAAAAGTTGTTGTTTTCGATGAAGCACAAAGAGCTTGGCAGAAGGACCAGGTCTCTAAGTTCATGCAACAGAAAAAGGGAATCCAAAACTTTGACATGTCTGAACCAGAATATCTAATTAGTGTGATGGATCGACATGAAGATTGGTGTGCAATTATATGCTTAATCGGTGGTGGACAAGAAATTAATACAGGTGAAGCAGGCGTTTCAGAATGGATTGAGTCGCTAAAAACAAAATACC
This sequence comes from Acinetobacter sp. ANC 3882, assembly GCF_022549545.1. Lineage (NCBI taxonomy): Bacteria > Pseudomonadati > Pseudomonadota > Gammaproteobacteria > Moraxellales > Moraxellaceae > Acinetobacter > Acinetobacter sp. ANC 3882. Next base: position 8,551 of record NZ_JAKZGB010000004.1, on the reverse strand, counting down.
AATCTTGGGATATTTATTATTCAGATAAGATTTTGGCAGAACCTAACACCTATCTGAATGATTTAAATTTATCAAATTGGCTAAAACAACATGGACATCAAAGAACTGATCTTCATTTATCCACCTCTGTCCGCTCATTTCGAAGTGAAAAAGTTGCATCCTTGATCCAATCCATTTTAGACAATGAAAATGATCAAGCTGCTCAGATTTATCAAGAAATTAAACACAATTATCCCATTAAAATCACTAGGGACTTAGCCAAGGCAAAAATCTGGTTAAGAAATCAAGCTAGAGGTACTGAAAGAATTGGCTTGATTGCAAGTTCAGGTGCTAAACGACTAAAAGCAGAAGGAATCTATGTTAAGAATGATATATCTCCAACTGATTGGTTTTTAAACACTCAAGAGGATACACGCTCGTCTTATTACTTAGAGGATATCGCGACTGAGTTTGATATCCAAGGACTTGAAATCGACTATACCTGTGTAAGCTGGGATATAAATCTCTATTACGAGAATGGTTGGCAATTTCAAAGTTTTAAAGGTTCTAAGTGGCAAAATATTAAGAAAGATGCTACCAAAAGTTATCTTCTTAATGCTTATAGAGTGTTACTGACTCGAGCCCGACAAGGTATGGTTATTTTTATTCCGGCAGTAGATGGTACGGATCCAACAAGACCCCAAAAATACTATGACTCAATCTATAACTATCTCGTCTCTTGCGGACTAGATAAAATATAAAAAAGACATGAGACTTTCGCTTGCTCGATTCTATTACAAGCGAAAAATCTCGTATTAGTAAAGTACAGCTTAAACTATCAGTTTTCTAGGCACTTTCACCGGCATATCCAATAATTGCTGTGCAAAGGCTTTACCCTGTGGATCGATTCGCAAGCTGGCAATCCCACCACCACCCAAAGCATTTTCCAACATGAAATTCAGCGCATTCATCTCTGGCAATTCATAACGGATCACCTTGGATTTGTCTGGGTCTAAAACATGCTGCATATACGCGGCAACATTGGTTTCAGTCAGTGCCGCACGAATCCAAGGTAAATATTCCGCTTGGCGTGCAATCACCCCGATATTGCTATGATTGCCCTTATCACCACTGCGCGCATGTGCCACCTCAATCAAAGGCACTTCAACTTCATCACCTTGATAGGTGGCCACTTCACCGACGGGATGTAGTTCGACAGCTGGTGCCTTTTGCCCCGTAGGAATCTGTACGGGGTAACGCTGTCCTGCAAAATCGACTTCTACCTTTAATTGATCTTTATCAATCAAAAATGAAAATAATTTCACCACTGCCGATGCTTTAGGACGGCCTCCGACAATTCCTGCCAATGCAGGTGCCATGCCTGTTGAAGCTTGGGCAATTTCAGAAGCAAAGAACATACAAGCTTCTTTGAACAAATGCTTGACCGCTATTTTAACCACTACTTCACGGCTGTCTTTGATTCGGGCATGTGTACCATAAGTACTTTCAACCCCGAGAATCTCAACAGACTTTTCACTAAACGGTGGGACTGAACGCAATGCCAAAACGCGTTCACATTTGTTGATAATGGCATCCGCAATCATTTGTGCTTTTTCTGGTGCTTCACGACCAGCGATTAAGAAACTGACTAAAACTCGGTAGCCATCGGCATAGGTTGCACTGACTTTATATTGCTGGGTGGGTGCACGCCCTGTTGCACCTGTCACCTTGACTCGATGTTCACCCACCTGTTCTAAACGGACCTGACTAAAATCAGCAGCCACATCAGGTAAAAGATAGGCTTGCGGATTGCCAATTTCGTAAACGATCTGCTCTGCCACAGTCGCAGTCGAAACTAATCCCCCCGTCCCTTTCGGCTTGGTCACGATAAATGAAGCATCGTCACTCACTTCCACGATAGGAAAGCCCATATTGTCAAAGCCTTGAACTAGCCGCCAATCAGTAAAATTTCCACCTGTACATTGCGCACCGCATTCAATGACATGCCCTGCCAATGCGCCTTGCGCCAGCTTGTCATAATCCTCAAGTGACCATTTATACTCATGCAACAGTGGTGCAAGCACAACGGCTGAATCGACTACACGACCTGTAATCACGATATCTGCACCCAAATCGAGCGCATCGCGAATCGCAACAGCGCCTAAATAGGCATTACTACTGGCAACATGTGCAGGCAAGGCATCGCCATTAAACATTTCCTGAATATTTTGGGTGAGTAATTCAGCATGCTTTGCTAGTACATCATCACCCAGTACCACTGCGACTTTTAAATTTAAGCCCTTTTCATCAATCATTTTTTGTAATGCATCACGGCATGCCAGCGGATTTACCCCACCCGCATTACTAATTACTTTAATTTTTTTCTCAGCAATTTTATTGATCAGTGGTGTCATGACTCGACTGACAAAATCCAAAGCATAACCATGACTTGGATCTATCATCATCGCCTTGGCCATAATCGACATGGTGATTTCTGACAGATAATCAAAGACCAGATAATCAATATCACTTAGGTGTACCAACTGAAAAGCAGCGGTATTGGTATCGCCCCAGAACCCTGATGCACACCCGATTTTGACTACCCTCTGGTCATCCTGTTTGACACTTGTCATACGCTTTCTCATTGTTATTGCTAAAAACGCCTTAACACTACCAAGCAAGTGCTTGGTTTGTAAAGTGCATAATGCTATGATGTATTGGCAAAAATGGTCAAATTAAAGCAAATGCTTGTTATAAAAAGATAAGACAATGCATCAAATGAATTTTGTTACAATGTACCTCAGCTTAAATAGGATAGACGGATAGGCATGATCGCAACTTCAATTGAACAAATCCCCAAAATTGTTTGTTTTGATGACAGTCCACGTGGGCGTTTATTGCAAGGTGCAGCCTATCTCTTTTATAAGCAGGGTTATGATAAAACCACGGTTCGTCAACTCGGTGAGTTTATTGGAATTCAATCTGGCAGCCTGTTTCATCATTTTAAAAGTAAAGATGAGATTCTTGCGACAGTGATGGAACAAACCATCATTTATAACTTTGCCCGCTTAAAAGAAGCAGCTGAACGTTCAACTGATCCTGAACAGCAATTACGTCATTTGATCAAAGCTGAATTACTCTCCATTGCTGGTGATACAGGTGCGGCTATGGCCGTACTGGTACATGAATGGTTTGCGCTATCAAAAGAAAAACAAGACTATCTTTTGAAGATGCGTAATGAATATGAGCAAGTTTGGCTGGATGTGATTGAAAAATTACGGGCTCAAGGCAAGGTGAAACATGATGCTTTTATCTGGCGTCGTTTACTTGGTGGTTCGATTTCTTGGACGGTGACTTGGTATCGACCAGAAGGCAAAGTCAAAATTGATGAATTGACTGAAATGGTTTGGGAAATGACGGTGAAATGAGTCCAGTCTATTTGCGTAAGCCTCAACTCAGTGATTTAGCTGAAATCAAACATGCCTACTCAAATAGTATTCATCTACATCAACCGTGGACCTATCCGCCGACTGATTTTGAACACTACCTCGCTCAAGAACACCGTTATTTTGTCTGTTTAACAGAAAATCATGCCATTGTTGGCACCTTTAATATATCGAATATTGTTCGTGGTTACTTCCATTCTGCCTATTTAGGCTATGAAGCCTTTTATCCTTATGCAGGACATGGCTATATGCGACATGGACTACAACTGGTTTTAGAAAAAGCATTTCAAACACTGAATCTACATCGACTAGAAGCTAATATTCAACCAGACAACCTGACCTCTATTCGCCTTGTATCAAATGCAGGTTTTGTGAAAGAAGGCTTTTCTCGCAAGTACCTACGAGTCGGTGGAAAAGAATGGAAAGATCATGAACGTTGGGCAATTTTAAATTCGGATTGGACAGATAAGAAATATCTGGCGTTCTAAAAATTAAGCTTCTAAATTATGCTCATGGTACTTTTATTTCTATTACTAGAAATAATAAATATAGTTTATTAAGTGAGAAGATGAGCATCTTATGGGAATACAATACGTACTCGTTAATGAGACTAAAAAAGAAATCATCTCGTTTATTCATTTGAATGGCAATAAGAAAAAAGAATTAGCAGGTAACGTAGCCCAATCAGCTATTGTCACGTGGTATTTATTAAATAACCAAGGAGATCTTATTCAATTTGTATCAGATACGGAATTAGATTGGCCATTTGAATCTGGAGACAGACAGACACTCTGGTCTTATCCTGATAAGACATCCGAGCTTATTAAAGAGCTTATTGAGCTCAATATATTGAAAGATAATGGTTATCTTTATCAAGATGAGGATGAACCTGATAAAGTGTATATTCGGAATATTGGCAATGCATGGCTAGAGTAAGAAGAAGGAGGAATTTATAATCATGCACACGAATTATATTCAACTTACACAGTCTAAGAACTTTAAAATTATTCACCTTCATGAAAGTGTTTATATTGCACCGTTAGAGTCTACTTGTATAAAAGACTACATTGAAATAGGTGATTTTTATGGTAATCCAGAAGTGGCGATCATTGATCATCATGAGAAATGGTGTGCAATTGGAGGGTGTGGACTGATTGTTTACCTTATCAAAGAACCATTTACTCCTTATCAATACGACCAGCCGACCTCTCAGTATTTTGAATTACATCGAAATCCACCCTCTATCTGGTGGATTGATGCCATTCAACAAGTTTCTCCTTCTAAAATATTAATCACCTTAGAAAATACAGAAACTCGAATTATTGATATTTTCACTAAAGAGATCAGCTCTTAGATTGTTCGATAAAGCATGCAAACGTTAACTAATAACCCAATTGTTTACTAATTAAATCTTTCATAATTTCTTCTGCGCCACCACCAATCATATTCACCTTCACTTCACGATAAATACGTTCGGATTTAGTACCGCGCATAAAGCCCATTCCACCTAGCGTCTGTACCGCAGCATCTGCACAGAATTGCATGGTTTGAGTAGCAACATTCTTAAGCATACAAATCTGGGCAATCAGTTCACTGCCTTGCAATTCAGGCTTACCCAAGCGATAAGCAGTATCCTCCAATAAAGCACGCGTTGCAGTCAATCGAGTTGCCATATCCACCAACTTATGACGCATCACCTGATGATCGACCAAACGCTTACCAAAGGTTTGGCGTTGCTGTGCCCAATCCAATGCTTCTTCATAGCAAGTCAAAGCAAAGCCATAACTACTGGCAGCAAGGAAAAAACGCTCCATATTGAAGTTATTCATAATCACCAGAAAGCCCATATTTTCAGGACCTAATAAATGGCTAGCAGGCACTTTGACATTGTCAAAATGTAAATGTGCCGTATCTGACGCCCACCAGCCCATTTTGTCTAGTTTGGTTTTGCTGATCCCCTCACTATGCGCATCAATCAACAGCATGGATATACCATTTGCACCTTTGGCATTTGGATCAGTACGAACTGCAACCGAGTAATAATCCGCTCGTATCCCTGAAGTGATAAAGGTCTTTTCTCCACTCACCAGAAAATAATCACCTTCACGCACTGCCTTGGTTTTAAGAGCAGCGACATCTGAACCACCGCCAGGCTCAGTAATCGCCAATGCTGAGATCTTGTCACCCGATAAAATCTGCGGAAGTACCTGAGCTTTGACCTCTTCATTGGCAAAATGCTGGATGGGTGGCGCGCCAATTGTATGTGACAGTAAAGAAGCAGCTAAACCACCCGATGCACATTTCGCCAGCTCAATAGAGGCTAACAGGGTATAAAATGCATCTGTTCCTGCAATGCCACCATATTGCTCTTCAAACCCTAATCCTAACAAACCAATGTCTGCAGCTTTTTTATAGAGTTCTCTCGGAAAGGTTTCACTTTCATCCCATTCATTGATAAAAGGTGAAATCTCTTTTTCTACAAAGCGTCGGATACTCTTGGAAAACTCAAGATGCTGCTCGTTATAGTACAAAGGATTAAGGTGCATATTCTGCTTCCTAGCAATTATTGATCATTGTTTATTGAATGAGCACTAAAGTAGCAAAACCAGAAAAACCAAGCAAGCGCTTGGCAAAATTAAAAGTTAAAAAATACTTAGAAATGCCAGTGAAGACGAGAAACTATATTTTTAATCGGCCACGAAATCCACGGGTCGCATAATAAGATTGGGCTCCATTATGATAAGTAAAGACTCGGCCATAACGGCTATCACAAAAAATTGCACCACCCAATTTACGCACATCCTCAGATGTTTTGACCCAACTTGAAGTTTTTAAATCGAAATGCTCAACTGACTGTAACTGCCTATATTGTTCTTCTGTTAACAGTTCAATTCCGATAACCTCAGCAAGCTCAACTGCATTGTTTTCAGGTTTATGTTCTTTGCGCGCCTCTAAAGCCGCACGATCATAACACAGGCTTCTACGACCTTTTGGTGTTTCCATAGCACAATCATAAAACACAATTTCAGATGCTGTCAGATCAAACGAGACCACATCTGGTTCTCCACCCGTATCTTCCATTTGATTAAGAGACCATAATTTTTCTGGTTGCTGTTGTAATTGATCTTCGATATCAGACCAATTCAAGTCTTTGTGACGATGCATATTTTTTTCAAAACGCTTTTTCAAGATTTCTAGTAACACTGTAGCTTGTTCAGGCTCTAACTTTTTACTCTTGGTCATTTTTATACTCTAGATTTTATGATTACACTGAACGGCCATCAAAATGGTTGATCTTGATGCTTTCCAAATCAAGATCTTCAATACACCTTATATTAATGGCATACATCTGCTTGCCTTTTGGATCAACTCCAGTTGCATAAGGATGAATACCACAGGTATTACAGAAATGATGGTCGATCACATGTTTATTAAATTGATAGCTCGCTAACGCGTTCTCTTCAACGGAGATGTCGACTTGATCCGTAGGCAAGAACCACAATAAAGAACCCTTTCTCTGACAAATCGAACAGTTACATGACAGAGCCTCGGTTAATTCCCCTTGCGCCACAAAGGAGATTTTTCCACAGTGACAACTTCCCTTATATTCCATTTTGTTTTCCTTTCTTATCTTTTTCTTCTCTATTAAACAAAGCTGTTTAACTTCTGTCCAGTTAGTTTGGTTACTTGTTTAGCGATAAGGAAATGTAAGTTGATACCGCCATTGATATTCCAATCGAGCTAAAGTGCCAACAAAAATAGCTTCTCCACCAATATGAATCATGGCAAAGATCGTCATTTCATCCCAAAACATGCCCAACATGATTAAGCAAGCCATAACCCAAATGGCATTCGCAATCACCAAGATGTTGATGAGGAACAGTGAGCGTTTTTTATAATTGGCTAATGTAAATGAATAACATGCATATAATAGGTTAATACAACCAATGAAAATGACGACATACCTAGGTAAATGATACAACTGGCTGAACCACTCACTCGCAAACAAGACGATGAGGCCTGCGAATCCAGCTGCGCAGCAATCTACCCACAAAATATTCTTTGCAATATTCATGCTTGAATGCTCTTCTGCTTTAGTTTTTAGAACAAGCCAACCATTTGTTTTTATTTACTAACTTTTTATTTCTAAGAGAAATACTAACACCAAAAATGATCACAGTGCTGACACTTAGTTCCATGTTTATAAGAAAATAAAGGGAATCCAAGCAATAAAAAAACCAAATATGCAGGCCTTTTTCCTTCCGTATAGGGCTTTATATCTGTACTTCCACACTTGGGACAGCACTCGCTTGAACCGAACTTTTGTTCTAATTCTTGGCTAAAATCTTGTCCGAGAATCATTTTTGCTTCCTCTACATAGCTTTCTGGAACCAATAACCGAACACCACCTAATGCATTGGAATAAAGCCAATCCATATTAATAGTATGTTCATTCTCAATACGTGCTGGAATCTCAGATGCTTCTAATTGAGTTTTGGCAATATGAGCCTCGTAGGGAAAAGAATACGTTTCAGCGACAAGCCATTGCATAAGAATAACTAATAGGGATAAAACTGAATTCTAATCTCAACTCATTTAAGTGTATATTGCAAAAATATATTCATATGCTGCACTCAGCAATACCTTGTTATGTATTTTCGCTGTGAAATTTTTCCCATGCTATGGATTCTATATTGCCAGTCAGTTCATTTGATTGCTCATCAAATAGCTTATACATGATTTGATGCTGACCAATTGATGCACTACCCTAAAGACCTAGTAAGACGGTATATAGTGCATCGGTTAAAGCCTCCGAAACAATTTTTTCAGTTAAATTAATTTGTTCATTATTCATTCCAGATTTGTCTAATAAATCAATTCGTGATGTGTCGGAATCAATAGTAAAGTAGTTCCGAACTAGCTCATCCCTTAAGTCTTTAAATTCCTGTACGAATTCTTCTGAGGCAATAGAAACATTATTATTAATCATTTTCATCTATGCAATAAAAAACACCCCTCAACGTTAGTTGAGGGGTGTTAGTATTTAAAAGCTGGCGATGACTTACTCTCACATGGCAAGTGCCACACTACCATCAGCGCTAAGAGGTTTCACTTCTGAGTTCGGG